>DAOPZY010000017.1:0-64425 GCA_035353615.1 Candidatus Limiplasma sp.
GCACACCCTGCCAAGGGCTTCGCCCTTGACCCGGTTCCGCTGCGGCGGAGGGGGGGGACGTTTACTTGTGCTGATCCTGTTAAAACTGAATCATCTTACGCACAAATCGGTATCCGCTCACCAGCGCGCGCCGGCCCACCGCGCCCGGCAAAATGGTCGCGCTCCCCAGCAGATTGGAACGCAATTTTTGATAAAGCTCTTCGTCAAACGATTGGATAGTCTGCCACATATGGCGGTTCATGGACAGGCTTTCCTCGGTTTCCGCAATAAATTGAAGCGCGGAAGTGGTCGCCAGCATCCCGGCGCAGTTATTGAGCATGTAATTGCACAGGCTTCGGGGCAATGCCTTCAGCTCGTTCAGGGTGTAGCTGGTAATCATCTGCTCCGCAATTTGGCTTACCTGATCCAACCGCCGAAGAATGTTCTTTTCCGCAATGGACTGATCCTCCCGGCCGATCCTATAGCCGTAAAGAGGCTCGTCCAGGTACAAGATGCGGTGGGTATGGGGCAGCGGCTGATAAATATACAGGTTATCCTCGTAAAATGTATGCTTGGGCAGCACAAGCCCCATTTCCCGCAGCAAACCGGTACGGTACACCAGCGCGTGGATCATAAACTGCTTATGCACGGGAAAACGGTGAATATCCTCCCAAGTGAGCACGCGGTTCGGGCGCATCACAATCCGGTAATTCACCGAAAACACCGCCGGCTTTTCCGCCTGATCGTACACATAGTTATGCACCACCAGATCCACCTGCGCGTCCCCCTCGGCATGGCTGCGCAGCAGTTCCAGCAGCTTTGCGAGCGCGTCCGGGTCCAGCCGGTCGTCGGAATCCACCACCTTGAAATAAACGCCCCGCGCGTTGCGGATGCCCTGATTGATCCCTTCGCCGTGGCCGCCGTTTTCCTGATGGATGGCGCGCACCGTGTCCGGAAACCGGGCGGCGTAGCGGTCGGCAATCTCGCCGGTGCGGTCGGTGGAACCGTCGTCGATGATGAGGATATCCATTTCCTCGCCGCCGGGCAGCAGGGAATCGATGCAGCGTTCCATATACGCCGCCGAATTATAACAGGGCACGGTTACGGTGAGCAATTTCACAAAATCAACCTTCTTCCCCAGATCAAATCCGCATCGCCGCCGCGCATTTCGGGCTGCATGGGCGTAGCTGTGCAGATGGGCCAAAATAAACCGATCCGGTTGGGCCGGTCATGGCGGGCGCATGACGCCGCAGGCGCAAAGCGGCGGCCGCGCCGTTGCTGCGCACCCGCACCCAGCTTACCCCTATGGTACGGCAAACAGGCTGCCAAGGCAAAGGTCAATTTCCTGAAAATGGTCAAAACGGTCCGACAGGTTCCCTACGCCGCTGGCACGGCGCTATGCTTTTCATAATATTCCAGTTTTCTGAAATCCTTCAGCCACGAGGGTTCACTGTCGCCCACGCCCGTTAGCTGATCGCCGTCCAGCACAAACTGGCGGTTGATTACGGAGGTGTGCGTTTCCAACTCCCGCAGCGCTTTCAGGTAGGCTGGGCCTTGCCAGCCCGCGAGCGTAAATAGCCTATCCATCAGGAATGCGGGGCTTATTCGCCCGCCTTCGCCAGTAAAATCGCAGTGCAATGCCTGTTTGGCCGCGTCATTGGCCCAAATCAGGTACGGCGTGCTGTAGTAATTGAAAAATCCCTGCTCGGTGGAACGGTCCAAATCCACGTTAAACATCTGGTAGGCGGAGTTATCATCGCCCCACCACGGGTTATGATCGCCAAACAGCACAATCACCACCGGGCGCTTGGCCGCGCGGAAATGCTCCACAAACTGCCGAAGCTGGCGGCCCGTTTGCGCAACGCCGTCCAGATAGTTATTGGCAATGCAGTAGTCCGCCTGATTGTACCCAGCCTTCCAGGCCAGGTAAGGCGTTTGATAGCGTTTTACGGTATCGTACGGCCCGTGGTTTTGGTAGGTCACGTTAAAGCTGAACACCGGGTTTCCGCTTTTTGCGGCAAGGTTGTAATCCGCGACCACCGTCGGTAAAAAAACGGAGTCCTTCAAGATTCCCGTGGGCGCGTACACATGGTAGGTATCCTCGTAAAAACGGTACCGTTCAAACCCAAGGTATTCATTCACGTTCAGGCGGTTATAAAACCAGTTATAGCCCGGGTGGTTGCCCACGCAGGTATACCCCTGCCCCCGTAAATACCACACAAAGCTGTTGACCGGCGCTCTGAAACTGTCCGAGGGGTCCAGATAGCCCGTTAAAAAGGCGCGCTCGGTATTCACGGTTTCCCCCGCAAAAACATTGGTGACCAGCGTGCCGGAAACGCTTTCCGCCTCCAGCGCGTGCCAATCCGTATAGGGGTCGGCGATAAAATCCAGATTGTCAAACGTGCTGAAATCATTGAAGGCTTCCATCATCACGCCGATAATATCCACTTTTTCAGTCGCCGGAATATCGTCCTGCGCATAGGCGCTCAGGGCTTGCGCGGCCTCGTCCTCGTGATAGCCGTCCGGCTTTTGCTCCATCGCGTCGTTCACGCTGCGCAAAAAAGGGTATACAACGCCATGCTCAATGTAGGACTGGGTCGGCAACCAACTCACGGCCAACGCGGTTTGCGAATACAGCGCGTCGTCGGTAATCAGCAGATTGCCGCTAAACGCCAGCAGCGCCGCGCACACGGAGCAGCCGAGCAGCCGTTTGCCCAAGGCCGGCTTTCGCCATCGCCGGTACTGAAACCGCAGCAGAACCAGCGCCAGCAGCGTCAACAGGAGCGCCGCGGTCACGCCGGCCGTCATCTGGATGGCGTAGCGCTTGCTCATGGCGGAGGCTTCCCCTAAAAGGCTGAGGTCCGCAAACATCAGCGGATCGCCCCGCAGGCGCAGCTTATAGTAGTTCACCAGCGCCAGCAGCAGCACCGGCGCAGCCGCGACCCCAAACGCGAGGCAGGGCTTTCCCAGCGTAAAATAACACAGAAAAACCCACAGCGCGACCGGCAGCCAGTTCAATAAAAAAAGAAGCGGATTTGTGAAAAACTTGAACGCCAACGCCCAGGTCGCGTCCGCCGAGGAAAGCCGAAACGTAAGCGAGGTCAACAAAACGCTCAGCAGCCCCAGCGCCACAGGCGCGGCGGGGTGCCAAGCGTGAATGAAGTGCCAGACCTTTGGCAGCCGTAAGCGCTCGGCCAGCCATTTTGCGCGGGTAACCGTCCAGGCGCATGCCCTGCTACCCACGGCGCAGAGCCGGGGGGGTCTCCAACCGTTTCAATGTTCAGCGCCTCGCTTCAGATGGGATAGCTGTTTTCAGCCGTTTTCAGCTGCGGTTTGCCGTTGTCGGCAATCGGGTCGTACAGACAACCCTCGTGCGCGGCGTTGATCCGGTGCGTTGTTTTGACCCACACGTTCTGATGGCGGAAACGGAACAGCCCCCAGATTTGCGCGATGGCCACCAACACCGTGTTGAGCACAAGACTCAGGATGTTGGTAAACAGGGACAGCGGCCTGAAACGCACCCGGTTATCCACCCAGTCCGCAATGTAAAACAGCAAAATGAACGAGTACAGGAACACCAACAGGCTCGGATAGTTCACCACAAACCAATCCCAGAAGGTAATCACATTATCCGTCTTGGGCATCAGCCCCGCCATGGTGAGCGCCTGCAAAACAAGGCTCAGGATAACCTGAATAATCATCACCACAAACGGGGTCAGGCTGTAAACGTACAGGAATGTGCTCAGGAACTCGCCAAACTTGATGCGCTTGTTGCGCAGGGCGGAAAAAATGCGGCGCGTGTTTTTGAAGCACACAAACCAGTGCCCCTGCGCCCAGCGGATGCGCTGTCGAAGGCTTGCGCGCCAGCGGGTGGGTTTTTCATCGTAGATGCGCACGTTATTGTTCCATAGGATGCGTTTGCCTTCGCAGGTGGCTTCCACCTGAAGCTCAAAATCCTCCGTCAGGGACATGGCCGTCCAACCGCCGCGTTTTTGCAGGTAATCCGCGCGCACCGCAAAACCGGTGCCGCCGACTACGCAGTTGATGCCGATGCGGCTTTTGGCATACTGAAAAAAGCGGTTGGTAATGGTGTAGCTCATGTAGTAATACAGCGCCACAAGCCCTTTTTTGTTTTTGCAGCCCAGGTAGCACTGCACAATATCAGCTTCCGGGTGATCCAGAAACTGGCTGTTCACCTCGCGGAACATGCTGGTGTCGATGCGGTTGTCCGCGTCGAAGAACATCACCAGATCATACCGGTCGCCATAACCTTTCAGGGTTTCCAGCGCCTTTTGCAGCACGATCGGCTTGCCGGTGGGGGCGTCAGGGGTTTCCTTGTGGGTTTCCAGCACCTTGGCGCCCATGCCGCGCGCGATTTCGGCGGTTCGGTCGTCGCAGTTGTCGGCTAAAATGTAGAAATCGTAAAGCTCCTTGGGGTAATCCATGGATTGGAGGTTCTGCACAATGCCGGAGATCACCGCCTCCTCATTGTGCGCGGGTACGAGTACCAGGTATTTCAACTGGGGATCATGATCCTGATAATCCCGAGAAGTTCGCTTAAAACCAAAAATACTGATATAAAGTTGATATAGAATAATAACGACCAGCCACGTGGACATGAGCCAGTTGATCGCCCCGATGACTGTGCTGATAGCCTGCACCTTCGGACAGCCTCCCGTTCCAAAATCGCATAGGGTTAAACATCTTCTTATACACTAAGCGCCCAGAAAAGTCAATGCCGGTCGTAGAACGTACATTCCCCGATAAATTCCCTCAGGATGCTCAAAGGCGGGATTTCGTCGATCACGCCTTCCTCCACCGGCAAAAAATACTGGAGAAATTTTAGCAGGCGGTGCGCCACCAGCGCTTCCGGCTCCGTTTCCGGGATGCGGGACAGCAGCGCGAAGCTGGCGCGTTTCAGGATGGGCAGCTCGTAATGCAGCGAGGTGTTGAACATCACATCCGCTTTTTCCTGATTGGGGAAAATCCATTTTTCTTCCCCCGCGCGCACGCTGGGCCACATATCGATGGTGGCTTCCGGCGCGGTGCCCCGGAACTTCGCGTCCCGGGTGATGCGGCGCAACAGCCTCACATCCGTGGTGCGGATGCGGTTATGGTTATCCAGATTGATGCAGGGCAGGGCGCTCACATACACGCCGTAGGTCAGCTGCTCCGGCAATTCGCGCGTAACGCGGTCGTTCAGGGCATGGATGCCCTCCAAAATCAGCGGCCCGTTGCCCGCCAGCAGCATGGGGGTCGTTTCCGGCGTGCGTTTGCCGGTGACAAAATCAAACTTGGGCATTTGCACCCACTCGGCGGAGAGCAGCTGCTCGATGCAATCGCTCAGCAGCGGAATATCCAGAGCCTCCACATCCTCCAGGTCCGGTTTGCCGTCCGCGCCCCGGGGCGCGTCGTCGCGCGCCTTGTAAAAATCGTCCAGCGATACCAGCTGCGGGCGCTTGCCCAGCACCTGCAAATGCACCGCCAGCCGGTGCGCGAAGGTCGTTTTGCCGCTGGAGGAAGGGCCGAACACGAGCACGATCTGCGCGTTGCGGGTCACAATTTCATCGGCGATGTGCGCGATGGATTTATCCTGCAAGGCCTCGTTTACACGGATAAACTCGCGCATTTTGCCCTGCTCAATCATGCGGTTCACATCGGCCACATTGCTTGCGCCGAGGATTCGGCACCACTCCTGCGATTCGTTAAACACGCGCAGGTGCTTGGGGCGGGGGCTGTACGGCGCTACGCGCGCAGGTTCCCCCGGCGCGGGCATGCAAAGCACCAGCCCGGGGAAATGGGGTTTCAGCGAAAAATGCTTCAGGTAGCCTGTGGAAGGGGTCATCGCGCCGTAAAAATACTCGCGCATATCCCCAATACGGTACATGGCGATGGTTTTTCCGGGGCGGTAGCGGAGCACGTCCGCCTTGTCCGGGTCGTTGTGCTGGGTAAAGTAAGCGATCGCCTGCTCCCGCGTCCACGTTTCCTTTTCAAACGGGAGGTTCTGCGCCACGAGCTTTCGCATGTCCTGCTCAAGCGCGCGCACCATGGCGTGGTCCATGTCCTCCTCCAGCACGCGCAGGTAAACGCCGTACCCGACGCTGTTGAGGATGCGAACCTGCTTTTTGGGAAACAGCCGCGACATGCTCAGCAAAAGTAAAAACCGCAGCGAACGCTCGTACACGCGGCGGCCTTCTTCATCACGGTAGGTTAACCCGGTCAGGGCGCAGTTTTTCGTCAGCGGCTCGTCCAGCTCCATGCAAACGCCGCCGCACTGGGCGCACAGCAGGTGGTCGGCCAATTCCGGGCTTAGCTGCCGAAAGGCTTCCAGCACGGGCGTGCCCTTGGAAAATTCAGCGGTCGCCCCGTTCAGGGTAATCTGGACGGTTTTTAAATGGTCAGGGGTTTGTGAACTCATGATTTGCCTCCGTTTGGGGTTGCAGGTGGGTTGCGGGCTGAACCGAAGAAAACTCCGACGTTTGCGCAAGGTGATGCTTTGGCCGTTCGCGCTCAGGCGTGCGTCTCAGCGGCTCAGCGCCGCGGGTTTCCGCCGCGCTCCGCTTGTCCGTCATGAACGATTTACGCGCAGGTATCCCCGCGCTCCGCGCGTCCATGTTCGGTTATATACGCATAGGCAAACGGCTCAGCATTCCTCAAAGGGCATGTTGCTGTCGCAGGCGTGGGAAAGGTCCTCCGGGTCAAAGGCGCCGCCGTGCTTGGTTTTATACTGATTTTGCAGCACTTTGGTGTGCACGTAGGCGCGGTTTTGGCTGTTGGCGGGGGTCACGCTCAGGTACATGCCCGTTTGCCCGTCCGGCAGTCTGGAAAACCGGACTTTAATAAACAGCTGCCCGTGCTGGGCACATTTGCTGATGGCGACGTACTTGCCCGGGGCCTGCGGGGTCAGCTCGGTCACCAATTGGGTGGGCTTTTTGCAGGTGGGGCATTCCGGGGTTTGCACATCGGCCCCGGCCAACCCTTCCGTAACGGTGGGCACAGTCCGGGTTACGCGGAAACGGGTGCGCCGCGGGTTGTGGCAAAGCTTGCGCGCGGCCTGCTCGTGGCGGAGCACGCTTTGGGGGTCAGGCAATTTTTGCAACACCAGCGCGGTGTAATACGCGTCGTTTACGGCGTTGTGAAAATCCCTGCTTTCATCGGCGGCAATCTCCAGATGCTCCATCGCGCCCTTCAGGGATTTTTGCCGCGCGCCCAGCTCGAAGGCCTCGGCGTAATAGCGCTGCACATCGTACATCTTGGCGGCTTCGCCGTCAAAATGGAAAAAATCGAGGTTTTGCTGCAACACGCTGATATCGTCCCCGCCCCAGGTGAGGAAAACGTAATTATCGCCGCACCATTGCGCAAACTGCGACATGGCCTCGGGAAACGTGGGCGCGTCGCACAGTTCCTCCCGGCCCAGATGGGTCATGCGGCGCACGCGCGGGTGAATGTTGGTGTAATGGGTGGGCCGGATGGGAATGGAAAGCTCGTCCAGCAGCGTAAACTGATCGTCCAGCTTCACCGCGCCAATCTGGATCACTTCAAAAAGAAGGCTGTCGCCAATCTGGCGAAACACGGGGGTGTTGAAGCTGGTGGGCTGGTTCCATTCCAAATCCAAAACGATGTAGTGCATAGATCTAACTCCAGTCTGGATATAGGATCAACAGTTGGGGCGCAACGGCCTTGCGCGGGCCGGGTTAGTCATCAATCGCCTCACGCGGGCCGGATAAAGCAACCTTCGCCTGGCGCGGGCTTGAGCAAACAACAATAGCCGCATCGGGGTCGGATCAGGCACAAACGGCCTCACGCGGGCCTGTCCATCGCGGGCGAATCCGGCACCGCGTTTGGGCGGCTGAACGCCAGCGCATAACATGGCGGGGCTGTTCCCGACAGGCGGGTTCAGCGCTCCGCCGCGCCCTGAAGCGCGGCCGCCAAACCCGCGCAATAGCCGGTCGCAAAAGCAATGTGCAGGTTAAACCCCCCGGTGAGGGCGTCCACATCCAGCACCTCGCCTGCCGCATATAGGCCTTCAACCCGCTTGCTTTGCAGGGTTGCGGGCGAAAATTCGCGCACGTCCGCGCCGCCGGCCGTCACAACCGCCGCGGCGATCGGTTCCGTGCCGTTCACCGGCAGGGGCAGCGCCTTGGTGAGGCGCACCAGCGCTTCCCGCTCCTCCCGCTTCAGCTCGTTGGCGGGCTTAATGGGGTCAAGCCCGCACAGTGCGGCGACGGTTTCCGCGAGCCGCTCCGGATAGAGGCCCCGCAGAACGGTTTGCAGGTGTTTTTTCCCAGCCGCGCCGATGTCGCGCAGGATTCTTTCTTCCAACTGCTGCGGAGTCAGCCCCGGCTTGAGATCCAAAGTCAGCGAGCATTGGGCAAAATCCAACCCCGCCATGTAGCTGGACGCGGACAGCACCAACGGCCCGGACAGGCCAAAGTGCGTAAACAGCATTTCGCCAAGCTCGGCGTAAAGGCGCTTTTTACCGTGCATAAGCGTCAGGCGCACATTTTTAAGCGATAACCCCTGTAAGCCGCGCACCCATTCCTCCGGGCTGGTCAGCGGGATCAGCGCGGGCTTGGGGGGCAGGATGGCGTGCCCGCAGGCCGCAAGCAGCGCGTACCCGTCGCCGGTGCTGCCGGTAGCCGGGTAGCTGACGCCGCCCGTGCAAACAATCGCCGCGTCGGCAGGGAGGGTCTCCCCGGTTTCCAGCGTAACGCCGCTCACCCGGCCCTGCGATACCGCAATCGCCTTCGCGCGGCTGTTGAGCCGCACGCGCACGCCGTTTTTTTGCAGCTGCCGCTCCAGCGCGCGGGTAACGTCGCTGGCTTTCTGCGAGGCGGGAAAGGCGCGGTTGCCGCGCTCCACCACGGTTGGGCAGCCCCAGGCTTCCAACTTGCGAAGCAACGCCTCAGGCGGCAATGCCTCCAGCGCGGAAAATAAAAAACGCGGGTTGCGCACCACATTTTGCCGAAAAGCTTCCGGCGCGCACAGGTTGGTGCAGTTGCAGCGGCCCTTGCCGGTAATGTAGAGCTTCTTCCCCAGCTTTTCGTTGCGCTCCACAAGGGTGACCGTCGCGCCGTTTTCCGCCGCGGTTACGGCGGCGATCAATCCGGCGGCGCCCCCGCCCAGGATCACGATGGATGGCATTCACGGCCTCCTTCAGTTTCAAAAGCAAAATGCCCAGCGTCAGGCCCGGCCCATTGTCACCGGCAGACGGCGCGCGTCAGGTGCGCGTGTCCTCACGGTCCAGATAAACGCCGTGCGCGTTCCAGATGCTTTCCAGCCGTTTCAGGTGGGCGGAAAGCTCCTCACGGCGGCGCAGGCTGAGCGCGACAATCAGCGCGTTAAGCAGGGAAAGCGGCGCGGCGAGCGAATCCACAAAGCTGGCCATATCGGTATGGGCGTACAGGCAAACATCCGCGACGGTGCTCAGCGGGCTCATCGCGCCGTCGGTTACGGCGATCACCTTCGCGCCGTTTTCACGGGCGATGCGCATACACTCCACCGTGCGCGTGGAATAGCGCGGGAAGCTCACGGCCACCAGCACGTCGGGGCCGCTGATGCGCTCCATCTCGTCAAACCCTTCGCCGATGGCGTTTTGCACCATAATCACCTCGTCAAAAATCAGGCGAAGGTAATGGCCGAAAAACTGTGCCAGCGGGGCTGCGGAACGCAGACCCATCACGTAGATGCGACGCGCGGAGAGCAGCAGCTCAACGGCGCGGTCAAAATCCTTCTGCGACAAATCCTCGGTTGTCATGCGGATGTTGCGCATATCGTTTTTCAGCACCGTGCGCAGCACGTCGTTTTCCTTGATTTCCGAGGCGATGTTGAAACGCTCGCTGGCGGTGAGGTGCTGGCGCACCAGCTCCTGAAGCGACGCCTGAAGCTCCGGATAGCCCTCGTAGCCCATGGCTGTGGCAAACCGGACGACAGTCGATTCGCTGACGCCGCAGTTTTGCCCCAGCGTGATGGCCGTCATAAACGCGGCTTTATCCGAATGGTCGGTAATGAACGCGGCAATGCGGCGGTGCCCTTTGCTCAGGGATTTACCGCGAAGGTTTAAGCGTCTGATGATCTCCTGTGTGTCCATGTAGCCTCCAACGGACGGCGCTCAAGCGCCCGCGCCTGCAATTCGAAAGGAAAAAACCGCCCGGTAGCGACAAACCGCTCATCCGGGGTTTCGGCATCCATTTACCGAAGGCTGACCCTGCCGCCCAGTGCCGACAGACCGCGCCCCGACCCTCGCCCGCCGATCCCGGGCAAGCGGGAAACCTCGGCCACGGCCATAGCCGGCGCACACCCGGCTCAGGCCGTAACGTCCACCTTGCTCATTTCCCGCACAAAGGATGCGAATGCCGCGCCGTGCTCGCTGGGGTTGCCCATAAACGTATAGGTGATGTGGCCTTTGTTAAGCCAGTCCAGATCGCTGCCCGCTTCGGGCGGCTCCATGCGGCATTCGTTGGCCATCCAATAGTACACGCCGTTGCGCGGGCTTTCGCGGCGCAGATAGCAGTCCTTGAAATTGGCGGTGGAAAGCGGCGCGAGCACGGGCGAAAGCACCTCCGCAGGCTCGCGCAGGGGCGCGTTCATGTTCAGGATGGTCGCGGGCGGGGTTTTCAGATCCACATACCGCTCGGCGGTGGCGATGGCCAGCCGGGCCACATAATCGTACAACTCCTGCGAAGCTTCATGGTGCACGCTTACGGCCATGGAGCGCACGCGGTTGAGCGCGCCCTCGGTCGCCGCGCCCACCGTGCCGCTGTAATGCACGGCCATGCCGGCGTTGTAGCCGTCGTTGATGCCGGAAATCAGCACATCCACCGGGTCCTTGACCAACTCATACAGGCCCAGGCGCACGCAATCGGTCGGGGTGCCGGTAATGGCCCACGCCTGCACGCTTTCCTGGCCCATATCATATTCCTTGACATACAGCGGCTCAATCAGCGTAATGCGCTGGCTGGCCGCGCTCTGCTGCGCGCTGGGGGCGCAAATGCTCACCCTGTGGCCGCGCTCCAGCGACGCCTGACACAGCGCGTGGATGCCAACGCTTTGGATGCCGTCGTCGTTAACCAATAAAATATGCATACCTAAAAACTCCTATTCCCGTAAGCGCCCGGTCAGGGCGCTGATGAGGGTCCGGGCGGCGTTGACCACAAAAGCGATGGCGACAGCCCACCAGAAATTATCCAACGTAACGGCGCCGCCAAGCATGCCGACCGCCGTCCACACCAGCCACGCGTCCACAGCCACGTACAAAAGCCCCAGCGTAAGCCAGTTAACAACCTTGAGCAAAAGTCGAACCACGGGCCGGAGCACGATGTAGAGTACCCCCAGAATCAGCCCGATCAGGGCGGCGCGGGTCCAGTCAGTAGCGTGAACGCCGGCCATGTATTGGGCGCACAGCGGCACGGCGGCCACCGTTACCATCAAGCGGAGTATCGCTCCAAACACGCTTCCAAGCCCTCCTGCCAGTCCGTGGGGTTATCCCAGCATTCAGTATACCACAGACCGGGAAAATTGTAACGTTCATCCCGCATGGGCAAGCCCGCCGCATTGCGCGAAACGCCCCTGACCGTCGGTCGCCGGCGCGCGCTGGGCATTCGTCCGCGTCTGCGGCCGATCCGTAAACAGCTCGCGGCCCTGCCCCTGCGCAAACCTGCCGCCGAAGGTAAATGTCCGGAATTCCCGTGCAGGCGTATCGCGGCCTTTGGGCAGAGATATCACACCATTTCGCTGGGTTGAGCGGCGTTTGCGCAGGCTCAACGGCGAGCCGCGTCCGGTTTGCGCCGTTTGCCGCGCAACGCCGCCGTCAGCGTCAGAAACCCCATCACGGTGCTTTCCACAAGCACCACCTGACCGTTGATGGAGATAATCGCCCGGAGCGCGGGCCAGTTGACAGCGCCCAGCGTTTCCAGATACTGATAAACCAGCGTGAGGAACAACAGCCCCGCCGCGATGTACAAAAACCCGGTTAAGCCCGTGCTTTGCACGGAAAGGCCCGCCACGGGCAGCAGGAGCGCCACGCACAGGCCCAGCCCAATCCCTTTGAAGGCATACAGGAAAAAGTTGCCCGCCGCCAAAAGCCCGTCCAGCCACCTAAAATAAAGGCACGTCAGCAGGCACATCAGGATAGGGCCTAACACAACGAAAAGTCTGCGAATCAGCATTGGGATCCCTCCCTGGCGCAAAGGCCGGTCAACAGATCAGCGTATGTTCCTTTTGGGTCAGTCGTCGGTCGGCGGCGTGTCCGGTTGCGCCCGGGGCACAGTTCCGGTTTGGCAAACCGGCTCGCTCTCCCGCGCGCCCACGCCCGCCTGCGAATCGCGTTCCGCGCAAGTGACCGCCAGTGGATCGACGCAAAGGAGCGCGCCCTCGCCCTCGCCCGCGTCGTGTTCCCTTTTCCTCCCTTCGCGTTGCTCGCCATTGGGCGGCGCGCCCTCGCCCGCGCGCGCGTCGTGTTCCGGGGCGGGCACCGGTTGCGCTTCATCAGGCAATTCGGATGGCCGGGGGTTTGGGGCTGCCGACACGGCGACCCGCGCCCCGGTAGCGTCGCCCGGCGTCGCCTCCGCCGCGCTCCGGTCCTGCGCTTTCAGGCGCTCTTCCGGCGGCTCCGCCCCTTCAGCCAGCGTTTCGGAACGTTCTTTGTCCGTCATGGGGGCCGTCGCAAACAGGTCCGGCCTTCGCGCAAGCGTTGCTCGCAGGGACTGTTTGCGCCGCCATGCCCTGATTTTAGCGTGATCGCCATTGAGCAGCACTTCCGGCACCGTAAGCCCCCGGTATTCGCGCGGGCGGGTGTATTGCGGGTATTCCAGCAAGCCTTCGGAGAAGCTTTCTTCCTCGGCGCTTTCGCTGCTGCCCAGCACCCCGGGCACCAAGCGGGCCACCGCGTCCACCACCGCCATCGCCGCCAGCTCGCCGCCCGTCAGGATAAAATCCCCCAGCGAGATTTCCTCATCCACCACCAAATCCAACGCTCGCTGATCCACGCCCTCGTAGTGCCCGCACAGCAGGATCAGCCCGTCCCGGGCGGCCAGCTCGCGCACCTTTGCCTGCGTCAGCGGTTTACCGCGCGGGCTCATGGAAAGGCACGGGCCGGAAAATCCGCGCGCGCGAACCGTCTGCACCGCGTCCACGATCGGCTGGGGCGTCATCACCATGCCCGCGCCGCCGCCAAAGGGATAATCGTCCGTATTCCTGTGCTTTTGGGCACTGAACGGGCGGATATCCACAGGCTGAACCGAAATCAGCCCCTCTGCCTGCGCGCGACCGAGAATGCTTGTGTTCAGCAGGCTTTCGAACATTTCAGGAAAGATGGTCAGGATCGCTATTTTCATACAACGCCACCTCAGCCAACGCCTGCGCGTCCAGCACCATGCGACCGGCCGCCACATCCAGCTCGCGCACGAGGCGCTTTAAAAACGGGGCCATCATCACGCCGCGCGGGGTATCAAACACCAATATGTCCGTGCCGCCGTTTTGCAGCACATTGCTAAGCGTGCCCACGGCGCGGCCTTCGCCGTCCACAGCCGTCAACCCCAGCATATCGGCGATGAACGCCTCGCCTTCACCCAGTTTGCGGGCGTGCGCGCGGTCGATATACACATTTTGGTTGCGAAGCGTTTCCGCGGCGTCGCGGTCACAGATGCCTTCCAGCGTCAGAAACGCGTCGTCGCCGTTCACCCGCGCCGCCAAAACCTGCACGGGAACATAGGCGTCGCCGTTTTTCAAAAAGACGGTTGTGAGGTCGTTGAAGCGTTCGGGATCATCGGTTTCGTGGCGCAGCTTCACCTCGCCGCGAATCCCCTGCGGCTTCACAATGGTACCCAGCAACAGATAAGGGTTGAGCATGGTACGGCTCCTTTCGGGAAGGGGATACGTTTGCGCGCGGTTTTTTGCGCGGCGTTTGGCGAGGGCGGGGGAAGGGAGAAAACGGCGTATTTAGCCTGCGTAACTTTTGCCGCGTTGCCAAAAGGCGGCCAGCCCGTCAGCGGTATCGGCGCGGCCCGGCCCGGCCCTGGGACCAACCCCCATACCCCAGCGAACGCCTGCCGTGCCCCCGCCACACAAACAAGCGCGGCCAACGGGTTCCCCCAGCTGTGCCGCGCTATAGCCGCCGACGCAAAGCAACGCAAGCCCCGGCATCCCTGCCGGCGCATGCGCCGCGCCCGCGCGTGGCGACATGGTTTACTGAATCTCCACAAAAACCGGTTTCTGGTTTTTCGTGGTCGCCGCGCGCACAACCGCGCGGATGGCCTTGGCGATACGGCCCTGTTTGCCGATCACCTTGCCCATATCCTCGGGCGCCACATGCAGCTCAAGGATGGTGGCTTCCGGGCCAACCGTTTCCTGCACGGTCACGGCATCCCGGTTATCCACAAGGGATTGGGCGATATACAGCACGAGCTCTTTCATGAGCTTAACCCTCGATGATTCCGCTCTTTTTGAGCAGCCCGCGCACGGTGTCGGTCGGCTGAGCGCCGAAACCAAGCCATTTTTTGGCGGCTTCTTCGTCAAACTTGATGGTGGCGGGGTTGGTCATCGGGTCATAGTAGCCGATTTCAGCGATGTTGCGGCCGTCGCGGGGGCTGGTGATATCCGCGACCACAATACGGTAGAAAGGCTTCTTTTTCATACCCATTCTTTTCAGGCGCATTTTAACCATGATTGTTTCCTCCTAAATTTCAAATCCGAATGTATGTCAATCACGACTGTGACGGACGGCTTGTGAAAGGGGGGCGAGGCTCGGGACCGGCTGTCAGCGGAAGTTCCGCATCATTTTGCGGGCCATGCCTTTGTTGCCCATCATTTTCTTCATCATATCGCGGGCCTGTTCAAACTGGCGCATCAGGCTGTTCACATCCTGCACGGTGGTGCCGCTGCCCGCCGCGATGCGCTTGCGGCGGCTGGCGTTGAGCAGGTTGGGGTTGCGGCGTTCCCGCGCGGTCATGCTGCGGATGATGGCCTCGGGCTTTTTCAGCGCGTCGTCGCTCACGTCGATATCGCCCAGCTTCCCAGCGCCCGGCAGCATGGAAAGCATACTGCGGATGCCGCCCATCTTTTTCATCTGCTGCATCTGGGCCAGAAAATCGTCCAGCGTCAGGTCGCCCGCTCCGCGTTTGGCCATTTTTTCCGCGGCTTCGGCATCCACGCTCTCCTGGGCTTTCTCAATCAGGGTGAGCACGTCGCCCATGCCAAGGATGCGACGGGCCATGCGGTCGGGGTGAAAAGGCTCGATATCGCCCAGTTTTTCCCCTGTGCCGCTGAACTTGATCGGCTTGCCGACGACCGCCTTGATGGACAGCGCCGCGCCGCCGCGGGTGTCGCCGTCTAGCTTGGTGAGGATAACGCCGTCGATGCCCAGTTTTTCGTCAAACGTTTTGGCGACGTTCACCGCGTCCTGACCGGTCATAGCGTCCACCACAAAGAGGATTTCCTGCGGCTTCACCCTTTGCTTAACGGCCCGAAGCTCCTCCATGAGGGGTTCGTCGATGTGCAGACGACCGGCGGTGTCGATAATCAGCACATCGCGGCTGTGGTCGCGCGCGTATTCCACGGCTTCCAGTGCGGTTTTCACCGGGTCCTGCGTGCCATGCTCGTATACGGGAACGTTCACCTGTTTACCCACCGTTTGCAACTGTTGGATCGCGGCGGGGCGGTAAATATCGCACGCGGCCAGCAGCGGCTTTTTGCCGGTTTTTTGCAGGTAATTGGCCAATTTGGCAGCCATGGTGGTTTTGCCCGCGCCTTGCAGGCCGCACAGCATGTAGATTGTGGGAACGCTGGAGCTCCATGTGAGGCGCGCGTTCTGCGTGCCCATCAGCTCCGTCATTTCCTCAGTGACGATTTTGATAACCTGCTGGCCGGGGGTCAGGCTGTCCAGCACCTGCGCGCCTACGCAGCGTTCGGTGATGCGCTTGCAAAAATCTTTTACAACAAGGTAGTTCACATCCGCTTCCAGCAGCGCCACGCGAACTTCGCGCACGCCCTCCTTCACGGCTTGCTCGGTCAGCTTGCCGCGGCTGGTGAGCTTGCTCAGCGCCGCTGTCAGCTTTTGGCTCAGGCCCTCAAATGCCATCGGGTGCTTCCTCCTCGTCCAGGGTTTTCAGCAGTTGGGTCAGGATGGTTTTGCTTTCGGCTACCCGGTTTCGCGAAAGCGCGCTCAGCGCGCGCGTCAGGCTTTCGCGGGTGGTTTCCGCCTGCGCGGCCAGGTGCAGCGCGGCCTCATACCGGCGCAGCTTTTGCTCCGAGCGGGTAATCAGCTCGTGCACATTCTGGCGGCTCACGGCCATTTCGTCGGCAATTTCGGCAAGGGTCAAATCCTCGTCGCAGTGCAGGCGAAGCGCGTCGCGCTGCTTTTGCGTCAGCAGACCGCCGTAACAGGCCAGAAGCGTGCCCAGTTCCACGCTTTGTTTCAACCGCCGTTCGGGGCGTTGGGCCTCGGTCACGGGGCATCCATCCTTTCCGAAGGCTGTCAGGCAAAAAAGATTGACAGCTTTGGCAGTATAGCATACGCGTTCAGGGGTGTCAAGGGGTTTTGGTTGACAGTATTAGACCCCGACGATCCATACGCAATGCCGGAGTAGCCCGTATGGATCGCCGGGGGAGGCTGTTCACAAACCGAATGGAGTCGATCCGCCGCGCCATATCGTGCCTTCGGCGCTCGTGACACGCGCGTTGAATGGGTTGCCGCATCCAGCCTCCGGCGGGCGGGTGGGTAACCCCTGCGCCCTGCGATGAGGCTTTGCCCATGACCCCTTATCGCCGAAGCGCGGGCTTTCAGCGTTTTTACCCGGTTCCGCCTCAGCGGCGCATACCCTGCGCCCTTTACAGCTTTTCAATTTCAGAGCGGATGCTTTCCATATCAATCAGGTGCATGCCCGCCACATCCCGCAGCTCGCTGGCCACAAAATGCGGAGAGGCGATCACCTTGAAGCGTTTGCCCCGCGCGCGAAGCAACCGCAGCGCCCGGTCAAAATCCCCGTCGCCGCTTACCAGCACGGCAAGGTCATAGTTGTCAATGGTGTTAAACATATCCAGCACAATTTCAATATCCAGATTGGCCTTCTGGATAAACTTGCCGCTGGAGGAATCGTAAATGGTCTTGATCGGTTTGGTAACCAGCGAGTAGCCCATATAGGTCAGGGCGCTTAAAAACGCCTGCTGCTCCGCGACGGGCGGGGAGTCCTTACCGATGTAATAATACGCGTCCACCAGCGCGCCGAAGCGCTCGCAGTAGGCCAGCAGCTTTTTGGTATCTACAAACCAGTTGAGATCGTTCTTCTGCATGTAGAAAAAATTGGCGCCATCCACAAACACCGCGACTCTGTCCACAACGGTCCCTCCTTGCTCGGTTGGTTCAACCTAATCATACCATGATATCGGGGTTACGGAAAGGGGCCTTTGAAATCGCGGGTTCAGGCGCGTGGCCGACCGGCTGGCAGGCGGTCCACGAAGCGGAACAGCAGAAGGCCCAGGATAATCAGCGCCCCGCCAATCACCGTGGAAAGCTCCACCGCTTCGCCCGCGATCCACAGCCCCAAGAGCGTGGTTAAAAACGGGGTAATGAACATGTAGTTGCTCACGGAGGAGGTGTTGGCTGCCAGCGAGAGCGCCTTGGTCCACGCGCAGTAGGCGACGGCGCTTGAAAACACGCCCAGAATCAACACATACAGGTACTGGATAGGCGGCGCGGCGCGAAGCTCCGTAACCGCCCCGGGCAGAAAAACGCACAGCATCAGCGTGCCCAGAAAAATGCTGACCGCCGTGGACTGAAACGCCGTGTAGGTTCGGGTCAGCCTGCGCTGCAAAAGGTTATACACCGCCACCAGAAACGCCGAGGCAAACATGTACGTAAGCCCGCCGCCAAACGTGAACCCGCCGCGCAGCACCGTAAGCACCACCACGCCGATAAACGAAAGACCGATGGCCCCATACTGGAGCGGTTTCAGCTTTTCTCCGTACACCGCGCGCGCCAGCAGCGCGGTCAGGATGGGCGTGGTGGCCAGGATCACGCTGCCGGTGGAGGCCGACACGCTCTGGCTTCCCAGATTAAACACCACCATGTAGATGGCGAAACCCGCCGCGCCGGAAAGCAGGAACCACGGCAAATCCCGCAGCTTGGGCAGCTTCATGCGCGTGACCACGGCCACGATCACCAGCACGGCCGAGGCGGTGATGTAACGCAGCACCCCGAGCGAATAAACGGTGAAGTACTGTAACGCCAGCCGCGTAAACACAAACGCCATCGACCAGAAAAGAATGGTGACGGCGGCATAAGGGTGGTAACTCTTCGCGTGCGGCATTCGGCATCCCCTCCAAGCGTTGCAGTTCATCGGTTCCGAATGGGCTCAACCGGCGGGAGACAGCCCGTAAGCATAGGTTTCGTAAGGGTTGAGGGCAGTATAACACAGCGCAGGGCAGATAACAAGAAACGCCAGAAAATATAGTTGCGCCAAGAACCTTCGCCCGCCCGCACGGCCATTGCAGATTCTCCGGCCAGCGGGGGAGGGTTCCGGCACCCCGGCACAGAAATGTTAACCCGACCTGATTCGTTTTGCCCATTGCCACGCAGGCGTATCCGCGCCCGCGCGAGGGCTTATTTTTTACGCATACAGGAGGCACGGCATGGAAAACCATCAGAATACCCCGGAAGCGCGAGCGCTTATGCTGCTCGGCCGCATGACCCTGGAGGAAAAAGCCGCGCAATTGATTCAAGTGCCCTTAAATCAGGTGACCCCGGACGAGGCCGACGAGTGGGCGCGGCGCGGCGCGGGCAGTTTCTTGCATACCCTTGGGGAGCGCGCCGAGCAGTTGCAGCGCCTCGCGGCCGAAACGCGGCTGGGCATCCCGGTGTTATTTGGGATTGACGCGGTTCGCGGCCACGCGCTCAAAAACGGCGCGACGCTGTTTCCCACCCCGCTGGCGATGGCCTGCGCCTGGGACGACGAGCTTTTAGAGGCCGTAGGCCGCGTAACGGCGGCGGAGGTGGCCGCCGACGGCCTGCACTGGACGTTTTCTCCCCTGCTTTGCGTGGCGCGCGATTTGCGCTGGGGCCGGGTGGATGAAACCTTTGGCGAAGCGCCCGAGCTGATCGGCAACCTCGCCGCCGCGATGATTCGCGGCTATCAGGGGGAGGATCTGTCCGCGCCGGACAGCATTCTCGCCTGTGCCAAGCATTACATCGCCTACGGGGAAAGCCTTGGCGGGCGGGACTCCGTGGACGCTTCCATCCCCATGCGCAAGGTGCGCGAGGTGTTCCTGCCCCCCTTTGCCAAGGCGGTAAAGGCCGGTTGCGCCACGTTCATGACCGGCTATAGCTCCATCGACGGCGTTCCGCTCACGGCGCACCGTGAATTGCTGACGGATATTCTGAAGCAGGAGCTTGGGTTTGACGGCTTCGTGGTTACCGATTGGGACAACGTGCGCTCGCTGGTCACCCGCCAGCATGTGGCGGAGGATTTGCGCGACGCGGCAAGCATGGCGATCGCGGCCGGCAACGATATGGTCATGACCACCTATCAGGCTTATGAGGAAATCATCGCCGCCGTTCAGGAAGGCACGCTGGCTCAGGCCGCGGTGGATGAAGCCGTGCGTCGGGTGCTGACGGTCAAGTTCCGTCTGGGGCTGTTTGACGAAAAACGCTTTGCCCGCTTAAACCCCGCCGTTTTTGCCACGCCGGAGCACCGCGCCGTGGCTGCGCGCGCGCAGGAGGAGGCGCTGGTGCTGCTGAAAAACAACGGCGCGCTGCCGCTGACCGGCAAACGGATCGCGGTCGTCGGCCCCGCCGCGGACGATATCAACGTGATGCAGGGCGATTGGACCTATCTTTCCCACCCGGACCCCAACCCCGGCATGCAGCATGTGATTCGTCCGGTAACGCCGCTGGCCGGGTTGCGCGCGCTGTCGGAAACTCGCGGCCTTTCTATCGCTTATGCGCGGGGATGCGGCATCCTTGCCGAGGAGCCGGTTCAGCACCCGTTTGGCGATTGCCCGGAGTATGACGCGGAAATTGAGCGCATGCGGGGCGGGCTGGATTGGGCGGCTACGCAGGCTGCCTGTGAAAACGCGGACGCGATCGTCGCCTGCGTGGGGGACTTTCTGGGCCAGAACGGGGAAGGCCGTGATCGCGCAAACCTGGACCTGTCCGGCGAACAGCTGACGCTGCTGAAGCGCCTGCGCGCGCTGGGCAAGCCGCTCATTGTGGTGCTGGTAACCGGCAAACCCCTGACGGTGCCGTGGGTGGCCGCCAATGCCGACGCGGTGGTGCAGTGCTTCAACGGAAGCCCCACCCTGGGCGATGCGCTGGGCCGTATGCTGCTTGGAGAACTGAACCCGACCGGCAAGCTGCCCGTAACCTTTGCGCGGCATTCGGGGCAGGTGCCCGTTTACCACAATCAGTTGCCCGGCTGGCACAACGGCAACTACATGGATTTGCCCGCCGAGCCGCTGTACCCGTTTGGCTATGGGCTTAGCTATACTCGCTACCAATACGGCCCGGCATGGCTGGAGGAAACCCCGGAAGGCCGGGAAATCGTGGTATCGGTGACCAACGCGGGGGCGCGGGACGGGGTGGAGATCGTTCAGGTATACGCCCACCGCCCCGCAGCTGGCCGCATGACCCCTGAAAAGGAGCTGGTCGCCTACCGGCGCGTGCCCCTCAAAGCCGGCGAGGAAAAAGAAGTTCGCATCACGATCCCCAACGACAGCCTTTCCGCCGTGCGCGACAACGGAACGCGCGCGCT
This sequence comes from Candidatus Limiplasma sp., assembly GCA_035353615.1. Taxonomy (GTDB): domain Bacteria; phylum Bacillota; class Clostridia; order Christensenellales; family Aristaeellaceae; genus CAXXOK01. The sequence continues at coordinate 20,721 of DAOPZY010000017.1, forward strand.
GGAACAGGGCGAATATACGCTGATGGTGGGCGGATCATCACGGGATATGGACCTGCAATGGCTGCGCTTTCGCGTGTGAAGCTGCCCGGGCAACCGGGCAACACAGTCTGCTAGAAAATGGGACAAGGGTTGAAATCCCTTGTCAGGCTCCAAGCGTGAAACCCGTCGGGCTTTAAGGCGGAACCCCAAAGCCGGATGCCACAGGATTGGAAGCGGAGCGAGCGAACCGTCCGCAGGGTTCTGAGGCGAGCGGCAGAGGCTACCCATCTGAGTTTCGACAGCCAGGCCGCCCGGCCAACCGGGCGACCCTCCGACTGAACATTGTAATACATTTTGCAATGTACACAAGCGTAATAAACGCTTTGCCAAAATACAACCGGTTGCGGGTTTTCCCGTTTTCGGCTTGCATGTTCCGAAAAAACTGCTACAATAAATCCACAAAGGCGGTTTCATCGCCCATACCGCGCGTTTCGCCTCTCCTGCCGCAAACCGGAAAGCAGGCATGCGCAGCCGGGCGCGCCGAAACCGCGCAACCCGAGCAGGCGCAGCGGTCGGCAAAGCGCCGCGCCCAAGCTTTTTCGGAAAGGGTGGAACCCAATGAAAGCCATAGTCAACGGTCAGGTACATCAGGGCGACCATTTTGCGCAGGGGCAGGCCCTACTTTTTGACGAGCACATTCTGGGGTTGGCGGACCACGTTCCGGAGGGTGTTCCGCAGATCGACGCGCGCGGCGGGTTCGTATCCGCCGGGCTGATCGATGTGCACTGCCACGGGTTTGGCGGCCGCGAGGCGGGCGACGTGGGCGCGGAGGAGCTGGCGGAAATGAGCCGCGAGCTGAGCCATTACGGCGTAACGGCATGGTTGCCCACCGTCAGCTGCCTGCAGTGGGACCGGTATGAGGGCTGCTTTGCCGATATCGGGCAAGCCAAAAGCATCACATCCGCTCAGGGGTTCATGGGCGCGCAGGTTTTGGGCGCCCATGCCGAAGGCCCTTTCCTGAATGCGCAAAAGTGCGGCGCGCAGAATCCGGATTACATTCTTGTGCCGGACTGGGCGCGGGCCGAAAAGGTGCTGCGTCATGTGCGGCTGATGACCGTAGCGCCGGAAGGCAAGGACGCGGATGACCTGATCCGCCACCTGACGGCCGCGGGCATTACGGTATCCATCGGCCACACCAACGCCAATTACGCGCAGGCCGTCGCGGGCATTGAAGCGGGCGCGACCCATGCCACGCACACCTTTAACGCCATGCCCAGCCTGCTCCACCGCCAGCCGGGCGCGCTGGGCGCGCTGCTTAACGACAGCCGCGTTTACTGCGAGCTGATTGCGGACGGGTTTCACGTACACCCCTCGCTGATTGCCCTGGCCGCGCGCCTGAAAGGGGATCGGTTGGTGCTGATTACCGATTCCATCCGGTTTGCCGGCTTGCCGGACGGCGAGTACACCATCGCCGGGCAAACGGTAACCGTGAAGGGCATTGAGTGCCGCCTGCCGGATGGCACCATCGCCGGCAGCACCCTCACGCTGGACCGGGCCGTGCGCAATGCGCGTGATCTTGGCGGGCTGACGCTTGCTCAGGCGCTGACGGCGGCCACGGAAAGCGCGGCGGCCTCCATCGGCGAGGTGGGGCGCGGCGCGTTGCGCCCCGGCTTCGCGGCGGATATCGCCATTTTTGACACGGATATGATGCCGCAGAGCACTTGGGTTGCGGGCGCCGAGGTCTGGCGCCGCTGAACGGCAACGGAACGCCCCGCGAAAGCAGGCTGCGGCTTGAGCGCGGGGCGTTTTTCTATATGATTCCAGCGCGACATATTTTCGGTTGATTCATCGGGAATTGCGCGGACAGCTCAGCGAAGCCGGGGGAAGGGTAAAACCCCTGCGGGATCAATAATCGTCCTTCGCCGCAACGGAAACGGGTCAAAGGCAAAAACATCGCGGGGCGCAAGGGGTAAAACCCCTGCCGGGGCTTGCGGTGGAAGCCAAACGTAAACGCCGCTGTGCAAAAACCAAGCGAACGAGCCGCCCGAAGGGCTATGAGGCGAGCGAATCAGCACTTTGCCGGCGCCTTACGCCACCTCCGCGCCTGCCCCGCCAATGGCGCAATCTTTTCAGGCTATGCGTTGCGATCCCAAGCGCTGTAAAGCCGTAATGATCCCCCCTCATTCACAGTAAAGCAAGGGATGGCGCCCCTTCCCGAGCCTCAACCTCTGTGTGTTGCAAAAGCTGGAACCTGTGCCATTCTATCTGGAAGGAATCTTCTGTTTGCCCATCTGTTCCGAGTGACTAACACACGCGCATGTAACCGTAATGATGTAACCCCTCAGCCCGTGCAACAGCGTATTCAAATCTTTATATTTCAACCCATTTTCCCGTTTGGCCCATTGTAACCCGCTTACAGGAACGTGGATTCCCTTTACAAAATGCGCGAAAACTGTTATACTCTATCCAAACATTACCAAATGAATGGCCTGCCGGAACACCGTTGCCCCTTGCTCTCCGGTGCAGTCCGCCGCTCCGGCGGGCCAGGCGGCAAAATGCTTCGGACACCCCGCGCCCTATTTCGCAACAGGGTGCGGGGCTATCCACTCAGGGAGGTGCGGGTGTGGCAGATTGGGTTGTGGAATCGGCGGCTCGCAATCACCGGGGCCGTTTACGCGCCGACAATGAAGATAATTATTACCTGAACCGCAAGTGGATGTCGCCTGAGGCCATGGCGCACGGGGGCCGCGTGTTGGGGGAAAGCGACGGCGGCTTTCAGCTGTACGCGGTTTGCGACGGCATCGGCGGCGAGGCGGCGGGCGAACAGGCCAGCTATGAAACGGTCGAGGCGCTTGGCGCGTTGCAGGCTGCCCATCCGGAAGGCCTTTCCAATCTGGAGCTGCTGGCGGCCATCGCGGTGCTCACCGACCGTATCCATGGGCTGGTCAAGGCGGAGGAGGAGCATACCGGCACTACGCTGACGGCGCTTTTGTGGCAGGATAGCCTTGTACGGGTGCTGAACATTGGCGACAGCCGGATTTATCGCCTGCGCGACGGCGCGCTTACCCAGCTGACCGCCGACCACAGCGAGGTGCAGCGTATGGTTGATCTGGGCCTGATGACGCCCTTTCAGGCGCGGCTCAGCCCGCAAAGGCACCGAATCCGGCAATATGTGGGGCTTCCGTCTGCCGACGAAACGTTTGAACCGTATCTGTCCGTGCCTCAGCGCGCGCATCATGGCGATTGGTACCTGCTGTGCAGCGATGGGTTGGTGGATATGGTGGAGGATGAGGCCATCCGGCGAATCCTTCTGCGTTCCTCCGACCCCGCCGAAGCGGTGGACGCGCTGGTTCAGCAGGCGTTGGACAACGGCGGGCATGACAATGTAACAGCGCTTTGCCTGAAAATCCGCGATGTCCGCGAAGCGCGTCGCAGCATCCGCGTCAAAGGGTTCTGGAGCCTTGTGCGCAGCAAAACGCGCTGATCCGGAATCGCGCCCCTTTGTCCGTTACAATGCGCCTACGGGAATATGAGCGCTCAATCATCCGGGCAGAAAAAAACAAAGAACTGTTTTGTAATCGGCATTCACCTGCGAACGGCGTGCGCTCCCCATCGGTAAAAAGAACAGGCGCAGCCTTACGAAGCGTCGCGGTTCCAATTCGTTCCGTTGCGGCAGTTTTAAAACATTGCTCCGGGGCGGAGTGCGGCAATATCCACGCGCCGCCAAGTCCGATCATTCCTGCGCAGGCAAGGAAAGCGGCGTTTCGCCACAGCTCAGCCTTGGGGCGCATAAGTTATCGAAAGCCAGGCGTCGCAAATTTGTTTCGGGTTTCTCACCCATCCCGCCCTTGACAACACCCCCCTGTTCCGCTACAATAGACCCGCACCTTACGCGCCCGTAGCTCAGTTGGATAGAGTGTCAGACTCCGACTCTGAAGGTCATGCGTTCGAATCGCACCGGGCGTACCAAGCAAAGCGGCCTGAAACAAGCGTTTCAGGCCGTTTTTATTGATTTCGGAATCACTTGTTCTTCAGATAAAGGGCCATTTTCACTGCCCGGGTAGTCAAAAATCGCAGGCGGTAACGGTGGCCGGGGAAGGAGGCGGATGGGTTGCAGCTTACTGATACAGGTACCAGTACACGCCATACTTATCCACCACGTCGGCGCAGTAATCGCACCACGGCAGCGGGCCGATCGCGTGCAGAATGGCGCCGCCCTGCGTGAGCAAGGCGTAGGCGTGGTCGATTTCCGCCTTGGTAGCGAAGTCGATGCCATAGCTCATGGTCGGGCGGGCATCGGTCTGGTTGGCGGCGAGCATCAGGCTGACCATCGCATCGTTTTGCGATTCACTGACCGCGAACACCTCCTGCCCATCCTTGAGCAAGGCGGCATGCAGGTATGTGCCGTCCGGAAAAAACTCGTGATAGCCCAGGGTAAGACCGAATGCGTCCATGTAGAAGGGAACGGCTTCCAGCGTGTTTTGGATATAGAGCGTTGCGCCCAGCTTCAAGGGTGACCACCTCGGTTTCTTTCAGTTTTAGGGATGTTGCGCTAAAGCGCGCGTTTCCCGCCTTCATTTCCTGTGCCTGTCGTAAAAACGCCTGCGTATCGAGCTTGCAGATGGCTTTGTCCAGCGCCTGCTCCGTGATCGCTTCGCCGGGGCTGTTTGCCTACCGGATTGCCTCCGGGTACTGCGCGCGCGCGCCGCCAATGAGCGGATATCTGGCATACGCCATCACCACATGCGCCTGACCAACCATTGCGCCGGGCATTCGGAGCGGTACCGCAACAGGGCGGATGTGCATGCCCACCAGCGTATCGCCCACGTCGATCGCGGCATCCGCCTGGATGCTCATCGCCATGGCCGGATGGGCAAAGCGGTCATAGGCCGCGGCGCCGGTGCTGCCGCCCGCCTTGGGCACAGGCCGCACGTTCACCTGCGTCAGCCGGAGCGCATCCAGCGTCGCCTGCTCCATCACCAGCGCGCGGTTCAGGTGCTCGCAGCACTGCACGGCAGCGTTCAGGCCCAGCGCGCGGCAGGTGTCCAAAAATGCCGCTGCCAGCACGTCGCCCAGCTCGGGCACGCTGTTGTGGCCGATCACCCCGCCCGCCACTTCGCTGGTGCTGCAACCCAGCACAACGGTTGATCCGGTTTTCAGCTTGCCTTGTTCGGCCAAAAAGCGCACACAGTCGGCCAGCTGTTCATAGATGCTTCGGTACAAAGCTTCCATCGTTTATTCCTCCCTGTTTGTTGCCTGCATAAAACCATACGCGCCGATGGCGGCCGCCACGGCGAGGTTGAGCGAATCAATGGCGTTGGAATGCGGTATGCGCACCGCCTGCCCGTAGGTGGCAAACTCCGGCGGCAACCCGCTGCCCTCATTGCCAAAAATCAGCGCAAATGGCTCGCGCACCGCTTGCACAGCCGCTTCCAGCCGCACCGATCCATCCAGCATAAACGGGTACAGCGCGTGGCCGGGATATTCCGCGCGGTACGCGTCAAAGCTGTCGTACTGCTTCAACCGCAGGGAAAAAATCGCGCCCATCGCTGCCCGAACCACCTTGGGGTCAAACGGATCAGCCGCCGGGCGGATCACCGCGATATCCAAAAGCCCAAAGCCCAGCATGGTGCGCAGGATCGTGCCCAGATTTCCCTCGTCCATTGGGTGATGCAGCACAACATGGGGCGCGTCCGCCTGAAGCGTCGCCTGCCATTTTTCAAACACAACGGCGGCAAAGCAGTTCTGCTTGCCGCTGATGCGCACAAGCGCCTTATCCGCAACCTCCTCGCGCACGCGGTGCTCGCGGCAGACGGCGCGAAGCTTATCCACGCCTTCCCCGGCGGCGCGTTCGCTCAGCAACAGGCGCTGCGCCCTTTCCGGCGCGCAGGTCATCAGTTGCAGGCTGGGAAAAACGCCGGCCGCGTAACTGTACGGCAGGTCGCTGCTGTAACCCTTTAACGGCGGCATGGGAAGCCCCCTTCCGAACTTTTCATGGTTACTCGTTTACCTTCGCGTAATGGCAAGGCGCATGCGCCTGCGCCGTACCGCCTGCGCAACGCTTACCGATGCGTTTACCCTCGCGCATTGGCAAGGCGTTTGCGACCCTCGGCTTCGGCAAGGCCCGAACCGCCAGCCCGAAGCGTCGCCCGCAAGCCTTGCGCCATGGCAGGCGCGCGGCCCGACCGCCGGGCCTGCCGCTTTTTCATGCGCGTGGCTTGCCGCTCGCGGTTTGCAGGTTCGGGGGAATAGCCGCTCGCTGGCCGAAACCCCGCGCGGCTATCGGGGATTCGCCGCCGGTTCGGTCGGCTCCGCCGCAGGCTTCCGCTTGCCGGCTTTACGCCCGGTCAGGGTGGCGTATTCCCCGCGCGTCATGCTGTAACACACGTTGTCCGCCACGGCGCCGTCCGGCAGCGTTGAAGCCAGGCGAAGCGTGCCTTCCGGCACAAAGCCCAGTTTCTCAATCACATGTTTGCTGCCGCGGTTGCCGGGAAAATGGTACGCGGAAACAACCGGGCAGTTCAAATCTTCAAACGCGAACCGGAGCACCGCGGCGGCGGCCTCCGTGGCATAGCCCTTGCCCCAGTATTTTTCCCCCAGCGCGTAGCCGATCATGCGGGCGTTTTCCACTTCCCGTTTCAAATCCGCATGCAGGCCAACGGAGCCGATTACCCGTCCGCTTTTCTTTTCCACAATCGCCCACACGTCGCCGTGGTGGATGAAGTGTTCCACCACCTGCCGACTCTCCTCGATGCTGCGGTGCGGTTGCCAGCCCGCCATGGGGCCGACGACCTTGCTTTGCGCGTACGCGAACACGTCCACCGTATCGCACGGGGTGAACATCCGGAGCACCAGCCGTTCCGTTTGAAGCGCCGGGTATTTTTCAAGCGGCTCGGGCCTGCGGCTCCAATGCCTGTGTTTGAACCAGTTCATGCCATGTATCGCCTCAGTTGGCTGAACCGCGTGCGCGGTTAGCCGGTAAAATCAAATCCATTTGCATAGGCTCATGCCTTGCTACGCATCAAACCGCTCCATTTGCTTAGGCCCATGCCTTGCTACGCATCAAACCGCTGACAGGGTGAATGAACTTGATAAGCCGCGTCACGGTGCGTCTGAATCACTCTTTGCGCCCGCGGGGTATGGGCTGCGGCGAATGCCTTCGGCGGGCAAGGGGTTTCGCCCCTGCGCCGCACAAAGGTTTCGCCGTTGAGCCTTCATCGCTGCGGCGGGGCGTGGTGCCAGTCAGCCGCGATACCGTCCCTTACAGCCTCAAGGCTCCCTGCAACGCCTTCAAACGCCTTGCGGCCCCTTACGGCTCCTGTTTGCCTTCGGTTGAATCGTTCGGCCCATGTTCCGTGTCGGCAGGGTCGCTCCCGTCTTGCGGCTTCGGCTCGTCCCCAAGGGTTTCGTCTTCGCCCTCGTCGGGCGCAGGCTCGTCCTCCTCCGTATCCGCGCGGTTGTCATCATTGCCAAAACCGGTGCGGTTCCAGCCGGGGAGATCGCCGCCCAAGCCCGCGTTTTTCAGCCATGCGGCGGCGTCCGATTGTGCCTTGCGAATACCGCCGGGCACAGAGGCCGCCAGAAAGAAGCTCGCGCAGGCGGCGTTCAGGTACGTCGCCATAAACAGCTGGATAAACTGGGACGTAACCAGCGCGAGAATCACGCTGATCCCGGAGAGCAGCATCTCGGAAAGCATCGCGCCCAGCAGCCAGCCTAAAAAACTCAGTTCCAACATGAAAAGGGTCATTTTCTGATCCCGCATGGTTTCCTTACTCTTGCGCAGCGCTTCCCAAACGCTCATCTCAGGCGTTTCCGCAAGGTAGAACGGAGCCATGGAATAGCGGATGGCCGCGATGATTCCGGGCACAACCAGCAAAAGCGACCACAGAAAGGTTTTAACATAAATCAGCAAAAATAGCCCTAACGCCTTGCCCGCGCTGCGCAGCCGTGAAAACAGCCCGCCAAAACCCAACTCGTTCCCCCGCAGGCGGCTGATAAAGTAATGGTTGCACCCAACCGCCAACACAGGCGACAGCACCAGCGAAAGCCCGGCGGCCAACCCCATCAGCAGCCAGGTGCTTTGCGGGATTGCCGCCACGGCCGCGCGCATGGCTTCATAGCCCACGCTCTGGGTCAGGTCGGGCAATTGCGTGGCCTGCAACAGCTGCACCACCGTAAAGGGCAGGGAGGCGAAGAAGCTGACCAGCAGCGCGGTTTGCCAGTTGCCCTTGAGCGCGCGCGCCGCTTTGCTCTTAAACACATAAGGGGATACAAACATCGCAGGTGCCTCCTTTGGCATGCCGTACGCTCCGCCTGCTGAAGGCTAATCCAACAGGGCGGAAACAAAGTCCTTGGCGTTAAATGATTGCAAATCGTCGATGCCTTCTCCTACGCCCACGTAGAGCACAGGCACCTTTAGCTCGCGGATAATGGGGAAAATGACCCCGCCCTTGGCGGTGCCGTCCAGCTTGGTGAGCACAATGCCGTTCACGCCGGCCACCTCGCTGAAAGCCTTTGCCTGTTGCAGGCCGTTCTGCCCCGTGGTGGCGTCCACCACCAGCAGGCAGCGAACCGTCGCTTCCGGGTATTCGCGGTCGATCACCCGGCGCATTTTTTCCATCTCGTCCATCAGGTTCTTCTTGTTGTGAAGCCGACCGGCGGTATCCACAATCAGCAAATCCGCCTTGCGGGCTTTAGCGGCCTGCACCGCGTCAAACACCACGCCGGCGGGGTCCGCGCCTTCCTGATGGCGCACGATGGGCACTTTTGCCCGTTCCGCCCAGATGGTCAGCTGCTCCGCCGCCGCCGCGCGAAACGTATCCGCCGCGCACAGCATGATGGTTCGGCCCAGACCCTGAAAGCGCAGGGCCAGCTTGCCGATAGTGGTGGTTTTGCCCACGCCGTTCACCCCGACCATCAGGATGACCATCGGCCATTTCAGGGGCGCTTTGTCCACGTCCAGCATATTGGCCAGAATTTCCTTGAGCATGTTTTTACAGCTTGCCGTGTCCTTCACGTTCTCGGCTTTCATGCGCGCGCGCAGGGTGCGGATCGCCTCGTCGGCGGCGGCCGTGCCCATGTCGGAAAGGATCAGCGCATCCGTAAGGCCGTCGAAAAAATCTTCATCCGCCAGTTTGTGCTCGGCCACGGCGTCATCCACCATGCCGTTCAGGTTCTGCCGACTGCGAAAAAGCCCGTCGCGCAGTTTGCTGAAAAGTCCGTCTGCCATCGATACTCCCCCTTTTGCCCGGGCAAGCGCGCCGGCGCGTCGCGTCCGGAAGCCCGGTTTTGCGCTGCGGGCTCTGCGCCGGGCGGATCATACCCGTCGCCCGCGGGTTTCAAAGCTGAAACCGGTTGCCTATTCATAGTCCTTCAAGCTTACGCTGACCATCGAGCTGACGCCGCGCTCCTCCATCGCCACGCCAAACAGCGTGTCGCACCGCTCCATGGTTCCCTTGCGGTGGGTGACGACGATAAACTGCGTGCCCTCCGAAAATTCCTTGAGATAATCCGCGAAATAGGTAATGTTCGCCTCGTCCAGCGCGGCTTCGATCTCGTCCAGTATGCAAAACGGCGTGGGCTTTAACTTGAGCATCGCAAACAGGATCGCGATGGCGGTCAGCGCGCGCTCCCCGCCGGAAAACAGGCTCAAAATCTGCCGCTTTTTCCCCGGCGGCTGCACAATGATATCGATGCCGCAATTGAGCGGGTCCTCCGGGTCGGCAAGGCGAATTTCGCCATGGCCGCCGCCAAACAGGCGGATGAAGGTTTCCTCAAAATACCCCTGAAGCAACCCGAACTGGCCGACAAAAACCGTGCGCATGTGCTCCAGAAGGTTTTGAATCAACGCCTGCAAATCCTGTTTTGCGCGTTCCAGATCGTCCCGCTGGGCGGTGAGGTCGGTGGCGCGCTCCCGAAGCTGCGCGTATTCCTCAATCGCGCCTACGTTCACATTGCCCATTCGCCGAATCCGTTCCCGGATTTCCTGCGCCCGGCGGTCGGCGGCGGCTTCGTCAAAACCTGCTGACGATGCGGGTTGCGCGGCAGAACCGCCCTCGGCCTCCACGCCGCTGTCGCCCGTCAGGGGTTCTTCGCCCTCGCCGGGGCCATCGGCTGTCATGGGTTCGCTTGCAGCGGCAGGCTCGCCTTCCGCCGCCCGGGAGGTTTGGCAAGGCTCGGCCCCGGCAGGCGCAACGGCCCCGGAGAGCGCGTCCGGCCGCTCGCCGCGCTGCCTCAGCAACACATATTCGGCGTGCGCTTCCTTCGCCCCTGCATAGGTCAGCTCATACGTATCCCAAAGGCGATCGTTTAAAAGCGTCATATCCCCTTTCACGCGGGAAAGGTTCATCTCCTGCCGGTGCAGGCGTTCGGTCGTTTTTTCGGAAAGCGCCCGGCCCGCCTCCAACTCCGCGTACACATCCCGGAGGGTTTTCTGCGCTTCCTCGCGGCGGTTTTCCAGCTCGTCCACGTGCGCCTTGGCCTTATCGACCCCGGTTTGGGCCGTAGCGACCGTTTCCGCGGCGGTAACGCGCTCGCGCTTTGCGGTTTCTACATCCGCCAGCGCTTTTGTCTGTTTTTCCGTGAGGGCGGTCTGCTCCTGCCGGCACGTTTCAATATCCCCCAGCAGCCTGCGCTTGTCGCGGCGGAGGCGGTCGCACTGGTGCTCGGCCTCCTGCGCGTTCAGCAACGCCTGCGTCAGGGCTTCCTGTGCGGCTTCGCGTTCGCGGCGCGCCTTATCCAGCGTTTCGCTCAGGGTGGCGGTTTTCGCCTTCATGGCGTCCGCGTCCATCTGGCCCTGCCCGGTAAGGGCCTCGATCCGTTTCAGCTCCGCCTCCACATCCGCGAGGCTCTCGTCCAATTGCGCAATCGCCTGCCGCACGCCTTCGGTGGCGCGGGTATGCTCATCCATTTCATTTTGAGCGGTATGCTGGCGCTCCGTATCCCGCACCACGGCAATTTCCTGCTGCTTGAGCGCTTCGCGCGCCTCCGCGCGCTTCTCCCTCAGCTCCGTGCGTTCCGCCTCCATCGCGGTCAGGGTTTCCACGGCTTGGGAAGCCTGCTCGGTTTGGCTTTGGAGCGTAGCGGCCAATTCCTTGATTTCCCGCTCGCGCCCCAGCAGATTTTGCGCTTTTTGCTGGATGCTGCCGCCCGTCATGCTGCCGCCGGAGTGCATCACATCGCCCGCCAGCGTTACCAGCCGGAACGCGTGGCCCCCCGCGCGCATGATCTCGATGCCGCTGTCCAAATCCTCCGCCACAACGGTGCGCCCCAACAGGTTTTCCATCACAGGGCGGTAGGCATTGTCAAAGGCGCACAGCTCGCTTGCCAGCCCCACGCAGCCCTTCATTTGCAAAACGCGCCGCTCGTTGGGGGAAAGGGTGCGCCCGGTCATGGCGCTGATGGGTAAAAAAGTCGCGCGGCCCAGCTTATTCTGGCGCAGATAATCGATCAATTCTTTGGCGTCGCGCTCCGTATCCGTCACGATGTTTTGCATCGCGCCGCCCAGCGCCATATCCAGCGCCGTTTCATACGCCTTGGGCACGGTGAGCAGCATGGCTACCACATCGCGCACGCCGGACAGGCCGCTTTGCCGCGCGTGGGCCAGCGCCTGCCGCACCGGGTACTGATAACCTTCGTACCCTTCCTGCAATTCGCGCAGCGTTTTCAGCCGCGTTTCCACGGCGCGCACGCTCTGTTGCAGCTCCTGAGCGGCCTGTTGCTTTTGCTGCAAGGCTTCAAAAAGAGCCTTCGCCTTCAGGTCCAACGCTTCCGCCTCGGCCCGGCGGGTTTCAAACAGCGCAAGTTCCCCGGCCAAATTGCATTTCGCCGTGTCCAGCGCCGTTTGCAGCTCCGCCTGCTTTTCGGCCGCGCCGGTCAGGCTTTGCGAAAGCTCCTCCCGCCGCGCCCCCATCTGGGTGAACATGGCGTTCTGGCGCGCCTGAGAGGTGCGCACATCCTGCATGCGGTTCATGCTTTCCATGATGGCGGTTTTGTGGGTGGACAGCTCATCCTCCCAGCGTTGCGCCGCTTGGGATGCGTCGGCGTGCGCCTGTTTGCGCGCGGCGAGCGCGGCGTCCGCTTCCGCCCGCAGGCGGTCCGCCTCGCTTAACCCCCCGTCGGACTGGTTCACCGTCGCTTCAATCAGCTGGATTCGGGTATGCACGGCTTCCGCCTCGCCCTTTAAGCGTTCGGCGGTTTCCGTGCCCGTTTGCAGGCGGTTTTCAATCGCCTGCTGCTGCTCCCTTGCGCGGTGCAGCATTTCGTTTTTATTCAGCAGCGCGTCATGCGCCTCGGAAAGCGCCTTTTGGAGGGTTTCCAGCCCCGTTTCCTGCTGCTCGCGCTCCGTGTTCATCTCATTCAACCGGCCTGTCAGATCCAAAAGCTGATCCTTCACGGCCAGCAGCGCGTCCTCCATGGCGGCGGAACGCTTGCTCAGGCGCTCGTAGCGCAACAGGTACAGCTCCACGTCCAATTCCTTCAGGGTTTCGGACAGCTCCAAAAATTCCCGCGCCACGTTGGCCTGTTTTTCAAGGGGCGCAAGCTGGCGGTTGAGTTCCTCCAGCACATCCTCCACGCGCACCAGGTTTTCATCGCTGCGTTTGAGGCGCTGCTCGGCCTCATCCTTGCGCACGCGAAACCGGCTGATGCCGGCGGCTTCCTCAAACACGGCGCGCCGATCCTCGCTGCGCTGGGAGAGGATTTCATCAATGCGCCCCTGCCCGATGATGGAATAGCCTTCCTTGCCCACGCCCGTATCGCGGAAAAGGTCCACCACATCCTTGAGGCGGCAGGTGGCGCCGTTGAGCAGGTATTCGCTTTCGCCGCTGCGGTACACCCTTCGCGTGATGCTGACCTCCGCAAATTCCACGGGCAATTGGCGGTCGGTATTGTCAAAAACCAGCGTAACCTCGCAGTAGTTCATGGGTTTGCGCTGCTCGGTGCCGTTGAAAATGACGTCGCTCATGCTGTTGCCGCGCAGCGTTTTGGCGCTTTGCTCGCCCAGCACCCAACGCACGGCGTCGCTGATGTTGCTCTTGCCGCTGCCGTTTGGCCCCACGATGCCGGTCACGTTCTGCGGGAAGATGATCTCCGTGCGCTTGGCGAACGACTTGAAGCCGTAAATTTCCAGCTTGCTAAGCCGCATCCTCTTCCCCCTATCCTTTGGTGTTCAATAGGTCCAGCGCCTGCCGCGCGGCCGACTGTTCCGCCGCTTTTTTGCTCGCGCCCGTGCCGCGCGCGACCGCCTGTCCGCGAATGCGCGCTTCCGTTACAAAATGGCGCATGTGCGCGGGGCCGCTTTCTTCCACAACCGTATACTCCGGCAGGCCCAGCTCGTGCGCCTGCGTATACTCCTGCAACAGGCTTTTATCGTCCCGGCCGCGCAGGGCGGATAGCTTTTCCTCATCCCGGAACAGCCGCTCGATCAGCGCATAGGCGGCGCGAATGCCCCCGTCCAGGTACACGGCGGCGATCACGGCCTCCATCGCGTCGGCCAGAATGCTGGGTTTTTCGCGGCCGGAGGTGCTTTCCTCCCCATGGCCCATATGCAGGTAGGGGCCTAAGCTAAGCTCGCGGGCCAGAAAGCAGAGCGTTTCCTCGCAAACCAGCGAAGCCCTGCGCGCGGTCAGTTCCCCTTCCTGACGCTCCGGGTACTTGTGAAACAGGATATCGCTGACCACAAATTCCAGCACCGAATCGCCCAGAAATTCCAGCCGTTGATTGTCGCGGGCTTCCTTGGTGGAGGGATGGGTGAGCGCGAGCCTAAGCAGCGCCTCGTCCCTGAAACTGTATTGCAGGGCGTCCTGAAGGGAGCGCATGGTCAAGATCTCCTTTATCGGTCAAATGCGGTTTGGGGCGGATAAAACAAGGCGCTGAGTTGTCAGCGCCTTGAAATGCCGAAGGTCGCGTGCAAACGCAGCCCTTCGCGCGGCTGAAACCAGCCTTCGCGGGGGCGTACCCGCCCAAGCCGACGCCACGCGCCGGCCCATGGCTTGCGGCCTTACTGATGCTGCTCGATGTACTTGGAAACGTCGCCCACCGTTTTCAGGTTCAGGATGACCTCGTCCTCCACCTCGATGCCGAACTGGTTTTCCAATTCCAGAATCATGACCATCACGTTGGCGCTATCGGCCTTCAGGTCCTCCACAAGGCGGCTTTCGGGGGTGATTGTCGCGGCGTCCACCTGCAGCTGGGAAGCGATCATATCGCGTACCTGTTCAAATACCATGGGGATACCTCCTTCAGATCAATCCAAAATATCGGTTGCTGTTTATGCTTCAGGGGCGACGTTTTCCGCCGTCTCCGTACCGACAAGGCGGCTCTGGATTTTGCCGACCACATCCGCCTGAACCATGTTGACCGCCTGCTTGATGGCGCAGGCAATCGCGTGGGCATTGCTGGACCCGTGGGCCTTGACGACGCTTCCGCACACGCCAAGCAGCGGCGCGCCGCCAACCTCGGTGTAATCCATTGTTTTTTTCACGCGCTTAAACGCGGGCTTGGCCAGCAATCCGCCCAGTTTGCCGCGAAAATCGGCGGTGATCTCCTTTTTGATGATGCCCATCAGCGTGCCGGCCACGCCCTCCATAAACTTGAGGATCACGTTGCCCACAAAGCCGTCGCAAACAATCACGTCCGCCACATCGTTGGTAATATCCCGGGCCTCCACATTGCCCACAAAGTTCAAGTTGCTGTGCTCCAAAAGCTCATAGGTCGCCTTGGTGAGCGCGCAGCCTTTTTCGCTTTCCGCGCCGTTGTTCACAAGGCCGATCCTTGGGTTTTCAATGCCTCGCATGCCCTGCATATAGGCGTTGCCCATCAGGGCGAACTGCGCCAGATACTCCGGGCGGCAATCGACGTTTGCGCCGCAGTCGATCAGCAGAAAAAAGTCCTTGCCGTTTGGCAAAAGCGGAGCCAGCGCCGGGCGGTCGATGCCCTTGATGCGGCCCAGCCGGAACATTCCGCCGGAAAGCACCGCGCCTGTGGAGCCGGCGGAAACAAACGCGTCCACCGTGCCGTCCCGCAGTTTCAGCATCCCATCCACAATGGCGCTGTTCTTTTTTTTGCGAACGGCCATCACGGGGGATTCATCATTGGTAATCACTTCCGGGCAATCGGTTACGCTCAAGCGCTCCCGAAGGGCGGGCGCATCGGCAAACGCGCGCTCCACCTCGCGGGTTACGGCCTCGGCAGGCCCCGCCAGCTCCAGCGTCAGTTCTGGATACAGGCCCAAGGCTTCCTTTGCGCCTTCCACGGTCGCCTGCGGGGCGTGATCGCCGCCCATCGCGTCCAGATAAATCTTCATGGGTTACCCCCTCCGCTTCTATTCAAGCTTGATGCCGTAAATGTAGCTGGTGGAACCGGTGGTGCCAATCACGAGCACATCGCGGTATACGGCGGGCGACGCCACCACGTTGCCTTCCAGTTGCAGGGAGCCGACCTCCGTGCCGCTGGAAGCGTCGATCAGGTGCAGCTTGCCGTTGCTTTCCGCCTGTACCAGCCACGCTTTGCCGGCGGCGTTGTACACAGCCACGGGGCTTGAAACCGTCGGGCTGCCCAACGCCAGCGACCAGGCCACCGCGCCGGTTGCCTTGTCCAGCGCATACACCGTGGCGCTTTTGGTGCCGGCCGTGACAGTAAAGAACACCAGATTGCTTACGTCGTGCTGCCCCACCACAGGGCTTGCGACACAGCCGACCTCCGCCTCGGTGGTGTAGGTGAGGTCCGGCACGGTATAGGCCCAGGCTTGCTTGCCGGTGAGCGCGTCCAGTCTGCGGATGGTGCAAACGCCTGTGCGGCCTTGATTCAGGATGGTATTGCCCGTGTAGAGGGCGACGGTGGTATCGTTCTCCATATCCAGCGCGACCGTCGCGTCCACATTGTCGCCGGTATCCACAGCCCACATCGGGGTCAGGGTGTTCACATCCACGCACTGCACTATGCCGGACTGATCGCCAAAGTAGGCGTAGGAGCCGTACATGGCCACGGAACCGTCGATGTTGGTGTTCTTGGCCTTCTCTTTGGCGGCCAGCCACGAATATTTCTGCACTACCGGCGTAATTTTGAGCGTGCCGGCGATGTGGTCGAAATTGTCGCCCGGTTCCACCGTGTACAGCAGTCCGTTTTCACCGCCGACCACCATGGCCCCGGTATTTTTGTCAAACACAGGCGAGCCGTTAAAACCGCTGTAATTGCTCTGCATCAGCTTTTCCTTGCCCTTGAGCAAGGTCAGCTCCTTGTTGGTGAGCAGGTTAAGCAGGTGCAGGCCGTTATCGATGGTTTTTTTGGCAAGCACGCCGATATGCTGGCCAACCGCCAGCATGGGCGATGCGTTGGTGTCAAGCGACATGGCGCCGTTGGAGGGCCAGTCGTTTGCGATGGGGTCGCGGGTCTGCTCGCCGGTTACCAGATCAATAAAGTAAATCTTGCCGTTTTGCGCGCCGACGATGGCTTCCTTGAGGGCCTGCTTGTTTTTCGCCTCATCTTTAATGTCCAGCATCGCGCGCAGCTGCGTGGGCCACTTGACGATGATCGGCTGCCCCGGCCAGCCCACGCCGGTCAGCGTGGCGCTCTTGGCCTTGATGTTGCCCTCCACGGGCACCTTCCACATCTCGGTCAGCGTCTGGGCGGAAATTTCCACCGTGCCGAAGGCGGCGTTCTGCCGCAGCGGATCGCCCCGGAAGGTGAGCACGCCGCTCTGATCCCACACGGCATACTTGAACGGCTCGTTGATGACAATCTTTTTCGCGCGCTCATAGCTATCCTTAAGCTTGGTATCTTCGTAAATTTTGCTGGTGAGTTTGATGGCGGAAGGCGCGGCCGCCTCGTCCGCCGTAACGGTCAGCAGGGGCAGCGGCGTGGGTTCGGGCGTCGCTTCCGGCGCTGTGGTGCTTTGCGCGGCTTCGGTCGCGCTGGGTTCGTTGGTTAGCACATCCTTGGCTGCTTCGGCGCCCGCGTCGGCTGTGAGGGCCGCGTCGGCAGCGCCGTCCGCGCCCTGCGCCGATTGATCGTCCGCCACAGCCGCGCCATCCGCGCCTGCGGTCTGGTCGCCTTCCGGCACATCGCCGCCAATCACGTCGGCTCCGTCGCCGCCCACGGTATCCGCGGCTTCATCACCCAGAGAGCTGACGTCGGCGGCGGGCGCGACCGTTTCATCGGCGGCGGTCAGCGTCACGTCCACGCTGTAATCGGATTGGGTAAAGCTGATTTCCTCATCGGTTTCATAGGCGGCGTAAAAACTGCCGGTATACGCGTCGGTCACCTGCGCGGAAAGCGTCCACGTGCGGGTTTCGCCGTTTTCCATCACCTGATCGCCCGCGTCGCTGAGGTAGGCCTCCGCAACGGAATCGCCGTAATCGTTCACAATTTGCACAGCCGTCACATCCAGGCTGGTAACCACCGTAAAGCCCACTGTCGCGGGCACCGTGCCCTCGGTGGTGTCGGTTTCAAAATCCTGCACGGGCGGTTCGGCAACCACCGGCGGCGCAATGCTTACAGGCTGCTCCAGCGTGACGCCCTCGGCCCAGGTGCCGTCCTTTTTCTGGTTTTGCGCGGTAAATACGCCGCTATACGCGTTTTCACTGGTGTAGCGGAGGGTCCAGATGTTGTAATTACTGTTCTTGGTCACTTCGCCGCCCAACATGTCGGAATCGGTCAGGGTTTTGGAGAGAATCTCCGTTCCGTCCTGATTCAAAATCCGGATATCCGTTACCGAGGAGGAAGCCTGCACGTTAAACACAAGCTCCACCGGCGCGGTTGCGGAAGTCGGGCTGACGGTAAAGCTCTTGATCCCTTCCTCGGAAGGCGAAATCAGCCCTTTGACGCTGGTCATGACCCCGCTCAGGGAGGTCTTGATTTTGCCCATGGCGGTGCCAAGCCCGCTGTTCATGCCGGACCAGTCCGGCAGCATCACGCCGGCCAGCAGGCCGCCGATGACCAGCAGCACCACCAGAAGCGGAATCAGAATCTTGCCGCGGCGCGGCGGTTCCTCCTCCTCCACTTCCTCCTCAAAATCGTAGCGCGGGCGGTTCACCGAAGCGCGCGGCTGCCCTTCGGGGTAGTTGCGGCGCGGGTCAAACCGGGGAGCTTCGTCCTCCTCCTCATCGCGCGTCCGGCGGCGAGGATCGGCCGGCTCCTCCTGCATGCGGGG
Organism: Candidatus Limiplasma sp.; assembly: GCA_035353615.1. Lineage (GTDB taxonomy): Bacteria > Bacillota > Clostridia > Christensenellales > Aristaeellaceae > CAXXOK01. The sequence continues at coordinate 38,848 of DAOPZY010000017.1, forward strand.
TTGCGGCCTTGCGGAGGGCATGCCCTGCGACGCGATGGGGCGGCCGTTTTCGTCCAGCCGCACGGGCGGACGCTGGCCCTGCGGCGCTTGCGGGCGCTGACCCTGCGGCGCGATGGGGCGGCCGTTTTCATCCAGCCGCACGGGCGGACGCTGGCCTTGCGGCGCTTGCGGGCGTTGACCCTGCGGCGGGGCGATAGGGCGGCCGTTTTCATCCAGCCGCACGGGCGGGCGCTGGCCGGGCAGGCTTTGGGGGCGGGCGACAGCCCGGGGATCGGGCGAGTAGCCGCCTTCCTGCCGGTCGGCGGTTATGGCGGGCCGCATATTGGCCGGGGTGTATTCGTCATCGTCATGCAAGCCGTCTGCCTGATCGCGGCGCGTGGCCATACCGCTTTGCGGCATCGCGGTGCGCGCGCCGGAATAGCGCTCGCCGGGTACGGCGGGCCGCCGCATGGGGCGCTGGCTCTCCGCCGGGTTGGGTTCGGCTTCGGCGGTATCGTCGGTTTCGCTGTCCCCAGCCTGAAATGGATCAAAATCCGGGCGGGGGCGCAGATCGGCCTGCCGGGCAGCCAGCCCCTCACGCAGGGCGGGCGGCTGCGCGCCGACGGGCATCGCGGGCCGTTGCCGGCCTTCCAGCCCTTCCGGCCGGGCGGCGGGCAGTTCCGGCACGGCGGCGGGCTGAGCCTCGCCAAACGTTGCCGGCGCGCTCAGCGGATTTTCCTCATACCGGGCGGCGCGCGCTACGCGGCGGTGGCGCGTTGCGCCCGCTTCCGGCGCGGCTTCCGCTGCGGGCGCGGGTTGGCCGGCGGCGGGCCTTTGCGGGGCCGCGGCGCATTCATAAGGCGCAAACGGGTTGTTCGCGCTGCTGTCAACGGTTTTATGCTTGCTGACTGTCTGGCTGGCGTTGATGGGCCGCGCGATGCGGGTAGGCGCGTCCGCGCCCATGGCGGCAAAGTTCGCGTCCACCGGTTGCGTGGGCATCGCAAACCCGCCTCCGTACGGCAGCGACGGCGGGTTAACGTCCACGGACACCACGCCGGAGGGCGCGTCGTTCACACCCGCGTTAAAAGCGGGAGGGTTACACCCAAAGCTCGCCGGGCGGGCAGAAAAATCTGGACGGGGTTGCGCCCCCTGAGGCCTGGCACGGTATGCCTCGGGCACATCGGGGTTGTCGGCGGCGGGGCGGGTTGGCGCGCCGTAGGGCCGGGGTTGATAGGCCGCGGGTTTCGCTGCGCGCGGGTCAGGCGTGGCCGCAGGCTCCTCGGCAGGTGCGTCAAAACGCGTTGGCGCGGGCCTGCGCCAGGCGGAATAGTCGGAATTGGCCCCGGCCGGGGTTGAAAAAACCGTGTGATCCCGCGCCTCGTCCGCATTCGCAGGGTCGTCATAGGTCGCGAACGGATCCTGTTGCCATGGGTTGTTGCCCTGAGGCTGATCCGCGGAGGGTTCGTGATCTTTTTTGAAGTAATCGCTCAAAATCCTGCACTCCTTATCCTCGGTTCCAAAATATGCGCCCGCGGCGGTTTTCGGGCCAAGCCGTTGGTGAAATGTGCGGTTAGGTTCAGGATGGAACACCGATGCCGATCATACGCCAATTTTTATTATAACAAGAATCCCGGTGCTTCACAACCCCCCAAATCAAACGGGAGAGCCGAGTAAAACCGCGTCAAACCCCGCCCGCGCGGGGGCCGGGGAAAGCGCGGGCGGCAATTCCCGACCGTTGTCGGGAATGTAACAACCTGCGTTATGCCCCTAAGCGGGCTTTGAAAGGGCTGCGCGGCCATCCGCCTCGCGCGCGCCGGAAGCATCAATCGACAAGTCGCATACCAGCCGTGCAAACTGCTGCCTGCATCAGCCCCGCATGCGCCAGAAACGCCTGCGCGGGCGCTGACTGTCCGGTTGGGCCGGCTGAATCTGCGCCAGCCGTATCATGCGCCTTCTACACGGGACGCAATAGGCTTGCGCGGCCGCCGTGCGGCGCGCGTGCAGCGCGCTGCGGCTGCGGTCACGCGGAGAATGCCCCGCCGGCTCGCGCAGCCACAGAGTTTTGCGGCGCGAAGCGCGGACAGCGGCGGCCTGCTCCGGGATAAACACCGCAAACCCCTCGGCCTGGCGGCGGCCGGGCGGCAAGCTCTGCCGATCCTCCCACACAGAGGCGCGCAACCGGGCGCTGCCCAGACGCACAATGTAGCCGTACGCGCCGGGAGCGAAGTGCTCGCGGCATAGCATATGCGGCGGATAAAACCGATCGCGCATCGCCCCAAGCAGCGCGCGCAGGGAATACTCGCGCACGGTCGGGGCCATCCCCGCTTTCAGCACGGCGAGGGCGGCTTCGTCCATGCGGCGGCCTGTAACGGAGCGGTAGGCGACCCTCGCGTAACGGGCAAGCCGCTTCAGGGAAGCCATCGCCTTATCGCCGGCAAAGGTAAACGCTTTTTCCAGCGGCGCGACGGACCAGCGCTTTTCCAAAAGAGCGTTCAGGCTTTCTTCGGTTTTCTCCTCCGCAACGGTTTCGCAAAGCGCGGCGATGGTTTCAAGCATTGTCGGCGTATCCGCAATGTGCCCAAGCAGCAGTTCCGCGCGGCTTCGCGCCTCCGTAGCCTCTGGGTCGCCGCTCCAGCCGTAGGCAATGTTGCGCAGGCCTTCGTCCGCCTCGTAACGCAGGCAAATGCCCAAATGCTTTAAAGCGCCGACGCGGGGCACCAGATCGTCGGTGTTGATAATATGGTACAGGGGATAGGCGGCGGGCGAACGCCCCGTCGGCCCGGCGGATACCGTTGGCGACGCAAAGCCGTAACCCACCACGTGCCGGGGCAAAACGCCCCAGTTTTCCAACAGGCGGTGGCAAAACACCTGCATCACCGCGCCGCCCTGGCTGTGCCCCGCCATCCAAAGGCTGAAGCGGCTGTCGGGGTCCCGCATTTCCGCCAGTATGTTGCGCAGCGAAAGCGATGGCATGTGCAGCGCCGCCGCCGTGGCCGGAAACAGGATGCGGTCGGCGCTTTGCTCAAAATATTCTGTCAGTTGCTGAAAGCCTTTATGGAAGCCATCCTCCGAGGTGAAGCGGAAATTGCTGAACCAATCGTAAAACCGGCTCCCCGTGCCCATGAACCCGATGGCGACCACATAACGGCCGCCTTCCGCCGGGTGCAGCATGGTAACGGCCTTGATGGTATCGCTGCGTTCCCGCTGGCGAAGGGCGCTCCGGATTTGCGCCACGGGGTTGTTTTCCTTGAGCGCCATGCGAGCCAGCGTGATTTTCCAGGTGTTCATGAGCATCCGAATCCGCTCGCTGCCGGCGCTTTCGCTTTCGCCCACGGTTACGCCGCTTTGCAGGTGGTTATCCACCTGTATGGAAATATCCGACCACCCCGCGTGCATCCAGGGTTCCAGATCCAGCGTATAGGCCATATAGGCCAGCTCCAGCGACATTTCCAGCGCGGTGTGGTCCAAAGGCGGGCGCAGGTGCCCAAACGGCCCGCAAGCCATGGGCAGCTTCAAACGGCGCACATCGGAAAGCGACACGCCCGTCAGGCGGCCGCCCACGGGTTGGGGCGAAGCGGCGGCAGGTTGCGGGGCAGTCCACGGCATGGCGTTCATGCAATCTTCCTTTACACAGTTGTTTCATTTGTTGCGCACAGGGCGTGCGCCGGAAAGGGCGGGTAAACCACGGGCATAGTATAGCACAACTCCTGCGGCGAGTACAGGCGCGCCCCGCGCGTAAAACGGGGCGTGCTCTGCGGCGGAAGCTTGACCCGCGCCCGGCGTTGCGCTATACTGAACGCACGAAAAAGACGTCCGTACCTTCGCGAATGACACTCCCGGCATTCGGGGCCTCGCGGCGATCTCCGGGCGCGTTCGCCATGTTCGTACGATCAATCGAGGAGGCCGATTTTCTGTGAGCATTACCACCAAACCCTACGGCAACGAGCATCACGGCAAACCCGTTACGGAGTATACCCTGACCAACGCGTCCGGCGCTTCCGTGTCCATACTGGATTTTGGCGGCGTGATTACGCGCATCAACGTGCCGGACCGCGAAGGCGCGCTTGGCGACGTAAACCTTGGCTATGACGACGCGATGGCCTACACCGCCGACAGCGGCAGCATGGGCGCGCTGATCGGCCGCGTGGGCAACCGGATCTCCGGCGCGGAGTTTGATCTGGACGGCCAGCACTATACGCTGGGCACAAACGATGGCCCAAACAACCTGCACGGCGGCCCCGAAGGGTTCAACCTGCGCATGTGGCAAGCGGAACCTCTGCCGGCCGACGGAACGGACGCCCTGCGGCTGACGCTCGTAAGCCCGGACGGCGATCAGGGCTTCCCCGGAGAACTGCGCGTAACGGTCACCTACAGCTTTGACAACCATAACGCACTGGGCATCGATTACCGGGCTACCACCACCAAAACCACGCTGGTGAACCTGACCAACCACGCCTATTTCAATTTGGACGGGCATGAAACCCCGACCGTGCAGGATCAGGTGTTGCAGGTTTTCGCAGGCAGGATTACCGCGGTGCGCAAAGGGCTGATCCCCACCGGGGAAATGGTGCCCCAGACGGACGTTGTGTACGGGTTTGAAACCCCCAAGCGCCTTGGCGATGTGCTGAACAATACCGCGACCGACCCCTTCATGAAGGCGGCAAAGGGCGTGGATTTCAACTACTGCGCCGGGTATGACCGCATCCCCAAGTGCATTGCCATCCTCTATTCCCCGAAAACCGGGCGTGAAATGAAAGTGATCACCGATCTGCCGGGCGTTCAGGTGTATACCGGGCAGGGCCTGCACCAGACGGGCAAGGACGGCGTGCGTTACCAGCCCTACAGCGGCATTTGCCTGGAAACCCAACGCTACCCCGACGCGATCCATCAGCCGTATTTCCCCAGCATCGTGCTGCGCCCCGAAGAAGTATACGTTACCAAAACCGAGTACGTGTTCGGCGTGCGGTAACAGCCGCGCCTGCGGGGCGCAACCGGGCGGAGCGCACCGCGCGGGTGCGTCCGCCCGCATCCGGCGCGGGGCCGGCGACCCTGACGGCTATTCCAATCCGCCGCGCTTCCATAAACAGGCCCGGCCTTGCGCGTTCAAACCCCGCCACACGAAGGGCCGCGGCCCCGCCGCGATCTGAAAAAGGAGAGTTCGCCCATGCCTGAATCCTCTCAGCATCCTTTATCCGCGGGCGATTTGCTTGGCGCAGACGGTCGCCTGTGCGAGGCCGGATACGCCACGGCCCTGATCCGGCGGTACGATCGCGCGGCCATCCGCGCGGGTCGTATGCGCATCAAGGAATGGGACTATTACTGCATTGCGGATGAAACCATCGCGCTTGCGCTCACCATTGCGGATAACGGCTACATGGGGCTGGACAGCGCCTCCCTGATTGACCTGCCCATGGGCTGGCAGCAAACCCGGAGCTATATGCGCCTGTTTCCTATGGGCAAAACCGGCCTGCCGGCTTCCAGCCGCACCGGCGATGTCGCCGTCAAACGCCCCGGCTATTCCATCCGCTTTGAAAACAAGGAGGGCGCGCGCAGGCTCACGGCCCACATCGATAACTTTTGCGACGGCAAACCGTTGGATGCCGATATCACCCTCTCCGCCCCGCCCGAGGACAGTCTGGTGATCGCCACGCCGTTTGCGGGCAAACCCCGGCATTTTTACTACAACCAGAAAATCAACTGCCTGTGCGCGCAGGGCTATGTCACGCTGGGCGGTGACAGCCACGCCTTTGAGCCGGACCGGACCGGCGCTGTGCTGGACTGGGGCCGCGGGGTTTGGACCTACCGCAACACCTGGTACTGGAGCAGCGCGAGCGGCCGCTTAGGCGGCATCCCATTTGGTTTTAACCTTGGCTACGGCTTTGGCGACACCTCCGCCGCCACGGAAAACATGCTGTTTTACGCAGGCAAGGCGCATAAGTTGGAACACGTGACCTTCCATATCCCCAAAACGCCCACCGGCAAGGAGGATTGGCTGTCCCCCTGGACGTTTGAGGACCGTCAGGGTCGGCTGCGGCTGACCTTCACCCCCATGCTCGATCGGGCGGCGCTGACCAATCTGTGGGTGCTCAAGAGCGATCAGCATCAGGTGTTCGGCGCGTTTGACGGCTCCGTTACGCTGGACGACGGCACTGTTCTGGAAATTTCCCACCTGATCGGCTTTGCTGAAAAAGTGAGCAACCGCTGGTAATGGCGCAACGCAAACGGCTCGCGCGGGCAAAGGCTCCGGCGCGGGCCGTTTGCGTATCCGAAAAAACCGGCGCGGCCCCGATTGCGGCGCAGGAAAACGCGGCGCACACCCGCGTAAGACCGGCCCTATACCTAAGAAACGTTCCCTCGCGTTCAGAGAAGGCGCGACGCGCGCACGCGCCGCATCGGCATGCCGGAGGGTAATCGGACACATGAGCGCAAGTAATAACAGGATTTTTGAGCAGCTTCCGGCTACAATGGTTGCAAGGAGGTGAGGCAAGCATGGAATGGATCACCAGCGTCAACCGCGCGCTGCGCTATGTGGAGGAACACCTGACGGATGAAACCCTGTCCGTTGAGGCGGTTGCAAGGGTCACCGCATATTCGCCGTTTTACCTGCAAAGGCTGTTCTACATCCTGACCGATCTGTCCCTGTCGGATTACATCCGCCAGCGACGGCTGTCCATGGCGGGGCAGGAGCTGCAAAGCGCGGGCGCGCGCGTGCTGGACACGGCCCTGCGGTACGGTTACGAAACGCCGGAGAGCTTTCTCAAGGCGTTCCGGCGGTTCCACGGGGTCACGCCCTCCGCGGTGCAGCGCTCCCACGTTCAGCTGCGCTACCTCAACCCCCTGCAAATCAAAGTGGAATTGACAGGAGGCAGCATCATGGATTATTCGGTTGAAAACATTGGCAAGCTTACGGTAGTCGGAAAGGCGCGCATGTTTACCTACGAAAACGCGTTTGCCGATATCCCGAAATTTTGGGACGATTACTACACCGCCAACCTGCACCGCAAGGTATGCGGTTGCCTGGGCATCTGTTTTGACGAGGATGACAGCCCGGAGTTTGCCTACATGATCGGCGCATTCTGGGAACCGGACGCGCCCGTGCCCGAAGGGTTTGAAAAGCGGGAGATTGCCGCGCACCTGTGGGCTAAGTTCCGCGCTGTGGGGCCGATCCCCACGGGCATCCAGACTGTGAACCGGCAAATCTTTACCGAGTGGCTGCCCAACAACACGGAGTACGACCTTGCCGAAGGCGTGAACATTGAGATGTACACCGAAGGCGACAACAAAGCCGAGGATTACGTAAGTGAAATCTGGGTTCCCGTAAAGCGGAAGGCATAATGCCGGGCGTAAGGGCGGGGGTAATCCCATCAAATTATCGAACCCTTCCCCCACCGCAGCGGAACCGGGTCAAGGGCAATGCCCCTGTCCGGGTGCAGGGGTGAAACCCCTGCCGGGGCTTGGGGTGGAACCCCAACCCCCACGCCGCAGCGTGAAACCAACAAGCGAGCGAACAGCCCGCAGGGCTATGAGGCGAGCGGGCACAGCGCATTGCCGAGGTCAGCCTGCAACCCGTCCCTTCCCCCGCCGCAGCGGAACCGCGTCAAGGGCAATGCCCCTGTCCCGGTGCAGGGGTGAAACCCCTGCCGGGCAGGCTTGGCAAGCGGCGATAAATGTGATAAAATGACCGTAAACGATCCGCCCGCACCCTGCGTTTCAAAACTCAGCCTGTTACAAAACCGACGGCATCGGTCGGCATAGAGGCAGTATTGCCGTATGGCGCGGGCGATTCCCTGAAAGGAGCATTCGGCCATGGATTCAGAGAAGCGTGTGGTGGAACAACTGGTTTACAACGATGAGATTCCCGACCCCGAGGAGGAAGCGCCTCCGCGCGACGATGTGGCCGAAGCGTTCCATAAGGCGGCGCAAAGTCGCAGGGTCGCTTCGGACGAGGATGTGCCCAATGACTGTTTCAGTGAAAAAATGCTGTAGTCCAGCGGTAGAAACCGGTGGTCCCATGCTCGGGATCACCGGTTTTTTTACACCGCTCGCCGCAACTGCCGCCGTAGCCGCAACCAAGGCGACCGCAGGGTCCGCGACCCAGCGCAAACGCCGGGCATACGTACGCAAACGCCTGTGATAAGCCCGTTTCAGCCAATTAAGCACCCGAAAGGCGCCGTTGACGGAGTAACCTGTACAATCATCTTTACAATCGGTTTATTTCCAACGGCGTTTTCATGCAAAGCTTAAAAGCTTGGATAATCCGTATGCTTCTATCGCGATTTTTTTGTGACAATGTACATAACGCCCAGCCCGTTTTGCGAAATCCTATCAGTTTGATAGGTACGTACAAACGCTTTATTCTGCGAAAACTGCCGGCTAACCGTCCGCCGGTCGGCCAAGTTGTATGCCACCTGTATCAGCGAAAAAACTTGATTTTACAGGCGTTTCGGCAGTGTTCCAGCGCGCGTGATGTTTTATTTGGAAAATACTTAACCTGAGTATTGACAAAAGACTGCATCGCATGATATTCTGTGAACAACAAGATTGAAGCGAATGAACTGCCGAGGTTGTCGCTTCACGTTGCTTGTACGCACAACTTAAAAGGAGTGGAATTCATGAAGAAGGTTCTGGCAATCGTTCTGGCTCTTACCATGGTTCTGAGCGTCGCTTCCTTTGCGGCCGCCGAAGGCTTGGTCGGTGTTTGCATGCCCACCCAGTCCTCCGCCCGTTGGATCGCCGATGGCGCCAACATGAAAGCTCAACTGGAAGCCAAAGGTTACACCGTTGACCTGCAGTATGCGGAAGACATCGTTGAAAATCAGGTTTCCCAGATCGAGAACATGATCACCAAGGGCGTAAAGTGCCTGGTTATCGCCTCCATCGACGGCGAGTCCCTGACGGCCGTTCTGGAAAAGGCCAAGGAAGCCAGCATCCCCGTGATCGCGTATGACCGCCTGATCCGCAACACGGACGCCGTGAGCTACTACGCGACGTTTGACAACTTCCTGGTTGGCGTACAGCAGGCGACCTCCATCGTCACCGCGCTGGGTCTGCCGGATGCCGCCGGCCCCTTCAACATCGAGCTGTTCGCCGGTTCCCCCGACGACAACAACGCCGGCTTCTTCTTCAACGGCGCTATGAGCATCATCCAGCCCTACATCGACAGCGGCAAGCTGGTTGTGAAATCCGGCCAAACTTCCTTTGAGCAGGTTGCCACCCTCCGTTGGGACGGCGCTACCGCTCAGGCCCGTATGGACAACATCATCACCGCCTTCTACACCGACGCGCGTGTGGATGCGATCCTCTCCCCGTACGATGGCATTTCCATCGGCGTGCTGGCCTCTGTGAAGAACGTGGGCTACGGCACCGGCGATCAGAAATTCCCCATCATCTCCGGTCAGGATGCGGAGCTGCCCTCTGTGAAGAGCATTCTCGCGGGCGAGCAGTATTCCACCATCTTCAAGGATACCCGTACCCTCGCTTCCAAGGCTGTTGAAATGGTGGACGCGGTGCTGACCGGCAGCGAGCCTTCCATCAACGACACCACCACCTATGACAACGGCGTGAAGGTTGTTCCCTCCTTCCTCTGCGAGCCGGTGCCGATCGACGCCACCAACGCTGTGCAGGTGCTTGTGACCGATAGCGGCTACTACACCGCCGACCAGCTCAAGTAAGTTTTGCGAACCGTGTAACGTATGGCGGCGGCTTGACCGCCGCCATACTCTTTATCCGTTTGCGGAAACAGTTTTATCGGGGCTCCAACCATCCCGCTCACGCATGATAAAGGAGTGTGAGACCGTTCATGGACAATGTTATACTGGAAATGAGAAACATCACCAAGGAGTTTCCGGGCGTCAAGGCGCTGGATAACGTCAACCTGGTGGTAAAGGCGGACGAAATCCACGCGCTGGTAGGCGAAAACGGCGCTGGCAAAAGTACGCTGATGAACGTATTGAGCGGCGTCTACCCTCATGGCACCTATACGGGCGACATTATTTTTCAGGGCGACGTCTGCGTATTTCATAACATCAAAGACAGCGAGCGCAAGGGCATTGCCATCATCCATCAGGAACTGGCGCTGGTGCCCTATTTGAGTATCGCGGAAAACATGTTTTTGGGCAACGAACGCGCCCACGCCGGCATCATCAACTGGCAGGAAACCCGCGCGCGCACGGCGGAGCTGCTCAAGCTGGTTGGCCTTTCCGAAAACCCGGATACGCTGATTATGGATATCGGCGTGGGCAAACAGCAGCTGGTAGAAATCGCCAAAGCACTGGCTAAGGATGTGAAACTGCTGATTTTGGATGAGCCGACGGCCGCCCTGAACGAAGCGGAATCCACCCACCTTTTGGAGATTATTGTCGATTTGAAAAAACGCGGCGTGCCCTCGATCATCATCAGCCATAAGCTGAATGAAGTCGAAACGGTTGCCGATAGTATAACCATCCTGCGCGACGGCGCAACCATCGAAACCCTCATCAAGGGGCAGGATCACCTCACGGAGGATCGCATTATCAAGGGCATGGTCGGCCGTGAAATCAAGGATCGCTGGCCCACGCGCAGCTGCCCCATCGGGGACGTTTATTTCTCGGTGGAAAACTGGTGCGCCTTTGACCCGGCAGACGAAGAAAAACAGGTGCTTAAAAACATCAACCTCTATGTGCGCAAGGGCGAGGTTGTCGGGATCGCCGGGCTGATGGGCGCGGGCCGCACGGAGCTTGCCATGAGCATGTTCGGCAAGGCCTACGGCAAAAAAATCACCGGCACCATGATGAAGGACGGCAAAAAAATCGAGCTGAAATCCATCCACAGCGCCATCCGCCACGGCGTCGCTTACCTGACCGAGGACCGGAAAACCGCCGGGCTGATCCTGATTAACGACATCCGTGAAAATATCTCCATGGCAAGCCTGGACAAGTTGAGCAAACGGCTGGTCATCAACCGCAATCAGGAAATCCGGGTCGCGGAGGAATACCGGCACAAGCTGAACATCAAAACCCCTTCCATTTCGCAGCTGACGGGCAACCTGTCCGGCGGCAACCAGCAAAAGGTTTGCCTGAGCCGCTGGATTTTTGCCAATCCGGACGTGCTGATTTTGGACGAACCGACCCGCGGCATCGACGTGGGCGCAAAGTACGAGATCTATACCATCATCAACACTCTGGCCGCAGCCGGCAAGGCCGTCATTATCATTTCCAGCGAGCTTCCGGAGGTGCTGGGCATGAGCGACCGCGTGTATGTGATGAACCAGGGAAAAATCGTTGGCGAACTGGACAAAAACCAGGCGTCCCAGGAAAGCGTTATGCGCTGCATCATGCAAAGCAGCAGGGAGGGTTAACTCATGGAGGCACTGCAACAACGGAAACCGAAGCTGAAACTGAACACACGCCAGTACGGCATGGGCATGGCGCTGATTGCGATCATGATCCTGTTCCAATTCCTGACCAACGGCGTACTTCTGAAACCCCTGAACGTTGCCAACCTGATTATGCAAAACAGCTATGTGCTGGTGCTGGCCATCGGCATGCTGCTGTGCATTTTGACCGGTAACATCGACCTGTCCGTCGGTTCCATCGCGGCGTTTATTGGCGCCACCAGCGCGGTGTTCATCATGGACTGGAAAATGGATCCGGTACTGGTGCTGCTGATTTCCCTGGTCCTGGGCGGCCTCATCGGCGCATGGCAGGGCTTCTGGATTTCCTACGTCAACATCCCGGCGTTCATCGTAACCCTGGCTGGGCAGCTGATTTTCCGCGGCCTGACGATGGTTATCCTGAAGGGGCAAACCAAAGCGCCCTTCCCGGATATTTACACCTCCCTTTCCGCAGGCTTTGTGCCGGATTACCTGACCAACCTGACCGGGCCGATCACGCTGTTCGGTATCCAGCTTAACCTGCTGACGCTCGCGTTTGGCGCGCTGATCAGCATCCTGTTTATCATTGGCGAGATTCGCAAGCGCAGGGAAATGCGCCGTTACGGCTTCCAGGTGCTTTCGCCCGCGATGCTGGCGGTTCGGATGGTGCTGATTCTGGCCATCATCAACCTGTTTACCTGGTGGCTCAACAGTTACAAAGGCATGCCGACCGTGCTGGTGCTGCTGGGCGTGCTGATCCTGATCTATTCCTTTGTGACCAACAAAACCACCATCGGCCGCCATATTTACGCATTCGGCGGCAATGAAAAAGCCGCGCGGCTGTCGGGTATCAAAACCAAGCGCGTGTTCTTCTGGGTGTATGTGAACATGGGCGTGCTGTCCGCCGTTGCGGGCATCGTGTTCGCTGGCCGCCTGAACGCCGCCACCCCGAAGGCCGGCGTTAACTTCGAGCTGGACGCCATCGCAAGCTGCTACATCGGCGGCGCTTCCGCCAGCGGCGGTATTGGCACCGTGTTTGGCTGCATCGTCGGCGGTCTGATTATGGGCGTGCTGAACAACGGTATGTCCATCATGGGCATTTCCATCGACTGGCAGCAGGCGATCAAGGGTTTCGTTTTGCTGATGGCTGTCGCGTTTGACGTGCTCAGTAAAAAGAAAAAATAGGCTCCAATTCCCGCGGCCAAGCCCGCAGCATCCGCTGCCTTCCGCCGTCCAAAGCGGTTGCGGAAACGCCGGCCCGCTTTGGCGGGAGCGTTACTTCCGCCGAGGCGGGGGGGCGGCGGGCAAGACACAGACTCGGCCGGAGATTGTGCCGGGGGTTGCTATCCAAGCGCGTCCGCCCGTTTATGAAAAAACAGCACAGTCAGGCCTGCCGCCTGCCGCACGCGCACAGTGCCGCCAACCGTAATCCCATGCTGGTTGACGGCACTGCGTGAACCTGTCCAGCATGCCCGTCGTCGGCATTCAACCGCCCGGCAGCATCGCACCGTAAAAACCCGCAGAGGAGGCGCGAACCATGGAAAAATATAAATACCTGCAACTGACAGAAACGCTGCGCGCCGCCATTCAAAGCGGTCAGTACGGTTTTGGCGCAAAGCTGCCGTCGGAAAACGAGCTGACGCGGCTTTATGCCTGTAGCCGCCAGACGGTGCGGCAAGCGCTGGGCATTTTAGATGCGGAAGGGCTGACGGAGCGTGTGCGGGGCAGCGGCACCTTTGTGAAGGGTACCAAAGTGCAGCACGCGTGGATGCACAACGTTGCGGTGGTCAGCACCTACATCAGCGACTACATCCTGCCCAGCATGCTGGCCGGCATTCAGCAGGAGCTGAGCGCAAACGGCTACACCGCCATGTTTTTTGCCACCAATAACCGGGTGGATAACGAGCGCCGCATCCTCAACGAACTGATGCGAAAGCCGATCGACGGCCTGCTGGTGGAAGGCACCAAGAGCGCCCTGCCCAACCCGAACCTTGACCTGTACCGCAAGCTGCGCAGTCAGGGAATCCCGGTAGTGTTTCTGAACGGGTTTTATCAGGACTTGGGGGATTTTCCCCATGTGGTTACCGATGACTGCCAGGGCGGCTACATCGCCACCAATTTTCTGATTGGCAAAGGCCACCGGAAAATTGCCGGCATCTTTAAGAACGACGACCGACAGGGGCACGAGCGGTATTTGGGGTATTCCAGCGCGCTGATCGAGCACGGGCTGGATTTAATTGACGACAATGTGCTTTGGTTTACCACCCATACGCGCGCGGATATGGTCAACCAATACGCCTTGCGCACGGTGGAAGGTTGTACGGCCGTAGTCTGCTATAACGACGAGGTGGCCGTGCCGCTCTTGAACCTGCTTTTACACGCGGGTAAAGCGGTACCGCAGGATATGGCGATTATCAGCTTCGACCACAGCACCATGGCCGATTTGGCGGCTGTGCGCATCACATCGCTGGACCATCCCAAGCAGCGTTTAGGGGTTGAAGCCGTGCGGATGCTGTTGCACATGATTAACGGACAGCCGCAAGCCTCGTTGGTGATGCCATGGGGTTTTGCCGAACAGGAAAGCACCTGATAACACCAGCAAATGAAAACCCCTCGCTGCAGCGAAAATAGGTCAAGGGCAAAGCCCTTGACCGCCGGACGCCTTATGTGGCAACACATACAGCGTTAGCGCCACGAGTGCCGAAGGCACAATGCGGCGCGGTTTATGAACTCAATTCGGTTTGTCAACGGTCTAAACCCCCGCCGCGGCGGGGGTTTATTGTTTAACCAACTCCACAAGGGTTAACCCGCACCCGTTACAGTTCTTCGCCGTTGGTTTCCATAACGCGGCGATACCATTGGGCGCTATCCTTCGGGGTACGCTTGAGCGTTTCAAAATCCACATAAACCAACCCAAACCGCTCCCGATAGCCGGAGGCCCACTCGAAATTATCCATCAGCGACCATGAAAGGTAGCCGTACACATCCACGCCGTCCTCGGCGGCGCGGCGCAACGCGCGCAGGTAGCGGTGCAGGTAATCAATCCGGTTGGGATCGTGCACCTGCCCGTCCAGCGAAACCGCGTCGTGCGCGCTCATGCCGTTTTCCGTAATGAAAATGGGCTTCTGGTACCGTTCGTACAAAAAGCGCGGGCCCCAGTACAGCGCCTCGGGCGTAACGGCCCAACCGGCGGCGGTGCGGGGATGGCCCGCGGGCCAATCGAGCTTTTCAAAGCCGCCCTCGCCGTCGGCGCGGTAGCGGATGCCTTCGTAAATGTTATGGGCATAGTAATCCATTGGCTGGCCGATCATGGGCAGCGACTTTTCAAAGCCCTTGGGCAGGTACCGGCCATAATGGCTCAGCGCGTCCTCGGGATATTGGCCCAGCATCACCGGGTCGGCCCACCATGCGGCGCTCAGCGCCCATTCCATGGGGGTCGGGTTTGGGTAGGAAAAATACGCCTGCCGGGCGGCCTCGATATCCTGCGCGGATTCGTTTGCGGGCAGGGCCACCATGCCGCAGCCCACAAAGCCGATGCGAACGCCGGGCACCAGTTCCCTGAGCTTGGTGGCGGCCAAGCCGTGCGCCAGGTGGATGTGATGGCTCATGGGGATGGTATCGTGCAGGGGCAACTGGTAACCGGGCGCCATACCGCCCTCGATGTTGCCGATGCCAATCGCGCATTGCGGCTCGTTAAAGGTGAAAAAATCCTTGACACGGTTACCGTAGCGTTTGGCCACAAGCGTTGCGTAGGCTTCAAACCACCGCGGGGATTCCGGGTTAAGCCAACCGCCGCGGCGTTGCAGGGCGCTGGGCAAATCCCAATGGTACAGCGTAACCAGCGGTTGAATCCCCTGCGCCAGCAGGCAATCAATCAGCTCGTCGTAAAAGCGCAGCCCGGCCTCGTTGGCGGGGCCTTCCCCCTCCGGCAGCACGCGCGCCCACGCGATGGAAAAGCGGTAATTCCGAACGCCAAGGCTCCCCATCAGCGCGACGTCCTCCCGCATGCGGTGGTAATGATCGCAGGCCACATCCCCGGTATGGCCGCCGTACACCTTGCCGGGCGTATGGCAAAAATCATCCCAAATGGAGCGGCCCTTGCCATCCTCAAAGGCGCCGCCCTCCACCTGATAGGACGCCGTGGCCGCGCCCCAGACAAACCCTCTGCGAAAACCCATGCAGACCCCTCCATTCACCGCGCCCCGGTCAAATCCATACCGCGAAGGCGCGTACTGTGAACTATGATATCGTTTCCGACCGGTTTTGACAACAGTCAGCGGCAAACATTTTTTCGGTCACAGGCGCTTGGGGGGGAGGGGCCTCAGGCTCCGCGCGCCTGTCAACGCGGAAAAACCTTCAGATCACAAACTGTTCCATGTAGCGGCGGCTGAGCCGCAGCGATTCCAGCACACGCTCGCGCGAGCCTTCAAACGCCCTGTCCTCCACCTCCACGCACACATAGCCGTTGTAGCCAATATCCGTAAGCGCGGAAATGTAACGCCCCCAGTCCACATCGCCCAGCCCGGGCAGCTTGGGGCTCATGTATTCCAACGGGTAGGCCGTGATCCCCACCTGCTGAAGCTTATCCGCATACAGCTTGATATCCTTGCAGTGAACGTGAAAAACTCGGTCGCTGAAATCATACAGCGGCTTGATGGGATCGATCATCTGCCAGATAAAATGGGAAGGATCGTAATTGATGCCGAGGTTTTGGGAGGGCAGAATTTCAAACACCTTGCGCCAGTTGGCGGGCGAGGTCATCAGATTCTGCCCGCCGGGCCACTGGTTACGATCAAACAGCATGGGGCAGTTTTCAATGGCGATCCTTACGCCCCGCGCTTCCGCATAGGCCAGAATCGGCGGCCAGATTGCCCGCACCTGTTCCAGATTTTCTTCCACCGTCCGGTATTGGTCGCGGCCGATAAACGTGGTCACCAGATTTACGCCAAGCTTGGCGCTGGCGGCAATCACTTTTTTCAGGTGCTCCGCCGCGGCGGCGCCTCGTGCCCCGTCGCTGTCCAGCACATTGGGATAATAAGCCAGCGCGCTGATTTCCACGCCCTGTTTGCGGCAATAATCCCGGATGTATGCGGCCTTCGCGTCGTCCAGGGCGTCCACGTCAATGTGGCTTACGCCGGCATAACGGCGTTCCGCCTTGCCGGCTGGCCAGCAAGCCACCTCCACACAGCGGTAGCCCATGGAAGCGGCGGTATCAATCATTTCTTCAAAAGTCCAACCTTCCAGAATGGCGCTTACAAACCCCAGCTTCATCGAAAAACACCCCTTCAAACAGCCGATGGCATCCAAGCCTTCCCGGCCCTGCACTGTGGAACACTCGCTTTCGCCGCCGGGCTTCCCGGCCGGCGGGCAGTCCCATGCGACGCGGAACCGCTAAATAGAATCCCGGAGCACCAGCTCAGTTTTCAAAAGCACGTGCCGCGGTTCCCCGGTCGGGTTCTGCATCCGGTCCGCGAGCATCTCGCAGGCCATGTACCCCAGTTGAAACTGCGGCATGTTAACCGCCGTTACGCTGGGATGGCTTACCATGGAAATGTAGGTGTTGTCAAAACCGATCAGCGAGCAATCCTCCGGGATTTTCACCCCTTCGGTATTGGCGGCTTTCACAACGGCCGCGGCGAACATATCGCTCGTCGCCAAAATCGCGTCCGGTTTTTCCTGCGTGGTCAGCAGTTGGCGCGCCACGGCAAAGGAGCTGTCAAAGCCCATTTCCGTCACCTTAAACACCAGCGTCGGGTCCACGGCGATGCCGGCTTCCAAAAGCGCCTCGGCATAGCCGCGGTAGCGCTGTCGGGCATACTTGAATTTATCCGGCCCGTTAATGAGGGCAACCCGCTTCCTTCCCCGCTGTAAAAGCGTGCCCACGGCGTTTTTAGCGGCGGAAAAATCGTCCACGCTCACGTAGGGCAGCGGGCTTCTTTCATTATATTCCGCGCACTGCACCACGGGAGCGACGCTGTCGATGGCGTTCAGCGCGGCCTCGTTGTTTACGGGGGATAGCAAAATGCAGCCGCCCGCGTTGATGGTGTGCAAAAGATCGGTTAATCGCTTGGCGTGCTCGTCTAAGTTCGTTTCGGCAAACACGAGCGTTTCCAATCCCCGGTTTTTAGCCGACACCTGAATGCCCTTTACGATTTTGGCGTAAAACGGGTTATCCAAATTGGGCAAAACCACCACGATCAGCCCTTTCCGATCCGGTACGACCGGCTCGGGCCGCAGGTAACCCAACGACTCCATGGCGGCGCTCACGCGCTCCACCGTGGAGGACCGCACGTTGCCTTTATCGTTGAGCACGCGGGATACCGTGGCGATCGACACGCCCGCGCGCGCGGCTACCTCGGTAACGGTTGGCTCCGCGCTTTTTTTCTTCATTGAATGGTTGCGCCTCCCTCCGAACATGGGAAATGGCTGATCCTGTGCAGATTATAGCACAGCTGTCCGCATAATGTAAAGAATGTATTGATAAATGTAACGTTTACATTTAACGTTTCACCCAACAATCCTGTTTTTGGTTGTATCATAATGTATACAGCGCATCCCACGCAAAATGAAAACTTATGAAAACATCCAGCTTCTCGTTGACAGATGTAAAACTGTATGTTATTCTTTGGACAAGCAAAAGGAACAGGAATACGGCGGGGTACCATGCGGTTTCCCTGTTCTTGAAGCGCCATCGCCTCCCGCACCGTGCGGGGGAGCAATAACAGCATTATGAAACGGAGGCATTCATCATGAAAAAGATTCTGGCCGTCGTCCTCGCGCTGACGCTCTGCCTGAGCCTGTTCACGCTCACCGCGTCCGCCGAAACCGCGAAGTTCAAGATCGGCATCCTCGCGCCGGCCGTAACCCATGGCTGGGTCGCGGGCGTGGCGTACAACGCGGAAGCCCGCTGCAAGGAGCTGGCGGATACCGTGGAGTACAAGCTCTACACCTCCAACAACGCTGAAGAAATGACCACCCAGCTGGACGACCTCAAAACTTGGGGCGCTCAGGCCATCGTCGCCTTCCCGCAGTGGGACGGCATGGAAGTCCCCATTCAGGCCGCCATTGACGAAGGCATCACGGTTGTCAATTTCGACATCAAGATCGACGCCACCGGCATCTACCTGGTAACCGGCGACAACGAGAGCATGGGCGTGGAAAGCGCCAAGTACATCGTGAGCAAAATCGGCACCACCGGCACCGTAGTCGCCCTGCCCGTGCCGACCAGCGGTTCCGTTTCCGAACTGCGCATGAAGGGCTTCACCGACACCATGAAGGAAATCGCGCCCGACATGAAGATCGTGGAATACGCCACCAAGTTCACCCGTGAAGACGGCCTGAAAGATTTCACCGACATTCTGGCTGCCAACCCGCAGATCGACGCCGTGTACAGCCTTGACGACGAAACCTCCATCGGCGCCTTGCAGGCGATTTCCGACGCGGGCCGCACGGATATCAAAGTAATCACCGGCGGCGGCGGCATGCAGGAGTACTTCAAGATGATGCCCGAAAATAAGGACATCTGGATCTGCTCCGCGCTGTACAGCCCGATGATGGTGCGCGATGCCGTGGACGTAGCCGTGAGCGTGCTCAAGGGCGAAACCGTGGACGCCGTCAAGGTGATCCCGACCACGATTGTGGACCGCGACAACTGCGACCAGTACATCGACCCCAACAACACCGTATACTAACGGATCCGCGGACATAGCCTCCACCCCGCAAAGCGCGGGCGTACGCCAATGCGGCGGCACGCCCGCGCCGTGGGGAGGCGCTCCCGATGGCAGGCGCGCCGCGCAGTAACGCGGCGCACCGGCCGCGTTGTTTTGTTCCGCCTTATGCCCATCGCAGCCGCCATGCCATACGCCGCGCTGCTCAGGTAAAGGTCGGCGCAAAATATCCAAACGGTGGAACCGCCGAAAAAGCGCGGCGCGCCGCGCAAGGGTCGGAACACTGTACGCGCAGCGTTCCGACCCTTGCGCGCCGGTCTTTGAAAACCACGGTTTGCCCCGACCCAACAGAACCGAAACGGATGTGAGCCACGCATGAAGCTGGAAATGCAGGGAATTTGCAAAGCCTTTGGCACAAACCGCGTATTGAAATCCGTTGATTTTCATCTGGACGGCGGTGAAATCTGCGCGCTGCTGGGCGAAAACGGCGCGGGCAAATCCACGCTGATGAACATTCTGGGGGGCGTATTGCCCGCGGACGAGGGTACGATTGCGCTGGACGGAACGCCGCAGGTTTTCGCCAACCCAACCCAGTCGCTCAACGCCGGCATCGCCTTTATCCATCAGGAACTGAACCTGATTAACGACCTGCCGATTTATGAAAACATGTTTATCGGCCGCGAGCTGAAAAAGCCGAGCGGTTTTTTGGACCACGCGCGCATGATTGCCGAAACGCGCGCGGTGTTCGACCGGATGGGCCTGACCATCGACCCCCGCGCCATGGTGAGCGATCTGGACGCGAGCTACAAGCAGATTGTGGAAATCAGCCGCGCGCTTTTAATGAAAGCGCGGCTGATTATCATGGACGAGCCCACCACCTCGCTGACCGATCCGGAAATCGAGCGCGTATTTGCGATGCTGCGCACCCTTCGGGAACAGGAGGTGGGCATTGTGTTCATCTCGCACAAGTTGCGCGAGGTGATGGCGATTTGCGACCGCTACGCCGTGCTGCGCGATGGGGTGATGGTGGCGCAGGGCAGGGTAGCGGATACCAACGTGAACGAGCTTGCGCGTTTTATGGTGGGGCACGATGTGCGCACCGGCACAGCGGCCCGGGCCTGCACCCGGGGCGAAGAACGGCTGAAGCTGACCAACCTCACGCTGGAACCCAGCTTCCGGGGCGTGAACCTTACAGCCTACGCGGGGGAAGTGCTGGGCGTCACAGGCTTGCTGGGCGATGGCCGCAGCGAGCTGTTTCGCACGGTTTTTGGCGCGGAGCCGGGCTATGAGGGCGAAATCCGCGTGATGGGCAAACCGGTCAAAATGAGATCAACCCGGCAGGCCGTGGCTCTCGGGATTGGCTATGTGCCCCGCAACCGCAAGGAAAACGGGATTGTGAAGGATATGAACATCCTGGAAAACGGCTCCATTGTCACCTGGCCCCAACTGACCCGGCACGGTTTTCTGAACCACCGCCGCCAGCGGGCGCAGTTTGACGCGCAGCGCAAGGCGCTCAGCATCAAGCTGGACCGCACGGAGGATCTGATTACCAGCCTCTCCGGCGGCAACCAGCAAAAAGTGGTGCTGGCCAAGTGGCTCAGCGCCAACCCCAGCGTGCTGATTCTGGACAACCCCACCCAAGGCGTGGATGTGGGCGCGAAGGAAGAAATTTACGATATTATCAAAACGCTTGCCGATCACGGCGTGGCGGTGATCGTGCTCAGCAGCGAGGCTCAGGAAATGATCCGCGTATGCGACCGCGCGCTTGTCATGTACCACGGAGCCGTGCGCGACGAGGTGAGCGGCGAGCGTATGACCGAGCATGAAATGATGCGCCTGGCAACCGGCGCCTGAGGCAACCGGCGCGCCCGAAAACGCGCGGCCTGCCCGGCGCAAGCGGCCAACCGACCCCAATACGGTTGCAAACGCCGCGGCGGCAAAGGCGCAAAGCCAATCACGAAGGGAGCATAACCCTATGGAACAAACCCGGAAGCAGCGGAATATTCTTGGTTGGCTGGGGCACAGCTGGAAAACCAAACCCCTCTTTTCCACGGCGTGCGCGCTGTTGGTCATGGTCGTTTTGCAAACCCTCGCGCTCGGCTTTCAGTACGCCGGCGTTGGCGAATGGTTTGCCGCGTGGGGAAAAAACTGGATCAACATCCTGCGCAACAACGCCGGCGTAGGCATCATTGCGCTGGGCATGACGTTTGTCATCATTTCCGGCGGCATTGATTTGGCAGTCGGCTCCACGCTGGTCGCCATCGGCGCGGTCATCATTGTGCTGATCGACGGCAACGCGACCGGCGTGCTCGCTTCGCTTGGCATCACAGGCCCGTTTGCCTATATACTCGCCATTGCGGCGGGCATTCTGGTGGGCGTGCTGCTGGGCGAATGCTCGGGCGCGCTGATTGCCCACCGGGGCATGCCGCCATTCATCGCCACGTTGGGTATGATGAAAATCGCGCGCAGCGTAACCCAGCAGTTTATGCAATCCTCCTCCCCCACGGTGCCCAAGTCGTTTTTAGCCATCGCCAACACCCGCATCGGTGGGGAAATCATCCTGCCCATTATCTACTGGTTGGTGCTGGCGGTGGTTCTTCATATCGTCAGCAAGCATACCGCCTTTGGGCGGCAGGTGTTCGCGGTCGGCTCCAGCGAGCGCACCAGCAAGCTGTCCGGCGTGAATGTGAAAAAGGTGAAACGCCGCGTCTACGTGCTCATGGGCGCACTGGTCGCCGTTACAGCCGTGATCCAGATCGCGCGCATCGGCAGCATGGACTACGCCAACGCGGGCAGCGGGTACGAGATGGACGCCATCGCGGCGGTCATTATCGGCGGCACCAGTATGAGCGGCGGTCGCGGCTCCATCTGGGGCACGGTGCTGGGCATGCTGATCCTCGCGGTCATGAACAACCTGCTCAATCTAATGGGCGTACCGCCCTTTTTACGGGAAGCGTTCAAAGGCGTGATCGTGATTGCCGCTGTTCTGCTGCAAAAACAGGATAGCGTCAACTGACCGGGCATGTTCCACAGGGGTAGGCGCAGGCCCATTCGCATTGCCAGCCCGCAGGGGCTTATTCCGCACCCATTATAAGCAGGCTTTGGCTTTATATGGGCAACGGTTCCCTTGATAACGCGCGCCGAACGGGCCTTATCACCACAACCCGCAAAGCGCGCGCTTCCCAGACAAGGAGGTTATTGTTATGCTGAATGTCGGTATCATCGGTTGCGGCAAAATCGCGCAGGTGCGGCATCTGCCCGAATACGCGACCCGTGCGGACGTTAAGATTACGGCGCTGTTTGACCTCAACCCGGAACGCGCCCGGACGCTTGCCGCCCAATATGGCGCAAAGGCTTACTCGACCTACGAAGCTTTGCTGCAAGCCCAGGATGTGGACGCGGTCAGCGTTTGCACCGCGAACGACGCGCATGCCGATATCACCTGCGCGGCTTTGGCCGCCGGCAAGCATGTGCTGTGCGAAAAACCCATGGCTACCACCCTTGCGGATTGCGAGCGGATGGTGGTTGCCGCGCGCCAATCCGGAAAAACGCTGATGATTGGCCAAAACCAGCGGTTGGCCGGCGCGCACGCCAAGGCAAGGGAGCTGATTCGATCCGGCGCGATTGGCACGCCGCTCACCTTCCGCACCAGTTTCCGCCACGGCGGGCCGGAAACCTGGTCCATCGACCCCGGCGCGAACACCTGGTTTTTTGACAAAAAACGCGCGGCCATGGGCGCCATGGCCGATCTGGGCATCCATAAAACCGACCTGATCCAGTACCTGCTGGGGCAAACGGTCGTGGAAACCCGCGCGACGCTGACCACGCTGGATAAGCGCCTTGCCGACGGAAGCCTCATCGGCGTGGACGATAACGCCATCTGCATTTTTACCATGAGCGGCGGGGCGATCGGCACCATGACGGCCTCGTGGACGGATTACGGCTCGGAGGATAACGCGACGGTGATCTTTGGCACACAGGGCGTGCTGCGCATCTACGAGGACCGCGCGCACGCGCTGGTGCTGGAGCATCGGGGCGGGGCGACGGAAACCTTTGACGTGGACGAGATTCAAACCAACGAACATCAGACGCGTTCCGGCGTGATCGACCTGTTTGTGAAGGCCGTAACCAACCCGGCCACGGAAGGCATCACCGGGGAAAGCGTGCTGACCGCCATGCGCGCGGTGTTTGGCAGCATCGAAAGCTCCGAAACCGGCAAAGCGGTACGGGTGAACGGATAAAACGCGACGGTGGACGCGGCGCGCACGGCGACCTGTGCAAACCGTGCCCGCCGTTATCCATGGCTGTTTAGGGATGTGCGCCCGTAAAACCAAAAAGGCCGGCGCGCATGCCCCTCCGCCGCTGCGGGGCGGCGGCACAGCAAAGTTGAATGGGAGGAATGAAAGATGCGGCGGATCATCGCGGCCAATTCCAACTGTTACCACGGGTTTTCCATTGAACAGGCGATTGACGGCATCAGGCGCGCGGGGTTTCACTACATCGAACTGACCGCCACCAAGGGCTGGACGGAACACGTTTTTCCCAACATGCCGTTTGAACGTCTGCTGGCCGTACAGGACGCGCTGAAGGCCGCGAACCTTACGCCCTTTGCCATGAGTGGTCACTGTAACCTGATGGATCCGACCCGCGCGGCGGATTTTGAGCATAACATGCGGCTTGCGGCTTTTTTTGGCTGCGCCTATATCGTCAGCTCCATCGGAGAAGCGCATTTGAAGGATCAGGCGGTTGCCGACATTGCCACGGTTGCCGCGCGAGTCGCGGAGCTGGTGCCGCAGTTGGAAACCTACGGCCTGACCCTCGTGCTCGAAACCCACGGGCACGATCACGGCACCGGAGCCATCCTTGCGGATGTGGTGCGCCGCGTTGGCAGCCCGCGCGTCCGGATCAACTACGATACCGCCAACGTGATTTTTTACGGCGGCGTGGACCCCGTTACGGATTTCGCCGCGTGCGTGGCCGACGTGGGTTACTTGCATTTGAAGGATAAGGCGGGCAAGCTAACGGAATGGAATTTTCCCGCGTTGGGGGAAGGCTCGGTGGATTTTCCCCGCATCTTTGACGTGCTTGCCAAGGCGGATAACCGCAGCCCCCTGAGCGTGGAGATCGAGTTTACGCAGGCAGGCCTCAAAGACCTGGCCGAGGTGGACGAAGCCATGCTGCAAAGCGCGCGTTATCTCAAGGCGCAGGGCTTTACCCTGTAAGCGGTCGGCAGGTTTTCAGCGCGCAAGGTTAGGGGGAGGAAAAAGCATGAACATCGCGCTGGTGGGCTTGGGCGGTATGGGTACCGTCCACTACATGAATTATCAGCACATCCCGGGGGCGAACGTCGTCGCAGTTGTGGGAACCACCGAAGCGGACCGCGCCAAGGCCGGCGCATGGGGCGTGCCGATCTACCCGACGCTTACCGAGCTGTGCGGGGCGCAAGCGGTCGATCTGGTGGATATCTGCGCGCCTACCTACCTGCACCGTCAGTTGGCGCTGGAAAGCTTTGCTCTGAGCAAGCATACCCTGACCGAAAAACCGGTCGCCCTGCGCCTGTGCGACGCCGAGGCTATGTACGATGCGGCGGACCGGGCCGGTAAGCAGCTGTACGTGGGGCAAGTTTTGCAGTTTACGCTTGAAACGGAGGCGCTTCGCACGGTTGTGCGCGACGGGCGCTATGGAAAACCGTTGGACGGCTGCTTTGAGCGCCTGACGGCCGCGCCCCGGTGGACGCAGGGCAGCTGGCTGTTTGACCGTAGCCGTAGCGGTCTACTGCCGTTTGATTTGCACATCCATGATCTGGACCTGATTGTGAGTCTGTTTGGCAAGCCGGAAACCGTCGCCTATACCGCAACCGGGAACGCGGATAAACCCTATCGGGAGCAATACCGTTTTCAGTATGGCTATCCGGGGCTGACCGTATGCGCGGAGGCGGCCTGGTTTAACGCGGCGATTCCGTTTACCGCGCGCTGGCGCGTCTATTTTGAGCGCGGGATGCTCATACAGGACGAAGCGGGCGTGCGGGGGTATGCGGCGGACGGTGAAATTACTGCATTTGATACCGAGGAGCCGGTCAAGATACCAACCGGGATCAATCTGCCGCCGACCGGCTGGTTTTTAAGGGAATTGACTCATTTTACACAGTGCGCCGCGCAGGGAAAGCCCTCGGAGCGTGTGCCGCGTGAGCAGGTATTGGCTGTGTTGGAGGTTTTGCAGCGCATCGGGGATTGAGTTAAGGGAACCCAATCCCCCGCCGCAGCGGAACCGGGTCAAGGGCGAAGCCCTTGTCAGGGCGCAGGGGCGAGGCCCCTGCCGGGGTTTGGGGCAGCGCCCCAAGCCCCACGCCGCAGCGTAAACCCAACAAGCGAGCGAACAGCCCGCAGGGCGATGAGGCGAGCGGGTATAACGCATTGTAAAGATTAGCCTCCAACCCGTCCCCATCCCCCGCCGCAGCGGAACCGGGTCAAGGGCGAAGCCTTTGTCAGGGCGCAGGGGCCGAGGCCCTGCCGGGGTTTGGGGCAGCGCCCCAAGCCCCACGCCGCAGCGTAAACCCAACAAGCGAGCGAACAGCCCGCAGGG
>DAOPZY010000018.1:0-58561 GCA_035353615.1 Candidatus Limiplasma sp.
CGACGGTTGCGATAAATACGCAACCGTAAAAGCCTTCGGAAGGCAAGGGGCTACGCTGATGCACCCCATAGCTCCTTTGCCTTTGCCCCGTTTCTCCCGCCGTATGGAAACCTGGGAAAGGCGTAGGGTTAGGCACATAACCCATCAACCTTATTTATAAGCGCGGTTGTATGTTTTACAATCGGATGAAACGCGCCCCGGCGGCTACAAACCGCGAGAACCGGAGCCTGCAAAGCAATTGAAGCATTACGCGCCGAGGCGGGGAAGTCTTGACAGCCCTCGGGTTTTATGCTACTGTGCACACCATACGGGATAAACCCAGTTGACGCTGTTTTTTTATGGCGGCGCATCTGAGCGTCGGCATGGATGAGGTTGCAGCCAACGAATTCCGATGCGCAACCGGGATAAGCACAACCGGCGACATTGCCAGTCAACCCATACGCGGTGTGGCTTCCCGGGCCGGCGCCGCCTGAAAGAAGGATACCGTGTTGAAAAAGTGGCTTGCGCTGGCGTTTGCGCTGCTGATGATGATCCCAGCCGGTCTGGCCGCTGCGCAGGATCGGGATTTGGTGGCGACCGCGGACTGGGTCGCGCCTGATTTGAGCAACCTGACCGCCGCGGATTCGCCGGAATTGCTTGTGCTGAAAGTGGCACAGGGGGAAATTGGCTACATCGAAGGCCCGCTGACCGATGAAAGCAAGTATGGCGAGTGGTTCTCGCACGCCCGCGTCGCGTGGTGCGCGGAGTTTTTAACCTGGTGCGTCGATCAGGCGGATCAGCGTTTCGGCCTGAGCCTGATGAATACGCTCTACCCCTATTACGGCGGCCCTTCCACCGGCGCGCCTTTCTTTATCGAAAAGGGCCGGTTCGTCTCGGATAACGGAAGGTTGCCTACCAAGGAGAAACAGTGGCTGATCGGGGACGACCATTACCTGAAAGCCAACGAATACGTGCCCTACGCGGGGGATTATATCTGGTTTTACTATTATAACCGCACCGTGGGTACGGATCATGTGGCGATTGTGGAAGGCGTGAGCAAGGACCCGGATGGCACCGTGATTGTGCACGTGATCGAGGGCAACAACCCCGACCGTGTGCAGCGCGCCACCTATAAGCTTACGGATAGCCGGGTGTACGGGTTTGGCACCCCGGTGAAGCGCGCCTACAGTAACCTGAGGCTTTATAATCAGAATGACGATGTGCTGGCCCTGCAGCAGGAGCTGATCGCCCGTGGGTACTACACCATGGAAGAAGGCAGGGAAGGCTACTTCACCGAGGCTGTGATGGAGTCCGTTAAACAGATGCAGCGGGATTTGAAGCTGAAAGCGACCGGCATTGTGGATATGGACACACGCGCCGCGATGGATAGCGCCGCGAAATAAACGGTTTACAGACGCGCGAACGCTGAGGGCACTGGCGCGCGAACGCGCTGTCAGGCAGGCGGCGTACAAGCGCGCGAACGCGCCGCAAAAAAATCGATAAAAGCTCAGCGACTCCACCGGGAGAACCTGTGCGAATCAGGGGCGGCATGCTCGCGGTTGCGCATGCCGCCCCCTTTGTCTGTTTTCAAAGCGCACATCCAATCCCGCTCCGCTCACGATTGCGTTTGGCTGTGCCGAACGAATTTCCCGCGCCGTGATGGAAGCAGCAAATTCCGAGGGCCTGCAATACGGCAAAAAAGGTCGAGAAAATCAAACCCGGCTTCAGGTATACTGAAACGCGTAAGGGGGTGTGAAAATGAGGGAGCAAATCGCGGCGGTGCAGCGCATGCAGGATTACATCGAGGCGCACCTGTACGAGGAGATCACGTTGGTTGATCTGGCTCGCGCGTCGGCGTACTCGCCCTGGTATGCGAATCGCCTGTTTACCCAGTGGCTTGGGCGCACGCCGGCTGATTACATTCGCAGGCTCCGGCTTTCGAAGTCCGCGCTCAAGCTGCGCGACGCGCGCGTAAAGGTGGCGGACGTAGCTTTCGAGGTTGGTTTCAGCAGTGTGGACGGGTATCAGCGCGCGTTTTACCGTGAGTTTGGCTACAACCCGCGGCAGTATGCCGCTAACCCCGTGCCCCTCTGGCTGTTTACCCCTTACCGGGTACTGAGCACACCGATGAATAAGGAGAAAACGATGGATCAGCTGAAAACGGTTTTCGTTCAGGAGGTTATTAAACCGGCGCGACGGGTGCTGGTGAAGCGGGGCGTCACGGCGGAGGATTACTACCGGTACTGCGAAGAGGTGGGTTGCGAAATCTGGGGGTTGCTTTTGAGCATTCAATCCGCGCTTGGGGAGCCGGTTGCGCTGTGGTTGCCCAAGCATTTCATCAAGCCCGGCACATCTCAATATGTGCAGGGAGTGGAGATGGTGGCTGATTATAGCGGCCCCGTGCCGGAAGGCTTTGACGCAATCGATCTGCCAGCCGCAACCTACCTGCTGTTTCGGGGCGAGCCGTTCGCGGAGGAGGATTATGAGCAGGCGATCGGCGAGGTATGGGAAGCAATCAGGAAATATAACCCCGGCCTGATGGGCTATGAGTGGGACGAGAGCAATCCGCGGATACAGCTGGAGCCCTCGGGAGCGCGGGGGTATATGGAGCTTGTCGCGGTGCGGAAGAAATAACAACATTGGTTACGGATTCCGTTTAGAAACGGCGGATGGATTGGGAGCCGGAAGAGGGCAGCCCCGCGTTTGAAAAAGCACCACGGAAACCAGCGAAACCCTTGAACTGTTTTGGTTCAAGGGTTTCGCTGTTGCCAAAGCTCATCCGGATTCATCGAAATTCATGCGGGTTGCTGTCATATTTACTGCCAAGATATCATTGCAACATGGCCGATTGATATTATACTATATGGGTGGGTATTCACATATGAGAGGGGAGATATAGACAATGAGAGGATTATATATGTATAAAACAGAAAATTACACCTTTAGAATCCGTAAAATTGTCGATGGCTCCTTTGGGATATTCGTTAATCGTAATGATTTATGCTTCGAATCCTGTGATAGCGTGTCTACAGCGATCAAGTTTATTCAAGAGGGTATTACCGGCGATTGCATGTGGGATGGTGTAGATTTTCTTGCTGAGGGCGGCGTGCCTAGTGACATTGCAAAATGGACATATGTAGAATACTAGCTTTAGATATGCCTTCATAAAAGGTACTTGCGTATCCACATCATGATTGAATAACATTGTAGCGCTAATGAAGTTATGCTTTGTTGCAGTTGAAACTTGAACTCATCTTGAGCATTGAAGCTAGCGCCGTTCCAAGCAGCAGTATTGTGTGGTGTTCTCCGGGGGCTGTCCGTACACCATAACTTGAATTGGTCATATACACAATCGAAAGAAAACGCGTGAATATAGGAATAAGATGCACCTGTGTTTTATTGTATCCAGAAAACCACGGGCGTGGCCAGTCGCTCCCCAAAAAGCTTCTGCCGTTGATGATGACAGAGTAACTTCTTTTGCTATACTCAGTTGCGGCCTGACAAAGCTGAAACTTTGACAAATCAAGGAATCAGCGATTCACAACGCAAAATGACGGATTGGCCCATCATTCAAGGGTGGTTATGCAAGCGGTTGATTCATATGCTTTTAGCTGTTGTGTATCTGTTAGGCTCTTTTTACTGCGTAGGATTCTCTTTGCGATAAAAATCGTGGGGGACGGGTTGCAGTATGGGGAAGCCTAGACAATTCTCAATCGCAGGTACGCAGAAATTTTGAAATGATCTCCATTTCTTCAAAATCCTTTGCCGTATAGGGAACAACACCCGCTGCCGCCAGCTTGTCCAGATAGGTTTTCCTGTAATGCAATGGGATTGTTTCAAGAAATGCGGGGTGAATCCGTTCGAATAAAGTCAAATCCATGCTTTCCGCCATGTGGAGGGCTTCCGGTGGGATGTCCACAATCGTATGGTTTACGACGTCCAGGCCAGCGTACTTTAACTCATATAAGGATAAAAAGTCTGTGGCGATATTAGACCCGAAAGAAGCCTTTTTGAGGGTTGGCGGCGGAACCAGATCAAGCGGTATTTCTTGATGGAGTTTCCGTAGAACGATCTGAGTCAGCACTTGTTTCCGGAAACGTTTTTCTGAGTTTTCTGCTGCCAGCGATTGCAGGGATCGGTTGATTTGGTCGGGATAATAGTGAATCATCAGCATGATGGTGCCGATTTCTGTCAACCCGTTAGAATAGCGCACATCCGTCATACCCGCCGCAGAAAATGGATACGTCTTAACGGATGAAACGCCGGATGGGTTTACGCGAATCTGGCTGCGGGCGGCTTCCAAAATCGTACCAAATACGTTATATTTCGCTTTAAGGTAATCGCTTAACAATACGGCGCCTACCCCCATAAACGTCCAGGAATTGCGGTCGTACTTCAGCTTCCTGAAATTGGTTGAAACGATATAGGGATGAAAATTCACAAAGTATTTTTTTTCTCTTTCAAACCAACCGCCAAAATCCATCGAGACGAGTTTGGTTTGTTTTCTGGGCAATAGCGCAGATGTGGCAAGACTATCAAAACCGCCGCTGAAATTCAGGATAATGTTTCCGTTTCTTCTGATGAGGTTTATGCAGCGATTCTTGATTTTTAACACAATCAGCTTCAAGCTTTGGTAAGATGCGGCTTGGACCTGCGCGCCTGTGAACTGCGAAATTTCCCGGACAACTTGCTGATTCACCGGTAAATCAAAGGTGATTTTCGGATACTTCTGTCCGCATAAGGTTGAACAGGCAATGGCAATCAGTTCGTTTCTCGGCTTCACCGGAACGTTAAAATGAAAGTAGATTGGGTCCTTTGAAACGATCTTCTGATCTTCATAGGTCGTGCATAGAAATTCAATCGACCCTTTCCGGATATGAAAATCTGTAAATGTTATCTGTGCTTTTGACATTACGAAACCTTCCTCCGCATATACTCCGTTGCCTACCTTATATACGTCCGTCATTCTGTTCTTTCATGCGTTGGTATTGATAACACAACACCAAGTGAGCCGTTAAATTTTTTCCCTGATTTTTCTCAGAACAGCTCGAAGCCCTGATTGCCTCATGAGATTAAACCCTTTCTTTATCTTCTGTGGCAAGTGGAATAAAGGCCGGGGAGGCTTGCCGGAAGATTTCTTCAAACGTGTTAATGTTTTCTTTGCTTTGGCCAAGTCATTTTTCGTGTTCTGCAGTTTATCTTTGGTTTCGACTAGTTGATTTCTGGTTTGAGTTAATTTGCTTTCGATATCCGCAATTTTATTTTGGTAATAAGGTGGCTCAATAATTTGCTTTTCAAATAGGTTTTGAGTCCATGAATCCAATCTGAAGTACTCGTATCTGTTTTCTTCAGTGCAGCACTGGTATAGTTGCCGTGCTCTTTGCAAAGTGGAATTCAGTATTTGCATAGTGTGTTCAATCACAGTTGTTGGAAGTTCGCTGTTCTGTATATAAGCCAACAATTGATGATAAACAATGAAGTAACTATACGAATTGTGAAATGTTGTAACGCCGGTTACAATAGAATCCTCCCGAACCCTTCTTTGATAATATCGCTTGTTCAGGCAAAGCGCTTTTTGCGCGGACATCAAGGCTTGGAACGTAAACACGTTATCCTCATAGAAGATGGAACTGATATATCTCAGGTGATTCTGCTCAATATAATCACGCTTCAAGATATATAAACAGGAAGAAACGATATATTCGCCGTTGTCAATCAGACGGATGAACAGGTTTTGTCCGGACAGTTCCGGGTACTGATGGGTGCGTATATACTGATTCTCCTTGACAACGTTCAATTCTTTTACCGTTTCGTTTTCATGGAAGCATTCTCCCTCAAACATAACCATATCGGCATCTGACGCCTTTGCCTGAGTATAAAGATCCTCAAGCGCAGAAGTCTCTAAAATATCATCGCTGTCAAAGAAATAGATATATTCGCCAACAGCAATGTCGATGCCTCGATTTCTGGTTACGGATAGCCCGACATTTTGCTGGCAAACAACCGTAATTCGCGGATCGTTATCTGCATATTCCAGCAGGATGGATTCGGCTTGGTCATCAGACCCATCGTTAATGCAAATCATTTCGATCGCCTTGAGCGTTTGGCCTATGATACTGTTTAGAGCGTCTTTCAGGTATTTTTCGGTGCGGAACACAGGCATGATAACAGAAACACAAACTGATTCCTGCGTTTCAGCCCGTTTAACAATGGAAGGCTGCAACTCGCTGCTGATTTTCCTTTCATACGGCGGTTTACGCATTGCGCTCATAAAGCCCGCAACAAGGTCACGGTCTGAAATATAGGTATAGCATTCGCAACCATAGGAGGTTAAACGAAGCGACGCTACATCCTGTTGCATCATCCTGTTGTAGATCAGAATCTTGTCTTGGATACTAAATGGAAACCGCAAATTATAAGCAAAACTGCTAATGGCGTTATTGATGAAACTTTTCTCGACGCTTTGATAGAGGCCAGCATCTCGAAGCTTTTTGGCAAGAGAACTGAAAGCTTCGATGAAATCGCAAGGGTGTTGGCCTTTCTGCGCTTGCAGGTTGTTGCTGAGCCCAATGCGATAGTGTACGAATGGGTTATTTAGCCAAGCAATTCGATTCGCCATTGCTAAAGCAGACAGCATAAAGGTAACATCATTTGCATTATGTAAGGGCTCAAATTTCAAATTGTGCTTTTGAATGAAAGACCGTCTGAACAACTTTGTCCATGTGCTGTTTGTGGATAGATTGAAAATCTGATCTGGCACATCAAGATAGGAGAAAGTGGTAAAGTTTGATATATGCTTGACTCGCAACCCATTGGGCTGCGGGATATATTTCCCATCTTTTTGATGATATCGATCATACGAAAACAGTACGATATCGGCCTTTGTTTTATCAGCATGACTAACCGTTTCAGATAGCATCTGTTCATCAAAAAAATCATCCGCATCTAAAAACAGAAGATATTCTCCTTGCGCATTCTCCATCCCGAGGTTTCTGGCATTCCCAGCATAACTGTGTATTTGATGAAAATATGAAAAATTTTGATGCGCCTGAATGTACGACTTGATAATATCACCGGAGCTGTCAGTGGAACCGTCGTCAATGAAGATGACCTCGAAGTCTGCAAATGATTGTGCTAGCAAGCTTTCGATTGTTTCAGAGATATACTGTTCGACATTATACACGGGGATAATAACGGAAACCTTTGGCATACATCTCCAACTTTCGCTATATAATTGATTGGACAGGAAACCCAATCCAGGACCTGGTTTTGGTTTAATATCGTTTGTGTTGATTCTGTAATAGGAGCATCACAGAATATCAGATCAGCAACCTCACCCCCAAAGGCACGATAGCATAATACCAATTTTGGGTAATGATGTAAATACAAAATGTGATATAAATTTTCGCGTTTCGCTTGTTTTGAAATAACCCAACTGATTCAAAAGCCTTGAAGAATAAAGGTTTTATGTATGGCCCTCCGCCAGAAATGCGAACAATTTGTGACGTTTGACCTGAAATACCTTTATTTTCTTCTGACAAAAAAGCACATAATGATACCAAAAACCCCGCAAGCCTTACGCCTTGCGGGGTTCCTATGGAGCTGATGACGCGATTCGAACGCGTGACCTCATCCTTACCAAAGCTGGATGTAAAGTTCATCTAGGTTCATCTAGTGTTATAGAGCGCCTACAATCAAAGGATTACACCTCATCAATGACAATCTAGCACCATCGAAGTTCATCCCGGTTACTGTCCCGGTTACTGTCTTTATTAGTTATATAATAATAAATAATTATTAAATTGGCTATCTAAATATACCCTCAAAACCCTCAAAAGGGTTGTAGCCGTTGTATGGCTTCAAATTTCTTCCCCTCAAAAGCCCCCTCAATACCCCCTCATATCCCCTCAAAAGTCCCTCATAACCTTCAAAAGGTTCATGACGAGTACCAAAGGCTTGATGGCTCGCCGCATCGTCACACGTGCTGATTTCTGCGTGACTTTTGCGTATCATTTGCGACATGCTGACGGGGTCGGTAATGGGCTTGGCAATTATGTTGTGGCTTTGTGGTGATTCTGTTGTGGGAAGCCATCCGCTTCGCACGCCTCAATTATTGCCGCACTTTTGCCGCCACTTTGCCGCCGTTTTTGCGACCATTTTGCGATACTTTTGCGACCACTTTGCGCTCCCCCGAAAAGCCTTATTTGATAAGGCTTTCCCGGAGGAGAAGTTAAGGTTTGTTAAGGTATGCAGTACAAAGGCCATAGCAAGCAAAAGGCGGAGGTGTTGCCATCTGCCCATGATTGTATTTATTCAAAACCATGCCCTTATATTACCCAAATTATTCACGTTTCTATACTACACCCCTCATGTGGCGAGGCGTGCGTTCTCTCCATAGATCCCCATCGGTGTGCCAACCCCCTACCCTATTTGCTTTTGCATGGGGGGATGCCCCTGCGGGGGCACGCAATCAGGGGATGCCAGCCAAGCAAGCCCGCTTACCTTGCTGATTGCGCCCACCCCGCAGGGTGGCGTTTACCACAAATCCATTTTAGGAAAAAACTTCGCGCGTATGGGGCGCTGCGGCTGTGTGTTGCAAGGCTGTAGAGATTGCATGTGCCCCCTGCCCCCCATGATCGCATCAACAGAGCAAGGAAACGCCAACCGTACAGGTATCACAACCGTAACCCGCCGGGTCGCACGTGACCCCCCTACCTGCTGTCAGTTTAACCGATACCAGATAGGCTGCAAAGACTGTCTGTTTAGCTGATGGTCAATAGGGCTGTCGGCTTAAGCGACACCCTAAGTTGAATTTAGCCCTAGATTCAATCTAAGGGTACGAATTGAATTCATACCCATGGGGTGGCGAAACGCCACCCCTATTTTCAACATAGGGCGTGTCGCATGCGTACCCACCGTGGGGTAACGTGACGTTATCAAGGATGTAAGCATCGTGGACACCCTATGAGGTCGTGTTTCGCGTCCCTATCAGCATTCATTCGGCGGAGGGCTGGCAACGCCGTGCATTTCTTTGCGCCCTTTTGGCCTGTCCGAAAATGCAAAAGACGGAGGCTTTTAACCTCCGCCGTGATCTGGTTTACGCGCGCCCCTCGCGCTGTCTCACAATACGAACATATGACAAGATCGCGTCAAGCGTTTTGTGCTTGATAACGTCCGACATTTCGAGGTTTACCAAGGCTTTGAGGGTGAACTTCGTATCCTCAACCGCCTCTGCCTGTGGTGTCTTTGTGGTGGCTTTGTGGCGCCGTGTCAACATCGTATCCATCCGCCAGTAAATAACCTCCTGATCTTCGGCGGACAGTTGTGGCAGCAGGGCACGCGCCTTGTCAAGCCAGCTTACCGGCTCGGGTGCTTTCCTTCCTGCCTCCTCCCCTGCTGGCTGCGTCTGCTTGCCCAGCAACCTCCGTGCCAGAAGGTAAATGCGCTTGAGCGTGCCTGCATCGGTGATCTGCTGCGTGCATGCCTCGATCTCCTGACGGTAGTAACCAAGCGTACCTTGATCGCCCTCCGCCATAGGCTCTTTGAGAAAAAGCGCTTTGACAGCCTGATTGATGAAAATGAGTGACTGCTCGTTCTGGATTGAGGCGAGCATTGAATAAGTGCTACTTTTCATAGATACTGTTGAGGATTCTGTCATAAAATAACCCCTTTCTGTTGACCGGGGCGACGGAGGGTGATATACTCTCCATGTTGAAGGCTCCTCCGCCCCGGTGGTTGAGCTGGCCGCTTGCGTGTTCCACCACGTTAGCGGCTTTCTTTATGCCACAATGAAGCGCCTGCTGGTGGTTTCCTTGGTGAATCGCGCGGCAAGGTCGGGCAACTCCTTCTTGAGGGCAGCGCCATCAAGGCGGCTGCTTGTGACCGGCTTCCACGTGATCCTGAATGCACCTGCCGTGATACTGTCCGCGCCCTGCTGGGTCATAACTTCTTTGATCGCGTCCTGGGTCGCGGTGATCTCCGCCTCAAGCTCCTCCTGCATCCGTTGCAGCTCCTTGAGGGTTTGGGCTTTGGCTTCCAATTCCTTGATACTCATTGTTCCCCCATCCTTTCATGCGGCCTTTATCTGGATAACATCGAAGCGGTTCCGATTCATGTACTTGTATTCCTGCGCGGTGTTGTCCGTCACGTTGGCCAGCAGAAGCACCATAGAATCATCATGAATGCGCTTGCCGTACACGTTGTAGCGGGCGGCGGCTTTCTTGGCTTCGTACCACGCCATACGCAGGGCCTCGGAAAAGCTCACGCTGTAGCGACGGTAGTTCCTCCAAGCGGCTTTCATGATCTCGCTGCGGTTGTACTTCATCGTGGCCTGCCTCCTTCGGTGTTTCCCTTACCTTGATTAGAGTATACTACATTAGTACCAATATACAAATACATATAAAGGGAAACATTAGTACCAATATATACATTGACACTAATATATCGTTTTGGTATTATAATATCAGGAGGTGGAAAAGATGGCGCTAACAGATGCACAACGCAAAGCGAATGACAATTACATCCGCGAAAAGTATGAAAGACTTCCCGTCAGCTACCCGAAAGAATTTTGCCAAGCTGTTCGCGATGCGGCCACGCAAAAAGGCGAATCACTTGCCGGTTACGTCCGAAAGGCGATTGAAAACCGTATAGAATCAGACAAGTAAACGCCCTCCTGCGGGATGATATGGGCATGACAGCGGAGGAATGGAAGGGCAACGAGTGAAGCCCACAGGGGGCAGGACACTATGAAGGAAAGAGCAGCCGGGCGGGCTGCTTTTTGCTTGCTTGTTTACAGCTGCTGTGGTAAAATCTAGACAATGAACATAGGTGTATCATACCCAATTTATCAAGTATCATTTCAATGACTACAATGGTAGACAAACAAAGGAGTGCTGATTATGCAAAAATGGGAATATGCGGTGTACTGTTGGGATGATCTTGGATCAAAAGGCATTAGGAATATTGGTATTTATACTTCTGCCAATTTATGGAAAAATCAAAATAGGGAAGGGAAGACAGGGATAGATATAATCAGAGAATTTGGGGAGAAGGGATATGAGCTTGTAAATGCTGTACCAATAGAAAACGCAATTACGTCCGGGTATTCAAAAACACATGAAATTTTATTCGTTTTTAAGAGACCGATGGAAGATTCTTAGTTCACCAATATGAGTTTCTTTGTCATGAAAAATCGAAAATAGCAACAGACAATTGTGCCTCCGCTGTTCTCACATACAAAGTGAGCATGACACAATGCAAGTCATTGGATTGGATCCTGCTACGTCGATGTATATTGGGTGTGTAGAAAGGCTAGGGGGTGATTCCAATGCGGAAGAAGCCAGAATACATAATAGAAGCCTATAACACCATAACAAAAAAGATGGTCGTTCTCTTGGAAACATCTTCAAGAAAAGAAGCGTTCTCGTACTTCTTCGATGCAGAATGTCATTACTATTATTTGTATATGACGAAAGATGGAGAAAGAATAAAGAGCCGTGAAGTGTTCGTGAAGGACAGTACCTAATACAGAATAAGCCCTTGCGAAGGAATGAGCTGCAATTTTTCGTCGTTGCGTTCTGTTGCGTTCCATTACGTTCTGTTGCGCTGTATTACGCTCAATGACGCTAGACGATGTTAGATAACGCTTAATGACGTTAGAATGTACACAAATGTGTTGACAAATAGGTCGGGTTTATCTATAATACAAATAGGTTCATACGGGCTGGCCGAAAGGCCCTGGTCCACCTAAGGCGGGGAAATTCCCCGCTATTTCTTTTAAGAAGGCTTAACATGCCAAAGAAGATATTGAGCATTTTTGTTGACGAATCAGGGGATTTTGGTGATCCGTGTGATCACAGCCCCTTTTATATTTTCACCCTTGTTTTCCATAATCAATCAGAGTG
Source organism: Candidatus Limiplasma sp. (assembly GCA_035353615.1). Lineage (GTDB taxonomy): Bacteria > Bacillota > Clostridia > Christensenellales > Aristaeellaceae > CAXXOK01. The sequence goes on from DAOPZY010000018.1 coordinate 11,883, forward strand.
TATAACTGCATCCGTAACTGCTTTTAATGAACGCCTTGCATATGATGGTTATGAGAACCACGCAATACATACCGGCCCCTTGATTCGCAGAGAAAAGGACTACCAACATATGAAAGTAGAAGAACGCCAACTTCTATTTAAGAGGATTTACTATTTTGCGCGCAAGCTACCTGTAAAATATCAAGCTTTTCTTTTCAAAAAAGCTGATTATCAAGAGCCATTTGCACTTGCCGCTTGCATGGCAAAAGCATTGGCAGATTTTGTTTGCTGCAATCAAGATTTCTTTAATCTCTTTGATACGTTTATTATTTACTATGACAATGGACAACACGAGCTCAACCAAATCCTTATTACGGTCTTCAGCGCTATATTTGGAGATGTATCTTTCCGCAATGCACTACAAATCGACTACAGATTATCGCAAGTTGCGGATTTGCTATGTACACTTGAACTGCTCCGAAAAAAGCTTGAGCTTAATATACTAACAAAGTCAGAAGAACAATTCTTCACAAGAAAGGAACTGAAAAAGACTTATCTTGCTGGCGTTGACAAGCTTCGCTTTGATGATTGTAGCTGAATAACACATTGTTTCGCTAATCCCCTGTTTGAACCCGCGCCCATTTGTGTGGCACCCCCAAGCCGTTCACGGGCAGCATGCCCACAGGGATTGAGCGCCCCCTCCGCCGTACCTGGCAGCGAAGGGCAGTAATCTTGTTTCACTTTTGTAGCCATTTTGTTTCCTACAAAGTAGTGTATTCTGCTTCACATTTGCTTCAACTTTGCTTACCTGAAAACAGTACACATTTGGTACACTTTTGGTTCAGGCTGCAAACCATAGCACGCCTTAAAAACCAGCTCTTTTTGGTGCTATTTTGGTTCGGTTTCTAATGAACGTGGTGCTTTCAAGGAACCTCATCTCAACGGCCGCCTATGCTTTCTGTCGCATGTGCGACCAAAAGTATTTGACTTTCGGCCTGACGTGGGGCGGAAAGCAAGGTGTGATTTGAAATCACACCTTTGCCCTTAATAATACGTAGGGCATAATTGAACCCGGACATTCTTGTCCGTGTTGAAGTCCTTCCCTTTCGCTCATTTTTGAGCTATAGCCCTTTCCCTCCTCAAAAGTATGTGCAGGGTGTCGTTTCGACCGACACCCTTTGAGGTTGTTTGAAACAACGTCGACCCCGTTTCAACCGGGGTCATGTGGTCGGCACTTTGTGCATATCACATAGGGTACATACAAAGTTAGTACCCTTCCCTTCAAGGCCGGAGCCTTTACGCAGGGCCTTGATGACTTGTTTAACCCATTTTCGGAAGGCTTTTGCTTCCGGCTTGTGGCTACCCCAGATTGCATCGTAAATTCCATCTTCAGACACGGCGAGCATGGCTTGTTGCCGACCGATGCTGTCCGTTAAGTGGACATCATCCGACGGCCTACTTTGAAGGTATTCCATCCAAAACGGTATCGGTTCGGTTCCGTTTTGGTTCGGTTCGCTGTCCAGTTTTCGGCTTGTGATCTACGTTCTATCGCGCTAAGAGATACCCCATGCTTTACAGTCAAAACGAATAATAACGCCTGAAATTGTGTACCAATTGTGCTGTGTTTGTGCGTTCCAAAACAGCAAGAAAACAGTGCAACTTTAGTGCGCCTGTTCTGATGGGTAAAACCCATACCGCACCTAAGTTTCAAAAGAAAGATAGCCTAAAATCTGTATGAATTTTGTACGGCTTTTGTCTGTGTTTTGTCTGTAATTTTGTTCCCCTTTTGTTCCCTGTTTGTTCAGGGGTCAACTGTGAGGAAACCCAGTAATAACAATGCCTGCCAGTGCCCCTATAAGGCTTTCTGACAGGCAAGGTTATATAGGGTACTTATCCCTCGTCGCCGATGGCGGAGGCCTGTAGGCTGCCCCGCCGCCGCTGCTCCTCGCGCCAAAACACAAGCGCCTCGGTGCTGCTTGTCCAGGAGCGCCGGTAGCCGCTCAGCGTCACGTGCCGGTGCCAGTCGGTGCGCTGGTCGAGGTGGTGCGCCTCCGCTAATGCCTTTAACTTGGGTCGGCCTGGGTCGGCGGTGAGCCGTGCAAGGGTGAGCAATATGTATTTGCAACCGTAACCGGCGAACCTGCAGACAGAAACAACGTCGCCCGCTGCTTGCGCATCTACTTGAAGAAGGCAGGTATAAAGCCACGCGGTGTTCATGCCCTCCGCCATACCTTCGCCACAATGTGGGTACAATCTGGCGGTGATCTTCGCACCCTCTCGGAAATACTCGGGCATACCAACGTTGCCTTTACCATGCAACGGTATGTCCATAGCGATACAGCCGCCAAGCGTCGGGGCATGGAAACGATGGCAAGCTTGATCTAGCAGTTCGCCCGCTGTTCCGCCAAGGACAGCGGGTATTTTATACCCTTTTGAGGGGTTTTGAGGGGGTAATTAGTGACCTTTTGAGTGGGTCGTTTTCGTTGTATCATAAAGGTTTGCAACCTTTTGAGGGTTTTGAGTGGGTTTTATATGTTTGGGCTTCACTTTTCGGGGCATTGTATCGTGGTTTTCCCCAGCAATAAGGCTTGGTTACTGTCAATATTACTGTCAACACACAAATAAAAGCTATAAACAAGAACAAAGAAAAACCCTCAAACCATTACAGTTCAAGGGTTTCACGTTGGAGCTGATGACGCGATTCGAACGCGTGACCTCATCCTTACCAAGGATGTGCTCTACCGACTGAGCTACATCAGCATCTAATTTTGGGCAACGAAGATATCATACACGAACTTGAAATAAAAAGCAATAGCTTTCAGCAATTTTTTACCGAAAAACCTTGCCGGAAAAGCGTTTCCGGTAAGACACAGCGAGCTGAAACCGTTATCTCAGGTAAACAAATCCGCGAGCGGCGTATCAATCGCGCGGGCTTGCGCCCCCAGCACTTCCACGGGCAACCGAACAGGCTGAAGCTCCGCGCTGGCCAAGGCGTCCGTGGGGGCAATCAGCCCGATGGGAGCGCGATTGCGGATGCGGGCGGCTAAATCCTGCTCATCTGCGAGGGCCTGCGTGAAAAATACCCCGGATAGCTCCGAGGCGGGAAGCTCATGGATATCGCTCCCCGCCAACATGGGCAAACCGAGGCGTTTTGCATAGCGGTAGGCTTGAACGTTTACCGTCAGTGGGTTTGCGGCGTTGTAAACTTCAACGCCGTGCACGCAAACGGTGTTCAGGTGAATGCGGCGGATGTACGCGCGGTCGCGGAAGGGGTGCGCCTGCACCACGCAGCCGCCGTAGCGCTGCACCTGCTCAAACTGCTCCGCTCTGGACCAATGTTTCACTTCCGGGTGCGCCAATAGCCACGCCTTGTCCAAGCCATAAATCAGGTATTCATCGCCGCTGTATGCCTGCTCCCAACCAAACAGCACTTGAAAGCCGCGCTTGTCGCCTTCGTTTTTGGCTTCCTCGTAGCCCTCGCAAAAGCGGTTGACCTGCTCGGTCCAGGGCAAACGCTGATCGACCGCCGTATTGCCGCCAAAAAAGTGATCGGTCACAATCAGGCCGGCATAGCCGCGATCCTGATAATAGGGGATATAGTCCCGGCCGCGCGCGATGCCGCAAGCGCTGGCGGAACAGGTGTGCAGATGGGTTTCGTAACGGTATTGCATCAAAGTCACGCTTTCGGTTAGGTGGAGGGGGAGCAACGGAATTGGGGGTTGACGGATCCGGCGTTACCGCACCACACGGCATAGCGCTGGCGAGTTTCAGCGGGCGGTTCGGGCGGAACCACGCGGCGTTTACAGACGTTAGCCATGGCAATCTGGCGCGTATGGGTATCTCACCGAGTTGAGCAATCCTCATCGGGTTGCCGCGCTCGGTTCTAAAGCCTCAGATCAAAATCCGTGCCCGAGCGGGAAGGGGTGGCCTTAACCTTGCCGCTTGGGCGGATTGTGACCGTCCCGGCTGTCACGCGTGTCGGAATTAGGCTTGGTTTCCCGCGTGGCGGCAGGCCCGCGCACAGGTTGCGTTTGTCTGGGCGCTCCGCTTGCCGGGGGCTTGGTTTCCCGCGTGGCGGCCGGGCTACGCACAGATTGCGCCTGCCTGGGCGTTCCGCTCGCCGGGAGGATGGGCTTCGGTGTAGCGCTACGGTCGCCGGGTTGCGAGGGCGTGGGTTGGTGACGGTCGGGTTTGGAAAGCCCGCGCTCAGCGCCGACGTGCGGCGGAGGGGCTTGCTTTTTCGCTTTGTCAAGAACCTGTCCGGTGGCTTGCGGCCGGTCGGCCTTGGGTTGTTTGGCGGGCGACCGTTCGGCGGGGCTTGCGCCTTCCCGATGGGAGCGATCCTGAGCGTTGGCGGGCTTACCCGGCTGCGTTTTGCCCGACTGGCTGTCGGGTTTTTCGCCACCCGCTGGTTTTCCGCCCCGGCTATACAGGGCGGCGTTGGCGCGCATGCTTTTCCCTACGCGGCGGATGGTGGTGCCATTGGGAGGCTCGTGACGCGGAGCCGGGGTTTCCAGCGAGTGATAGAAGCGTGGATCAAAAGCTGCGCGCAGGCGGAAACGTATGCGCCGCAAAACATGCGAGCCTTTAAACACTTGGTGGAACGTTTCGGCGGCCTTTTTGGCCTGCTCGGCGGTCGGCTCCATGCGGCTGTAATTGCTGAGCGCGAGCATACGCCAAAGCGGGGTAATCGGGGCCGGGAACACGCGCACGCTGTCCACGCGGCGGGCGAACACCAGCGGGGTTTCTCCGTTGCGCGGGGTGCGCTTGGCGTACATCAGCAGGCGTTGAACGGCCGCGCCGTACACAAAAATCTGATCCTTCGGGGTGGCGGCGCGCTTGGCAACGGCATCCGGGGAGCGCAGCGCCACGCGCACGGTCAGGGCAATCGCGGCGGCTGCTGCAATCAGCGCCCACCACGGAAAATCGTTGGGGTTCTGCTCCGAATCGCTCTGATCCGGGTTATCCTCCGGCTCCTGCGAAGGCTCGGGGGACGGCTCCTCGGAAGGCTGATCCTCCGGCTGGTTGGGGTCGGGTGTGGGCGTCGGCTGATCCTCCGGCGAAGGCGTGGGCGAAGGGGAAGGCTCCTGATCGCCCTGCGGCGGAAGGTTGTCGCCGCTTTGCTGCAGCGGGGTCGGATCAAACGGCACCCATCCGAAACCCTCAAAATAGACCTCCGTCCAGGCATGCGCATCCTTGCCGGTCACATAGGCAAAACCGTCCGCCGAGGGCTGCGCCAGAAAGCCTTCGATGTAGCGGGCGGGCAAGCCCGCCATGCGGCACATCACCGTCATGGCGGCGGCGTAGTAGGTGCAGTAGCCTTCTTTGCCCACATATAAAAAGTAGGTTACAAAGTCCAGATTGTTGGGGGGCGTTTCCGGGGTCAGGGTGTAGCGGTAGTACTTTTGAAGGTTGCGCATGATGGCCATGGCTTTGCCGTAGGGGGTGGTTTCGTTTTTCACAATATTGGCGACGTCGTTGAAAACCTTCTGCTCCATATGGTCCGGCAGTTGCGTGTAGGCGGACAGAATGGAGGCGTAGTATTCGTCGTTTTTGGCGCTGGCGTTGACCAGCGCTTCCAGACCGTTTTCGCCGCCTTCCAGCACCGGGGTAAACACGGTGTAACGGTCGCCAAGTTTCAAATCCCGAGTAATAAACAGTTCGCTGGAATCGTTAAAATACGGCACCATGTCGTTTTCCATTTTCAGGCTGCGTAAAAACAACGGCGTAAACACCGTGGATGCCGCGCTGTTTTCCATTTGCACCGTAATGGCTTTCTGATCCAGCAGGGAGGACGCGTTGCGGATGGCCTCGCTGGGCAACCCCTCCATAAACACCTTGCGGCGCTGTTTTTCCCAGCGGGGGTTAATGTACAGGTAGCGTTTGGCGCTGGAGGTATCGGTGAAGCTGCGCCCGCTGTACTGATCCTTGGCTACGGCGCGCAGCAGGAGCTTCTGATCGGTTTTCACCATCATCACAGGGTATTCGCTTGGCTCCGCCGCGCCGCCCAGCTGACCGTTGCCCATGGGGTAATAGCCGTAGGTGCCTAAGGTAAACACATCGCGCGGCTCGGTAAAAAACAGGTAGTCGCTGATCATTTGCTTTAAGCTGCTGGCCGCCTTGGCAAGCGGATCGATCACAACCCGCGAACCGGGCAGCAGCAGCAGGGCGACCAGCACCGTAACCAGCGCCATAGGCAGCACGTGTAAAATGTTGATTTTTTCATGCGCACCCTGCGACATCTGCAGCAGCAGCCCAACCAGCGCGGGGGCGACGTACCACAGCAAATCGCCCTTGCCCAGGCTCCACAGCCCAAACATCACCAGCACCACCACCAGCGCGGCGGGTAAAAAGCCAACGCCGCGCTTGGCAAACACATAGCTGAGCGCCGCCGAAAGCACCGCGATCAGGCTTGCGACCTGAAAGCCGAACAGCGGCAGCGCAACGGTATAGCTGGAAAAATACAGCGCCAGCGCCTTGAACGCCTCCACCCATGCGCCAAGAAGCCCAAGGCCGGGGAGCATGAACTGCAAAACGGCGGTAGCGCCCAGCAAAATCCACAGTAGCTTACGGGACGCTTTCGTGGTGCCCAGCAGGGTCAGCAATACCAGCACCGCGAGCGTCATCAGCAACGCAACGGGCGCATATCCCCCAAGGTCGAGCGCCAGCAGCAGGGGCAACACAACGCCGCCAGCAAGCAATAAGGCTACGCCGAAACGGGAAAGCGGCTCGTTTTGTAAAAATGCGAGCTTGCGCAAACCTGATTGCCTCCTTTCATCCATAGCGTGGCGGGCAGGGGGTAACGGCGGGTAGCGGGTTTCCGTGTACGAAAGCCCAGCGCGCGGGTCTTACCCCTGCGGGGATACGAAGTTAACCTCCACCCCCTGCTGTTGCAGGCGGCCCACAAGCCCCTGAAGGCTTGGGTCGGTCATGCGGAAGGTGACCAGATAAAGCCGCACGTTCGGGCCCATGCGTTTCATACGCCCGATCAGATCCACCAGCACGCTGGTAAGCCGCGTGGTCACAATCACGACCGCGCCGGTTTTTCGCAGATCGTTCATCTGCATCAGGATCACGCGCTCAAACCGTTCGGTTTCGTTAAAGGTGACGCGCGCCAGCTCGTCCAGCAGGATGGGCATGCCCATGGTGCCGTGGTATTCCATGGGGCGGTCGCCCACAAGGGGCAGCCGAACCGGGTTTTCGTGGCTGATTTGGCAGCTGACCACCGACGCTGCGGTTTCCAACACCGCGTCCTGCAAAAACGCAAGCTTCGCGGGGGGCATCCCTTCTGGCAGGCTGGGGGCCGATGTGTCCATCAGCACCAGCGCGTCCGGCAGGGCAGGCTCCTCAAACTGCCGGATGATGATCTCGCGCCTGCGGGCGCTCATTTTCCAGTGGATGCGCTTGAGGGGATCCCCCGGCTGGTAGGTGCGAAAATCGCTTGGGCTGGAAGGGTCCTCCATGGCCCGCTTCATGGTTTCCACCCCCATATCGCCCGCGGCGAAGGTGAGGGGTTCCACGTCAAAGGGCACGGGCAGCACCAGCAACTCATGGCCCGCGTTGTCCGGCTGATGTTCTTTTTTAAACAGACCGAAAACATCGCTCACCACAAAGCTTTCCACACCCGGGAACATGGCCCCCACGTGCTCGGCGGTAAAGCGGTAGGCAACCTTTTGCTTGCGGCGGCCCAGCTCCGTCAGGTGGATGGTGCCGGCGGGCGTGTTGCTGGTGGCCCGCATTTTCAGCGACACCGGAGCGATGGGCAATATGCTTTTGTGGCTAACGGAAACTTCCATGGCGACGCTGTCGCCGCGGTTTACCTTGGTGCTGTTCAGCCCGTGATGCACCTGAACGGATTTTTCCGCCGTGCGCACGCTCAGGTACGCAAGCCCCCACGCGATGGCGATCAGGAGCGACAGCAGCAGGTACATCCGGTTGCCCATCGACAGCGCGCACAGCAGTAAAAAGCCGAAACTCACGCTCAGGGTTGTCAACGTCGATTTCATGGCATCGTCCTTTGGCACTGGGCGGCTTCGCGCGCCCGATTACGAAAGCCGGATCGGCACCGGCACGTTCTCCATCACCGCGACCAGAATCCGCTCGGCGGTAATGCCCTTCATTTTGGCCTCCGGGTTGGGCAAAATACGGTGCGCGAGCACCGGCAGGGCCATCCGCTGCACATCCTCCGGGAGGATGTAGTCGCGGTCGTTCAGCAGCGCGCAGGCTTGCGCGCCGCGGATGAGCGCAATGGCGCCGCGGGTGGATACGCCCAGCTGCAACGAGGGGTGCGTGCGGGTCATGGCGGCGATATTGGCGATGTAATGGCGCACTTCCTTACTGCAATAAACGGTGCCGATCATGTTTTGCATTTCGATCACGTCATTGGCGCTGCACACGGGTTGCAGGTTGGCCTGCGGCTTCACGGTGCCGCTGAAGCGCTCCAGCACGGCCATTTCTTCTTCCATGGTGGGGTAGCCCATCGAAATACGCAAAAAGAAACGGTCCATCTGAGCTTCGGGCAGCGGATAGGTGCCCACAAACTCGCCCGGGTTTTGCGTGGCAAGCACAATAAACGGCTTGGGCAGCGGATGGGTTACGCCGTCCACGGTCACCTGAAACTCCTCCATGATTTCCAGAAGGGAGGATTGGGTTTTAGGCGAGGTACGGTTGATTTCGTCGGCCAGCACAATCTGGCACATCACCGCGCCAGCGTGGAACTCCATCTCGCCGGTTTTGAAATTGACCATGGTAAAGCCGGTCACATCGCTGGGCACAACGTCCGGCGTAAACTGGATGCGGTTAAAGCTGCAATCCAGCGATTTGGCCAGGGCGCTGACCATGGTGGTTTTTCCGGTTCCCGGTACATCCTCAATCAGAACGTGGCCTTTGCACAGCATTGCTATCAGAGCCAGCTCGATCACCTCGTCCTTGCCGACGATGACCTTGGCGATATTCTGTTTCAATGTGCCGATTACACGACGGGGATTGAGCATAGAACAAGCTCCTTTACCGAGGATTTGGATGCGGTTGTCTGCATACAGCCTCAGTATAACGGATTCGCCATCATTTTACAAGAGTGTGACGAATGTTTTACGGGTTGTGGTTCCCCGGCGCGCGCCGGTTTCCGCGCCGACGGTTTGGGGTAAACCGCTGTGGCAACCGTATGCGCGGCGTGGGCATGAGAGCCTTCGCGCTGACTGTGGCTTCCATGCCATTGTATCCAGAAAACCACAGGAAAACCCGCCTTGCTTGCAGAAAGGGTACCGTGCGGGGCAACTCACGCCGGTTTACGCGCCGGAGCCTCGCGCCGCAGGCAAACCCCCGGGCGATAGCCGCAGGGGCGCGCCTCCCATGGGAAAGGAGCTTTTATGTCGCAGCCTCAGGCAAACCCTATGCAATGGAAAAAACAGGCTACGCTCTTTCTGGTCAGTCAGAATATTTCGCTGTTTGGTTCCGCGGTGGTGGCGTACGCCATCATCTGGCATATTACGCTGGTAACTTCCTCCGGCGTTTGGATGATGCTTTCAACGCTATGCGCGATGGTGCCGCAGGTGGCGGTATCGCTGTTTGGCGGCGTGCTGGCGGATCGGTACAGTCGCAAGGCGCTGATTATGCTTTCCGACGGGTTCACCGCCGCCGTGACGCTGGGGATGGCGATTGCGCTGATGAGCGGCTATCAGCAGCTGGAGCTGCTGCTGTTGATTTCCGCGTTGCGCTCGGTCGGCTCGGGTATCCAAAGCCCTTCGGTGGGGGCGATATACCCCCAACTGGTGCCGCAGCAGCAGCTAACCAAGGTGCAGGGCATCAACCAAACGGTCAGCGCCGTGCTCAACCTGCTGGCGCCCCCGGTCGCGGGCATCATCCTCGGCTCCGTCGGCATGGCCGCCACCTTTTTTGTGGATGTGAGCACGGCCATTCTGGCGATCCTGGTGATGAGCCGCATCCGGGTGGAAAAAATCGCGCGCAAGGACGCGCCTCTGTCCATCTGGCAGGATATGAAGGCCGGCCTCGCCTACACGCTGGGGCACCCGATGCTGCGGCGGATTATCCTGTGCTTTGCGGCTTCATTCTTCCTGATTACGCCCGCGGCGGTGCTGTCCCCGCTGATGGTGCAGCGCACCTTTGGCAGCGATGTGTGGATGCTCACGGCCAACGAGCTGAGCTGGACGCTGGGCACGCTGGTGGGCGGCGTGTTTGTGTCCGTCAAGGGCCAGTTTAAGGACAAGGTGTTAACCGTCGCGGTGTGTTTGGTGGCGTTTGGCGTCATGTTCGGACTGTTGGGTCTGGCGTGGGATTTTGTGAGCTACCTGATTTTTATGGGCATCGGCGGGTTTTTCCTGCCCGCGATTTCTACGGCGCAAACCGTGCATATACAGGAAATTACCGAACCGGAAGTGCTGGGTCGGGTGTTTTCCATTGTGGATATTATCACCGCCAGCGCGATGCCGGTTGCCATCCTGATTTTTGGTCCGCTGGCGGATGTGGTGAGCGTTCAGCTGCTGCTGATTGTCAGCGGCGTACTGCTGGCGCTGGTGGGCGTGCTGTACGGGGCAAGCGGCAAACCCGGAGCGCCCGCCGGGATGGACGCGCCCGCCTGAACGCCGTGACCGTGCGCGCTTTGGTTGCGCCGGCAAAGAAAGCGTTTCAAAAAGCTTAGCAATGCTTATAAAAGGAACGCGGGCAAGGGCGGCTCGCCGTAACACAACACAGGCGCGCCCGGCTCCGGATTGGTCGCGTGCCTGTGGACTTTTACCTGCGATCCGTTTATAATAACAGAAACAAGCATCCGTTAGAACCCTTCAGGACGCCGCCCGTATGAACGGACAGACAGGATCATAACATGAAACGTACACCTGCGCTTTTTATCGGGCACGGTTCCCCCATGAACGCCATCGAGGACAACGCCTTTTCCCGGGAGTGGGAAGCGCTTGGCAAGCGGCTGGGGCGGCCAAAGGCAATCCTCTCCGTTTCGGCCCATTGGTTCACTCAGGGTACCCGCATCGCGGACGGAGCGACCAACCCTATGGTTTATGACATGTATGGCTTTCCGGATGAACTGTACCGGATTGTTTACCCTGCCCCCGGCGCGCCGGAAATCGCCCGCCGCGTGGCCGGACTGATTCACCGCTCCACGGAGTTTGACAGCAGCTGGGGGTTGGATCACGGCACCTGGTCGGTGCTGCGGCGCATGTACCCCACCGCGGATATTCCGGTGTTTCAGTTGAGCGTGGACCACAACGCGACCCCGCACGAGCACATGGCGATCGGCCGGGAGCTTGCGTCCCTCAGGGACGAGGGCGTGCTGATTTTTGGCAGCGGCAATGTGGTGCATAATCTGGGCCGCATCAACTGGGGCATGGATGGCGGCTATGACTGGGCGGACGAGTTTGACGGCTATATTAAGCGCAATGTGCTGGCAAGGGACTTTGACCGCGTGGCGGATTATCAGCAGGCGGGGCCGTCGGCGCGGCTGGCTTTCCCGATGCTGGATCACTTCGCGCCGCTCCTGTATGTGCTGGGCGCAGCGGATGCCGCGGACAGCGTGCAGGTGCTGACCGACGCGCGCATGAAAGGCTCCCTGTCTATGACCAGCTACCTGTTTCAACCCGCAGACTGACCCAACCATGTGAAAGGAGCCATAGAGATGGCAAGACGTGAAATTGTGAAAACCGTTCGGGGCCGGAGGGCCACCGACGGCGCTGGCGTGCGGCTGGTTCGCGTGCTGGGATACGACGATACCCGCGAATTTGACCCGTTTCTGATGCTGGACTCTTTCGATTCCACAAACCCGGAGGATTATCTGCCCGGGTTTCCGATGCACCCGCACCGGGGAATTGAAACCGTAACCTACCTGATTTCCGGCCGCATTGAGCATGAGGACAGCTTGGGCAACAAAGGCGTGATTACCGATGGCGAAAGCCAGTGGATGACCGCCGGAAGCGGCATCCTGCATCAGGAAATGCCCAAGGCATGTCCCCGGATGCTGGGCTTTCAGCTGTGGCTGAACCTCCCCGCCGCCGAAAAAATGTGCGAACCCGCCTACCTTGGCATCACGGCGGCGGACATGCCCGAGGTTGCACTGGACGGCGCGACGCTGCGCGTGATCAGCGGGCGCTATGGCGAAACGGTCGGCGTAACTCCGCGCCATATTCCGGCGACGCTTTATGATATCCGCCTCGCGCCCGGCGCAAGTCTGACCCTGCCAACCCGGCGGGGCGAAACGGTATTTGTGTTTCTGATTGACGGCGACGGGCTGGTGAACGGCCAACCGACGGCGGCCAAAACAGCGGTGTTGTTTGGCGATGGCGATGAAATTCTGCTGGCTGCCAAACCTGAGGCGGGCGTGCGCGTCATTTTCTATTCCGGGCAGGCATTGCACGAGCCGATCGCCTGGGGCGGTCCCATTGTGATGAACACGCAGCTGGAACTGGCCCTTGCGTTTGACGAGCTGAACCGGGGCACGTTTATCCGGCCCCGGTAACACGGCGGGCACGGCTCCGGCCAGCCTGCGAAGCCACAAAGCAAAAAAACGGCGCGTGCGCCCTGTCGGGGCGCACGCGCCGTTAAACGATCCCCCAAACCCCCGCCGCAGCGGAACCGGGTCAAGGGCGAAGCCCTTGTCAGGGTGCAGGGGAGAAGCCCCTTGCCGGGGTTTGGGGCGGAACCCCAGGCCCCACGCCGCAGCGTAGCCCCAACCAGCGAGCGAACAGCCCGCAGGGCGATGAGGCGAGCGGCATCGCCAGCCGGCTGCTTCGCTAACAACCCAAACACATACGCGCCCCGTTGGGGCGCACGCGCCGTTGCGAATTTGACCGTTGCTCAACGGCACCCTCAGTGCCCGCCGCGTTTGCGGCTAAGGCGCATATGCGTTTTTCAAACGGCTCTCAGGTTTTTATCGGCGGCGACGATCAGCTCCGCCATGCGCCGGGCGGCCCCCGGGCCGGGATGCTCGCGGCTGCCAACGCCGTTGCGCAGGGTGTGCATATCCGGCAGGGGCAGGTATGCCGCGTGAAGCCCGGCGGCCTGCGCGGCGGTCACCGCGCGCCGGATGGGGTCGGCCAGCGCGTCGCCGACAACGCCATAGGCCCAGATCAGGTTCGCGCACGGGTTTTTTTGCCCCACATGGAGCAGGAAAGCGAGGCACGCGGCCTCAAAACGCGGTAAATCATCCTGCGTGAATCGGTGCGTCACCCCGGTAACGGGGTCGGTAAAGGGCGGGTTATGGAGCGCGCCGCCATCGTTGCTGCCAAGATTGATAACCACCAGATCCGGCTTGAAGGTAAACCTGTAGGGCTTTTCGCCGCCGTGGCCGGTACCGTCCGGGCTTTCCATGGCGGCGGGGCCGCAAACCTGATCGTACACCGCGGGCAGGGTGGTGCGGGGGTCGTTGTTCCAGCCGCAAACCACGCCCCAGCCGCTCTGGCTGACCACCTGATACTGGGCGCGCAGCTTTTCCGCCGTAAGGCGCGTGTAGCTGTCCGAGGCGGAAAAGCACATCGGCACCCATTCCATGAAGCCCTTGGGGCCGCGCATGCCCTCGCCGCTGGTGATGCTGTCGCCGATAAACTCCACTTTGCGCAAAAGCGGCGCAAGCGGCAGAAAAACGCCGTCTGTGCGCACCTCCAAAAGCGCCGCGTAGGAGGCTGGGTCGGCGGAAAACGCCTGCGTTTCCAGCGTGATGCGCACGCGGTGCGCCGTGGCCGCGTCCATGCGCAACAAAACGCTGTACCAATGCGTGCCTTTGACAGGGCTGAAAATTTGCGCGCGAAGCCCGTCAACCTCAAACGACAGGTAAGGCTTCAGCGTTTGATAGTCGCACTGGATGCGAACCTCCAGCGAGCTTGCGCGCACGCTCATTTCGGCGCACGCGCCTGTCCACATCATGGGAAAGCCGGTCTGCGCCGGGTCAAAACGGCCGGAAAAACGGATTTCCGCAACATCGCGGATGGGTTTTGTTTTCATGAGGGAAGCGCCTCCTGTGTGCATGGTTTCAGTTGCCCCTATTGTACCGCGATTCCGGGGGTTGGGCAAGCGCGCGTTGCGGGGGCACGCTCCGCGCGCAATGAGGCGGAAGGGGCATGGCCCCCGCAGGGCGGCCCGCTTCCCCAACAGTTGCAACCCCTGCCGCGACGTGCTATGATGGCTGTACACGGTGTAACAATCCACTTGAATCTATATAATGAGGTGACCGTATGTATCAACCCAATCCCGAGCGGTACCGCCAGACGCGTTATGTGCGCCTTGGCCGCAGCGGCGTGCAGATCGCCCCGATTGCCCTGGGCCTGTGGCAAAACTTTGGCGACGACTGCCGCTTCGACGTATGCCGCGATACCCTGTGCGCGGCGTTTGACGCGGGCGTGAACCATTTTGACCTTGCTAATAACTACGGCATCCCCGCAGGCGCGGCGGAGCGTACCTTCGGCCGCGTGCTTCACGGCGAACTGGGCGCGTACCGCGACGAGCTTTTCATTTCCACCAAGGCGGGCTATACCATGTGGGACGGCCCCTTTGGCGACCATGGCAGCAAAAAGTACCTGATTGCCAGCCTGGACCAGAGCCTGAAGCGCATGGGGCTGGAGTATGTGGATCTGTTTTACCACCACCGCCCCGACGCGGATACGCCCCTTGAGGAAACCGCCGAGGCGCTGGAGCAGATTGTGCGTCAGGGCAAGGCGCTGTACATCGGGCTATCCAACTACAACGCGGCGCAAACCGAGGCGATGCTTGCGGAACTTGAGCGTCGCAACCTGCATTGCCTGATTCACCAGATGCGCTACTCTATGTTTTCGCGCGAGGCCGAAACCTCGCTGTTTGCGACGCTGCGCGACCACGGGGTGGCGAGCATCGCGTTTTCGCCGCTTGCGCAGGGTTTGTTAACCAACAAGTATTTGGGCGGCATCCCGGAGGGCAGCCGGATGAGTCTTGGGCACACGTCCCTGAAAGCGGCGGACCTTACCCAGACGCGTTTGGATCAGCTGAACGCGCTCAACGGGCTGGCGGCGGCCCGTGGGCAAACGCTGGCCCAGATGGCGCTAAGCTGGGTGTTGCGGGATGGCGGCGCGGACGCGCTCATTGTGGGCGCGCGCAACCCGGAGCAGCTCGCGGATAGCCTGAGCAGCCTGCGGCAACCGGATTGGTCGCCGGACGAGCGCGCTGCGGTTGAGGCGATTTTGGCCCAGTAAGGCGGCGCGAACGCCCCAAACGGCGAGGCTTGCGGGGAGACCCCGCGCGGCATTCCAAAGCCCGAGGGTTACCGGAGCAGGGCACGCTTTTCATGCGTATGGCAAGCGATGATTGCGCTACTTTGGCAGGGTAGGCTCTCGGTGCGTACCCCTTGGCCCGGCGTTGTCCGTCGGCAGGGGGAACGGTTCAAAAACGCAATATGATCCTGAACCACATCCGTTATGGGTGCGGTCAAACCGTTGACAAACCGGATTGAGTCCATAAGCCGCACCCCATTGTGCCTTCGGCACTCGTGGTGCTAACGCTGAATGTGTGGCCACATAAGGCCTCCGGCGGGCAAGGGCAATGCCGATGCACCCCACAAGGGTTTGCCCTTGACCTATTTTCGCTGCGGCGAGGGTTTTTCAGCAGTCTGACCGCATCCGTTATGGGTGCGGTTTTTTATGGATTGCCGCGCATTGCGCCGATGGCTCTGCCCGGGCCTCCGTATGCCGCTATGGGCGGCCCGCCGCCTTGCGCGCCATTTCCTTTTACCCCATCTTATGGTATGATACGTACATTCTTTTGGACCCCGAGAGGAGTGTCGCCATGCTTCGCCTGATCCGCAGGGACGAGCGGACTTTTGACGCCGCCGCCCAAAGCGCGTTGCGCCCCTATGCCGGCGTATTGGCGGAGCTTCTGTTTGCGCGCGGCATGGATACCGCGGCCAAGGCCGAGGCGTATCTGGCCCCGAGCATGCGGGACCTGTACGACCCCATGCTTCTGTCCGGCATGGCGGAGGCGGTCGCCCTGCTTTCGCAGGCAAAGGCCGAGGGTTGGCCGGTGGCGGTATACGGCGATTACGATGCCGACGGCGTTTGCGCCGCTGTGCTGGCTACCGAGGCGTTGCGCCTGTACGGCATCGACGCTCAGCCGCACGTGCCTTTGCGCGCCGAAGGCTATGGGCTTAACATGGCGGCGGTGGAATCGCTGGCGACGCGGTACCGCCTCATGCTCACGGTCGATCTGGGCGTTACCAACGCGGCGGAGGTGGCCCGCGCCATGGCGCTGGGCATGCGGGTGATTGTCACCGACCACCACCAACCGGGGCTGATTCCCTGCCCGGCGGACGCGGTGGTCAATCCCCTGTTTGGCGGTTACCCCTTTCCCCGCCTTTGCGGCGCGGGCGTAGCGTGGAAACTGGCCGCGGCGCTGCTGGGCACGGAGACAGCCGCCCAATGGCTGGATATTGCCGCTCTGGCAACCGTGGCGGATATTGTGCCGCTGATGGGCGAAAACCGCGTTTTGGTAGCGCAGGGGCTTCCCAAAATCGGCGACCGTCCGGGCCTGAAGGCGCTGGTGAGCGTCGCCGGCTGTCGGCTGCCCCTGAGCGCAGAAACGGTCGCCTATCAGCTTGCCCCCCGGATCAACGCGGCCGGGCGCATCGCGGACGCCAACCTGAGCGTGCGCCTGTTGCTGACCCGCGACCCGGCCGAGGCGGACCGGCTGGCCCGGGAGCTGGACGCGGCCAATACTGAGCGTAAACGGCTGGAAGCAGAAGCGACCGCCGACGCGGCCGCTCAGGCGGAAACCCATGATTTTGTACGCCGCCGCGTGCTGTTTGTGCGTGGCGAAGGCTGGAATACCGGCATTGTCGGGCTGGTCGCGGGCAAGCTGAACCACCGCTTTGGCGCGCCCGTATGCGCGCTGACCGAGGCGGAAGGGCTGCTGCACGGCAGCCTGCGCGGCGTGAAGGGCGTGAACTTGGCCGCGTGCCTGCAAACCTGCGATGATCTGCTTTTGCGTTACGGCGGGCACGAAATGGCCGCCGGGGTCACGCTGCCCACGGCGAACGACGGGGTTTTTCGGGAGCGTTTGGAGCAGGCCGTCAGCGGAAGCGCCTCCGCCGACGCGTTTGTGCCCGCGCAGGAGTTTGACTTGCCCCTCTCCTTTGCCCAGGCGGACGATTCGCTTTTGGATATGCTGGAACGGATGCAGCCCTTCGGCTTTGGCAACCCCGCGCCCGTGTTTTACACGGAGGGCGCGCGGCTGGAGCGTCGCCGCGCCTGCGGGGCGCAGGGCGCGCACCTGCAACTGACCCTGCGCGACGGCGTGAAGCAGCTGGACGGCATTGCCTTTGGCATGGGGGATCAGGCTTCCCGATTGCCCGATGTGGTGGACGCGGCCTACACGCTGGCGCGGGAAACGTTTATGGGCAATACCGCCGTCAAGTGCCATGTGGAGGCCATTCGGCCTTCGGCGGCGGCGCGGGCGGGTCTGCTCAAAGCCGAGCCGCAGGTCGCGTTTGATAACGCGTTGCTGCGGCGGTTGTTGGACGCGGTAGCCGCGTTTCCGCCCGCCGATGCAGGAAATTTTCCTTCCGATGCAGAATTGATGAAGGCTGTATCCTCTGAAACGGCTGGAATATCCCAACCGGCGCAGGCGAACGGCAGCCCGGAAAACGCCGCGCAGATGCCGGCGGCGTCCGAGGCGACCCCGGGCGACGCGGGCGATGCTTTCGGCTCGCTGCCCTTTGCCATCGCGCCGCTGCTTGCCGGCCGTCAGGGCACGCTGTTTGTGGCGTATGCTCGCGAAACGGCCCTGCGCTTTGTAACCGCCTATGGCGACCGGGTGGATTTGGCCCGGGGCGCGCCGAACGATCCGCGCTGTTTTCACACCCTGCTGATCCAGCCGGACCCGATGGCCGTGAAAGGCTGCTGGCGAACCGTTGCGCTGTTGGACGGCGAACCGGCTCCGGGGGAGCGGGCCGCGTGGCAGGCCGCCGCGCCCGATGCGGAAGTGCTTGTGGCGCAACCGTCCGCGGCGCTTGCGCAGGCCCTTGCGGCATTGGATGCCGGGGACGAACAGTACCGCTCGCTTTTTAAGCGGTTGCGCGGTTCCGCCTTTGGCAGCCTGAGGGAAACCGCCGCGGCCGCCGACCTGACCGAGGCGCAAACCCTCGCGGGGCTGACCGCCTTTTGCTCGCTGGGGCTTATTGGCTTTTGCGAGGCGCCCTTTCAATACACGCTTTGCGAACCTCACAGATGTTCGCTTTCCGATAGCCCCATTCTGGGCGTGCTGCGCGCCCGCAACGCCCGAAAGGAGGCGCGGGGATGCTGACCTATATTACCAACGAATGTATGCCGCTGGAAAAAATGCTTGCCCGCGTGCAAAAACAGCACCCGGGCGACAGTTACCTGCTGGTGAAAAAAGCGTATGAGTTTGCCGAAAAAGCCCATGCCGGGCAGGTGCGCAAAAGCGGAGAGCCGTATTTCATCCACCCCGCGTCGGTCGCCAGCATTTTAACCGATCTGATGATTGACGCGCCCACCATCGCCGCGGGCTTTTTGCACGATACGGTGGAGGATTGCCAGTGCGTATCGCTGGATACCATCCGGCAGGAGTTCGGCGAGGAGGTCGCCCTGCTGGTGGACGGCGTAACCAAGCTGGATAAGCTGGACTTTACCGACCGCGAGGAGCAGAAGGCCGAAAGCTTGCGCAAAATGATCCTGGCCATGAGCAAGGACATCCGTGTGGTGATTATCAAGCTGGCCGACCGCCTCCACAACATGCGCACCCTGCGCTACCAGCCGGAGGACCGCCAGAAAGCCATCGCCGGGGAAACGCTGGATATTTTCGCCCCGCTGGCGCACCGTCTGGGCATGAACGCCGTCAAGCAGGAGCTGGAGGACCTCTCCTTTAAGTACATCAACCCCGACGCGTACCACGATATCGCCCAAAAGGTGGGCCTGCGCCGCGCCGAGCGCGAAGAAAACATCCGCATGGTCATCAGCGAGCTTTCCGAAAAGCTCGAGGCGCAGGGTATCCATTACGAAATGGACGGCCGCCCCAAGCACCTGTATTCCATCTACAAAAAAATGACCGAACAAAATAAAACCTTTGACCAGATATACGACCTGATTGCCGTGCGCGTGATTGTGGACACCGTGCAGGACTGCTACACCGTGCTGGGCATCGTGCACACCCTGTGGAACCAGATTCCGGGGCGGTTTAAGGATTACATCAGCGTGCCCAAGGGCAACATGTACCAAAGCCTGCACACCACGCTGATCGGCGGGCGCAAAATGCCTTTCCCGTTTGAAATTCAAATCCGCACGTGGGAAATGCACCGCATCGCGGAATTCGGCGTGGCCGCGCACTGGCGCTACAAGGAAGGCGGCGGCCCGGAAGGCGATCTGGACAACAAGCTGTACTGGTTGCGCCAGATTTTGGACTGGCAAAACGAAACCCGCGACAGCAAGGAATTTATCGATTCGCTGAAAACGGACCTGTTCAGCGACGAGGTGCTGCTGTTTACCCCCAAAGGGGATATCGTGAGCATGCAGCGCGGCTCCACCCCGATTGATTTTGCCTACCGCATCCACAGCGGCGTGGGCAACCACTGCGTGGGGGCCAAGATCAACGGGCGCATTGTGCAGTTGGATACGCAGCTGGAAACCGGCGACCGGGTTGAGATTATCACCTCCACCAGCTCCAAAGGCCCCAGCATGGACTGGCTCAAGGTGGTCAAAACCCAGCAGGCCAAAGCGAAAATCCGCCAGTTTTTTAAGCGGGAGTTGCACGGGGAAAACGTGGTCAAAGGCCGCGAAATTTTGGAGCACGAGGCCAAGCGACGCGGCGTTTCGCTGCCCGCGCTCACCAAGCCCGAGTATTACGACCCCATCCTGAAGCGTTACGCGTTTCAGGAACTGGACGATATTTACGGCGCGGTGGGCTACGGCGGCATCGCCAGCGCGTATGTGATCAGCCGGCTGTTGGACGAGCAGCGAAAGGACGAGGCTCAGGCGCTGCCCAAGGTGGTGGAAACCACCCAGCAGGAGCTGCAAAAGCAGCTGGGCAAACCTACCCACGGCGTTTATGTGAAGGGCGAAAGCGGCATTCTGGTGCGGTTTGCCAAGTGCTGCAACCCTGTGCCCGGCGACGAGATCGTGGGCTACATTACCCGAGGGCGCGGCGTTACCGTGCACAAGGCGGATTGTCCCAACGTGAGCGGCGACGGCGGGGAGCAGGAGCGCATGGTGGAGGTCAACTGGGCCAACACCGAAGGCGGCTCCTTCAACGCCAGCCTGAACATCATCGCCTACGACCATGTGAGCCTGCTGGGGGAACTGGCGCTTTCCATCGGCAACATGGGGGTGCCCATCATGGCGGTGAGCGCCAAGCGGGACGAAAAAAAGAAAACCAGCGTCATAACCATGGTGGTGCAGGTTACCAGCCGCGAGCAGCTGGATAAGGTAATTAAAAACCTGCACAACCGCAGCGACATTATCGAGGTGTACCGCGGCACCACCTGAGGCAAAGCATTATACGGCGTAACGGCGGGAGCAACGCCCGCCGTTTCCGATGAAAGGGATGGGTTCGATGCGGGCGGTTGTTCAACGGGTGCTGCGCGCCTCGGTCGCGGTGAACGACCAGATCACGGGCGAAATCGGCCGGGGGTATCTGGTGCTGATCGGCGTTCAGGTGGGCGACGGGGAGCCGGACGCGGCCTACATTGCCGAGAAGGTGGCCAATCTGCGCGTGTTTGAGGACGCGGCCGGTAAAATGAACCTCGCCCTTGCCGAGGTAGGCGGCGCAATCCTTGCGGTCAGTCAGTTTACCCTGCTTGGCGATGCGCGCGGCGGGCGGCGGCCCAGCTTTATCGCGGCGGCCCGGCCGGAGGAAGCCAACGCGCTGTACGAGGCGGTTGTCGCGGACTGGCGGGCGCGCGGCCTTGTGGTGGAAACCGGCGTCTTTGGCGCGGATATGGCGGTCAGCCTGGTCAACGACGGGCCGGTGACGATGCTGCTGGATTCCAAAAAACTGTTCTAAGGCTTTCGGCGCGCCGGAAGGCCCCGAGGGCCGACGGTTGCCCGCGGGGTTGGGGGTCGGTTCGGCAGGGGCGTTGTGTCGGCTAAACGGCGCCGCCCGCTTGACCGGCCGGGAGGCCCCCGCCGCGCGCCAAGCCGGAAATGAATCAACCGAGGTGATTGGTTTTGTCCATCCGAGTGGAAACCTTGCATGTGGGCGAATATATGATGAATTGCTACCTTGTGGAAAACACCGACACCCGCGAGGTGGTGCTGGTTGACCCCGGCGCGGACGGCCGCCGCATCATCGCGGATGTGGGCAGCCGCAAGCCGGTCGCGGTGCTGCTGACGCACGGGCACTATGACCATATCGGCGCGGTGGACGAGGTTTGCGCCCATTACGGCATCCCTTTTTACATCCACATCGCCGATATTCCCAAGCTCACCGATCCCGCGCTGAGCGTGGGCGCGGAGTTTGGCTATGATACCCGCGTGGCCACGGCTCCGACCCCCGTTGCGGACAATCAGACGCTCCTTTTAGGCGGCATGCGCATTACGGTGCTGCATACCCCCGGCCACAGCAAGGGCAGTGTGTGTTACCTGCTGCCGGACAACTCGGGGCTGCTGTGCGGCGACACGCTTTTTGACGGCGGTTACGGTCGGTACGATTTTGCAGACGGCGATTTTGGCGAACTGAAAAACAGCCTGCGACGCATTCTGTACATGCACCCGCGCATGAAAGCCTATCCGGGCCACGGTAGCGCCACGTTCGCGGGGCGGGATGGCGGCGACGCATGAAGGCGGTGCTGAAAACGCCGCTGCCGGGGCTGGCAAACGAGCTGTGCGATGTGCTCAAGCTTTTTTGGACCGTGGAAGCTTTCGCCGTTGAGCCGACCGTAAAGCTGACCCCGAGGGAAACGGCCAAGGCGCAGTATACCGCCTCGCCGGTGACCGGGGATATGGAGCCGCTGCTGCACGAGTTTCAGGAAACCGGCGGGCTTTGGCGGTGCGCCTTTACCCTGCGCGGCTACACGGCGGAACGCACGATGCAGCCTCCTTTGGCGTGGGTTGCAACCGATGGCGCACACGGGCCGGACCTTTCCGGCGGCATTTCTAGTGAAGCGGATACGGACGAAGCGGAAGGCGCGAATTCACACAACGCATACGGCGCAGATGCACGCGAGGCGGGCGGCGCGGATGCAGCCCAAGATGTAAGCGACGTAAACGGCGAAGTTTCACGCGAGGCGGGCGGCGCGGAGGCAGGCAATGATGCAAACGGCGCAAATCCACGCAATGTTCGCGGTACGGCGTCAGGCAAAGCAAGCTGCGCGAATTCACGCGAAGCAAACGGCGCGGATACGGGTGAACCGGAGGCATGGCCGGCCGGCGACCCGGACGCGCTGTTGCGCCGGCGGTTGCAAAAGCGCCTGTGCAAGCTGACCCTGTACGGCCTGTGCAAGGATATCGCGGGCACGCGCCCGCCCTGGGGTTCGCTGACCGGCATCCGCCCAACCCGGCTGTTTTATGAAAAGCTGGCGCAGGGCCTGACCCCGCCGGAAGCCGCGAACGAGCTGGTTTCACAGTTTGATGTAACGCCGGATAAGGCGGACCTGCTGCGCCGCATTGTGGCGGTGCAGCAAACCCTGCCGCCCCCCAGCCCTAATGAAGCGGATGTATACGTGTCCATCCCCTTTTGCCGCACCCGGTGCGCCTATTGCTCCTTCCCCGGCGAGGCGCTGGGCAAAGGCGCGATGGTGAAACCGTACCTTCAAGCGCTGTTTCACGAAATGCGGGCGACGGCAGCCCTGATGCAGGCGCAAAATCTGCGTTTACGCGCCCTGTACATCGGCGGGGGCACCCCAACGGCCCTTGACGAAGCCGCCTTTGCCGCGCTGCTGGATACGGTTGCCGAGTGCTTTCCGACCCCGTACGAGTTTACGGTGGAGGCGGGGCGACCCGATACCATCACCCAGGGCAAGCTGAACGCAATGCTCAGCCACAGGGTTACGCGCATCAGCGTAAACCCGCAAACCATGAACGACGCTACTCTGAGGGCCATCGGCCGCGACCATACCGCCGCCCAAACCGAGGAGGCGTTCCGGCTGGCCCGATCGCTTGGCTTTACCGATATCAACATGGATGTGATCGCGGGCCTGCCAACCGAAACCCCAGCTGATTTTGCCCGCACGATGGCGCGCATCGGGGCGCTCGCCCCGGACAGCCTCACGGTGCACACGCTGGCCATAAAGCGGAGCAGCCGCCTGCACCTGGAAGGCGCTGCCCTGCCGAACGCGGACGCTGTGGCGGAGATGATCGGCTTGGGCGAGCAAACCGCGGCGGCCCTTGGTATGGAGCCTTACTACCTGTACCGGCAAAAATACATGGCGGGCCAACAGCAAAACGTGGGCTATGCCCGCGCGGGCGCGGCCTGCCTGTACAATGTGGATATTATGGAGGAAACCAACTCCATCCTGGCCTGCGGGGCCGGGAGCATCAGCAAGCGGGTGTTTGCGGACAGGGAACTGCGCATTGAGCGCGCGCCCAACGTGAGCAATGTGGCCGAATACATTGCGCGCGTAGCCGAGATGGAGCGGCGCAAGCAGGCCCTTTTTGACTAATCCGTGCGGATCGCCTCCAAGGGCGCGCGTTTTTTCGCGCGGCCTTTTTCTTTTGAAGCATCCTATGGTATACTGATTGCATCCATTGAGTCGCGCGTCCGCCGTTTGGGGTCGCCGACAAACCGTGAAACCCGCAAACGCACATCTGTCGCCATCGGTCGGGCAACCGGCTTCCCGATTGCGCTGCGCCCCGCGTGCGGAGCTTTCCGGTATCCAGCCTGATAAGGGAGGTTCCTGTAACCATGAAGCCAACCGTACTTGTCGCGCTCGATCAGGGCACGACTTCCAGCCGCGCGGTCGTTTTTGATACGGAAGGGCGCGTGCTTGCCACCCACGCCATTGAGTTTAAGCAGTACTATCCGCAGCCGGGCTGGGTGGAGCATGACCCGGAGGATATCCTCAACAGCCAGATCACGGCCCTGCAAACCGCCGTCAGGCTCAGCGGCGTGGATGTGGGCGACATTGCCGCCATCGGCATTACCAACCAGCGCGAAACAACGCTTCTGTGGGATAAGGACACCGGCGCGTGCGTGCATAACGCCATTGTGTGGCAATGCCGCCGCACCGCCCCCTATGTGGAACGGCTGATTGCCGACGGCAAGTCGGACATGATCCGCCGGAAAACCGGCCTTGTGCCGGACGCGTATTTCAGCGGCACCAAGCTGGCCTACCTGCTGGATACGCTAGCCCTGCGGGAGCGCGCGGCGCGCGGAGAGCTTTGCTTTGGCACTGTGGACAGCTTTCTGGCCTGGCACCTGGTGGAAGGGCGGCCCCATGTGACCGACGCGACCAATGCCGGGCGCACCCTGCTTTTTAACATCCACACCCAGCAGTGGGACGACGAGCTGCTGGCCATGCTGGATATTCCCCGCGCGCTTTTGCCCGATGTGGTGGATACCGCGCAGGTGATCGGCAACCTGCGCACGGAAATTCTCGGCAAGCCCATCCCGGTGGCGGCCCTCGCGGGCGATCAGCACGCTTCGCTGTTTGGGCAGGCCTGCTTTGAAAAGGGCATGGTGAAAAACACCTACGGCACCGGCTGCTTCATGCTGATGAATACCGGCGATGTGCCGGCTGAAAGCCATAACGGACTGCTGACCACCATGGCCTGGCGGTTGAACGGTCAGCCGACCTACGCGCTGGAAGGCAGCGTTTTTATGGGAGGAGCCACCGTGCAGTGGTTGCGTGACGAGCTCAAGATGATTGGCTCCAGCGCCGAAACCGAGCAGATTGCGCAAAGCGTGCCGGATACGGCGGGCGTGTTCCTAGTGCCCGCTTTCACCGGGCTTGGCGCGCCGTATTGGGATATGTACAGCCGGGGCACCATCGTCGGCATGACGCGGGGCAC
The DNA here is from genome assembly GCA_035353615.1 of Candidatus Limiplasma sp. Taxonomy (GTDB): domain Bacteria; phylum Bacillota; class Clostridia; order Christensenellales; family Aristaeellaceae; genus CAXXOK01. Next base: position 36,800 of record DAOPZY010000018.1, read on the forward strand.
CAACCGCGCGCATATCGTGCGCGCCGCACTGGAAGCCATCGCCTACCAGAGCGCCGATCTGTTCAACGCCATGGCGGCGGATTGCGGCAGCCGCCCGCCCCGGATGCAGGTGGATGGCGGCGCGAGCGTCAACAGCTTTCTGATGCAGTTTCAAAGCGATATCCTCGGCGTGCCGGTGATCCGCCCGGTGGTGCTGGAAACCACGGCTTTGGGCGCGGCTTTGCTCGCGGGCCTTGGCGCGGGCGTGTATGCCAGCAAGGAGGAAGCCGCCCACATGGTGCGCCCCGACCTTACCTTTTCGCCGGCCATGAGCGATTATCACCGCGGGTTGGCGTTATACGGCTGGCACCGCGCCGTTGAGCGCGCCAAAGGCTGGGTGGAGCCGTAACGGCGGCTTTGCGCGGCGAGGGCCGTTGGATGTGGCCGTTGGCCGGTAGCCGATCAGGCGCTGCGGGCATCCGATTTGGCGGCGGGCGGCTGGCTTGCCGGGGTTGGGCAGCGCGCGCAGGATTTCCGGCGCGTCAGAGTTTCCGGTGTGCCGGATGCGTTTCTCCCGCCGGGTTGTACGTGCTGTTTCGCCTGCCGGGTTGCGCTCTCCGTTTTGCCTGTCGGTCTGTACGGCTGTTTCTCCCGCCTGTCTGTACGCGCTGTTTCGCCTGTCGGTCTGTACGCGCTGTTTCGCCCGTCGGGTTGCGCGCTACGATCAGCGCATTGCAAGCGGTTCGTCTGACTGGCAAGTTCTTTCCCATACTGAGAGGAGGCGACGGTATGTCCCTGCAAATGGTACCCCTGACCCCGGAACGGGTGGAGGACTTTTTTGAATTTTTTGACCATGTGGCGTTCAACCGCCATTCGGAATGGGGCTGTGGATGCTATTGCTGCTTTTTTCACGCGACGGATCAGGCAACGTGGTCCCTGCGAACCCCGGAGCAAAACGCCGCCGAGGCCCGCGCGCTGATTCTTGCGGGGCGTATGCGCGGCATGCTGGCCTATGAGGGAGCGAAACCCGTCGGTTGGCTCCATTATGACGCTTGCGCCAACCTGCCCGGCACGCGGCTGTTTTACCCCGAATTGGCAACCGAGGAGCCGGGTAGCGCCGCATTGGTGTGCTTCACTGTTGCGCAGGGCTGGCGCGGGCAGGGCGTGGCCACCCAACTGCTGCAAGCTGCGCTGGAGGAGCTGAAAACGGGCGGGTTTCAGCGGGTGGAGGCTTACCCTGTGCTGGAGGATGATTCTGAGGAGCATAATTACTTAGGCCCGCTTGCGTTATACCGCAAATTTGGTTTTACCGAGGTAAAGCAAACGGAAACCCATATGCTGGTGGAGCTTTGGCTTGCGTAACGCGCATTGAACGGTTGGCGTGCGGCCTGCGGCCCCTGACGGGCATTCGTGGATTGCGGGGTCCGGCTGGATGGCGCTGAACCCTGATCCGAATGCTTTGTTTGGGATGCCTCGACTGCGGTGGCAGGTACGCGGGCCGTGCACTGCCGGGCGGTGGCTTTATGCCACAGCCATTCTACGTGACCGTCACGAACGCCTTGGGCGCAATGCGGCGCGGTTTAGGGTTTTCGCTTGATGGGTCAACGGTCGGCAACTGGGGCCGCAAGCTTTGACCCGTTTTGCGATGGCGGCATGGGGCGGTCTTTAACCTTTGCAACGCGCTTTGGCCGCCCGGCGCATCGCCCCGCGGGCTGTTCGCTTGCAGGATGGCTCCACGCTGCGGCCTCAGGCATGGGTTTCCACCCTAAACCCCGGCAAGGAGCTTTGCCCCTGCGCCCTGACAAGGGGCTTTACCCTTGACTTATCTCTGCTGCGGCGGGGCTTGGAAACCCATATGCCCGCTTCAAATGCGGGCATTTTTTGTGTGGTTTCAAACGGCCCGGCAGAGCGTATACCCCTTTTGCAGCCATCGATTTGCCTTTTCCCCTTCTTTGCCCCCGGCTGTTTGACGCGGGCTTGCGGCTGCTGTATAATTTAAACTTACGGCCGGTATACGCGCCGCGCCGTTGAAGGGAGGCTACCCCAACGAATATGGCCATCGTTTGCGCCACCCCCTGCGCGTTGGCAACTGGCGCGGTTAGTAGGCTTGCGGAGGCGTTAACCCTATGAGCGCAACCTTGCCTTTTACCGTAAGCGGCATGACCGTGCACGGCAAGCGCTTGGGCACGGAGCTGGGCTTTCCCACCGCCAATCTGGAGTATCCGGCCGGTACGGAGCTGCCGCCCGACGGGATCTACATCGCGCAGGCCCGGATTGACCGCCGCTGTTACGCGGCCATCCTCAATCAGGGCAACCACCCCACCACGCCGGAGGGCCGCGCGACCATTGAAACCCATTTGCTGGATTACGCGGGCGGCGATTTGTACGGCAAACGCCTCACCCTGCATTACCTGCACTACCTGCGCCCGGAAATTCGCTTTGCCACATTGGATGCGCTCAAGGCGCAAATGGGCGCGGACCGGGAGGAAGCGCTGCGCTGGATCGGGCGGCACCGCCCGGCCCTGCTGAAATTGCTTCCCTGCGGCGGGGCCGAAGCGGAGCCTTCCCGCTGAGCTTTCTAAACGCGCCGACGCGCTAACCGCCCGCGCTGCCCTACCCGACTGATCCCATAAAGGAGAACCTATGCAGTTACAGCCCCTGATTGAAACCCTGAAAGCCGCCTACCAGTACGAAGAAGGCGGCGAGTTGGCCGTTGACCACGTAAGCCTGTCGGTGGAAAAAGGCGCGTTTGTCGCTGTGCTGGGGCACAACGGCTCCGGCAAAAGCACGCTGGCCAAGCTGATGAACGCCCTCTACCTGCCTACCGAAGGCACGGTGAAGGTTTGCGGCTTGGATACCGCGCAGGAGGAGCACCTGTGGGATGTGCGCAAGCACGCGGGCATGGTGTTCCAAAACCCCGACAACCAGATCGTGGCTACCGTTGTGCGGGAGGACGTCGCTTTCGGCTTGGAAAATCTGGGCGTTCCCCAGCCGGAAATGCTCCCCCGCATTGACGACGCGCTTGCCGCCGTGCGCATGACGGACTATGCGGCCGCCGCGCCGCACATGCTGTCCGGCGGGCAGAAGCAGCGCGTGGCGGTCGCGGGCGTGCTGGCCATGCAGCCCGATGTGATGATTTTGGACGAGGCGACCGCCATGCTGGACCCCTCGGGCCGCGCGGAGGTTTTCAGCACGGTTCGCAAGCTCAACCGGGAAAAGGGCATCACCGTGGTGTGGATCACCCATTTTATGGAGGAAGCCGCTCTGGCGGATCGCGTGGTTGTGCTCAATAAAGGCCAAATCGCCATGGATGGCGCGCCCCGCGAGGTGTTCGGCCGGGTGGAGGCGCTCAAGGCGCTTGGGCTGGATGTGCCGCCTATGGCGGAGCTGTCCCGGATGCTTACGGAGGGCGGGCTTGCTCTGCCGGAAGGCATCCTGACGGTGGACGATATGGAAAAGGAGCTGAAGGCATGCCTATCCAAGTAGAGCATCTGACGCACACCTACCTGCCCGGCAGCCCGTTTTCCGCCACCGCGATCCACGATCTGTCGCTGACGATTGAGGATGGCGAGTTCATCGGCGTACTGGGGCATACCGGCTCCGGCAAAACCACCTTTGTGCAGCACCTGAACGGCCTTTTAAAACCCACCGAGGGCCGCGTGCTGGTGGACGGCGTGGATATCACCCAAAAAGGCGTGAGCCTTTTGGACGTTCGCAAAAAGGTTGGGCTGGTGTTTCAGTACCCCGAATATCAGCTCTTTGAGGAAACCGTTGCCAAGGATGTGGCCTTTGGCCCCAAAAACATGGGGCTTGCGAAGGAAGAAATTGACGGGCGGGTGCGCTGGGCGCTTGCGCAGGTGGGGCTTGTGTATGATGAGATTGCCGCAAGCTCTCCCTTTGAGCTGTCCGGCGGGCAAATGCGCCGTGTCGCCATTGCCGGCGTGCTCGCGATGCGCCCCAAAGCCCTGATTTTAGATGAGCCGACCGCCGGGCTGGACCCACGCGGCCGCCGCTCGATTTTGGAAATGATCCGCCGCCTGCACACCGAAACCGGGATGACCGTCATCATGGTCAGCCACAGCATGGACGATATCGCGCCCCTCGCCACGCGCCTGATTGTGATGAGCAAGGGCGAGCTGGCGCTGACTGGAACGCCGCGGGAGGTATTCCGCCAGCGGGAACGGTTGCTTGAAATCGGCCTTGGCGTGCCGCAGGGCGCGGAGCTGTGCCACCGGCTCCGCACAGCCGGCTACGAGATCCCGGAAGGGCTTTACACGCTTGGGGAAGTTTGCGACGCGTTGCTGGCGCTGGCCCGTCGGGGAAAAGCAGCGCCGGACGCGCCGGTCGCCCCCGGAAAGGAGGCGGACGCCGGATGCTGAAGGATATCACCCTTGGGCAGTACATGCCCGGCAATACTCTGGTGCATCGGCTAGACCCGCGCACCAAGATCATCCTCACCACGCTGTATATCGCCATGATCTTTCTGGTGTCAAGCCCGGTGTGGTATGTGATCCCCACGCTGTATGTGGCGCTTGCCGCGCGGCTGGCGGGGCTTTCCTTCGGGCAGCTGCTTAAATCCGTTAAACCGCTTCGGGTGCTGCTCATACTCACGTTTGTGCTCAACCTGTTTTTCTCCGGCGGCACCACGGTGTGGGTCCGTTGGGGCATTGTCGCCATCACGCAGGAAGGGGTTCTGCTGGCGGTTCATTTTTGCATGCGGCTGGTGTTTCTGGTGGTGGGCACATCGGTGCTCACGCTGACCACATCGCCCGTGGCGCTGAGCGACGGCATTGAAATTTTGCTTAAACCGCTCAAAGTGTTCCACTTCCCCGCGCATGAGCTGGCCATGATGATGACCATCGCGCTGCGCTTTATCCCTACCCTGATTGAGGAAACCGACAAAATCATGAAAGCCCAGCAGGCGCGCGGCGCGGATTTTGAAAGCGGCAACCTGATCGCCCGCGCCAAAGCGATGGTGCCGCTTCTGGTGCCGCTGTTTGTGAGCGCGTTCCGGCGGGCGGGCGAGCTGGCTATGGCGATGGAGGCGCGTTGCTACCACGGTGGCGAGGGCCGCACGCGCCTGCGCGTGCTCCGTTTTACGGGGGAGGATTTGCAAGCCTTCCTCGTATCGGCTGTCGCGCTGGGGCTGGTGATCGCCGGGCGCGCCATTCTGCTGTGATGAACGGCGGTTTGCGCCACGGCGCGTAACCGCGCGGTTGGCTTAATACGGTTTGCGTTTTCGGCTGGTTGAAGGAAACGGGCGTTGCGGGCCGGGGATCGGCGCCGGCCGCCCCATATGCAACCATCGCGCGGGCGAGCGCGGGAAAGGCGGGAGGTGCGCATTAGCATGGACTGGGATGAGCCGATGAGCTGCCCGCAGGCGGAAGCCCGCGAGGACACCCCGCCGGACTGGGTGGTGCGCGATAACCTGACCGCGAAGCCGGGCACTCGCCGCGTGCTATTGACCCTCAGCTACGAGGGCACCGAGTACGCCGGCTGGCAAAGGCAGTTAAACGCCGTAACCGTGCAGCAGCGGGTGGAAGAAGCGCTAACCCGGCTTACCGGGGAACATGTCGCCGTGTGCGGGGCCAGCCGTACCGACGCGGGCGTGCACGCGCTGGGGCAGCGCGCGCATTTTGACACGGCCAGCCGCATTCCGGCCGACCGGTTCCCCTACGCGCTCAACGCCTGCCTGCCGCCGGATATTCGCGTTTTGCGGGGGGTGGAGGTGGGCGACTGCTTCCACGCGAGGTTTGACGCCAAAGGCAAGCAGTACACCTACCGCGTTCACAACAGCCGACACGCCAGCGCCCTGTACCGCCGGCTGACGGCCCACGTGCCCGTGCCGCTGGAACTGGAAAAAATGCAAAGGGCTTTGCGGCCCCTGTTGGGCACGCATGATTTCGCCGCTTTTCAGGCCAGCGGCGGCACCGCCAAATCAACCGTGCGCACCCTTGAGGCCGCGGAGCTGACCCGAGCGGGGGAGGAACTTACCCTCACCGTGCGGGGAAACGCCTTCCTGTACAACATGGTGCGCATTATCGCGGGCACGCTGGTGGAGGTGGGCAAGGGCAAGCTTGCGGAGGATTGCTTTACGCAGGCGCTCGAAACCCGGGACCGGCTTGCGCTAGGGCCAACCGCGCCCGCCTGCGGGTTGGAGCTGACATCCATCTTCTACCGCGATCCATGGGCGAACAGCTGCCCTGCCGGGTTCCCCGCAAGCGGCGGCGCAAAAGCCCCGGCTGCGGAAGCGCGCGGCTATACGCGCGGGCCAATCCCTGAATAAGAAGGATTTCCCACACGTATGGCGAAATTTGCTTTGGAAAAAGCTCGTACATACTCAGTCGGCCGAGCAGCCGAGCCTGCCCGAGACGACTGACCGGCAAAACCTCGGCCTTTGCCGGGATGGGCGCGACCCCAGCCGCCGCAAAACCGAAACCCAAGCCTTTATGGGTTCGGGCTGCCGGAAAAGCGTCGGGCACGGCCCCGGCGCGCGGTAAAAATGGGCCGGTTAACCCGGATGTTGAGGCTCCTTCGGCACGCAACGCCGATTTTGAACTAAAGAGGTAAAGAATGGCAAGCGTAAACGATCTCGCAATTGATCTTGGCACATCGAATATCCTGATTTATATGAAGGGAAAAGGCATCATCCTGCGCGAGCCTACGGTGGTCGCCATCGACCGCGACACGCGCGAGGTGCTTGCCTTTGGCGAAGAAGCGCGCCGCATGATCGGCCGCACGCCCAGCAACATTTTAGCCCTGCGCCCCCTGCGCGAAGGCGTTATTTCGGATTATGAGCTGGTCAGCTTCATGCTCAAGGGCTTTGTGCTCAAGGCAATCGGCAAGCACATGTTTGCCCGCCCGCGCGCCATTCTGGCGTTGCCTACGGGCGTGAATGAAATGGAAAAGCGCTCGATCATTTCCACCATGTTTGACGCGGGCATGCGGCGCACCCAGCTGCTGGACCGGACCATCGCGGCCGCGCTGGGCGCGGGCCTGCCGATTGACGAGGCGTATGGCACCATGATTGTGGACATCAGCGCCGGGGTCAGCGACATCGCGGTGCTTTCGCTGGGCAAAGTGGTTGTGAGCGACTGCTCCAAAATCGGCGGCGACAAGCTGGACGACGCGATCATCCGTCACCTCAGGCGCAAGCATAACCTGCTGATTGGCGAGCGCACAGCGGAGGAGCTGAAAATCAACATCGGCTCGGCCATCCCGCGCAGCGATCAGCTGTATATGGAGGTTACGGGCCGCAACCTGATTACCGGGCTGCCCAAAACCATGCGCATCACCAGCGACGATGTAACCGAGGCCATCGATGAGCCGCTTCAGCAGCTGATTGAAAGCATCCACGGCGTTTTGGAGCATACCCCGGCGGAACTGGCGGCGGATATTTTTGAATACGGCATCCTGCTCACGGGCGGCGGCGCGGAGATGTTTGGCCTTTGCGAGGCCATCGCGGACGCGCTCAAGGTGCCGTGCTCCTGCGCCGAGGACCCGCAAACCAACGTGGTGATCGGCTGTGGCAAAGCGGTTGAAAACTTGGCCGATCTGGGCCGGTTTTTGGATGACAACCGCCGCAGGCTCATGGGTCGGTAAGGGTATGGCGCGGAAGCGTCCTGCCCGTTCTGGGGGTATCCGAACCCAAAAACAGGCCGCCCGCGGCATAGCCGCCCGCGGCTTTTTGCATGGCGCAACGCCGCGCGATATGGTACAATCAGTTGCATGAGCAGCAAAGCATATGGTTACGGGAACCGCCGGAGTCGCCTCGGCGCGGAGAAATTGCCCCAACCCCGCCGAAAACCGGAAAGCGCGAACGCGCGCGTGCGAAAATCGGCTCGGCGGCGGCCAACCCTATCAAATGGAGCGAACTGAGCATGAACGATCGGATTTCCGTGGTTGTGCCTGTGTATAATAAGCGGGCGTATCTGGCCCAATGCGTCGCGTCGGTGGCGGGGCAGGGCTATGCGCCCTGCGAAGTGATCCTCGTGGACGATGGCTCCACCGACGGCAGCGCCGGCCTGTGCGATACGCTGGCGGCAGAGAACGCGCGCGTTCGGGTGCTGCACCAGTCAAACGCGGGCGTTTCGGCGGCCCGGAACGCGGGCGCGATGGCCGCAACCGGCGAATGGATTACATTTTTGGATGCGGATGACCAGTTGCTGCCCGGCAGCCTGCTACTGTTCGCCGGGGCAACCGACCCTGCCGTGGACGGGGTTTGCGGCGGCATCCTTCAGGGGGCGGAAAAAGCCGGCCCGGCGCGCCCAAACCGGCGGTGGATCAGCGAAACCGAGCGGTACGCCGCCTGCGTCGCCATGGTGAACGATCCGACCCGCTACCTCACCAGCCACGCGTGGCTGCTCCGCGCCGATTGGCTCCGGCAGCATAGCCTCCTGTTTTGTGAGGAGCTTCGTTACGGGGAGGATGGCGAGTGGATGCTTCGCTGCCTCATGGCCATGCGCGGGCTGGTTATGCTGGGCGCGCCGGTTTACCGCTACAGCGTCGCGGAAGATTCGGCCCTTCACCAATACCGCGCCGGGATGGTGGATCAATACCTGCGTACGCTGGACACAGTGAAGCGGGAGCAGGCCGAAAACGGCTGGGCTGTGCCGCTGGGGCCTTACTACCTTACGCATCTTTTGCTGATGCTGACCCACGGCGTGTTTCATCCGGGAAACCGGCAACCGCTCGCGGCGGCGTTTGGGGAGGCCCGGAGGCTTTGCGGGCGGGCCGTCTTCCGCGAGGCGCTGGCGGGGGCCGATTTGTCCGCCATGGGTTTTGGCAGGCGGGCGGCGCTTCGCTCGCTCGCGCATGGATGGATTTTCCCCGCGTGGGTTGCCATTCGCCTGCGGCAGCGGCGCAACCGGCGGCTGAGCAGGGCATAGGCGGAGTAATGCGGAAAGAAGGCGGCACGGCGATGGTGAATGTGCTGATTGTGGGGATGACCGCGACCATTGGCGGTTTGGAAAACTTTATTATCAGCTACTGCGAGCGCATGGCGGGTCCGGAACTGCATTTTGATTTTTTGACGCGTTTTCCGACCTGCGCATACGAGGATCGAATCCGCGCGATGGGCGGCGAGGTGTACCACGTGACCCGGAGGAGCCGCAATCCGCTCCGTTATTACCGGGAAATTCACGGTTTTTTTGCGCGCCATGCCGGTAAGTATGCCGTGATTTGGGATCATGAATGTATGGTGAATGACCTGACCCCTCTCCGCCTTGCAAATAAGGCGGGGATTCCCGTGCGCCTGTACCACAGCCACAATACCCAAAACATGGATGTGAGCCTGAAAGGGCGCGTTCAGGGGCTGTTGCACCGTTGGAACCGCCGAAGGCTCCCGACATTTGTAACCGAGCTGTGGGGCTGTTCCGCCGAGGCGATCCGCTGGGCGACCGGGGGCAAGGGCGCGGCGGTTACCCGCGTTGTGCCCAACGCGATCGACACCCGCCCCTTTGGCAACCTTGCCGGCGAGCGTGGCGCCTGCCGGAAGGAACTGGGCGTGGAAAACTGTTTTGTGATCGGGCACACCGGCAGGCTTCAGTACCAGAAGAATCAGATGTTCCTGCTCGACGCGTTCGCGGGCCTGTATGCCGGCATGCCGCAGGCCCGGCTGGCGCTTGTGGGGGACGGGCCGGACGCCGCCATGCTGCGCGCGCGCGCGCGGGAGTTGGGGCTTCATGACGCCGTGCTGTTTTTGGGCTTTCGGGAGGATATTCCACGCCTGCTCAGCGCAATGGACCTGTTCGCGTTTCCGTCCCGGTTTGAAGGGCTGGGCCTGTCCGTGATTGAGGCGCAGGCTTCCGGTTTGCCGTGCCTGGTATCGGCGGCGGTGCCTCAGGCCGCGCACCTGACCGATCTGGTGACGGCGCTGCCGACGCGGGATGCGGCCGTGTGGGCCAACGCCATGGCAGCGGAGGCGGCAAAGCCCCGGGCGCGGGCAGACAGGCGCGACGAGGTGGCCAAGGCCGGGTATGAGATTGGCGCGGCTTCCGCCCAGCTGGCAACAGCCCTGCTGCGGTTGGAGGCGCAAAACCCACGGCCCAAACCGGGGCGTTACATCCTTTCCGTGCCCAGCGCCAAACAGTATGCCCACGCGCTGACTAAGGCACGGGTGGACACCCAGCGCTTTGCCGTGCAAAACGGCTTTCAGCCCCTCGTTTTCCGGGGCGGGGATACGGCGAGCGGGCGCGTTTGGGCGGCGGCGAAGCTGGTGCTGCGGTGCGTAGCGGATTGGCTATCCGCCTTTCGCCGGCTGCCCCGGAACGCAACGCTGCTGGTGCAGTACCCGCATTTCCCGCTGAAATCCGTGCCCGTGGCGCGCGCCGCCATGCGGTTTTTGCAGCGTCGCAAGGGCGTGCGGCTGATCGCGCTGGTGCATGATCTGGATTCTCTGCGCGGCATCGGCGGCAACGCCGCTGTGTACAGCGACCGTCGGCTGTTGCCGATTTTTGACGCGGTCATCTGCCACAACGCGGTTATGGAAAACCGTCTGGTTTCCATGGGGCTTTGCCGGGAACGGCTGGTGACGCTTGCTCTGTTCGACTACGCAACCGACGCCGAGCCGCGGCCGCGGGCGTATTCCCAATCGGTCTGCATCGCGGGTAACCTGTCGCCGGCCAAAAGCGGCTATCTTTACCAAATGCTGGGCCAACCCGCCCGTCGGTATCAGCTGCACCTGTACGGCGGCTCGTTTGAGGGCGAAAACTGCGAGGGAGTCGCCTACCACGGCGTGTTTGATGCCAACGAGCTGCCCGGGCGGCTGGAAGGCGCTTTTGGGTTGATATGGGACGGGGACACCACGGCTGGTTGCAGCGGGGTATACGGCGAATATCTGCGCATCAACGCGCCGCACAAGCTGTCCCTGTATCTGGCGGCGGGAATCCCGGTGCTGATTTGGGCGCAGGCCGCGCAGGCGGCTTTTGTGACCGGGCAGGGCGTGGGGTTGGCTTTGGAAAACCTGGATGCGCTGGACACGCTGCTAACCGGGGTAACCCCGGAGGATTACCGGCGCATGGCGGAAAACGCGGCCAAGCTTTCCCCGCTGATCCGGGAGGGGCATTATCTGACACAGGCGCTGGAAACCGCTTTGCAGAGGCTAAGCGCAAACGGAGGAGAAAGCGACCGCTAATCATTTGCCGGGCTTTGGCTCATCGCTGGCCGGAAGGGCAGCCCTGCGCATGGCCGGTTCAGGCTTGATGCTCGCTGTGCCAAAAGGAGCAGCCCTGTGCGGCCCTGCGACCCAAGGCTCAACGTCGGCAGGTTTAACGGGAATCGCCACAGACGAGCAAACGCGTCAGTCGCCGGCGGCCGCTCCTATTGACGGGCAAACCTGATTATAGTATGATAAAGCGTCCTTTGGCAGGGGCAGACGCGGAGGAGAAGGCTTTGTTCAAGAAATACAAACAGTATCAGTTTTTATTTGAGGAACTGGTCAAGCGCGATTTCAGCATAAAATATAAACGGACGATACTGGGCATTTTTTGGAGCGTGCTTTCCCCGCTGCTCACGCTACTGGTGATGCGGCTGGTGTTTACGCAATTTTTCGGCCGCGACACGCCGTATTACACCACCTACCTTTTTGCGGGCAACCTGGTGTTCAGCTACTATAAGGACGCTACCACCAACGGCATGAAAGCGCTGGTCGGGAATAAGGACATTATCACCAAGGTGAAAATGCCGCAGTATATGTTTGTTTTTTCCACAAACGTATCCTCGCTCATCAATTTTCTGATTACGCTGGTTGTGTTTTTTGCGTTTACCCTGCTGGACGGCATCGCGCCTTCGTTCCGGTATCTGGCGCTGATTTACCCAACCCTGTGCCTGTTGGTGCTCAACATCGGCGTTGGGCTGGTGCTTTCCGCGCTGTACGTGTTTTTCCGGGATATGCAGTACCTGTACAATATTTTCACCCTGCTGCTGATGTACATGTCCGCGATTTTCTATCAGGTGGATAAATACGCGGAGAATATCCAGCGGCTGTTCCTGTTGAACCCGGTCTACGTGTGCATCAAGTATTTCCGCGTGGTGGTGATTGACGGCACGTTCCCCAGCCTGTTTTACCACCTGCTGATGTTTGGGTACGCGGCGATCGTGATGCTGATCGGGTTCTGGATTTACCGCCGGAACAATCAGCGTTTCCTGTACTATATGTAGGAGGCATGGCATGAGCCAACACAGCATTGAGGTGAAAAACGTCCGCATCGGTTTTATGACGGGCGATTTCAAAGATATCGGGTTAAAAGAGTTTTGCATGCGCAAGTTGACGCGCTCCTATCAGGCCAAGCGCTTTTGGGCGGTGGACGGCGTAAGCTTTACGCTGGATTCCGGCGATATGCTGGGGATCATCGGCACCAACGGGGCCGGTAAATCCACCCTGCTCAAGGCGGTCAGCGGCATCATGCGGCCGTTGGAAGGCTCCATCCATATTAACGGGCGGGTGGCCGCCCTGCTGGAATTGGCTTCCGGCTTTGACAGCGACCTGACCGTGCGGGAAAACGCGTACCTTCGCGGCGCTTTTTTGGGGTATAGCCGGGAGTTTATGAACCAGCAGTGCGCAAAAATCATCGAGTTTGCGGAATTGCAGGAGTTTGAGGACCGGCCCTTCCGTCAGCTTTCCTCGGGGATGAAATCACGCCTGGCGTTTTCGATTGCCAGCATGGTATCGCCGGAAGTGCTGATCCTGGACGAAGTGCTGTCGGTGGGCGACGGCGCGTTTCGCAAACGCAGCGAAAAGAAAATGTTGGAGATTATTAACGGCGGCGCGACGACCATCCTCGTATCCCACTCGCTGGATCAGATTCGCAACCTGTGCAACAAGGTGCTGTGGCTGGATCACGGCAAGCAGGTCGCCTTTGGGCAAACCCAACCGCTTTGCGACCTGTACGAGCAATACCTGGTAACGAAAAAGCTGCCCACCGCCGAGGAACTGGCTAACGCGCTCAAGCCAGCCGAACCCTTGGCGCAGCCGGAAACGCTCGCGCCCTCCGGAAAGGGCGAATAGGCGCGGCCCGGCGTTTCACGCGCTTTCGTTCGGCTGTTTCGCCATTAGCCCATTCACCCTCCGCCGCCATCGGCCGGAGGGTTTTATGATGCGGCTCGTATGGAGCAATCGGCCAAGCCCATGCCATGCCTCGCCCCGCATTGCCGCAATGGGAGGCGACCGATGGGTACGCTTACGCAAAAAAGCTTTTCAAAACAGACGGATCGGTCCATATTCCTATAGCGTCGCTTTTTTGAAAAGCTACGTTTCCTAAAAAGGCTTTTTAGGGGAAAGCACGTCCGACCCGCGCGACCGGGCAGGCGGCAAGGGTAACCTTACCCATGGAAAGCGAATGGATTGTTACATTCCAACCCTTGACAAGCCAGCCGCTATCCTCTACAGTTTTAGTAGGGATGGATGGGCCAACGCGGCCGGCCACCCATAGCACCGAGAATGAAAGCCGTATTGTTTTTCGATATGGCGTTTGGCTCCACAACGGAGGGATTTCCGCGATGAAAGTATTGTACCGGGCAGCGATTACGCTGCTGTGCGCGCTTTTGCTGATGGCCGGGCTGCCCAACGCGGCGCAGGCAAAAACAGTCGCCGAATGGCTGGAAGGCTATGAATCGGGCGAAAACTGGTTTGGTGAGGATTTTGATTACGATATCACCGACACAGCCGCGTGCTGGGAGCTTCTGATGCGCCCCATCACGGTGCTCAACGTGGCTGAACGCGAGGTGGTGTACCCGCTGGTCACCCCGGGCGGAGCCAAGGTCAATGAGGATAAGCTGGGCGGTTTCATCGCGGGCAGCACCGCCGCCGTGCATGTGCTGGGCAAGGACGAGGACGGCTGGACGCTAATCGAAGGGCTGGATGATTACGACCGCCTCATCCGCGGCTACGTACGCACCAAGCTGCTGAAAACCGTGACGCCCAACCAACAGTACGGCGTGATTATCGATAAAATGACCCAACGGCTGTATGTGTTTATCAATGGCGAATACTTCAGTTCCGTCGCCATTTCCACCGGGCTGACCAACGACGACCAGCCCTATAACGAAACCTCCGCCGGCGAATACCTGATTTCCAGCTGGGTGGGCGGGTTTGACAGCGAAGGCATGTATGTGGAAATGGGGATGCGTTTCAACAACGGCGATCTGCTGCATCAGGTGCCCTATGTGCTGTTGGGGGACGGCACCAAACGGTTTGAAAAATATGAAAAGCTTCTGGGGCAGAAAGCCAGCCACGGCTGCGTGCGCGTGGCGCGCATCGCCTCGGAGGAAGGGCTGAACATCAAATGGCTGTGGGACAACCTGAAAAAGGGCACCAAGGTGGTCATTTGGGATGACGACGGGCGTGTGATCCCCTACCCGGACGACAGTACGCTGCTGTACTACAATAAGGATGGCGGAAAATACTATCACGACATTGCCAATTGCGGCATGGTGAAGGAGCAGTACCTCCCGTTATCCAGCTTTACCTATGCCGAGCTGGACACCGCCCCGTTCAGCGAGCTGGAGCCATGCCCCGGTTGCGCCCCCGCGAAGCGGAAATCCGTGATTGACGAGCTGAACGCAGCTCGCGGCCTGCAAACCAGCTTGCCGGAGGTTACGCAAAGCCCGGCCCCGGATGCGACCAATGCGGCGGAAATGCTCTCGGAGGGCCAAACAGTCGCGCCTTCCTCTTTGGACAGCGTGAATGATCCGGAAGTGGAAATCAACATTTTTCCGGCAAAATAGAACCCATCGCGGTAGCGAAGATGGGGTAAGGGCGCAAGCTTTGATAAAGAGTATTTTCTTTCACAATTCTGTATCAACATCAAAACCCATGCAAGGCAATGATCTTGCATGGGTTTTGAATAACGATCGTCGGGTTGCGGTTAGCGCGGCATGGAGCGCGGCGTGGAGAAGCGGTCCGGCTGCCTACCCCGATGTGCCTTTCGGCAGCAAGCGCGCGCCCGCCTGTCAGTTGACCCCATCCGGATACATCGCCACGGTTGCCGCTCTCATGGCGTCCGTCGCTTGCAGGTCCGGGTAATAATACAGCATAACGCGCGACAGATAATTTCCCTCCACATTTGGCTTTTTCCGATCCACCCATGTTTGAAGCACAACATTGCCCCAAACGGAAATGGATTGAAACTGAAGATTCTGCTCGCATACCTCTGTCATGGGTTCGATTTCCCAATCGCCGCTTTCAAACATCCACCTTTCACCGGCAGGGTTTGACAGGCCAACCGTCAGGAAAAAACGGATATCCGGCTCGCCGTACAGGGTGGACAGCTGCTTTTCCACATCGATAAACTGAAGCAAATCCGCTTGCACACGGTCGCTAAACGCTTCCGGCGCTACGCGTGCCGGCTGCGCGCCGCTCAGCAGAATCCGGTTTACGCCGATATCATCCTTGTTAAAATCTAACTGCAAGTTCCACCGGTAACTAAAATCCTCCACGCCATACGCGTTGCCGCTCCAAACTTGGGTTGCGACCTCAAAGGGAACCCCTTTTTTCTCCCAAAGGGTCTTTGAAACCATCTCAGGCGTTGTCCCTTCCATGGGGATCCCCTGATACAGGTGCAAATCGCCTGCTTCCTGCGCCATACCGGCAGTACCGCAGAAAAATTGGCCAATCAGGATCGCCAAGGCGAGATACCGTTGCATGCCCTTTTGCAAAACAGAAGCACCCCCTGCGCTTTGAATTTGCGAAAGCCTTACCTCAAGCCTGTCTGTTCGCCGACGCGCACCGAGCCGGAACCGATGGGCCGAGCCGCGCTCCTGAGCGCCTTCCAAAACTACCCGCAATCCTTCTATTGAAATTTCATCTGATGGCTGCCATCGTTTTTATCATATCAGCAATCGAGCGTTTGTCAACCAAGCCGTTGAATCAAGGTTTGCCGTGCGGGTGGTTGGCAGCGAAACCGTCCTTTCCGGTTGCGCCGCGACGCTCCGGGCGGCTTTACGCAAAAATAACATTCATGGCAACCGTGCCTAAATCCGCCTGATTTCAGGCAAAGCGCGCGCGAGCCCCTTGCGGATGGCGCGCGCATTCGTTATACTGGAGTCAGTGATTTCCCAATACATCGACGGGGAGCGGGTCTGTTTTGGATATCGAAAGCAAGCTTTCCACGCTTGCCAAAGTGGGCAAACGGTTGAATATGGCCAGCGTCGAATGGGCGGTCGGCGCATCCGCACTGTTGTATCTGGAAGGGGTAACCGCGGATTTTCACGATTTTGACCTGATTGTCGCTCCGGACTCCATGGAAACGACGCTGGATGTGTTCAACCGGCTGGGGGCGCGGCTGTTGCCTGCGCAAAGCCCGAACCCGGTGTACGCGTCCGCGCGGTTTGTGGAGTTCACGCTTGACAATGTAGATTTTGACCTGCTGTGCGATTACACCCTGCGGCGTAATGAGGATCTGTATCGCTACCCCTTTCCCGGGGATCGCGCGATTCGCGCCGTAACGGTTCAGGGTGTGCCCGTGCCGCTTTGTCCGCTGGCGGATTGGTTTGTGCTTTATCAGCTGATGCCGGGCGGCGTCAAGAAGGCCACGCTGATCGCGCATCACCTGAAAACGCACCCCAGGGACGGCACGCGCCATTGGCTGGGAAAATGGCTGAATATGCGTTTGCCGGGCGAAGTGCGGGAACGCATTTTTACCCTGTATACCGAGCTGGGCGTGAGGTAACCGGCTTTTGGAACCCTGCCGGAAATGCCCGGCGCAAACGGCGCGGAATGCGACGCATAGCCTGTGGGAAAGGAGCCTTGCCATGCCAACCCTGACCATTGTGCGCGGCCCCAAAACCGCCGCGCATGCCTTTGCCGGCACGCCGACGCTGGCCGAAGCCCTTTCGGATGCGGGCTTCGCTGTGGACCAGCCCTGCGGGGGGCGCGGAACCTGTCGCAAATGCGCCGTGACGGAGGTTCGCGGGGAACTTTCCGCGCCGACGCAGGCAGAAACCGAGGCGGGGCAGCGGCTGGCCTGTCAGGCGCGGTTGCTGGGCAATTGCACGGTTACCCTGCCCGCTGAAATAAACTGGGTGTTGATTGAAACGCAAGGCGCACAGGCGACGCCCGGCCTGCCGATGGCCGGGCGCTACGGGGCGGCGGTGGATTTGGGCACCACGACGATTGGCGCGCGGGTGTACGAGCTTGCGACCGGTCGGCTGCTGGCGGAAAGCGCGCTGGTGAACCCGCAAACCGCCGTGGCTGCGGATGTTATGGGTCGCATTTCCGCCGCGTTGGCCGGCGGTCTTGAAAAATTGAGCGCCATGGCGCGCGGCGCGATTGCGCGGTGCGTTGCGCAGGCATGCGCCACGGCGGATATCCCGTGCGTAGAAGCGATGACCGTGGCGGGCAATACCGTGATGCTAACCCTGCTGACGGGCCGTAATCCGCGCTCGCTGGCTTCCGCGCCGTTCGTGGCGGATGAGCTGTTCGGCGGCGAATGGCCGGAGCCTTTGGCCGGGGCGAGGCTGTACCTGCCGCCCTGCGCGGGCGCGTTCATGGGGGCGGACATCACCTGCGCGGCGCTTTCCACCGGCCTGTGCGAGCAACCGGATACCGTGCTGCTGGCGGACATCGGCACCAACGGCGAGCTGATGCTGTGGCACCGGGGCGCGCTGTACGCCGCGTCCACCGCGGCAGGCCCCGCATTTGAAGGCGGGGAAATTTCGCAGGGTTGCGGGAGCGTGCGCGGCGCGATTGACAAAGTATGGGTGGAACAGGGCGGGCTGGGCGCGCATGTGCTGGGCGGCGGCGAAGCCACGGGGCTTTGCGGTTCCGGCTTGCTGGATGCGGTCGCGGCGCTTTTGTCGCTTGGCCGGCTGGATTCGACCGGCGCTTCTGACGCGCCTGCTTTTGCGTTGCGCGACGGCATTTCCTTGAGCGCCGGCGACATCCGCGCGTTGCAACTGGCCAAAGCTGCCGTTGCTGCCGGAATAGAAACGCTGCTTGTAGCGGCGGGCGCGTTGCCTTCCGATGTGAAACGGTTGGATTTGGCCGGCGGTTTCGGGAGCCGCCTCAACGTTGCCAGCGCCGTTGCCGTCGGGTTAATCCCGGCAGCGCTGGCGGGCCGCGCACATGCCGTGGGCAACGCGTCGCTGGCCGGCGCTGCCGCCCTTTTGCTGGATACGCGGCTTCGCCCCAAGGCGGAATGGATCGCCCGTACCGCTCAAATTGTGCAACTGGGCGGGGATGCCGGGTTTGAGCGCCGGTTTTTGGCGGCGATGACTTTCCCGTGGGCGGAAGAAACTCTCTGAATTTTGTGAAAACGGCGCGGCAGGCTGTTGCCTTAACGGAGAGCCTGTCTGGCTTTAGATGGCCGAAAAACCGCCCACCGCAGCGAAGCCGGGTTGACGGCAAAGCCTGGAGGGCAACTGCGTTGGTCTTTTCCCGCCGGAAGCCTTACGCGGCCACGCATTCAACAAAAGCGCCACGAGTGCCAAGGCACAAGGCGGCGCTTTTCATAAACACATTTTGGTTTGTCAACGGCCTCAAACCTGATTGGTTTGGCCGTTAGCGGGCGCGCCTTTCGCCTCGTTCAGGTACTTGCGCACCCCGTTCATCGCTATGCCGTGTGTCAACGCTTCCACGGACGGAAAATCATCCGTTTGGGCGGTGCGCGCTTCGATAGCGTCCAGATTAAAACCGTCCCTGAGCAAAGCGAATTTGCCAAAGCCCGGGGTGATGGCGTTGGTCGGGCAACCGTAAAGGCAGCGTGTGCAAAGCACGCAACGGTCGCCAAACACGGGCCGGTCAGCTTTCAGGGTTATATTGCCCCGCGGGCAATGCCGCGCGCACCAGCCGCAACCGTTGCAACGGTCGCCCGCTCGTAGCTGCTTGCCAAACATGCGGCTGCCGAACCGCTCGATCCCCAGCAGGCGGGTAAGCATACGGTCCCAAAGCAAGGGATGCGAACGGCGTACATTGCCGGCCAGCAGGTTGCCGACAATCTGCTCGGCACGGCGGGGGGCTTCGCGTAGCAACAGGGCGCAAAGCGCGTCTGAGTAGGGGATCATGAAATTGGAAGGCATCACAAGCATGGAATCCCACAGCACACGGTAACCTTTTTGGGCGAGGCGGCGCGCGGGATATACCCTGCACGCGGTGTTGGGGGACACCTCTCCGCCGCCGGATACGGAGAGAACCGCGGCACAGCGGCCCTCGCCCGCAGGCGCGACGGCCAGCCATTCGCGCACAGGCTGAGGCGCGTTGGCGGCATATACGGGGTATAGCAGCACCAGCAGGTCCGCATTCACCGCAGGATACGGAGGGCCGTTCAGCTCGGTGAGCGCGGTGGAAATGCCACGGCTGTCAAGCGCCGCCTGAAAGGCACGCGCAACCCTTGCCGTGCCGCCTGTGCCGCTGAAATAGACGATGTGCGACGACCGCACCGTAAGCATGCCGTTTCCTCCCTTTGCTAAAAGCGATGCGAACCGCAGATCTGCAAAGCTGATGAGAGCGCGCGCAGGCAGAACCCTTGCCGGCAGCAGCCCTGCTCAGGTTCCAAAACAATGCGTTACCTAGCCTTGCCGGCAAGGATGCCGCTGGCGAAGGCAAACATCAGGTTAAAACCGCCGCAATCCCCGTCCACATTCAGCACTTCGCCGGCGGCGTACAGGCCGGGGCAGCATTTGCTTTCCATGGTGGTTGGGTTAAAATCCTCGGTGCTGATGCCCCCGGCGGTCACCTGCGCCTGATCGAAACCCCGCGTGCCCGGTACGGGCAGGCGAACATCGGCAATGGTTTGCGCCAACCGGCGAAGGCTTTCGGTCGGGAGCTGGGTTAGCGGAAAATTGGGCTGGCCAATACGAGCTTCGCGCAGGAGCCACCGGGCGATGGGCGCGCTGAATGTGCCTGTGAGCAGATCCCCCAGCGCATCGCCCGCGCGTAAACGGCACAACTCGGCAAGCTTTGCCTCCATGGCGGAAACCGGAATGGGGTTTTCGCCATCCCGCAAGCCCTGCCAGCCGGTGGCTGGCCGCAAATCCACAGACAGTACCGTGCCGGGCGTTACAAAACGCGCCAGCTGCATGGCCGCGATACCGCTGACGGAATCCTCCCCAAACAGCATTTCACCGGCTGTGGCATGCAGGGTTTGGCCTTCCGGGGTCAACAGCCGCAGGGCAACCCGCGCGCGTTGCCCGGAGAGGCCTTCGATGCGGCGCGGCTCGGTGAGCAACCCGCACAGCGCCGGGCGGGTAGGGATCAGTTTATGACCAAACGCCGTGAGCAGGCCGTAGGCGCTACCGTCGGTGCCCTGTGCGGGCGCGGCGGCTCCGCCGACTGTGACAATCACGCGATCGGCCGTGATATCCAGCGGCTGCCGATCCGTAGCCGAGCTTTCCTTAGGGCGGGCATTGCCCGTCTTGCGGCCCTCCGGGGGGCTGACGGTTTGCAGGGCATGGATGCGAAAGCCGTTTCCAAGGCGGGCGATTTCCACCGCCTGCGCGTTGAGCAAGAAGGTAACGCCCAGTTGCGCGGCTCGCAGGCTGAGGGCATCCACTGCGACGGAAGCCTGCAAAGCCGCCGGATAAATCAGGTTTGCGCCTTCTTCCCGCAGGGAAAGGCCCTGTTGGGTCAAAAAATCGCACAGTTGCCATGGGGAAACCTGCTCGAGCACCGCGCGCGCGAAAGCCTCGTCGCCGTAATAGGCGAGCGGGCCTATATTGAGCAGATTAGCCCGGCCGTTGCCGGTAATGCCGAGCTTCTTGAGCGGTTTGCGATTGCGTTCCAATATCAACACACGCTGGCCGTTCTCTGCCGCCGTGATGGCAGCCGCAATGCCCGCGGCGCCGCCGCCGATGATGGCTGTCACCATAACGATCCCCCTTTGAAGCGCCGGTTGCGCTATGCTCAGGTTGCTTACAAGCACTCCCGAAGCGATGTACAACCCTGTGGAAACGGATGTGGAATATGCCCGGCCATACTGTGGAAAACACGAGGATAACGCGAGGAAATCCGATTTGCATCTATCCGGGTTTACGAACGCGAGCGCTTTGCGGTTTGACAGCGCAAGCGAACAAACGAAACGCATTTTTTGACCGAAAGGCTTATGGAAAAAGGGATAGCCCGATGTTGCGGTTCGCGTTGGTCAGAACATTCAAAACACAGATTTTACCAGATAAAAACTGAAAAACGCCGTAAAATGGCGCGCGTGCGCACTGTGGAAAACGCATGGAACACTGAACGCACAGTTGAGGGTTTTTCATGGAAAGCAATAGGGAAACGGTTCGGCGTGCGCAGGAGGTTCAGCGGGCGTTTGCTCGCTGGGGTATGCTCAGCCTTGCAGGCCGTTTTCCTGACGTTCCATGTTTTCGATCACCACATCGTAGATATCGCCCAAGGTGCTGCAATACTGCAAAACCTTCCAGGGCGTGTTGGTGTGAAAGTGAATCTTGATTAAATCCTCATCGCCAACGGCCAGCAGGCAATCCCCTTCAATGTTTGCGGTGATGTACTCGTTGATCGCGTCCTCGGACAGTTGATGCCCCTCAATGAGCAACTGAGTGTCAAACTTAAATTCCAACATGTTTCATTCTCCTTATGCGGTTTCCGTTTCCGCGGTATTGAGCGCGTGCCCATCATAGCGCAAAACAGGGGAAAAAGCAACGGAAACGCGGGAGCGACCTACCGGGAGGGAAAAAAGTAACCCGACGCAATGCGCTCGGGCGTTCTCACCTGACGGTTCCGCTGCGGCGGGGGATGGGGACGGGTTGGAGGCTAATCCTTACAATGCGTTATACCTGCTCGCCTCATCGCCCTGCGGGCTGTTCGCTCGCTTGTTGGGTTTACGCTGCGGC
>DAOPZY010000019.1:0-51419 GCA_035353615.1 Candidatus Limiplasma sp.
CCCTCCGGCCGGGTTTGCGGTATACTGAACCCCAGAAAGGCAACCATCCGTTCGCACGCGTGTCCCCCTCTTTTTCTGCAGCGCGCCGGGGTTCCGCCCCGCCGCCGCGTTGGAAGGCCGGCGCATGCCTGCGCGACACGCCGACCGGTTTGTCCGGCCTTCCGACCGCGAACCCTTTACCCGGCCTACGTACAACGCGTTACCCGTCGCGGCGGTCCCTTTCAGGCGCCTGGCCGTTGTGCCCATTTTCCCATTGGACTGTGTTTCAGGAGGCAACCATGGCATTTGCACACTTACACCTGCATACGGAATACAGCTTGCTGGACGGCGCATGCCGCATCAAGCCGCTGGTCAAAAAGCTGAAAGAGCTTGGCTTTACCCACTGCGCGGTGACCGACCACGGCGTGATGTACGGCGCGGTCGATTTTTACACCGCCTGCCTGGAAGAAGGCATCCAGCCCGTGATCGGCTGCGAGGTGTACCTCTGCCCCGACCGGCTGGATAAAACGGTGGTCAACCGCGAATACAGCCACCTGATCTTGTTATGCGAAAACCAGAAAGGCTACCAAAACCTCACCAAGCTGGTCAGCCTTGGTTTTACGGAGGGTTTCTACTACCGCCCAAGGCTGGATTATCGCCTGCTAAAGGAGCACTGCGAAGGGCTGATTTGCCTCAGCGCGTGTTTGAGCGGCGATTTGCCCAAGCTGCTTTTACAGGGGCGGCGGGACGAGGCGCGCGCCTATGCCCTGGATATGCAGGCGATGTTTGGCGTGGGCAACTATTTTATTGAAATTATGGATCACGGCATTCCGGAAGAGCGGCAGGTGATTCCGGAGCTGATCTCGCTTTCCCGCGAAACGGGGATTCCGCTGGTGGCCACTAACGACTGCCATTATCTGAACCGCAAGGACGCCGCCGCGCAGGAAGTGCTCATGTGCGTGCAAACCGGGAAAACCCTTCAGGATGAAACCCGCATGCGCATGGAAACCGAGGAGCTGTACGTGAAAAGCGAGGCGGAAATGCGGCAGGTTTTCCCCTCGCTGCCCGAGGCCATCGAGCGTTCGGCGGAGATTGCCGACCGCTGCCATGTGGCGTTTGATTTTAACACCCGCCACTTGCCCAACTACCCCATCGACACTGGCGAAACGCCGCTCAACATGCTCACCCGCCTGTGCATGGAAGGCATGCGCCGGTTTTACCCGGATCAGGCGGACGATCCGCAAGGCGAGCCGCGCAAACGCCTCGCCTACGAGCTGGACGTAATTGCGCAGATGGGGTTTGTGGATTACTTCCTGATTGTGTGGGATTTTATCGACTATGCCAAGCGTAACGGCATCATGGTCGGCCCGGGTCGCGGCAGCGGCGCTGGCAGCATCGTCGCCTACACCCTGCGCATCACCATGCTGGACCCGCTGAAATACGCGCTGCTCTTTGAGCGCTTTCTGAATCCGGAACGGATCAGCATGCCGGATATCGACGTCGATTTTTGCTACGAGCGCCGTCAGGAAGTGATCGACTACGTAACCCGCAAATACGGGGCCGATCACGTCGCGCAGATCATCACCTTCGGCACCATGAAAGCCAAGGCCGTTGTGCGCGATGTGGGCCGCGTGCTCGGCATGAGCTACGCCGCGGTGGATCAGGTTGCCAAGGCCATCCCTTTTTCATTGGATATGACGCTGGAAAAAGCGGTGCAGATCAGCCCCCAGTTGCACGAGATGGTCAACACCGACCCCGCCGTAGCTCAGCTGATCGAAACCAGCATGGCGCTGGAAGGCATGCCCCGCCATGCCAGCACCCACGCGGCGGGCGTGCTGATTACCGCCCGGCCGGTGACCGACTACGTGCCCCTGCAAATTAACGACGATGTGGTGACCACCCAGTTCCCCATGGGCACGCTGGAACATCTGGGTCTGCTCAAGATGGACTTTTTAGGTCTGCGCACTCTGACCGTGATCCGCGACGCGCTGGACCTGATGCGCAAGGTTGGGGTGGATTTAAAGCCTGAGGACATTCCGCTGGACGACGCGTCCGTTTATGAAATGATTTCCGCAGGCGATACGGACGGCGTTTTTCAGTTGGAATCCGGCGGCATGCGCATGTTTTTGCAAAACATGAAGCCCGAATGCTTTGAGGATATCATCGCCGCCATATCGCTGTACCGCCCCGGCCCCATGGAGAGCATCCCGCGCTACATCGCCGGCAAGCACAACCCAGAAAGCGTACACTACGCAACCCCGCTGCTCAAGCCGATTTTAGACGTTACCTACGGCTGCATGGTATATCAGGAGCAGGTGATGCAGATTGTGCGCGACCTAGCCGGATACTCGCTGGGCCGCAGCGATCTGGTGCGGCGCGCCATGAGCAAAAAGAAAAAAGACGTAATGGCCAAGGAACGCGAATATTTTGTGCATGGCATGACGGACAGTCAGGGCAATGTGACCGTGGAGGGTTGCGTGCGCCGGGGCGTGCCCGAAGCCGTGGCCGAGCAGTTGTTTGACGATATGACCGCCTTTGCCAGCTACGCCTTCAACAAAAGCCACGCCGCCGCCTACGGCGTCGTCGCCGTGCAAACCGGATGGCTCAAACGCCATTATCCCGTGCAGTTTATGGCTGCTATCATGAACAGCGTCATGGATAACACCGGCAAAATCGCCGGTTACATCCAGTATTGCCGCAGCCGGGACATCCCCGTGCTGCCGCCGGACGTTAACCAGAGCGAATGGAAGTTTACCGTCGGCACCGACGCGAACAACCGCCCCGGCATCCGCTTCGGCATGGGCGCGGTTAAAAACGTCGGCTACGGCGCGGTAGAGGCTATCGTGCAGGTGCGCGCCAAAGGCCCGTATAGCGATTTCTTTGATTTTACCGAGCGCGTGCCCGCCGCGTCGATCAATAAACGGGTTGTGGAAAGCCTGATTAAGGCGGGCGCCTTTGACTTTGGGCTTTATAACCGCGCGCAGCTGCTGGCTGTGTACGAGCGCGCGGTAGATGAAGCGGCGCTTACGCGCAAAGGCAACCTTGCCGGGCAGGTCAGCCTGTTTGATATGGCGGGCGGAGCCTCCAAGCCCGCGCATGCCAATGTGCCCGATATGCCGGAGCACAGCCGCAAGGCGCTGCTCAACATGGAAAAAGAAATGACTGGCGTATACATTTGCGGCCATCCGCTGGACGAGGTCGCCGATTTGCTTCAAAGCGGCTTTACCACTGTGCTGGACGTGGAAACCATGGCGGAAAACGAAGCACACGGGCTGGATCATGACGGTGAAAACGTAACCATGGCGGGAATCCTCACGCTGGCCAAAGGGCGTATCACCAAAAAAGGCTCCATGATGGGCATCCTGACTTTGGAAGACTTGACCGGGCAGATCGAGGGCCTGGTTTTCCCGAAAATCTACGACCGGTATGTGAGCCTGCTGGCCGCGGATCAGCTGGTGGTGCTCACGGGCAAGCTGTCCTTCCGCGAGGAGGAGGAAGCCAAACTGCTCGTGGATACGGTGCAACCCCTGAACCCCCAAACCGCCCAGCAGGCGCAGGCTCAGCTGCGTATGCGCGATCAGGTGATGAGGTCTGTGGAGGTTTTTGCGCCGGCGGATCCCGAAACCACCGAAGCGCCCGCGTGGGCGCACGACTCTGCCAAGCCTTTTGCCCGGCTGTCGCAAACCAACCGGGCTGCGATTCAGGGCTACCCAAACGCCAATGGCGAAGTGGAGGTGGACGCAGCCTTGCTCAGCGGCGCGCCGCGCCTGATCGCCCCCAGAGAGTTAAAACCTGCGGCCGTTCCGGAAAGTCAAGGTAAGCAAGCGGCCCCGGAAGCGGTTGCCCCATCAGCCCCCGCTAAAGCGTTCGCTCCGGTTCCGCCTCCCGCCGACACCGGTTTTGAAGAATCCGAAGGCGTTCCTATCCCTTCCACAACCGCCCCCAGCATGGGTCAAAGTCAGCCGTCAGGCGCGGCAGCCAACGCCGCCCAACCCCTGACCGACGCGCAGCTGGCCAAGCTGGCCGCCCAAAAGCTGTGCCTGACCCTGCCCACGCGAACGCCGTATATGGAGCAGGTCAAAGCCATGTGCGACCGCCAACACGGCGGAGTGCCCGTTTATTTCAAGATTACGGACGAGGGTATCACCCTGTTGTTGGATAAGCTACACTGGCCCGCGCCGGACGACGCGCTGCTTGCGGAACTTCGCGCTCTTTTAGGCGAAACGCATGTTAACCTTGCCTGATAAAACCCCTCCCCAGCAAAACAGGAGCAATGAAAAAGCACTATTCTGGGCGCAACCCATGCCGGGCAATGCGATGCAGTCCCAGCCCATGTTCCGCAAGGCTAAGTTAAAGCAGCTCAATAGCCCAAATGGCAAACCAGCGATCAAGCGAGCAGTCAATCGCTTGATCGCTGGTTTATCAACCTGTACGGCGCAATCGCATCCCCCGCGCTGACCCGTTGGGTTATCCTGCCCAACGCTTTCAAAATCATCCCCACGAATAACAATCGCAAGTTCTTCCTTTTACAAATCCACGCCGGCCTGCGCGCCTGCCGGCTTGATCGCCGTACCCCGTTTTGGCGTGCCGTATACTGTATTTTACGGCTTCTGCAGTTTGTTGCATTATTACCAAACTTCTGTAAATCGCTTGACAAACGCCGTTTTACACGCTAGTATACAAAATACAAAGAAAGAACAAGAGGTGTCGCAATGTCTGTGATGCGCTTTACTCCCTCGGTGGAAAGCAAGCCGATCCGCGAAATCGCCTACGAAACGCTCAAGCACGCCATCATTACCGGACAGATTCCCGCCGGAGCGCGAATTGTGGAAACGGAGTACGCCGATAAGCTGCACATCAGCCGTACGCCGCTTCGCGAGGCCCTTCGCAAGCTGGAACGGGATGGTCTGGTGGAATATGTGCTCCGGCGCGGCGTTGTGGTGCGCGCCTTTACCATTGCCGATGTGGAGGAGATTTACACCATCCGCAACGCGCTGGAAATGCTGACCCTCCCCTCCATCATCGAAAACGCGACCCCGGAGGATATCCGCTCCATGCGCGAAAAACTGCACAAGATGGACAATTTTATCAATAAAAACGATATTGAGGGCGTTTCTCCCCTCGCGCGCAGTTTTCACGATCAGTTGACCGCCATTTCCGGCCTCAACCGCATTTTGCGCGTGATCCAAAGTCAGGATGAATATATTCGCCGGTTCTCCGCCATGAGCATCGCCAAGGAAACGCGGCGCAAATCCGCGCATGAGGAGCATTACACGCTGGTGGAATATGTGGAAAAAAAGGATTTGGAGAACTTTGAAAAGCTGATGCGCAAACACATTGAGCGCAGCAAGGAAACATGCCTGATCGCGCTGGAGGAAGCGCACTTCCAGCAGGAATAAAGCAGCGTAACGCCCGCCGCGCCTTATGGCGGCGGGCTTTTCTTGAATTTAGCATTGATAAAAGGAGACTCGCGCCATGCAATCCAATTGGGATTTAAGCGTATTTTACAAGGATTTTTCCGATCCGGCCCTTCTCGCGGATATTGCCGCCATTCAAAAGCTGACCTCGGAAGGTCATGATCTGCTGCGGGCGGAGATGCCCGCCGGGCGCAAGCTGGAAGCCATCGTCGCGCACATGGAAACTCTGAGCAACAAGCTTTCGCGCGCGTTTCTGTTTTGCCAGCTGACCCTTGCCGTCGAATCGGAAAATCGCGAAGCGTTCCGCACGCTGGAGGCGTTAAGCGCCCTTTCGGTGGACACGCAGGTTTTGCAAAGCGCTTTCACCCGCTTTGTGGGCGGGGTTGACGATCTGGATGGCGTGATCGCCGCCAGCCCCGCGCTTACCCAAAACGCATTCGCCTTACGGGAAGCAAAGCGGGAAGCGGAGCATATGTTGCCGGAAAATCTGGAAAAGTGGATGCTCCGCATGTCGCTCAGCGGCGGCGACGCGTTCCAGAAATTGCGCGATCAGCTGATGGGCACGCTCACCGTGGAACTGAACGGCGAAACCCTGCCCCTGCCCGCCGTGCGCGGCATGGCGTACGATCCCGACCCAAGCGTGCGCAGGCAGGCGTTCGAAGCCGAGCTGGCCGCATACCCTAAAGTTGCGCTGCCCATGGCCTTCTGCCTTGGCGGTATTAAGGTTGAAGCGCTCACCCTGTGCGAAGCCCGGCGCTACCCGGACGTGCTCACCCAGCAGCTGGCGGAAAGCCGGATGGATCCGGAAACCCTTACCGCCATGTGGGAAGCTGTCCGCGAGGCCCTGCCGGACTTTCGCCGTTACCTGCGCGCCAAGGCCAAGCTGCTGGGCCATTCCGACGGTTTGCCGTTTTATGATCTGTTTGCGCCCGTGGGGAACGCCGTCCAAAAGTACACCCTGCCCCAAGCCCGCGGTTTGCTGCTTGAAACGTTTGGCAAGGCGCACCCCAAAATGGCGGAATTTATGGAGCGCGCGTTTGACAACCGCTGGATTGATCTCTTTCCCCGGGAAGGGAAGGAGGGCGGCGCATTCTGCGCGGAAAGCCACGAGTTGCGCCTGTCCCGCATCCTGACCAACTTTGTGGGCAGTTTTTCCGATGTGAGCACGCTCGCGCACGAGCTGGGCCACGCATGGCACGCCCACTGCATGGAAAATCTGCCCCTGATGATGGCGCAACCGCCCATGCCGCTGGCGGAAACCGCCTCCACCTTTAACGAAACGCTATTGTCCCACACGGTGCTGGCGGATGCGGAGCCAGAAGTCGCCTTCGGGATTTTAGAAGGGATTCTGATGGAGGCAACGCAGTGCGTGGTGGATATTTACAGCCGCTACCAGTTTGAAAGCGCTGTGTTTGAAGCCCGGAAAACTCATACGCCGGCCGTTGAGGAGCTTCAGGGCATGATGCTGGCCGCTCAGGAGGAAGCCTACGGCGACGGCCTTGCCAAGGATACGCGCCATCCGGATATGTGGATCAACAAAAGCCATTATTACTCGGTTGGGCTGCATTTCTACAACTTCCCCTATGCGTTTGGGTTGCTGTTCGGCTTGGGCGTGTTCCAAAAGTATCAGGCAGCCGGCGCGGCCTTCCTGCCGGAATATGACGCTTTGCTGGCCAGATGCGGCAGCGATACGGTCGCCAACGTGGCCGCAAGCGTAGGCATCGATGTGCGCAGCGTCGATTACTGGCGTTCGGCGCTGGGCGTGCTGCGCGCGCAGATTGACGAGTTTGAAACGCTGGCCGCCTCCCGGAGAGTTTTTTCATGAACATCCTTCCCTTTCGCGCGCCCTGGCTAGTGTCGGTGGCGCGCGTGTTCGCATCCGCCGGGAAGCCGCTGTACGCGGTGGGCGGCATAGTGCGCAACGCCATCATGAACCTGCCCGCAAGCGACATCGACCTGTGCGGCCCCGCCCGGCCGGAGCAGGTCGCGGCGCTATGCGAAGGCACGCCGATCCGTGCCGTGCTTCGCGCCGCGCATTTTGGCACGGTGGAACTCCATGTGGCCGATGCGGAAGGGCGGCACATGGCGGAATACACCACCTTCCGGGTGGACAGCTACCGCTGCGGTCACCAACCCAGCTCCGTGCACTTTGCCGATACAGTTGAAACCGACGCGCTTCGGCGTGATTTTTCCGTTAACGCGCTGTACCTGCCCCTGTTGCCCGATTCCGGTCCAGCCTCGCCGATTCAGGACCCAACCGGGGGGCTTATGCACTTGCGACAACACGCGCTGCACACGGTGACCGCCGATCCCGATCTGGTATTTAAGGATGATGGGTTGCGAATCCTTCGGGCGGCCCGGTTTCAGGCGGAACTGGCGCTGACGCCAACGCCCGCCGTGCTCGCTTCCGCCGCCCGCTACGCGCCCCTGTTGGCGGAGATTGCGCGCGAACGCCTACGTGCCGAGCTGGAAAAACTGCTGCTTTCCGATACGCGTTACCCAACGCTTGCCCGCACGGAACCGCCCGTCGTCGCCGGCCTTGTCACCGTGCGGCAGGTGGGCGCGTGGCGGAACTTGTTTGGCGATCTGCAACCGGAGGAAACCCTGCTGGCCGCGCTGGCCGATTACATCCCTCCGGCGGGCTTGCCGCCCGTTTCCGGTAAGCTTTCGCTGCTTTTTGCCAAAGAAACGCCCGAGGCGCTGGCAGCGCAAATGCGCGCGCTGCGTTTTTCAGTCCGGGAAACCGTCGCCGCGGCAACCGCGCTCACGGCGCTGCGCGGCATGATAGCCGGCACGCTTTCTCGCATTGAGGCGTTTCGGTTGGGCGCTCCCGCAATCACCCACACAGCCCTCGCCCTTCAGGCGATGGCCCAAGCCGGCGCACCGCACACATCGGCGCTGGCTCAGGCGCAGGCTTTCTCGGCAGCCCTCGCGGACGCGTCCCTGCCGCGCAATCTGAAGGAGTTGGCCCTTCGCGGGGATGCGCTGCTGCCGCTGTGCCAGCGCCTTAGCCTTCCGCAAAGCCGCATCGGCCAAGCGCTGGACGCGCTCTGGCAGGCTGTTGTGGAAAGGCGCTTGCCCAATGAACCGCAAGCTTTGCTCACGCAGGCCGAGCAATGGCTCTCAACCCCACCCAATCAACCCGGTCAACCCGATCAACCCGGTCAACCCGGTCAACCTGACTGACCCAACCAACCCAACGGACGAAAGGAGAAACCGAGCATGAAAATTGGTATTTACGTCCATTCCCACACCGGCAACACCCTTCAGGTTGCGCAAAAACTGCGGGACCGTCTGCTTGCCGACGGTCGGGAAGCCGTGCTTGAGCGCGTGGAGGCGGAAAGCAAGGATACCAGCGTGCATGGCGAGGTCTCGCTGGCTTCGCGCCCCGATACCGCATCCGCGGACGCATTAGTATTTGCCGCGCCCGTTTGGGCCTTTTCCCTGAACCCGGTCATGAAAACCTATCTTACTCAGTTGCCGCCGTTACAGGGTAAACCGGCATGCTGCATGGTTACGCACCAGTTTGCATGGCCGTGGCTCGGGGGCAACCGCGCCGTTCGTCAAATGCAAAGTCTGCTTACGCAAAAAGGCGCGCGGGTGTTGGCCACAGGCGTTGTCAATTGGTCCGGCAAGGCGCGGGAAACGCAGATTGATACGGTGACAAACGCGCTGGAAACAGCTTTGGCAAAAGAACTTTTATAAAGGTATGGCGTTCCGGTCGCCGAAAGTAAGGTTCAACGCGCCTTTGCACCAACCGTGCGCCGGCATGTCCACGTTTTGGAAAATCCAAACTCGTGCCGGCGCCCCTACGGTCCGGAGGGTTAACAGCGCTTCAGCGTGCCATCGGTTCGGGAAACAGGCCCATCTCAATGTAAAAGCCCGGATTGCTCAACGCCCCTACGGGTTTTGCAATCCGGACTTCTACATATGTAAGAATCGCCCACACACCCGGATCGCCTTCGCTTCAAGGCTCATCCGGCTGCTAGCCCGCAAAAAATTCCATCGCCAATGCGAAAAGGGTTAAGGTGCAATGTAAAACCCAAGTTTTCATAAGAGGCTTGACGGCTATGCCGCTCGCCTCCTGGCCCTGTGGGTTATTCGCTCGCTTCATCCAAGTGCCGCAACATCAGGCTTTAAGTTCCATCCAAACCCCGCCAAGGTTTGTCGCTTGGAGCCTGCGATGGATTTCAGCCCTTATCCCGGTTTCGCGACGGCTTGGGTTTTCGGCAACTCGAAGCCGCAGGACTTTATTTGTGATACCGCTGGCCGGCGTTGATTTTCGCGGAGCGGTACAACTGCTCCGCAAGCACCACGCGCGCCAGCTGATGGGGCAGCGTCATACGGCTCATGCCCATGCGCTCGTCAGCGCGTTTCAGCACGCTGTCATGCAGCCCAAGCGAACCGCCGATCACAAACACAATATCGCTTTTTCCGGAAACCATCAGCGTTTTTAGCTTATCCGCCAGTTCTTCGCTGGTTGGCTGTTTCGCGTCGATGCACAGGGCAATCACATACGCGCCCGAAGCGATTTTCGCAAGCAGCCGTTCCCCCTCGGCGCGTTTCACCTTATCCACAGCCGCGTCCGACAGCTGCTTAGGCTCCGCTTCATCGGGCACTTCTGCCACCGTGCAGGGGTTCAGGGTTGAAAGACGTTTCACATACTCGCTGACCGCATCCGCATAGAAGCGTTCCCTTGTTTTCCCCACGCACAGCAAGGTGATCGCCATGCTACCGCCCCTCCGCCGTCAGGGTAAAGAGGGTCGCGTCCACCAGCACATCCCGAAACAGCCTGCTAAAATATGTCGCGTCTCCGTTGCGGATAAACAGGCAAATCAGCCCATCCTGCCGGGTCACGCTTTCCACCTCATGAACCTTGCCGCGAATATCCTGTATGCGGCAGCCGTCCGAAAAAGCCGCGTCCTGCTCGTCATTCACAATCAGGGCCAAACCGCGCCCTTCCAGCACCACCGCTTCATCCATAACCCGAAATTCCATAGGAGCCTCCTTCCGTGCGCCGTGCCTCGCGTAACGGCGGCCATCGCCGCCTGACAGGCATGCCGCGCTGTCAAAGTCTCTGCCCGGCTCAAAATGCCGGAGGGTACAAAACCGGTATGCGTAACGCCAACATTGCGGGAACGTTTCAGGCGGTTATCCGATCCCGGCAAAGCCCGCGAAAACGTCGCGCCCAAACCCAAACCCGCCGCCCTTATACCCGGTATAAAAAGCTGGCTTGAAAACGCGCCGCCACGTGCAGCGTCACATCCTGCCCAACAGCCGCGCCCGCGCCGGTAAGCGCCGCGTGCGTGGTGCGGTAGGCCATATCGGGGGTATTGTTTTCGCTGCTCAAATGCCCCAAAAGCAAATGGCGCGTGCCGCACTGCGCCAGACATACGGCCGCCTCCGCGCCCGAATCGTTGCTGAGGTGGCCTTTCTTGCCCAAGATGCGGGCTTTCAGGTGCGCCGGGTAGTGCGGGTTTTTTTTCAGCAAATCAGGGTCATGATTGCTTTCCAGCAGCACAATCTCCGCGCCGGCCACCGCGTCGCGCACGGTTTGGGAAAAATAGCCCAGATCGGTTGCGACGGCCACGCTATGGCGGCCCGTGAAAAAACGGTACCCGACCGGATCGTTTGCGTCATGGGGAATGGAAAAAGGCGCGACCTCAATATCATCCAAAAAGAAGCTCTCGCCGGCGGTGATCGCCACCCGGTTTTTCATGGGGATTTCTCCGACGGCGGCGGTCATGCCTTCCCACGTGCCCTCGGTTGCGTAAATCGGCACGCCAAGCTTGCGGCTGACCACGCCCGCGCCCCGGATGTGGTCGCTGTGCTCATGGGTAATCAGCACCGCGTGTACGGTGGCGGGGTCTATGCCCGCCTGAACCATAGCGTCCAGCGTTTGTTTGCCGCTCATGCCGCAATCGATAAGCAGCGCGCCGTGGTCGGTAGCCAGATAAACCACGTTCCCGCTGGAACCGCTGAACAGTGTGCAAAATTGCAAATCGGCGCCGCCTTTCGTCCCTTGCCCGGGCAGGTGTCCATGGGCCGTTACCGTATTCCTTCGGTATTTTACCACGAACGGTTTGGGTTCGCAACCGCGTCGCCGGGTTTCACTGCGGGTGGCCGCCGGGTAACAGCTTCCTTTGAGCATGGAACAGAATACACCGTTCTGAAACCGGAAAATTCCGGTTTCCAATTTGGCGTTTAGCAGTCCGTCATGTGCCCATCCGGGCATGCGAAAGGCGCAGCCTCTCAGTTGCGCCCTCTTTTACTAAACCGCCCGCTGGGTATGGTTCATTTTGTTAAGATTGCCGGTTCCTCCGCGTTCTTTCCCCTTTACCGATGGGGATCGTCCGGAATGAAGCCCTCAAAAATCGGCATCTGATACGTATTTCGCACCCTGTTGAGCAGCGCCTGATCCCGTATGGTCCACCCCGCCAACAATGGATGGTACGCATGTTTCATCAGCCACATGGACAGATTCGCATCATGCGCGCAGGAGTAGGCGACAAAGTGAGGCCGGCCCAGAACGTTTACCAACAGACTGCTCAGGATGAAGTACTCAAACCAGCTTCCTTCCTCGCGGTTGCGGGGGCCGCCCATCGCCAGTTGACCGCGCACAATGCCGGGCGCGGTTTTCCGGAAGGTTCGCACCGCCAACGGGTGGAACGATTCCACACAAAAGGGGCCGGAATAACCGCGCAGCACGTTGAGCGTCCGCGCGGCGTTTTCCGTGGGGTTTCCGTAATGCTTGATTTCCACAATCAGCGGCACACGGCCGCAAACCATGGCCAGCACGTCCTCAAAAACCGGTATTGCAGAACCGTCCGGCAACTTGGGCAGGTCGGCGTACGCCGTATTGCGGATCGTCGCGTCCACACCGCAAACCCGCGCCGTGTTGCCGTCGTGGTGCACAATCAGCTTCCCGTCGCCGGTCAGCTGCACATCCAGCTCAATCCCAAAACCCGCGTCCACCGCGCGCCGGAACGCGGCCATGCTGTTTTCCGGCACGCCCATACTCTGGGAATACAGGCCCCGGTGCGCGTACAGCCTGCCCGCCAACGCTTCCACATCCTTGCGGTTATAACGGCGCGGCGCAATCATCCACAGGTAGCCGCCAAAAAGCAACGCGGCAATCGCCAGCGTCCAACCCCACCATGCCATGCCTAATCATCCCCTACGTCAAAGGCTTCCAGATTGCTCTTGGGCGCCTCGGGCTTTGCGTCGCCATGCTTGGTAAGCGAAATGGTGATAAACGAAATCGCCACCATCAGGGCCGCGTAGGGCGCGAGCGTCCGGTAACCGACATATTGCATCAGATAGCCGCTCAGGATGGGGGTCACAATCTGCGCCGCCATGGAAAACGTGTAATAATAGCCTGTAAATTGCCCAACCTCCGCGCTTTTGCTGATTTCCACAACCATCGGGTAGCTGTTGACGTTGATGGTCGCCCACGCGATGCCCACCAGCGCGAACACCCCGTACATCGCATTGGTAAAGGTGTTGAACATCGCAAACGCCGTGAAGCTGGCGGTTAACAGAATCACGCCAAACTGGATCATCCGCTTGCGACCAAACCGCGCGGACAGCTTCCCGACCGGGATGTAGCAAAGCACCGCCGCCACGGTTGCCACCATCAGGCAGCCGGACGCAGCTTTGATATCATACCCCCACTGCACAAACACATACTTGGTAAATGAAGTGGTTACGGCGTTATAGCCCATAAACCAGAAGAACACGGAAAAGAGGATCAGCATCAGGCTGCGGCGCACCTCGGGCGAAAGGGATTTCAGCCCGGCCTTCGCGTTCGTTTTAGCCTTCCTCTCGGCCTCCTGCTCGGCAGGCGAAAGCTTCGCCGCTTCCTGCGCGTCGTACTGGTCGTTGATCACCGCGGTTTCGGCGGCGAGCTTGTTTTCCCGCACCGTCAGCAGCAGCACGGCAATCGCCGCCACCATCAGCACCGCGACCGCGACAAACAGCCACTGGTAATTGTCAAACCCGTCGGCGCGCTTGGTCACCAAGAACTTGGTCATCCCCAAAGTGTAAACGCCGCCCAACGCGCCCATCAGGTTGATGATCGCATTGCCTTTGGAGCGCAGAGGCTTCGGGGTCACATCCGGCATCAGCGCCACGGCGGGCGAACGGTATACGCCCATGGCAATCAGCAGCAGCCCGAGCACCGTAATAAACAGGCTGAGGCTTTTGATTCCGTCGGCAATGGGCAGCAGGTTCATCAGCAGCACAGCCACGACCGTCCCCCCTACAATGAAAGGGGTTCTGCGGCCCATCCGCGTATGGGTACGGTCCGAAACCGCGCCGAAGAAGGGGAGCAGAAACAGGGCCAGAATGTTGTCCAACGCCATGATAATGCCAATCGGCCCGTCCTGCATCTGAAACGTGTTTTTCAGGATCAGGGGCACCACGTTGTCATACAGTTGCCAGAAGGCACAGATGGATAAAAAAGCAAATCCGACGCGGACTGTCCGGCGCGTATCGAGTTTCATGCAGTTTTCCTCCTTGCTGCGGTGGGCGGCCATAGCGCTATGATAACGCGGGCAACAGGCAAAGTCAACCGTCCCAACCGTAAAGGATCATGAAAATCGGGATGAGCGCAGCGTAAAATCGCGTCTCGGCGTTTAAGGCCGTTCCGGCTGCAACCGTCCTGATCCCAAGGCCGTGCGAACCATGGGCAGGAGCCGCCGGGCGGCAACGCGTCAGGGGTTTCAACTTTTGGCCGGTCCAAGGCCAGCCATGGGTCAACGCGCCCCGTAACCAGGCGCGAAGGCGGTTCCGGCCGGATCGCCGCTGCCGCCCCAGCCGGTAAACGGCATGTAAAATAGCCCCGAATCGCCCGCCGCGCCTTCCGGGATGCTTGAAATGCCGGTGCGGCTCTGCTATGATGGGTACGCTTCGGCGCGCCGCCGCTGCTCCTCCGCAAAAGGCTTCCTCCGGGTTGCCGGGCGACCCGCGCGGGCCAAGACGGTCACCCCCATTGGCACGGCCAATCTTCGGCAACAAAGCCGCAAGATCAATTGAACAGTATAAAGGAGAACCCCCATGGGCGTTTTATTTGATCTGTTAGCCGCCCCATTTGTGGTGCGGAAGCTTCAGCAGGCCCGCATCCTGCTGGAAACGGTGACCCCTCTTAAAACCGACTGTGGCCGCCTGTGCGACGGCGCGTGCTGCAAGGCGGATGAAACCGGTGAAAACGGGATGCTACTGTTCCCGTTTGAGGAACGGTTTTACCAAAAACCCGTCGAAGGCTTTGCTTTTCGCCTCACGGAGGATGACGGCATTCACAAGAACGGCAAACGGCTGATCTGCGAAGGCCATTGCCCACGGGAGCACCGTCCGCTGGCGTGCCGCATTTTCCCGCTTCGCATACGCGTGCTCAGCGAGCAGGGCGGGAATGTGAACCGCGCGGTCGCGGAGCTGGACCCTCGCGCGTGGGCGGTTTGCCCCCTGTTGGAGGAAGGCGGCCTCAGGGCGATGAGCCGCGACTTCATCAAAGCCGTGGAAGAAGTGGGCGCGCTTTTTTGCAAAAATGTGTATCTGCTGGAAGCCCTGCTCAACGAGCAAAAGTTTATCGACGATTCGCGGCGCCTGTAACCAGCCGGGTCAACCAATCCGGGACGCCTGTCGCCCTAGCAAAACCGAGAGCCGCACAAAATGGGAAGGCTCTTGGATCACGCGTGGACATGAACGCCAAAGCCGATGGCTTTCATGTCCAAGTCGCGGCCTTCCGTGACAGGCAAGCCCGTTTGTCGGTTCGCTCGCGCCGTCATTTGATCTTGCCGTGTATTCAGCGTTATTGTATAATATGCAAGGAATGTCCACGTTCGCGTAAAAGGGCGGAACCGGCGGCCGAAAGGCGGATCGGCGGCCCTTGAATAGAGAAAGGAACGAACTGACCCTATGAAAGCTTCAAAAACATGGATGACAATCCTGACTGTTGCGGTGCTGTTGCTTGCGTTTTCCTGCGCGTTTGCGGTTCCCTCCGGGGCAATCCTGAGCGAGGCGGATCAGCGTTACCAGAACGAAGCCCCGATCGACTGGGGGGACGATAGCGAAACCTTCGACGACACGGATGTGGGCGCGGCCCTGAAACCCGCTGGCATTCTGGCCAGCGCGGCGCTTAGCGACATCCTGCCGGTGAACGATATCTCCAACCTGGATCTGTCCATCTCTACCATCGGCCGCGCGCCCATTGAAGCCAACTACACCGACGCTGGTTACCGCGACGATACCCTGATCGTTGAAATTCAGGAGCTGAAACAGGACGATAGCATCTACCACATCGCCTATGTGAAAATCGCCACGCCGACCCAGTTGCGCACGGCGCTCGCCGGCGACGGCAGCAACAACCGCACCGTGCCCACCACGACGCTTGCGCAAAGCGTGAACGCCGTGGTCGCCGTGAACGGGGATTTCTACTCCAAATCCACCGGCGGCTACATTGTGCGGCAGGGAGATACGCTCCGTAAAAAGGTAAGCGATAATTACGATTTGCTGCTGATTGATGAAAACGCGGATTTCCACCTCGTGCTGGCCGGCAAGGATAACCAGAAAAGCGCGATCACATCCCTGCTGGAATCCCACCAGATCATCAACGGCTTCTTCTTCGGCCCCGCGCTGGTGATCGATGGCACCATCCAAAACATCCCGACCACCTATGGCTGGAACCCCACCGGGCAAGAGCCGCGCGCCGCCATCGGACAAATCGGGCCGCTGACGTATGCGGTGGTCACTGTGGACGGCCGCATCGCGGATTCCGCAGGGGTTACGCTGCAAACGCTGGCCAACTTTATGGCGCAAATCGGCTGCCAGCAGGCGTATAACCTCGATGGGGGCAACAGCTCCGCGCTTGTGTTCCATAATAAACTTCTGAGCATCAAAGACGTGGAGGAACGCTCCATCCACGATATCGTATACTTCGCGTCGGCTACCGAGCAGAGCGCGGCGCAGTAACGGAGGCGGCGGCAATGAACTTTTCCCTTTTCGGGCTTACAGGGTACTGGTACGGGCTGGTCGTCGGGATCAGCGCGCTCGTATACCTCGCGGCAGCCGGCATGCTCGGCTATCGCAGGCGCCTGCCGACGGGCACGGTCCGGCTGCTCGGGTTGCTGGGGCTTCCGCTGGGGCTGGTGTTTTCCCGATTGGCCTTCTGTTTGGCTAACCTGAGTTATTTTACCGACGCCATTTCGCAACCGTGGCGCATGCTTTCCTTTTGGGACGGGGGCTATAGCCTGCTGGGCGCGCTTTGCGGCCTGATGGTTGCCGCTTTCCTGACGGCGCGCATTCAAAAAGTGCGTTTCGGCTCCATGCTCGATGTTGCCATTGTGCCCATTGGCCTGTTCGTTTTCGGCATTCGCATTGCGGAAGGCCTGACCGACGGTCAGCTTGGAATTGGCCGTCAGGTGGACGTAGGCGTGCTGGCGCAGGCGCTTCCCTGGCTGTTTGTGCAGGATCAGATGGGCACGCTCACCCTGTACCGGCTGGCGGTATACCGCTATGAGGCGGCTGTCGCGCTGCTAATCTTCGCTTTTTCTCTGGGGCTGTTTTTCGGACGCCATCCGCGTTGGAAAGCCCGGCCCGGCGATCTGGCTATGATCGTCCTTTCGCTGTTTGGCGCAAGCCAAGTGATTTTGGAAAGCATGCGGGATGACGGCCACATGCTGTGGGGGTTCATCCGCGTGCAGCAATTGGGTTGCGCGCTGATCCCGCTGTTGGCGCTGCTGATTTTCGGCGCGCGTTACGCCCATATCCGCGAAGCCCGAAAGGCAACTGTCGCGGCTTGGCTGCTGCTCCCGGTGGCCGCGCTGGTCGCGCTGATGATGATCCACCCCATCAACCATGTGCTGGACCTGACCGGCAAGCTGGGCGTCGGGTTTGGCGTGCTGGGCGCGCTGACCGTCTATATGGCGTTTTTCCTGCGTGTTCGCGGAGCCGATGGAAGGCTGATCGTAACCTGGCTGATTGCGCTGCTTGCCATCGCGGGCTGTGTGATGGTGGAATTCAGCATCGACGGCAGCGATAATCTGGTTCGCGATTACCTGATTATGGCGCTGTGCTGCGCGCTGCTGTACCTGGCGCCTTTCAGCCTGTGGCGCAAGCTGAAAAGCCGCGTTTACCGTGAAGAAAGCATATCCGTACACATTTCCGAAGCACAGTAAGGGGGATAGCCATGCCTGTAACGCTTGACCCGAAGGCTGCGAAAGCCATTCAAACAAAGGCTTTGCCGCGCTATGCCGCGCTGATGCAAGCCCCGATTGGCCCGCTCGCGCTGGTACAGCGCGGCGATTGGCTGTGGGAGCTTCGCCTGCACGGCGAACTGCGGGCCGATGAAACGCCCGCCCTGACGCCGCTGTTACAGGAAGCCATTGCTCAGCTGGAAGCGTATTTTAACGGCTCCCGCACCGATTTCAATCTGCCGCTCGCGCCGCTTGGCACGCCCTTTCAAACGTCGGTATGGGAGCAGCTTGCGCACACCGTGCCCTATGGGCAAAGCGTATCCTACGGCGAGCTGGCCAAGCGGTGCGACCGGCCTGCCGCGGCGCGGGCCGTAGGCATGGCTAACCATCAAAACCCCCTGCCGATATTGATCCCCTGCCACCGGGTCATCGGGGCCAACGGCTACCTGATCGGTTACGGCGGCGGTCTTGGCATTAAAAAGTACCTGTTGAATCTGGAGCGCGTCCCCTACAAAGAGGAGGCCTGAGCCGACCCAAGGGCCGGCTCACCAGTCTTTCGCGAAAGCGTCGCCTGCGCGTCTCCGCTCCGCGCGGCGCATTCCGCCAAGCCACCGAAAACCGTACCGTTGAAACCCCCAGACCTCCACGTCCATGAAACGGACGGAAAGGAATCCTATGAAGCACCTGAAAACCAAAATTGTCTGCACGCTTGGCCCAGCCACCGAGAACGACGGCGTGCTCAGGGAAATGATGCTCTCCGGTATGAACGTCGCGAGGCTCAACTTCTCCCATGGCACCCACGAAAGCCATGGCCGCACCATTGAGCGCGTCAAACGGATCCGGGAGGAACTGGGGCTGCCGGTCGCCATAATGCTGGATACCAAAGGCCCTGAAATCCGCATCGGCACTTTCAAAACGGGGCGCGTTCACCTTACCAGGGGGCAAACCTTTACCCTGTGCACCGAGGACGTGGAAGGCACTGAAAAGCGCGTGACCGTCAGCTACAAGCAATTGCCGCAAGATGTGCAAGAAGGCTCGGTAATCCTGATTGACGACGGGCTGGTTTCCCTCACGGTAACCAAGCTGACGGCGGAGGAGATTACCTGTAAGGTGGGTAACGACGGCGAGATCAGCGATCACAAGGGCGTAAACGTGCCCGGTGCAGAGCTGACCATGCCCTTCCTGAGCGACCGCGACCGAGAGGATATCCTCTTTGGGGTGGAGCAGGAAATCGATATCGTGGCCGCATCCTTCACCCGTGGAGCCAATGATATTCTGGAAATTCGCAAGCTTTTCAGCCGTCGGGATATCAGCATCATCGCAAAAATCGAAAACAGTCAGGGCGTGCAGAACATCGACGACATTTTGCGCGTCAGCGACGGCATTATGGTGGCGCGCGGCGATCTGGGTGTGGAAATCCCGCTGGAAGAAGTGCCCGTGGTTCAGAAAATGCTGATTCACAAGGCCTATTCTTCCGGCAAGCAGGTGATTACCGCCACCCAAATGCTGGAAAGCATGATTACCAATCCGCGCCCCACCCGCGCCGAAGCCGCGGATGTTGCCAACGCCATTTACGACGGCACCAGCGCCACCATGCTCAGCGGTGAAACCGCGGCGGGCCAGTACCCGGTCGCGGCATTGCAGACCATGGCGCGCATCGCAAGCCGCGCCGAGGCGGATATCAACTATGTAAAGCGCTTTAAGGAGCGCGAGCATGAGCACACGCCGGACGTAACTAACGCCATCAGCCACGCGACTGTGACCAGCGCGCATGATCTGGGCGCCGCCGCTATCCTCACCGTTACCAAAAGCGGCCGTACCGCGCGCATGATCTCCAAATACCGCCCCAATTGCCCCATTATCTGCTGCACAATGGACGATGCCATCTGCCGCAAGCTCAGCCTGAGCTGGGGCGTGATTCCGCTGAAAATTGAAGAAGCCCACAACACCGACGAGCTGTTCGAACGCGCCGTGGAAGCCGGGGAGAAAGCCGGCCTGCTGCACGACGGCGAGCTGGTGGTGATGACGGCCGGCGTGCCTCTGGCGGTATCGGGCACCACAAACCTGATGAAGGTGCATGTGGTGGGCCATATTCTGGTTACAGGCCGGGGCGTCAGCCACAACAGCGTATGCGGCAGCGTGTGCGTCGCCAGCAGCGAAGCCGAGGCGGAAAAGCGCTTTAACGAAGGCGATATTCTGGTGATTCACCAAACCAGCAACCGGATCCTGCCCTTGGTGCGCAAGGCCAGCGGCCTGATTCTGGAGGATGACGACCCCAACGGCCACGGCGCGATTGCCGGGATGAGCCTGGATATCCCCGTGATTATCGCCGCGGAAAACGCGACCCAGATTTTGAAAAGCGGCTCGGTTGTCACGCTGGATGCGGAGCGCGGCGTTGTCAGTTGCAACAATTGCGTCGGCTGATGAAACGCCGTTTCTCGGAATAACCGGTTGATAAGCCTGCCCTCACGTTCGCTGTGGCGGAACGCCGGTCGCGCTCTCTCGGCTTTTTCTTCACACTGTCGGTTTCCATCGACCCTGCGGCGTACTGACCCATCAGGAGGCGTGCAATGCCAACTCGGATGCAAACCGTCCGGATCAACGATCAGGTACTGCTGCTGAACGACCACGATGAGGCGACCTGTTATCTGGTCACCGGAAGCGAACGCGCCTTGCTGATTGACACAGCCAACGGCTATGTGGACATGCACGCTTTCTGCTCGGCGCTGACCGACCTTCCGCTCACGGTTGTGCAAACGCACGGCCACTGCGACCATATTTACGGCAATGTTTACTTTGAAGAAGCCTGCCTGCATCCAGCCGATAACGCGGTGTTCGACAGCCATTTTGCCTTTCCGGAAGTTCAAAAGCTGTTCGCGAAGCATGCGCTGACTCCCGCGCGGAAAGTGCCGCTGCGCACAGGCGAGCTTTTCGACCTTGGCGGCGGATTGGTGTTGGAGGTTGTGCCTCTTGCAGGGCATACGGCAGGCTCCGTGGGTTTTTTGGACCGTAAGCACCGAATTTTGTTTTCCGGCGACGGGGCGCTCCCTCACCTTTGGATGCAGTTGCCGGAATCCGGCTCCATCGCTT
Source organism: Candidatus Limiplasma sp. (assembly GCA_035353615.1). Classification (GTDB taxonomy): domain Bacteria; phylum Bacillota; class Clostridia; order Christensenellales; family Aristaeellaceae; genus CAXXOK01. The sequence continues at coordinate 20,678 of DAOPZY010000019.1, forward strand.
TGTTGCTGCAAACCTTGCTCACCCTCCGGCGGGAGTATGGCGCAGATTTTGACCATTTGCTGACGGGTCACGGACGCGCGTTGGTGCCAGCCGCCGTTGTGGATGGCCTGATCCGGGGCTGTGAACAGCTATTACGGGGCGAGCGGCAGGCCGACGTGCCTTACCGGTGGTTCGGAGGCGAATGCCTGGCGCACCCCGATGAACTGGGCGTTTATGACCGAATCGTTTATGACGAAACCAAACTGTGAGGGGATAAACCGATGACAGACGCGGATATTTATCTGTACGGCCAAATTCTGATGACCAACAGCCTCCTGTTGCGCGACGGCATGCCGCCCCGCGACGGGTATGGCGAACTGAAGGCGCGTTATCGGCTGATCGGCGGAGAAACCGGCGTGGCGGCGGCGGTGCTAGACTCGCTGGGCTGCTCTGTGCGCATCGAAGGCACGTGGATGGGCCGGAACACCCAAAACGGCGTGTTTGACTATTTCCGTGGCTCCAAGGTTGATGTGAGCCTGGTTACCGTGGATGAAACGTTTGACGGGCTGGAGGATTTTGTGCTGATCGACGGCGACGCGCGCACCTGCCTTGGCACGTTTACGGCGTTTCAGGGGCCTGAGGGCTATCGGTGGAACCGACCCACCGCAGACCACCTTACGGGTTGCAAGGTGGCGGCGATCGATCCGTTTTTCGGGCAGGCGAGCGAGGATGTCGCCCGGCTGTGCGTTGACGCCGGCCTCCCCTATGTGGCCATCGATTGCCCGCTGGATGGGGCAATGGCCCGTCATGCGGCGATCAATGCCCTGAGCGGCGAATTTTTACGGTACGCATATCCAGGCGAGGATCGGGAGACTCTTTTTAAGCGATATACGGATAACGCGGATGGATTGGTGATCTTTACAGCGGGCAGCCATGATCTGCTCTACGGCCGTAAGGGGCAAGGCATCCGGCGGATGCCGCCCTACCCTGTTGTGGCGGAAAGCACGCTGGGCGCGGGGGATACATTTAAAGCCGGCTGTGTGTACGCCTTGCTTCAAGGGATGGAGGATACGGAAACGGTGGACTTTGCGACCGCCTGCGCGGCAGCCGCCATCATGAAATTCCCCATTCCGCTGTACCCCCCGACATTGGAGCGCATTCATGCGGTGCAGGCGATGAAATCTGCACAGAACTAAAGCTTACCCAACCGCAGCAAAGTTGGGTAAGGGGTAAAATCCCTGACCGCGCGCGGGGGTGAGACCCCTGTCGGGACATGGGGCTAGCCCCCAAAGCAAAATGCCGCGGCGATGCCGTATCAAGCATGCGGACAGCCCAAAGGGCTATGAGGCGTGGGATCTTGCGCATTAATAGGGTACGCGCGCTGCGAGTTTCCCACAGCAGCGAGCCCGTGCCGAGGCAACGCCCTCGTTTGCGCCGTGCTATAGAATCCGCAAGCGAGCGAACAACCTTTCAGGCTGTTCGCTCGCTTTCAGACTGCCGAAAAACCCTCGCCGCAGCGAAAATGGGTCAAGGGCAAAGCCCTTGTGGGGTGCATCGGCATTGCCCTTGCCCGCCGGAGGCCTTATGTGGCCACACATTCAGCGTAAGCACCACGAGTGCCGAAGGCACAATGTGGTGCGGCTTATGGACTCAATCCGGTTTGTCAACGGTTTGAAGCGAGCGAACAACCTTTCAGGCTGTTCGCTCGCTTGCTTTATAACGGGTGCCGCGCTATCAGGCTTTTTTTGGGGGGCCCAATGTCGCAAGAGCTTCGGCCATAAGGCGCATCCCTTGCGGCTGAAAGCGGGCATATAGCCCATGAATTCCCTACCCGCCTTACGGCTCCTCCGCCAGATTCCCTTGCAAATCGATGGTTACGGTACCGGAGGTTGTGAAACTGTCCGGCAGGTTTTGATAGTCTGCGTAGGTTTTTTTCGCGCGCAGCATTTTCCAAACTTTTTCGCGCTCCGCTTCATCCGTCAGTTCAAACGGCCGATAATCGCCGCCGCTTTGCGTTTCGCACGGGATTACCCGAAACTGCCGAAGTACCACGCCATTCTCCGTTTTCTGGTACCGTAACTGGAAAATGCCCGTAGACGGGTCCACAGGCCCCATGGTGCCAAAAACGAAGTTGCCTGTGCTGAACATCACCGGTTTCCCCTGATAAAACTGCACCGGTTGAAGCACATGCGGGTGATGGCCCCACACCACATCCGCGCCTAAGTCGATAATTTTCGCGGCATAGCTGGGTTGCCCGGATTTGGGGGTGGTGTAGGTTTCCCGGCCCCAGTGCAGGCTGACGATCACTACATCGCAACCATCGTTTCTCAGGGCTTGAATCCGCTCCCCAATGGCTTCCAGCGTATCATTCTGGGGGTAACTGTACCCGATGAAGCCAAACCGGATCCCTTTGATTTCTACCTGCGCGGTCAGGTCCGATACCAGCCTTCCGCCCAAAATCGCGCTGCCAAAGTGCAGGATGTTCGCATGGTCCAGCGTTTCCAGCGTATCGGCATAACCGGATTGGCCAAAGTCAAAGCAGTGGTTGTTGACCGTGTTGACCGCATCCACGCCGCCCTGCGTGAGCACGGCGACATTTTCCGGCGGTGCGATCATGGGGAACATTTTATCCGTCGCGTTGTCGCTGTCCGTCAGGCAAACCTCCAGATTGGCAACCGTGAGGTCGTCTGCTGTTAAATACTGCGCCAGCAGGGAAAACGGCCACGCGGTCCCCTGTTTGGCAATCACGCTGGTCAGGCTTCCCGATGCGTTCCGGGAGCGGTATCCGTCGCCGATGCTGCAATCCCCAAGCAGGGAGAGGGTCACTGTTTCCGCTCCGTTTTCATTACTTTCCGCATCGGCGGTTTCTTGCGCTGTCGCCTCCCCCGGATCGGCCAGCGCCGCGCCGGCAGTAGCCGAGGAAGCGCTTTGCTCGCCTTCCACAGACATGGGCGCGCCTGAAACGGTTGGCACGAGGGTTTCCGTCGCGTTATTCAGAGCTGAAACGATTTCCGTAGGGGTAGCGTCTGGCGCGGATGCCGAATTTTCGGACACGGAAGCCGCCGAAACCGCTTCGGGTGTTGTTTCGGCATCCTCGGCAAGCGCCGCTACCGTCGCAACCGTGCCGTTGGAAGCAGGGGTTGCTGTCGCTGTTGGCACAGGCGTTGCCTGCGCTACCGCCGATGTCGACGCTGCCACTGTGTTCTGCGCGGTTGCGGCGGGGGTGGCAAGCGCAATCCGGAACGGGTTTTCCAGGGTGCCCTCCCCGTCTGTGAACACGCACTGCGCCAGATTGAGCGTCATGGCGGCGCGGATGCCGATATTTGTGCGCGTATATGCGCCGTAGCTCAGGTGCCCATTAAAGCCGACGATCTGTAGCTTATACCCTTCTGCGGTTTTCACGGTTGCCACCCAGTAGGGCGTGGAGCCGTTGGTGTCACAGTATGCGCCAACGCTTTTGGCATAGGCGGTCGCCGTAGCCCGCCGCACCGGAACGCTCCCAAAGCGGGCAGTGCTGAACCCGTATTCGGCCTTGAGCAGCTGCTTGTCGGTCAGGGGGTACAGTTTCCCAAACTCGCCCGCAACCAGCGCGCTTTCCAGCCCCGTATCCCCCAGAATGGCCGTCAGCATCTCCCCGTTCATCCACTGGCACAGGTCGCTATCGGCAAAGCTGGCGATTCGGCGGTAGGCGTGTTTGGCAATCACATCCTCATCCTGCTCAAAGATCACCTGTTTGGCATCAATAACCATTTCCGTAAGCAGGAGGGCTTCTCCGTTTTCCACAGCCAGTGCGCGCCACAGGAGGGGCGATGCCTCGCCGTCCTTGCCCTGCGGATACGTGCCGATTTCATAGAACTGATAGCCCTGACCCTTCTGGTACCCGCGAGGCTCGTCCGCCGCCAGCGCGCCCGCAGCCAGCGTAACCGTGATTAGCCCCAGCAGGCAACCCAGCGCAAACTTTCTCATTTCTTGGCCTCCGGTTGGCTTGTGGGCGCCGCCTGCGCCAAAGGAGCGGGAGAAGCCGAAGCGCCCGCTTTCGGCGTCAGGCTCGGTTGCAACGTGTAACCTGCTGAAACGGCGTTGGTCGCCGCATCCCCCGTGAGCGTTGCGGTTGCGCCCTGAACCGGCGTCGGCGTCGCGCTCGCTTCCGGGGTCGCGGCCGGTTCGCGCGGCACGGCGCTCACAAACGCGTAATCCCTGTATTCGTTGGTTTGCAGAACGGGCTCCGGCTGGCCGACGCTGTCCCGGTCAAAAAGCGCGTACACTTCCTCCGCCGCGTCGCCCTCCACCAAACGGGGCTGATAATCGTTTTTCTTGCTGTCGCCGGAGATGTTCGCGGGGTAAATGCGCATCTGCTGACCCAGATAATGGCCCTGATCGTCAAACGTCATGGTGATACGGGGCACGATGCACTCGTTGGCGCGCACCAGCGCGTTGCCGCCAAACACAAAATTCCCTACGCTGTACAGGATGTTTACGCCCTCATAAATCTCCATGCCGTGCGCCACATGCGGGTGGCTGCCAATGATGAGGTCCGCGCCCGCGTCCACCATGGTGCGCGCCATGCGGGCCTGATCGTTGCTGTGGTGGCCGCTGTACTCCTGCCCAAAATGCAAAAAGCAAACCACAGCGTTTGCGCCCGCATCCTTCAGTGATTTGATAAACTGGGTATAACTGTCCTTTTGCGCAAAATACGCCGTGCGGGTGAAGCCGCAAAAGGCAATCTTGACGCCATCCTTTTCATAAACATAGGAAAAATCAGCCCCAAAAGTTCCGATGCCTTCCTTGGCAAGCGCTTCCAGCGTGCTCGCGCGGCCCTCGTCCCCATAGTCGCCGGCATGGTTGTTGGCAAGGTTCACCGCTTCCACGCTGCCCAAGGTCAGTATCTTCGCATAGTCCGGCAGGCCGCGAAAACAGTAGGTTTTGTTCTCCTTGCGCTTGTCGTCCGCCTTCAGCACGCCCTCGAAGTTGACCACCGTGAGGTCATCCTCGGAAAAAAGCGGCTTCATCTTTTCCAAAAAATAGGCGTATCCCTGTTTTTTCAGCACGCCGGGAAAGGAGTATACTGCTCCCATCAGCCTTTCTTCGCAACCGATGGTGCAATCCCCGGCAAAGGTCATAACAATCTTTTTCTCGGCAACCGCACTGCCCGTAAGCAGGCAGGCCATCAGCAAAGCCGAGCATACAGCCTTTGTTACGCGCACCGGCGGGTACCTCCTTTACGGTCCGGTTCGCGCAAACGCAGCCCCAGCACGCCCATCAAGATCAGGATCAGGCCCAGGAGCGCGTACAGCGCCTCGTTGGGGATGGGCAGCTTGTCCAGCCCGAACATAATGCCCACCATGCCCGCAATGCACAGCGCAACCGCCGCGATGGTCGCGACCGCATGCCTGCGCGGTTTTGCCCTGCGCGAAAGCCAGAGGGCGATCACAAAACACACAAGCGCCACGCCCCACAGCTGGTTCACGCGCACAAACCCAAACCGCAGATAATCATCCGCGCGCAGGCTTTCCCAAAACACCTGCGTAAGGCCAAGGAGCAGCGTGCCGGTTAGCGCCTGATCCCCCGGGCGCGGAAAATGCCGCGCCAGCAGAACAGCCGCGATCACCAGCGCGGTTAACCCTTCCCAGAAAAACACCGGCAGCACAAACTCGCCGTAGGTGTTTTGCACCGCCATCGGGAACCACCAGAACGCCTCGTTATCCACATACGCGCCAACGCCGTTGAGCGTGAACGCCTCCGCCCACCGCAGGCCCGCGAGCGCCACCATCGCGCAGGGCAAGGCCAAGTCCATCAACGGCGCGAACGGTCGTTTGGTAAGGCTTGCCAAAACCCATACCGCCAGCATCAGCCCCAGCGAACCGCCCGCAAGCGAATACCCGCCCAAACGGAACTGAATCCAAAAATCCGGCACATAGTCCACCGCGATAAACGGCGCGCGCACCAGACAGTACCCAAGCCGGGCGAAAAGCAGGCACAGCGGCACGGCATACAGCGCCAGCCGCAGCCCAACCATCGCGTTTTTCAGGCGCGCGTGCGCCAACCATACGCAAAGCAGGCACCCGCATAGCACGGATGCCGCCGTTATCATTCCGTAGCCGTAAATATCCAACCCCAGCAGAGAACCAATCACCGCAGGTTCAGCCATGGATAAACACCCTCCGATTCGCGCACATTCCAACGCCGCCTGTGGTCAGCGCGTGCCGCACAGCGTCGCAAAATAAACGATATCGCAGATCGGACGCACCTTGTGCGTGCTTAAGGCATTGATTTTGGCGTTGTTGAGCACCATCGTGGAGGAGCTTCCCCCATCCAGATTGTAAGCGGTAACCGCGCCCAGTTCCACCATCAGTTGAGCGGTTTCTTTCAGCGTCAGCCCACGGGAACCGGGGTTTTCCGGCCCTTCCGTAGCCACGCACAGGTAGCTCAGCGGCCCGGTTTGCGCCAGCACCATGCGCTGCGTCTCTTTTTCAGGCGCAATCAGCAGGCGCGCGTTTATCTCCTGCGCCTGACCGTCCACCACAAGCGCGGGGCCAAAGCTCAGCGCGTTCACGATAGTGCCCTGCACGGCGGCGATCTTTTCAGACGTTGCGTTGACCACGGCGTGAAAATCGCCCTGATCGTCAATCAGCAGCACGTCGGAATCTTCCCGCGGGTTATCGCGGTACAGCGTGCCCTGCCGGAGCACATAGCCAGTGCTGTCAAAATTGAAGTAATCGCCGTTAATGGCAAATACGGCGTTCACACGCTTGGCGAGCTTCGCGCCGGGGATATCCTGCGTGGAGCCAAACTTGGCGGCCATGGCCGTGCGAAGCTGGGAAGCGTCCTTCACTGTGATTTTGGCTACCATGATATCGGTATCAAACTCCCGCATGGTGCTGATGGATACGCTCAGGCTATCGTCCGCGTAGCCGGCGTTATCCGGCAGGTAGGCCGCGGCGTCCGGCACGGGCGCGTCGGCGTCCAACGAAAGGGGCGCGAGCGCCTCCGTTTCGGCATACGCGCCGGGCAGAGGCGTCGCGTCCGGGCATAGCACCGTGAGCAGAGCAACCATTACAAGCAGCAGGAGCACTCGCCAAACGAATTTCACATTGATCCATCCTTAAAAATCAAACTTGGCAAAATACGGGGCTTCATTTTTCCTGTACTGATATTCCCCGCCGGGGTGCGTTGTTCCTTCCTACAACCCCTGTGCCGTTTGATTTTACTTCCCCATGCAGTTACTGCGCGGCGGCGGTGCTCTCCGCCGTGGGCGTAGCAGCCGCGTCGGTTTCTGCGGCGGTGCTGCCCGGCGTGGGTGTAGCCGCCGCGTCGGTTTCGACCGTAGCGCTGCCCGCCATTGGGGTTACCGTCGCGGTCTGGGTCGCGGTCACAGTGGCGGATGCCTCGTCGCTGGCCAGCGCCTGCGCGGAATAGCCAATGCCTAAAACCTCCGAGGTGGGGCGGGCGAGATGCCCGCCATTGTAAATCCCGATGGTGTTAAGTTGTTTGCCCATAAACAGCATCACCCCGGTTTGCCCGCCATCCAGGTTCAGGGCAACCTGACAGCCTTTTTCGTACATCAGCTTGCCAAGGTGCGCCATCGAAATGCCGGAGCTGTCGGAAAGCCGCCCTTCCGCAATGATGGACACGTAATGCCCCGGCTCCACCATGCCGATGGCGCAGCGGGGGTTGGTGGTGGTGCGCATGGAATACAGATCGGGGTTCAGTACGCCGTCCTTCACCAGATACGGCCCAAAGGAGAGCACATCGGTCGCGCCTTCGTCCAGATAATCCTGCGCGCTCATGCCGCAGGATGTATGCACCTTCATATCTCCGTTGGGGAACAGCGCCAGCGTATCCAGATTGGGAAACACGGATACGATCTTGGTGTACGGATCGTCCATGATGATTTTTCCGTTGCGCACCACAACGCCCGAATTGCGCGGGCTGTTGATGCGGTAGGTGTAATAGTCCGTGTTGGTGGCAAACACAACGCCGTATTTCTTCGCGGTTTCGGAAGCGTCCACCCTGACGCTGCCCATCTTTTCCTCATCATACTGGACGGTCTTGAACACCTCGCCGGCAGAAACGTCCGACCAGATTTCGGCTTCGTACCACCGCAAAGGCGCGTCGGGGTCATACTTGCGCTCGATTACCACTTTCAGCGTTGTGGAAACGTAGATCCAGCGGCCCGTATCGTCGCTGTCGTACACAAACTCCCCTTCATCCAGAAAACCTTTTGCGTTAAGCGCAGGCAGCAAACTGGTATAATCCGCCACAGGGGTCGGCACCGGCGTAGGCTCCGGCGTTGTCTCCGCAGGCACATAGGTTACAGGGTCCAGAATGTTTTCCAAAAAATCATCGTGGCGGGTATCTTCCCCCACCGTGGATTCCACCAGCCCGAACACGCGGTTATCATACTCGGTGCCGGTCGTTTCCACATCGTAATAGGTGCCTTCCTGCGTCACATGCAGCTTATAGGCTTCCTTGGCAAGCTCCAGCGCGGTTTTGCCGTCCATGGACTGCAAAGGTACGTTCCAGTCAAAGGTGATCTGATCCTCCGGGTACAAATGGGAATACAGCTTCTTCACCTGCCACGCGCCGTAATCCGCCACGGAGTCCGTATATTTGGTATCATCCGCCGCCACGGTAAAAGCCTGCTTGGCCAGCTCGGCGGTCAGCATATGCGCGCCGTGGCCGTATTCGCCGTCAAAATCGTGCGTTACCACCACTTCTGGTTGATACTGGCGGTATAGCCCCACGATATATTCCAGCGCCTTGTCCGAATCCCATTTTTTTCGGGCTTCCTTCAAACTTCGCGTATAGGTGTCCCAAAAATTTCCTATCACCGGGTAGTTGCGCACCCCCATCGCCCAAAGCCCGTTCAGCAGTTCGCTTCGGCGCGTCGTGTTGCTGTAGCACATGTAGGCCACAACCACCTTGCGCTGCTGTTCCACCGCGTAGGTCGGGATGGCGCCGCCCAGAAAAATCAGCTCGTCATCCGGATGCGCAACTAAAAACAGAATGTCCGCATCCTCCACGGTGGGCTGCCAGCGCTGCACCCAGTCCGGTACCGTGCCGTTGCCAAACAGGTAGATTTCGTTGATGGACAGGGCCTGCTTGATCTCCGGATCGGTTACGGCGATGCGGAACTGCGTTGCGCCGTACAGCGGAACTAGCACATGGCAAAAGCCGCTGTCCTCCGGTTCCACATCGGTCCATTTGCCCCCGCTGATGGTTTGCACCGCCCACTCGGTTGGCAGTTTCGCAAAGCAGATGTATACGCCGTAACACGGCAAGCCGGCCGGGGTATTGATGACCACGTAAGGCTCCATGGACTCCTTGCTGCTCCATGACGTTGTATACTTGCCGTCCGTCATCCGGTCAGTGTTCTGGAGCGTATAGCTCGGCTCAAACGTGCATTCCTGCGTAATATCCTGCGCTTCCGCCGCCATGGCAAACGCGGCCAAACCCAGCGCCACCATAAAAACAACCGTTGCACACAACCACCGCACCCGTTTCCCGTTCATAACGCAAAGCCACCTTTATTTACCGAGTTGGAACGGCCGCGCCAGCGTGCCGTCGCCAGACTCCATTTTTACCGTTTTCAGGTTGAGGGTGCAGGCGGGGCGGCAACCCTCGTTTTGCACCACCACGCGAATGTAGCCCAGATTTCCGGCCGCCTTGGTGCAATACGCGCCATAGCGGGTTTTGGGGCTTTGGGTCCGCGTCCAGTAGGGACTGGTGTAGCCGTGCGCAATCCCATACTGAAAAAGCCCGTTCTCAACCGCGTAGGGCGTGCCGTAAGCCGCGCGGCTCGCGTTGGAGGAAAAGCCGAGCGCCGGGTTACGCAAATCCTCCGCGGAAAGCAGGGTAACGCGCGCGCCGGTCGCGTCCGGCAGCAGCGCGGATTGCTCCCGCGCAGTAAAACAGTCTAAAAAAGCCCCGTTCAGGTAGGCGTACATTTCGGTCTGGGTAAAATCGCCGCCGGTGAGCGCATACTGCTGATCGTCCGGATGGATTCGCCGGTTTGCAAGCACATACTCGCTCACCAGATACGCCTGATCCGCCTCAACCGAAAGCACGCGCCAGACAATCGGTTCCAGCCCGCCCTCCAGCGTTTGCGCGCACGCGCCCAGCTCGAGGTACTGCCACCCTCCATCGGCCGTGTAGCCACGTAAACCGGTTCCAGCCCCATCGGCAATCGCAGTTGAGCAAGCGCAAAGCAAGACCGCCATAGCCGACGCGCTTGCAACCCGCATGTGCCGTTTCCACCGTTCCCTCAGGCTCAACGAGACCCCTCCAAACCGCCATGATCCGGTTACCGGCCCAAAAAGCCGCCCGCATACGGCGTAACATAGGGATTCCCGCGCTGGCAATCGATTCCGGTGCGGGAAAAACTGGATTGTACGTATCATAGTTCAATGTGCATAATCTGTCAACCTTTCCAACTGTTGCATAATTACATTTCATTATAACAAACTAATGAGAACTCTAGGTGAACATACGCTGTAAAAAGCAAGAAAAACGATCCTGTTTTCAAACGCCGCCCGCCCTTGACCCGCTGTTGCGTTGCGGGCGCGTGTCCGTCGTGTTATAATGCTTAGCGAATAGCCAAGGAGGCGTATTATGGCAAATGTGGTGCTAATCCGGGGGAAGGAACAGCGGGTATACAGCGGCCACCCGTGGGTGTTCCGCAGCGATATTGCCCGCGTGGAGGGCGAAAACGCCGACGGCGGCGTGGTGCGCGTGTTAAGCGATCGCGGTCAGTTTCTGGCGATGGCGGTTTACAACCCGCTTTCTCAAATTTCGCTGCGTATCCTCAGCCGAAAGGAGGAGGCGATTGACCGCGCGTTTATTTTCGGCCGCGTCAAGCGCGCGCTGGATTACCGGCGGCATTTCGCGGATTTGCAAAGCTGCCGCCTCCTGTTTGCGGAAAGCGACGGTTTGCCCGCCGTGGTCGCGGACGCTTTTGGCGATCAAATTGTGCTGCAGGTGCTTTGCCGGGGCATGGAAGCGTTCAAACAGGACATTGTGGACGCGCTGGTTATGGAGCTTCACCCCAGAGGGGTTTATGAACGGAACGACGTGCCCGTGCGCACGCTGGAAGGGTTAAGCATGCAGACGGGCCTGCTGTACGGCGCGGTGCCCGATCGGGTGGAAATGATTGAAAACGGCGTTCGTTTCTGGGTAGACGTAAAGGAAGGGCAAAAAACCGGCTTCTTTTTGGACCAGAAGGAAAACCGCGCCGCCATCGCGCCCTTTGTGAAGGATGCGCGCGTGTTGGATTGCTTTACGCACACCGGCAGCTTCGCGCTGCACGCCGCGCACTTCGGCGCGCGGGAAGTGCTGGGCGTTGACATCAGCGATTACGCCTGCGAATTTGCCACGGAAAACGCCAAGCTCAACGGGGTTGACGACCGCGTGCGTTTTGAATGCGCCAACGCGTTTGATTTCTTACGCGCGGCGCAGGACCATCACGAGCAGTATGACGTTGTGGTGCTGGATCCGCCCGCCTTTACCAAGACGCGCTCCGCCGTGCCCGGCGCCATCCGGGGCTATAAAGAAATCAACCTGCGCGGCATGAAGCTGGTTTCGGACGGCGGCTATCTGGTCACCTGCTCCTGCAGCCAGCATGTGTTGCCCCCCATGTTTCAGGAAATGATTTTAGACGCGCAAAAAGATGCGCGCGTGCAGCTGCGGCAGGTCGAGTTCCGCACGCAGGGGCGCGACCACCCCATATTGCCCGCCTCGCCGGAAACCCAGTACCTTAAATGTGGGATTTATCAGGTTTTCAAATAAACCGCAAAGCCGGGGGATCGGACGCGCCGAATCCCCCGGTTTTTAATTGAAGCCAATTCACAAAGCGACCTGATGCGGCCTGTTGCCGGGCTTTCGTCCGCGCGTTCGCGCAAAACCCCGTGCGCAAGGCCCTTCCGCCCTTCGCGAGCCTGCCGCTCAGCGCGGCAAACCCACCGGGTCGCGGATCATCAGGCGTTCGCCCACCTTATAAAAACCGACTTTTTCGTACAGCCCCGCGGCGGTTTGCGTCAGCAACAAACCCTTGCCTTGGCAAACCTTCGTGTCCGAAAGGGCAAACCGCACCATGGCAAGCCCAAGCCCCTTGCCGCGTTCCGTATCCGCCACTACTACATCCGCCAGGTAGTAAACGGTGGACCGGTCGGATACGATGCGCATAAACCCAACCAGTTTTCCGCTCGGGCTTAGCACGCCGTACAGGGCGGCTCCGCGCATGCTCCGGCGCACCGTATGCGGCGGTCTTTCCTTTGCCCAATAGGTCAGCGCCAACAAAGCCTGAACCTCCCGCTGCCGAAACCGCAGCCGGCTGTGAGTGAGCGTGTAATCGCCAAAACGTTGTTCTTTCACGGTTCTTTGCTCCTTTGGTTTATGGATTGCTGACCAGTTCCACCTGATAGCCTTTTTGCCGCAGGGCCGCGATAATGCTGTCCTCCGGCAGGGCCAGGTGTAAAAGCCCCACGGTTACAAAATAGTCGCCTCCGCCAGCAAGCAGGGTTGCCAGACTGTCCGCCATGCGCAGATTGCGCTGTGTAATCAGCTTGCGGTGATACTCGCCGCATACGGTTTCATAGCCCGGTTCCAGATATGTGCTCAGGTAGCTTTCGGCAAACGCTTCCACATTGCCCGCGCGCCACCACTCCGGCCATTCCGCGATGGTTTGATCCATGCCGTGGATGGTTTCGGGATGGAGAATCGCTTCGCACTCGCTTTGAAGCAGATACCGCTGTAAAGCGTCGCTGAAGCCTTCCAGCACATCCGTTTGCTCCCGGAGGGTTTCCAGAAAAGCGGTTTTCTTACCGTGCTGCTCAGCATACGCCTCCACCTGCCTTTCCACCCCGAGGGCCATCGCCTCGTTCACATTGGCCGTGCCCATTTCCGCGGCGGTGGTGTACACAGCGAGGGTGTTGACCACGGCCCAGGGCTTCAACCCGTCCAGCGTTTCCATGTTCAGGCCCTGTTGCCTTCCCACCTGCGCAACCTGCGCGTACAGGTCGTCTCCCAGCACGGTTTGGAGCGTTTGCCCGTCGGTTAGCGCCATCTGCCGCTTCATTTCCGCAACCGCGTCCGAGTTTGTCGTGTCGCACTCGTACACAAACGTATCGGCCGCCGCCATGGCGCGCTCAATCGCATCGCCAAACGGGTACATATCCCGGCTGCCGACGTGGATAGAACCCAGCAGATACATTTGAGCCTTCCCGTTGCTTACGCGGTACAATACACCCCGACTCCCTTCCCCTGTGTGGAACAACCCGAAAGCCAGCGCGCCGGCCAGCAGCGCCGCCGCAATGCCGACCGCCCAGACCCACCGTTTTTTATTCATGTTTCCTCCAACTGCCGCAATGCCTTTACCGCGCCCCGAACGTCCTCATCCGTCAAACGCCATTCCGGGGGCAAAAGTCGCATGTACCGCGGGTCAAAATAGCGGTCGTCCATCAGCAGCACCAGCCCCACATCCCGTTCCGTACGGATCACGCGCCCGCCGGCCTGCAAAACCTTTTGCATCGCGGGGATCATCCACGCGTACAGAAATCCGTCGCCAAACCGTTCGCCGTAATACGCTTGCAGCGTTTTCAGCCGCTGCGAAGGCGTGGGCAAACCCACGCCGACAATCATCGCGCCAATGAGCTGATCCCCCGGTAAGTCCACCCCTTCGGAAAACAGGCCCCCCAGCACGCACAGGCCGAGCTTCGGCCCCGTTTCGCGGGTAAACGCATCCATAAAGCGGACGCGCGCCTCCTCGGACATTTCGTTTTCCTGTATCAGCAGCGGCGGCAGCGCGTGCTCCTGCAAGTGAGAAAGCACCAGCCGCAGGTAAGCGTAACTGGGAAAATACGCGATATACTTGCCCGGGCGCGCGTTAGCGGCCTCCGCGATGCTTTCGGCCACGCGCGCGGCGCTTTGATCCCGGTAGGCGTACCGGGTTTGCACGCGCCTGCGCACCACCGCCAGGCGTTCCACCGGGAAGGGCGAAGGCAGGCTGAAGCAAGCGTCCGTTTCATCGCCGCCCAAAAGCGAGCGCATGGCCTGAAGCGGCGAAAGCGTAGCCGAAAAAAACACCGTGCCGCGCAAGCCCTTTGTGGTAGCGGCAATGGTTTCGGCAGGCGACAGGCAAAACAGCTCCAAGGCGCGTTCGCGGCCCCGGCATTCCAGCAGCGCCGCATAACGGTTGTCAAAATGCCCGGCCGCATACAGGAATGGCGCGAGCTGGCGGATCAGTTTGGAAAGCGCCTGCCTGCACTCCGCGGTGGGCAGGCGCGTTTCAAACAAACCCAACGCCGTGTCGCATAGCTCGCCGGCCAATCGCGTCACCGTATCCGGCGGTTTGCCGAGCCTTGCTTCCCTCGCAGGCAACAGTTCGGGGGGCGATGCGCTTACCCCGGCGGCGGATTGCGCGGCGGCTTCCGGGTCTGGCAGGTCGGCGGATGGCTCGGCTGTGAAAACAGCGGCCTGCCCTTCGCCCGGCACGGCGGCGGGTGGGGAAGGTTCGGAGCCTAACGGCGACGGATCGGCCTCCGCATCCGGTTTCAGTAACGCCATCGCGCCAATCAACGCGGATAGAGTCCGATAGAGCGGGTGTTTTCGCCCAAGCGCCTTGCCAAACAGGGTTCGGTACGCTTTCAGCTCCTTGGTGCTCAGCGCGCCCGAAAGACTGTCGCGCACGCGATCCAGCAGGTGGTGCGCCTCGTCGATCAGCAGCGTGAAATCCTTACGCCGCTTAAACAGGCGAATCACCTGCGCAAACGGGTCGAAGGCGTAGTTCATATCCATCAGCACCACATCAGCCAGCTCGGTCAACCGTAACGCCAGCTCAAACGGGCAGAGCAGAAATTCATCCGCAACCGCCGTAATCACCTCGTCCGACCACACGCAATCCATGGGCAACAGCTTGCGAAGCGCGTCGCCTTCCCGCAAAAAATGCCCCTTTGCGCGCGGGCAATCGTCCGGGTGGCAACGGTTTGGCGCGGGGCACAGCTTTTCCTTCGCCGTGAGGGTAGACACCCGAAGCGCGCCGCCTTGCGCGCGTATCCGTTCCAGCGCGTTGATCGGGCTTTGCCTCGCCGTGGTGCGGGCCGTCAGGTAGATGATCTTCCGGGTTTTGCCTTCCCCCAGCGCCTTGAGCGCTGGAAACAACACCGCCGCGCTTTTCCCTGTGCCGGTTGGCAGGCTGGCAAACAGTCTTTTTTTGCGGCTGATCGCCGTATACACCTGCACGGCCAATTCCCGCTGCCCCGCGCGGTAACCCTCAAAAGGAAAGCGCATCGCCCGCAACCCCGCGTCGCGGCGCGCTGCGCGCTCGCGTTCCGGCACGGCAAAGGCCAGCCATGGGGTCAGCAACTTTTCCAGCCCATGAAGCAGCGTTTCCCGATCCAGCCGCTCGGCGAACACCCGCAGCGGCTCTCCCTCCGCGTTCACATACACCACGCGGATTTCCACCTGTGGGTTCTCAGTATTGCAAACCAGCATCGCACCGTAGGTTCTCGCCTGCGCCAGATGATCCGCAAAGGGCTCCGTAGGCGGCGTGCGGCACAGCTTGATTTCCTCCACACAGGGTAACGCTCCGTCGCGGAAAGCGTCCATCCGGCCAAAAACCGTTACGCGCTCGCCCAAAAGCTCCATTTGGGTCTGGATGGGTTTTTCAATTTCAAATTCCGCCGCCTGCGCGTGTTCTCTCGCCTGATGCGCCTGCGTGCCGGCCAGCATTTCTTCCGTGCCGCCCGCAGGCGACAGATCTGGCGCAAAATATGAAAAGCTCACCAATTCCCGAACCGACACCCGGAATGTCGTTTCCATCGGCGAGCCTCCCTTTCCCGCGCGCCGCGTCCGTATCAACGCATGGCGACGCGCGCCTGCGAATCCCATCCCGTTAGGCCTGCGCGTAACCGTTTAGCGCGTAGCCTGCGAAACAGAACCCGTTCTTTTCA
The DNA here is from genome assembly GCA_035353615.1 of Candidatus Limiplasma sp. Taxonomy (GTDB): domain Bacteria; phylum Bacillota; class Clostridia; order Christensenellales; family Aristaeellaceae; genus CAXXOK01. Next base: position 36,601 of record DAOPZY010000019.1, read on the forward strand.
AGGCTTCGATTCACCCCCGAAGCCAAACAGCAAAATACCAATCAAACCTTGCCCGCCACCGGCGGTGGCAGGCAAGGCAAACCCTCTGTTCTGCGTTATCAAAGACAACGACCCGTGCGGGGGCCGTTAATCCCGACTATTGCGGGAGAGGATCAGCAACCGGATCAGTTGCAGAAGGCTGCTGATTGCAGCGGCCACATACGTAAGCGCTGCCGCGTTCAACACGGCCTTGACGCCGCGAAGCTCCTCCTCGCTCACATAGTTGCCCTGCGCCAGCGTGGCAACGGCGCGCTTGCTGGCGTTAAACTCCACCGGGAGCGTAACCAGCGAAAACACCAGCGTAACCGCAAAGCAAAGGATGCCGACGGTCATCAGCGGCCTCCAGCTGAACAGGATGCCCGCCAGAAAAATCGGAAAATACAGATTGCTGCCGATATTCACCACCGGCACCAGCGCGGAGCGCAGTTTGAGGGGGCCGTAACTGTGCCGGTCCTGCATGGCGTGGCCGCACTCGTGCGCCGCAATGCCGATGGCGGCGATGCTGTTGTTGCCGTATACGCCCTGAGAAAGGTGCAGCACGTTTGCGCGGGGGTCATAGTTATCCGTCAATTCCCCGGCTATCGGCTCAATCGCCACGCCGCTGTTGCCATCTCGCGAGAGCAAATCCTTCGCCACCTGTTCGGCGGTTACGCCCCGTTGCGTGCCTACCTTGCGGTATTTCGCATAGGCGGCCTTCACCTTAAACTGCGCCCAAAGGCCCAGCAGCAAACCTGGGATGATCAAAATCAGCGTCCAGTCGTAATAAAACATATCGCACCTCCGCAAATGGCATCAAAGGTTTGTATTGAAACGGCCCGTAACAAAACGCGCTGCCGTTTAAACCTAAAAATGCAGCGTCGCGTTCCACTCGGCCCCGTGGCGGTCGGGATGGGATTCAGCCTTGCGACCGCTGACATGAAAGCTGTTTTGCCTCCCGCTTCGCCACCGCATTAGCATACACTATTTTAGCGGAAATTCAAGCGACCCCAGTCAAAATGTCGCCCACGGCATTCCAATACCTCGGCGCGGAGCCATCGCGCGCAATGCCTAGCACGGCGGGAGTTGCGCGTTCCACGCCTGGCGGCTAGCCCGCCTTTCGGCATACAAGGGTCCGGCGTCGGCCCGAGCGAGGCGTTTGGTTGCTGGCCGCTCTGTGTTGTCACTTTCGCGCCGCTCTGGGTCGGCAATCCGAATGGGGCGAAAAGCCATGCGAATGCAAAACTGGGCAACGCAAAACCCGTCGGCCAAAGCCGACGGGTTTTGCGTTGCGCCTTACACGGGCATGGTCTTTTGGGCCTTGTCCAGCATGGTGCTGTCCACGCCAAGCTGTTTGGCCTGACGGTATTGGAAGTACTTGATCGCAACCTGCGGGAAGAGCGCGTAGCTGAGCACATCCTCCTCCTGCTGATAGTAATCGCGAATTTCTTCGCGGTACTTGTCCAGTTCCGGGGGAATATCGTCCGCCGGGCGGTGGGTAATCACCTTCGCGTCGCCAATGATCTTGCGGCGCACTTCCTCGTTCACCTTGGCGGGCAGCAGGCCGTATTCGCCGCGCATCAGCGCCTTGGATTCCTTGGATGCCAGCTTGTAGCGCTCGCCGCCCAGGATGTTCATCACAGCCTGCGTGCCCACGATTTGGCTGGTGGGGGTAACCAACGGCGGATAGCCGAAGTCCTCGCGCACGCGCGGCACTTCCGCCAGCACGTCGTAGTACTTGTCCATGGCGTTGGCTTCCTTCAGCTGGCCGATCAGGTTGCTGAGCATCCCGCCGGGCACCTGATAAAGCAGGGTGTTCGCGTCGGTAGCCAGCACACGGGCCGGATCGCGCCAGCCCTCCTTGGTCAGCTCGTCCGCAACGCCGCGGAAATAACCGGCAAGCTCGATCAGCAGCTTCAGATCCAGGCCGGTATCATACTCGGTGCCCTGGAGCGTGGCGACCATCGCCTCGGTGGAAGGCTGAGATGTGCCGCTGGCAAGCGGAGAAAGCGCGGTGTCGATTACATCCACGCCAGCCTCGACAGCCTTGAGCAGCGTCATGGCGCCGGTGCCGGTGGTATCATGCGTGTGCAACACGATCGGCAGGTTGGTTTCCTTTTTCAGGCGCTTGATGAGGTGATAGGCGGAGTAGGGCAGCAGAAGGTTTGCCATATCCTTGATGCAGATGATATCCGCGCCCATCTTGGCGATATCGGCCGCGAGCTTGACGAAGTAATCTTCGGTGTGCACGGGGCTGATGGTGTAGCTCATGGCCACCTCGGCGGTTCCGCCGTATTTCTTGGTGGCTTTCACGGCTGTTTCCATGTTGCGCAGATCGTTCAGGGCGTCAAAGCAGCGGATGATGTCGCAGCCGTTTTCCACCGTCTTTTTCACGAAGAAATCCACCACGTCGTCCGCATAATGCTTGTAACCCAGAATGTTCTGGCCGCGCAGCAGCATTTGCAGCTTGGTGTTGGGCAGGCCCTTGCGCAGGGTGCGCAGGCGCTCCCACGGGTCCTCGTTCAAAAAGCGCAAGCAGCTGTCAAACGTTGCGCCGCCCCAGCACTCCAGCGAGTAGTAGCCAACTTTATCCAGATTTTCAAACGCGGGTTCCATCTGGGAAATCCGCATGCGCGTCGCGGCCTGGCTCTGGTGCGCGTCGCGTAAAATGGTATCGGTAATTCCGACCTTGGCCATATCAGTTACTCCTTTCAAACCTAAGGATCAGGCACGCGCTTACGCGCCAAACATGCTCAGCAGGATGCCCGCCGCAATGGCGGAACCAATCACGCCTGCCACGTTGGGGCCCATCGCGTGCATCAGCAGGAAGTTGCCTGGGTTGGCCTTCTGGCCTTCCACCTGACTGACGCGCGCCGCCATAGGCACGGCGGATACGCCGGCGGAGCCGATGAGCGGATTGATCTTGCCGCCGCTGAGCTTGTTCATCAGTTTGCCCAGCAGCACGCCGCCCGCGGTGCCAAACCCGAACGCGAACACGCCCAGCACGATGATCTCAAGCGTTTGCAGCTTCAGGAAGGTTTCGGCATTGGCCGTTGCGCCAACCGTAACCCCCAGGAAGATGACCACGATGTTGCTCAGCTCGTTTTGCGCGGTCTTGTTGAGGCGTTCCACCACGCCGCTTTCGCGGAAGAGGTTGCCCAGCATCAGCATGCCGACCAGCGGAGCCGCGGCAGGCAACAGAAGGCTGACCAGAATCGTTACCGCGATCGGGAAAATGATCTTCTCGCGTTTGGAAACCGGCCGCAGCTGTTCCATCACAATGGAACGTTCCTTTTTGGTTGTCAGCGCCCGCATAATGGGCGGCTGAATCACCGGCACCAGCGCCATGTAGCTGTATGCGGCCACGGCGATAGGCCCAAGCAGATGGGGCGCGAGTTTCCCGGTCAGGTAGATGGCCGTGGGGCCGTCCGCGCCGCCGATGATGCCGATGGAGCTGCTTTCCGCAGGGGTGAAGCCCAGCATCTGCGCGCCAATGAAGGTGACGAAGATGCCCAACTGCGCCGCAGCGCCTAACAGAAGGCTCTTGGGGTTCGCGATCAACGGCCCGAAATCGGTCATCGCGCCCACGCCCAGGAAGATCAGCGGCGGGTAAATACCCAGTTTCACGCCCTGGTAAAGGTAATACAGCAGGCCGCCCGCCTGTTTAATATACTGGTATACGAGCGTACCGTCCTGAAGCTGCACGGGGATGCCGGTCTTGCCACTGTGCACAGCCTCCGTCAGGTACTCGTAGCTGGGGCCGTCCATCAGGCCGGCCAGGGGCAGGTTGGTCAGCAGCATGCCAAACGCGATGGGCAGCAACAGCAGCGGCTCATACTTTTTAACAACCGCAAGGTAAATCAGCACGCAGGATACGGCGAGCATAATCAGCGTTTGCGGGTGGTTAATCAGCGCCGTAACGCCGGACTGCTGCGCCAGCTTGAGCAAGCTTTCGCCAATGTTGATACTTTCCATGGTCCACCGTCCACTCCTTTGTTATCAGTTATTTGCGCAGGAGCGACAGCGTCAGCCGATCACGACCATCAGATCGTTGCTGTTGACAGACGCGCCTTTGGCGACCGCGATTTGCTTGACCGTTCCGTCCACGGGGCTGAGGATTTCGTTTTCCATCTTCATGGCTTCCAGAACCAGCAGGATGTCGCCCTTTTTCACAGAAGCGCCAACGCTGGTTTTCACATCCATGATGGTGCCCGGCATGGGCGCGGAAATCTTGGTGCCGCCTGCGACGGGCGCGGCAGCCTTGGGGGCGGCGGGGGCGGCCGCAGGGGCCGGAGCGGCCACGGGAGCGGCGACAGGCGCGGCTACAACAGGCGCGACCACAACGGGCGCAGCTGCGACGGCGGGGGCGGCAAAGCCGTTGACTTCTTCTACAGAAACCTGATATCCAATGCCATTGACGGTGATATTAAACTGACGCATAGGGATTAACCTCCTTGATACATTCCATCATTCAAAATTATCGGGAACGGAACTTACATGCGGCTATAAATCTGATCCTCACGGCCGGCGCGGTTCCAGGCGGGCGCGTTGTTGATGCGGCGCACATGGCGCACCACAAGGCCCTGGCTCGTCTGCATCATCGCCATCAGCGCGGTGGTGATGGCAATCAGCGTTTCCGTAGGGATCGAGCTGATCTCGTCCGTATCGGCGAACACCGCCGGCGCTTCCTCTACCGCAGGCTCAAGCGCGGTCGGGGCCTCGGTCGTCTCCGCTTTTTCGCCGCGTTTGGGCTTGCCGGAGAAGTAGGTAATCAGGTTGATGCAACCGATTAAAAGAATTAGCCCCGCAAAAACCACCAGCATGCCGATCAGCGCTACGGTAAGGCCGAATAACAATTTATCCATGATCTACCTTCCTTTCACGCTTACAGGGGCATATTTCCGTGTTTCTTGGCCGGGTTGCTGTCGCGCTTGCTCACAAGCATTTCCAGCGAGGCGATCAGCAGCTTGCGCGTCTGGGCGGGGTCGATCACATCGTCCACCAGACCAGCCTTGGCGGCGTTCATGGCGCCGGCTACGCTGTCGATATATTCGCCGGCGTACTTCGCGCGCGCGTCGGCAGGGGTCAGCGCCTTGTCGGTCTTCACCTGATCGGCGTACAGCACGGCCACAGCCGCTTCCGGCGTCAGCGCGCTCACAACCGCGCCGGGCCATGCAAAGGTAACGTCAGCGTTTGCCTTGCCGCCCATGGCCACGTAAGCCTGGCCGATAGCGCTGCCGGTGATGACCGCCAGCTTGGGCACCGTCGCGGTCGCATAGGCGTACAACAACTGGCTTTGCGCGTTCATCAGCCAGCTCTGGTTGTCGATGCGGTCCACCTTGACGCCCTCGGTGTGGATCAGGCTGACCACCGGGAGGTTAAAGCAATCCATAAAATGCACAAAACGGGCGGCTTTCTGGAGCGCGCCGGCCGTCAGGCTGCCGCCGGCGGTCAAAACAAGGCCTACGGAATGCCCGCCAATGCGGCCCATCGCGGTGTGCACGCCGGTTTCATACTCGGCTTTCAGTTCCAGAAGCGTTCCCGCGTCCAGAATTTGATTCATAAGCGCCGCCGCGTCCGTTGCGTCCACCTCAGGCAGCAGGCGGTTCAGATCGTCGCTGTCCAGAATGTCCGCATCCTCGATGCTGCTGCCGGGCAGCAGGGAAAGCACCTGAGAAGCCAGCGCGATCGCCTCGTCCTCATTGGCGGCCACCAGCGACACCGCCCCCTGCTTGGCCATTGTAACAGCCCCGCCAAGCGCGTCCAGCTTCACGTCCATGCCGTTCATCGCCGCCAGCACCTGCGGGCCAAAGACCATCATCGAGCCTACATTCTTAGCCATCACGCTCACATCCGCAAGCTGGCTGATCAGGGCCGCGCCGCCGATGCAGGGGCCAAGCACGAGGGCGATCATCGGCACCACGCCGCTCAGGCGCGCCATGTTGCGGTAAATTTCCGCATAGGCGTTCATCGCGGCTGCGCCTTCGTCAATCCGCACGCCGGCGCTGTCGCAAAGGGCGAGCACAGGCGCGCCGGTTTTGAGCGCCATATCCAGCACCTTATTGATTTTTTGAGCCTGAAGCTTGCCCATCGCGCCACCATGCACCGTGAAATCCTGTGCAAAGAGATAAACCGGGCGATCCTGAACCGTCGCGTACCCGGTGACGACGCCTGCCGCATCATCGCTGTCGCTTACAAACGCGAAAAGCTCAACAAAGCTACCTGCGTCCACAAGTTTTCCGATGCGTTCACGGGCGGTCATTTTCCCGGCGTCACGCTGCGCCTTGAGGCGCTTCTCTTCGCCCGCATTCAGGGCGTCGCGAAGCTCCTGCACCTTTTGGAGGTCTTGAGAGTTCTGCATTTCCGTTCTCCTTCCGTCGGGTTCAATGGTATTTTATCGTGGGAGCTATTGAAAAAGCTCAATTTGTTCCCATTTATTAGCTTTCTCCATGGTTATCCTTCTTTCCTGCCACATTGTTAGCAATTTGACGATTTTTTTATGTTTTTTTACCGTCCCTTTTTGGGGGGGGAATGGAGAAATCGCTTATGCTTGCAGCGCAAGGGATTGATGCTCCTAACCATGCTTTTTGTCACAATCGCCGAGTGAAATCAATCGGTACTTATCCTGCCGAAGGGACAAGCGCGCGCTTTGCGCCACCAAATCAAAAACGCACGGCAGTCGCCATGCGTCAGTTTGTCAAATGACTTCTGCAATGCGCTTTGCCGCTCGCCTCATAGCCCTGCGGGCTGTTCGCTCGCTTATTGGCAATACGCTGCGGCGTTAGGCTTGGGGTTCCACCCTAAACCCGGCAGGGGTTTCACCCCTGCGCCCTGACAAGGGCTTCGCCCTTGACCCGATTCCGCTGCGGCGGGGGAAGGAGCGGATTGCTAAAGTACCCCTGCAATGCGCTCGCCGCTCGCCTCATAGCCCTGCGGGCTGTTCGCTCGCTTATTGGCAATACGCTGCGGCGTTAGGCTTGGGGTTCCACCCTAAACCCGGCAGAGGTTTTACCCCTGCACCCTGACAAGGGCTTCGCCCTTGACCCGATTCCGCTGCGGCGAGGGGAGGAGTGTCCCCCGATGTGCCCGTTACTTTCGCGGGTTATATTCTTTTCATTTATAAAGGACGAACCGTGTTCATCAGATACACAAGGTAATACACGCCCGAAGCCAGATGCCACAGCAGCAAGCCCGCGCCAATCCACAGCACCGTCGCCTCCGCTTTGGGACGGTTTTCCAGGTATGGCTTCCCCTCCGCCAAAGCCCTGCGACGGTCCAGCCAGCCTTTGGCCCGGCGGGCAAACAGCGGCAGCGTAACAGCCCACAGCATCAGCGCGGAACCCATCATCGCCCAGCCAAAATTGCCGTCCGAGGCGCGGCGACCGGTTTCGGTTAACAATAGCATTTCCACAATGCTGACCGCGTCCATCAGAAGCGTCAGGCTATACAGCGGCTTACGCAACGTTTCCCGATCGGCGCACGTTGCCAGCACAAAAATGGGAAAGGCCCGGATCAGCAACACATCCAGCGCCACTTCTCCGGCTTTCTCCCAGCTGACCTGCACCACCATCTGCCCCTGCGAGGGCACAATGATCCCAAAATAATACAGGTACTGGAAGCCCATAAACAGCACGGCCGGCGCGGCCGTCAGCATCATGCGCACGATGAAACGGCTGTTCTTGGGGTTTTTAACCCACAGCCACAGAAAATACAGGCACGCAGCGGGTAAAAACGCCTGCATAAACGTCGGCTTTGCCAACAGGCTCAGCAGCAGCAGCGCGCTCAGCACGCCCGCCGTTCGCCAGCCGACATTGGCCAGCGCCCCTTCCTGAGGCTGGCGGTGGCGAAAATCATCCACACAGGCTGCCGTCAGGGGCACACAGAGGAGCATCAGCACCATGGCGGCCATCTGCGTTGGGCTATGCCACGGGTTGGGGGAACCAATGCCGGCGTACACCGTGGGGTTGATCCACGGGATGCAAACGGCGGATACCAGCCCGGCCAACAGCCCGCAGGCGGTAGCCAGCCAGCCGTTTTTTTTAAGCAACCGGCCCGCGAGCGTTATCAGCAGGCACACCTCCGCCGCCTTCAGCAGCGCTGTAACCAGCGCGGCGCTGGCCGCAAGCGGAAGCCCGGTTCGCAAAACAGCCGCCACCAGAATGTGCCACAGCGGATGCGCCCCATGGTGTACAAAGGTTCGGGGCTGGGAAAAGCTCCCCTCCGCCGCCCATGTGGCGTGGATGCTCAGATCGCTGGCAGGCCGAAGCGCAACGGCATAAAACACAAAATACCCCAGCGCCAGCGTCGCCGCCACCGCCAGCCATTTGGAAAGATTCACTCGTCTTGTCATTCAGTTGCTCCGTCCCGGCGCTTAGTTGGCGTCCGCAAGGCGGTACACGCTCCCGCTCTTGTTTTTCAGCACCAGTTCATACCCTTCCAGCGGGATTTTCAGGTAATCGGTCAGGATCCAGCGGCTGCGGCCCACGTTATCCTCGGTAAACCAGCCAGTCTCAATGCCCAGCGCGGGGTTGAGCGTAGCCACGGTTTCCAGCGAGAACAAATCCGTGCGAACGGAATTTTCAAAAGGATCATCCGCCGTAGGGTCTGCCTGCACAGCCGCGCAAAGGGCCTGCATATCCGCTGAAAAGGGAGTGGCCACAAAACGGTAATCGTCCCCATACGCGCCCACAGGCCCCCCGGTGAACAGAACCGCCAAAATACCGATGCACCCGGCCACATACAGGGCCGGCAAAAGCCTCCGGCCACGGACGAGGTAGCCCGCAATCACCAGCCACAGGAACGGCGCCAGCGTGCGGTAATCGCTCCAGTCGTTCGTTTCATACGCGCACACCACAATCGCAAACGGCAACATAAGCATCACAAAGGCAATCAGGGAAAGCCAGCTGATCCCAAACCGCACGCGGTGCTTGCCATCCGTTTTTTCCGCACGCACAAACGACCCGAGCAGCGCGTACACGGCCACGCCGCAGTAGAGCACCCGTTGCAGCCATTCCATCGGGTTGCTGGTATTGCGCACAAAATAATCAAACAGGTTGGATTTCGCGTGGCTGAGGAACATCCGCACCGCCATCGCAAGCGTGTCGGTTCTCAGAAAATTGTACAGGAAACCCGAGGCAAAGGGGCTGGCAGTCAGCGCCGTAACATAATACACAAACAGAGCGATCAGCAGCGCCAAAAGCGCGCCCAGCGCCATATGCCCCCAATGGCGCAGGTCGCAGGCCACCGCGATCAGCGGAATAAACAACCCCACATAGGTAATGCGGTACAGGCAGCACACCACCACTGTGAGCAAGCACAGCAACAACCACCCCAGCCCTTTGGCAATCGGCAGTTCCTCCGCCAACAGCCCCCTTGCCGCCGAGCGCGCCTGCCACAGGCGCAAAAGAAACGCAAGGTAGAAAAGCAACAGGCCGTAGTTGGCCAATTCCGTCATGGAGGTGGCGCAATACAGCACCACTGGCGCATACACCATGACGGACAGGCTGAGAAGCGCCGCGACCCCGGCTTTGGGCCGGTTCAGCAGGCAAAACGCGAGCGCGCCCGCCGAAACCCACACGCAGTTCGCCAGCATGATGCTGGAAAAATCCCAGCCAAACAAGGCGCCAAAGCCGCCGTACAGCAGGATCGGCGAAATGCCATGCACGCTCAGGGTGCCAATTTTCGCCGTCAGCTCCCCAATGCCCGAGTACCCCACGTTTGGCCCCACATGCAGCCAGGAGAACACAGCCCGCCAATAATCCAGCTCGTCGGTCCATACTGGATAGCTCTCAAACGCGTTGCGGCCGATGGCCAGCGACACAGCCGCCAGCAGGATAAAGGGCGATGCCACCAGCAGCGCCCATGCCGCAACGGTCAGCGCACGGCGTTTTGAATCCATGGTTCGCAATGAAATCCACATAATGCCACCCTTTTCCTCAGAAACAGCATCCCGGCGGCGTCCCGCCGCGACGGTTGAAGGGACGGATCGATACAGTATAGCATGTTGGGCCGCAGGCGGCAAGTGCGGGACGGCGGGGGGCTTTCCCTTCAGGCGCAGGCAATGAAAAACATCCCGCCCCTTGTCCGCCGTTCGCAGAATATGCTATACTGCCTATGCGAACACTTTTTTGCCTTTGGAGAGGAAGAGATGCAATGGGCTATAACGCGGAGAATATACAGGTGCTCGAGGGGCTGGACGCGGTACGTATGCGCCCCGGCATGTATATTGGCTCAACAGGTTCCCGCGGCCTGCACCACATGCTGTGGGAAATTGTTGACAACGCCGTAGACGAGGCCATGGCGGGCTATGCCAGCCACATATCGGTTACCCTGCACGAGGACGGCTCCGCCAGCGTATTTGACGACGGCCGGGGCCTGCCGGTCGATCAGCACCCAACGCTGCACGTTTCCGGCGTAGAGGTGATTTATACCAAGCTGCACGCCGGCGGCAAATTCAACAGCGATAATTACAGCTATTCCGGCGGCTTGCACGGCGTAGGCGCAAGCGTGGTTAACGCGCTTTCCAGCTGGCTTGCGGTGGATGTATACCGTGATTTTAAGCAATATCAGATGCGCTTTGAAAGCAAGTATGACCCGGAGCTGAAAAAAATCGTCGCCGGGCGGCCAGTCGCGCCGCTCAAAGCCATGGGCAACACCACCAAACGCGGCACGCTCGTGCGTTTTTTACCGGACGACCGCGTTTTTGAAACCACGGTTTTTAACGCGGAGGCCGTTTCCCGCCGCCTGCGGGAGCTGGCCTACCTGAATCGGGGCTTGACCATCGTTTTCGCGGACGAGCGCGTCAGCGCCCCCGCGCAGGCCGTGATCGACGCGGCGGATGAGCTGGACGAGGCCGAGGAAACGCCGTCCGAGCCGTCGGCCGCGCCGCAGGAAACCCACGCCGGCAGCCAGACGTTCCATTTTGAAGGCGGGATTGTGGACTACGTTAAATACCTGAATGCGGACAAAACCCCGATGTTTGAGGAGCCGATCTACCTGGAAGGCGCGCGTGACGACACCCAGTTCCGCGTTGCCATCCAGTATACCGACAGCTACACCGAAAACGTCTTTTCCTATGTCAACAATATCCCCACCGGCGAAGGCGGCTCCCACGAAACTGGGTTTCGCGCCGCCTATACCAAAGTGCTCAATGATTTTGCCCGCCGCCTGGGCGTGCTCAAGGACAAGGATATGAACCTTTCCGGCGACGATTTCCGGGAGGGCATGACCGCCGTGATGCTCGCCATGGTCAAAAACCCGCAGTTTGAAGGGCAAACCAAGGGCAAGCTGGGCAACACCGAGGTTCGCCCGGCGGTGGAGGCGATTTTAACCCAACAGCTGAACGCCTATTTTGAAGATTTGAAGCATCAGGAGCTGGTGCAGCAACTGGTGGAGAAAGCCGTGCGCGCCGCCCATGTGCGCGAGGCGGCCCGCAAAGCGCGGGATGTGGCGCGCACCAAATCGGCCCTGGAAGCCGCTCCGCTGGTTGGGAAGCTATCCAGCTGCACAGGGCGCAAGCCGGAACAGAACGAGCTGTTCATCGTGGAGGGCGACAGCGCCGGCGGCAGCGCCAAGCAAGGCCGCGACCGCCGCTTTCAGGCCATCCTCCCCTTGCGCGGCAAGCCCCTGAACGCGGAAAAAAAGCGCTTGGATCAAGTGCTTTCCAACGAGGAGTTCCGCTCGGTCATTACCGCGCTGGGCACCAACATTGACGAAAGCTTCAGCCTGAAAGGGCTGAAGTACCACAAGGTCATCATCCTGAGCGACGCGGATCAGGACGGCGCGCATATCCGCGCGATCCTGCTTACGTTTTTCTACCGTTACATGCGGGAGCTGATTACCGAAGGGCATGTGTACATCGGCATGCCGCCCCTGTACCGGCTGGCGCATGGCAGCAAGGTCGAATATGTGTATGACGATTACGACCTGAAAAAGCTGACGAAAAACATCAAAAATTACACCATTCAGCGGTATAAGGGGCTGGGGGAAATGAACCCTGAACAGCTCTGGTCCACCACGATGGACCCGGCCGCCCGTAAGCTGCTGCAGGTGACCATTGAGGACGCCGCGCAAGTGGAGCGCCGCGTCACCGTGCTCATGGGCGATAAGGTGGAGCCGCGCCGCGAATACATCAGCCAGTTCGCCAATTTCAACCGCGCCGATTCCTTTACCGAGCTGAGCGACCTCCTGAAAGCGAGGGAAAACCATGCCTGAACAAACGAGCCTCAACCTGGGCATCATTCAGATGTCCATGGAGGAGGTCATGCACAACAGCATGATTCCCTACGCGGAGCATATCATCATGGAACGCGCCATCCCCCGCGTGGAGGATGGCCTCAAACCCGTGCAGCGGCGCATCCTGTACACCATGATGGAGCTGAACCTGCTCCCGGAAAACCCGCACCGTAAATGCGCCCGCATTGTGGGCGACTGTCTGGGCAAATACCACCCGCACGGCGACAGCAGCGTATATGACGCGCTGGTGCGCATGGCGCAGGATTTCAGCATGCGCGGCCAGCTGGTGGACGGGCACGGCAATTTCGGCTCCATCGACGGCGACAGCGCGGCCGCCATGCGCTATACCGAGGCGCGCATGACGCCGCTAGCCATGCAAATGCTGCGCGATATCGACAAGGATACCGTCGCCTATCGCCTCAACTTTGACGATACTCTCAAAGAGCCGGATATGCTGCCCGCCCGTTTCCCCAATCTGCTGGTCAACGGCGCGAGCGGCATCGCCATCGGCCTGGCCACCAACATCCCGCCCCATAACCTGCGCGAATGCGTCAACGCCGTGATTGCGGAGATTGATAACCCGGATATTACCGTGGACGAGCTGATGAAGTGGATCCCCGCGCCGGATTTTCCCACCGGCGGGGTCTTGCTGGATACCGAGGAAATCCGCAACGCCTACACAAACGGGCGCGGCAAGCTGACCCTGCGCGCGCGCACCCACATAGAGGAAGGCGCGGCGGGCCGCAAGCTGATCGTGATTACCGAGGTGCCCTATCAGGTGAACAAGGCGGCGACGCTCGAAAAAATTCTCAAGCTCAGCGAGGAAAAAAAGGCGGCGCTCAGCGGGATTTACGATATCCGCGATGAAAGCGACCGAACCGGCATGCGCGCCGTCATCGAAATCCGCAAGGAAGCCGACGCGGACAAGGTGCTGGCATACCTGCTGAAATACAGCGACCTGCAAGTGACTTTCGGGGTCAACATGGTCGCCATCGCCGACGGCAAACCCCGCCTGATGAGCCTGAGGCGTATCATCCGCTACTATATCAAGCACCAGAAGAATGTCGTAACCGCGCGCACCCAGTACGAGCTGGACCGCGCCAAAGCCCGGGCGCATATCTTGGAAGGGCTGATGGTCGCCGTCGATCATCTGGACGAGGTTATCGCGCTGATTCGCGCCAGCAAAACCCCCAAGGAAGCCAGGCTGGGGCTGATGGAGCGTTTTCAGCTGGACGAGTTGCAGGCTCAGGCCATTCTGGATATGCGCCTGCAACGCCTGACCGGGCTGGAAATCGAGGCGCTGCGCAAGGAGTATGCCGAGCTGCTTCGGCTGATTGAAAAGCTGGAAGCCATTCTGGCCGACGAGCGCAAGCTGATGAAGGTGATTAAGGATGAGCTTCGGGACATTGCCGCCAAATACGGGGACGACCGCCGCACCACCCTCGCCCATCCCGAGCACGTGGTGGAAGCGGTCGCGGTTGCGGACGAGCATGTGGCGGAGCTGGCAACCGTAAGCTACACGCGCGCGGGTTACCTGCGGCGCATGTACCCCAAATTTTATCAGAAACTGCCGGCTGTCAGCGTGGAAAACAACAATCTGGACGATTTGCCCCTGTGGCTGTTTTCCACCGATACGGACCGCACGCTTTACCTGTTTACCAACCTTGGAAACTGTTACCAGCTTGGCGTGGGGGCGCTGCCTGAAAGCAACAAGCCGGTACAGCGGGGTTCCCTGTTAAGCGGGGTGATCGCGGGTATCGAAAAGGACGAGGTTCCCGTGCAAATTTTCTGCTGCACGCCCGAGGAACTGGCCGCCATGCCGGATTTGCTGTTTGTAACCCGAGGCGGGCAGTTGAAACGCACCGCTGCCGCTGAATACGATGTTCGCCGGCAGAAATTCGGCGCGGTAAACCTGCGGGATGGCGATAGCCTGCTCGCGGTGCTGCCAATGGACCCCGCGCTGGATTTGCTGCTCCTCAGCCGCACGGGCATGAGCCTCCGCTGCCATACCGACAGCCTGCCCGCGATGGGTCGCAGCACGGCCGGCGTCAAAGGGATGGCGCTGGACCCCGGCGATGATATCATCTTTGCCGAGCAGCCCCAACCGGGCGATCAGGTGTTGTTGCTGAGCGAGCGCGGGTTTGGCAAACGCGTGCTGTTTATGGATTTCGAACCGCAGGCACGCGGGGGCAAAGGGGTTAAGGCTTTCTACTTTAACAAGAGCGGGTCCAACGGCACCTGCCTGGCGGGCGCGGTGCGGGTGGGCGAGCATCCCGGCGATGTGCTTCTGTTCCAAAAAAAGAGCGCCCCCGCCGCTTTGAGCGCAGAGAGCGTGCTGCTGCAAGGCAAGCAGGATAAGGGAATGCCGTATGTGATGGCCATTCTGGACGATGTGTTGACTGGAGCGCTGCCCTATCCAACCCGCAGCGTAGCCCTCCCGGAGGATAACGAAGAAACCCCATAACATCTTCATCTTCACAGGCCCCGAACTGCCCGGAAAGCCTCGCCGCAGCGAAACCGGGTCAAGGGCGAAGCCCTTGGCAGGGTGTGCACTGCCCCAGGATAAACAG
>DAOPZY010000020.1:0-50716 GCA_035353615.1 Candidatus Limiplasma sp.
ATGGTTGCGGGGGAGGGACTTGAACCCTCGACCTCCGGGTTATGAGCCCGACGAGCTACCAAACTGCTCTACCCCGCGATGAATCGCACAGGCGACGAAATATATAATACTATATAAATACCATGATGTCAATACTTTGCCGAGTAATTTTTTCAGTTGATAAGCATTTCTTTTTCTGCCGCGCGCACCCCATGTAACATAAGGGTTTCCGGTACCAGCCGCGTAAGTCGGCAGGTTGCTGTCGAAGCTAACGCGGGGCGCCAAGCCGTTTAAAAATGTGGCATGATGGTTAGTCCGCTCGCCTCACAGCCCTGCGGGCTGTTTGCGCGCTTTGATTCCAATGCTGCGGAAACAAGCTTTGGCGCTTCAACTCAAACCTCGCCAAGTTTTCACCCTTGGAACCTGCCAGGGGGTTCATCCTTTTTCCATCTTTTTTGAAAAGCTAAAGCCATATCGTGATTCTTCCCCTGCCGGCATGCCGACTCCCGTTTAACTTTCCGGCCGGTATTTAGCGTCCTCCGGGATGGATACATCCAGCACGCCGGAGGTTTTGCCCAGTTGTTGCAAATATGCGATATCTGTGCGCAACGCGCCGATTTTTGCCCTCATGTACTGGCGGGTTCCCAACCGTACGGAAATCCCTGTAGCTGTCAGCAGGTACAGATTGTCCGTATCCGAAAGGTTGATTTCCCGAATTTGATCCCGATAATACTGCAAACCCAGTTCTGACATAATATCATAATAGGCCAGTATCTGCTCGCGGTTGCGCACTTCGAGTTTTTGGCCCGTATGCACGTTGGTCACCTGCAACCCCGTTACATTGGGCATGTTGGCGGGCAGTTCCAGCGAGCTGTTTTCATCCAGCACAACCCCCTCCGCATCGAGGGTATATTGCAAGCCGAGCCATTGTGTGGAAGCAACCGGCTCCCTTTCGGAAATGTAGAGGTAGATGGTGCTGGGGTATTCCTTTTGCAGGCCCAAAAAAACAATGGTGTGATCGCTGCTCAGGTTTTCCTGTACCTCATCCGGCGATATGGAGAAGATGTTCAGCCCTTTCACCAGTCCGGAAGCCGCGGCTACCTCCTGCGCGCTTTTTTTTACGTTGCCAATCACATACACCGTGCGCAGCCGAAAAACGGTTCCCTGCAAAACGATGATGGCGATAACCGCAACCGCCAGCACAAAGATGAGCCGCCCGGTGATGGCGCGGGAGCGTCTTTTGGCGCGTTCCTCCGGCGATATCAGTTCTTCTTCCGGTACAGCCTTGTCCGCTTCTGCTTCCGCGCCGTCCGCAAGGTCGTACTCCGGTTCCCCTTCTTCGGTTCTTCCGTTCTTCTGATGCAATTTCCGTTGCTCCGCCGCATGCCGGTACGCGTAGGAGTACTCGCCGTAAGCCTCAAATTGCTCCAGCTCGTCGCGCTGCGGCTCCTTGGGTTTTTTCATGCGAACGCTCCCCTTTCCATCTCCGGCGCAGTTGTTTGGCAACGCGCCGGCGTTACGCAAAACTGACTGAAACCGCCGGATGGTTCAGGCAAAATTAGCAAAATACGCCTTCCGGGAAAAAGCCCGGCGGCCGGATATCGATGGATCGTTTCAATCGCAGGCATTTCTGCCATTCATAAAGCAGATTTTCGCACGCTTTCCCAAAAGAGGTTTCTCACAGGCTTGCGCCGCAATGTTGGGGGCTAATCGATAAATCGTCTACCCTGCCGGATAGCCAGCCGTTTACCGAAACCTTGCGATGCTGGGCTTTGCGTAACCGCACCCAAAGTACCTTTGCAGCAGTTCTGTCAACAGCCTTGCCGGCGGTTGCCACCGGGGTAATATGGCGGCGCATCGGCGGCGCTTAGATACGCGGGTTTAGAAAGGTCACAGTTTGGAAGCCGCCTTTACTGGAAGGCAAGTACAAGCTCCTTAAACACCTGACCCCTTTGTTCATAATCGCGGAACATATCAAAGCTTGCGCAGGCAGGCGATAACATCACATTGCCGCCAGCCGTGGCCAGGCGGCGCGCTTTCTGCACCGCATCCTCCATGCTGTACGCCTGAGTGATGTTGCGGTAGCCGGCTTCCTCCAGCGTTTGCGTAATCTGCCGGGCAGTCTGACCCATGGCGACAATTTGGCTAATCATCCCCGATTGCTCAATTTCTTTGCACAGGGGCATAAAATCGGTATGCTTATCATAGCCGCCCAAAATCAGCACTGTAGGGGCTTTCATGCTTTGTACGGCCTTGATGGTGCTATCCACGTTTGTGCCCTTGCTGTCGTTAATATAGGTGACGCCCTCAAACACGCGCACCTTTTCAATGCGGTGCTCAACGCCTGTAAAAGATTGCAGCGTATGGCGTATCACAGCGGCCGGCACTCCCCTCGCCGCCGCCATCGCGGTCGCGGCAAGCGCGTTTTCCAAGTTGTGCGGGCCGGGTATCAAAATCTGATCCGCGTCGCAAATCGGTTTCATCACGCCGTTCCAGCGCCATACAATTTTACCGTCCTCCACGCAAGCGCCGTTTTGCACCGGTTGCGTGCGTGAAAAAAACGCGACGCGCGCCTTGACCTTGTCCGACATTTTATACAGGATCGGATCATCCATATTGAGAATGGCGATATCCTCCTGCGTCTGGTTTTCAAAAATGCGCTGTTTCAGGCGGATGTACTGCTCCATTGTGCCGTGACGGTTCAGATGGTCTTCCGTAATATTGAGCAGCGCCGCCACGCAGGGGTGAAAGGTTTTGATGCTTTCCAGCTGAAAACTGGAAACCTCCACCACAACCACATCGCTCTTTTTACTGTACAGTGCCACGGAGGAAAGCGGGTACCCGATATTCCCGGCGACATGGGTGATGCGGCCCGCGTTTTCAAACATTTTGCCCAGCAGGGTGGTGGTGGTCGTTTTTCCGTTGGTACCGGAAATTGCCAGCATTTCGCCCTGCAAAAGAGAGTATGCCAGTTCCAGCTCGCCAATCAGCGGCAATCCCTGCTCCTTGGCGGCTTTCACAATCGGCGCGTCAATCGGCACCCCCGGGCTGATGACCACCGCGTCGCACGGATCAAGCAGCACAAAGGGGTCCTCCCCCAGGTGAAACTCGCAGGCCGTTGAATAGAGCGGTAGCAAATCATCGCCGAACGCGTCGGCTTTTTTAGCGTCATACAGGATCGGGATGGCGCCATGGTTCAGCAAAAGCTGAGCTGCAGCAATCCCGCTGCGCGCCATGCCGATCACCAGCACGCGCTTTTTTTCATACCTCATGTAAAAATGCCTCCCAAGCGTGATTCTCCTGCGCGGCGGTTTAGGGTATCAGCCGCAGGGACAGGATCGCAATCACGGAAAGAACGCCCGTCACCGCCGTATACAGCGTCACAATCTGCGGTTCGTTCATCCCGCTCAGTTCAAAATGATGGTGAATCGGCGACATCTTGAAAATTCGCTTTCCGTGGGTCAGCTTAAAATACAGGCGTTGCAGGATTACGGAAACCGAGCTTACAATCATGGTAAACGCGATCAGAAACAGTAACAGGGGTTGCCGTAAAAGCATCGCCATGCCGATGGTCGCGCCGCCGATAAACATGCTTCCCGTATCCCCCATGAATACTTTGGCAGGGTTATAATTAAACCGCAGAAAACCGATGCAGCCCCCCGCGAGCGCCAAAGCGAACACGGCAAGGTTCACGTAGTTTTCGGTTGCGGCCGCGCTGTAAAACATGCCGGTAGCCAAAGTGCCCAGCAGCGCAACGGCGGCCCACGCAAAGCTGCCTACCGCGGCAACGCTGGAGAGCAGTCCGTCCAACCCATCCTGAAGGTTTGCGCTGTTAATCACAAACATCGCCGTAAGCGTCATGACCGGCACATACCAAATGCCCAAATCCCAGTTGACATTGGCAAAGGGTATAAGGATGCGGCTGCCGACGTACGGGTTCAGGTAGCAGTAAAGGGAAAACAGAAAGCCAATCAACACCTGTCCGATCACTTTTTGCCACCAGATCAGGCCTAAATTGCGCTTTTTTACAATCTTGATATAATCGTCCACAAAGCCGATCGACATGCTCAAAAGCGATACCGCCACCAGCGCCAGGCCAAAATCCGCCTTGCCAAACCACGCGCCGTGCAAAAGAAGCGCGAGCACGGCGGTTACCGCGGCAAAAATCAACCCGCCCATCGTCGGCGTGCCCTGCTTCACCTTGTGGCTCTCCGGCCCCAGTTGGTTGATGGTCTGGCCAAACTTCAGGCGGTGCAGCACCGGCAAAACGCGCGGCGTTATCATAAGCATCGCCGCGATGGCAAGAATCAACGTAATGATTAACCTGAGCACGAATATCCCACCCATCTTTTACGCGGTAAAGATTCAGCGTTCACTGCGCATTTCTTCCAAAAGCTCGTTCACAACCACTTTTTCATCAAAAGGCCGCTTGATGCCCATGACGTCCTGATAGGTTTCATGGCCTTTGCCCGCCAGAATAATCACATCGCCTTCGCGGCCCATGCGCAGGGCATACCGGATGGCGTCTCGGCGGTTTTCAATAATGGTGTACTTGCCGCGCGTCAGCTTCATGCCTTCTTCAATCGCTTCCAGAATGGCATCCGGATCCTCGGTACGGGGATTGTCGCTGGTTAAAATGGAGTAATCCGCAAGCCGACCGCCGATTTCTCCCATGATGGGGCGCTTGCCGTGGTCGCGGTCGCCGCCGCAGCCGAACAGCACAATCAGCCGCTTTTTGGTAAACATGCGCACCGTTGTGAGGATGTTCTCCAGCGCGTCCGGCGAGTGGGAGTAGTCCAAAATCACCTTGTAGGGCGTTCCGGTATCGAGCATTTCAATGCGGCCGGGCACGGCCCTTACGCTGCGAAGGCCCTCCCGGATAGCTTCTTTGTCCACCCCGACGATCATAGCCAGCGAAGCCGCCGCCAACGCGTTATAGACGTTGAACATGCCGGTCATTTGCATGCTTACATCCATCGATTCCACGCCGCGCAACTGGATGGAGAAGTTCACGCCGTTTTCGCTGATTTCAATGTCGCGCGCAAACAGATCCGCATTGGCGCTGATGCCGAAAGTCAGGTATGGCACCTTGATATCGTCCAAAATCTTGGCCGAAGTTTCCTCATCGGCATTCAGCGCGGCGTTGAGCACCTGTCCGTGCATAAAGAAACTCTTTTTGGTTTCGAAATAGTTTTCCATGGTATGAAAATAATCCAGATGATCCTGCGAAAGGTTGGTATAGCATGCCGCTTCAAACGTGAGGCCATCCAGCCGCCGCATATCAATCGCGTGCGCGCTGACTTCCATGCTGACCACCTGCACGCCCGCATCCACCATCTGCCGGAAGCAGCGGTGCAGGTCAATCGGGTCCGGGGTGGTCAAATTGCTGTGAATATGCTCATCGCCAATCATATTGCCGGTCGTGCCGATCAGCCCTACCTTGAACCCCGCTTTTTCCATAATGGCCTTGAGAAGATAACTGGTGGTCGTTTTCCCTTTGGTGCCGGATACGCCGATCAACCGCAGCTGACGGTCCGCATGCCCAAAAAAAGCACCGGCCAGGTATGCCATGGCCGAGCGAACATTTTCCGCCTTCACCTGCGGCACGTCTACATTTTCCAAAAATCGGGAAACGACAAGCGCTACGCAGCCGTTTTCCACAGCCTGCGCAGCAAAATCATGCGCATCGAACTTTGCGCCCGAAATACAGAAGAACAGCCCTCGTTTTGTTTTTTCGCGGCTGTTGATGGAAAGCGCGCCAATGTCGGTTTCCAGGCTCCCCTGTGTTTCCGTTATTCCGGGAACATCTTGTAAAAGCTCCTTGAGCAACATACAGCCAGCCTCCAAAAGTATGCTAGGAATCTTGCCGGGCCATCACTCCTGCCCGCGTTCGCCGCGTCATTGCGCACGGCAATCGGCAACATTCCGGGCGTCGGTGAGCAGCCAAATCCGGGGCGTTTTCGGTTTCCACATCGTTAACGAAGGTGCAAAACCGTTTCCACCTTAGCTGGATCGGAACCGGCGCTCCGTTGTCGCCCCCAAACGGGCGCGAACCTGACCGGAACGGAAATACCCGATGGCAAGATCGTTTTACGGCGTATATAAAGTAGCACATCTGCCCTGATTTGTCCAGCGAAGGGGTACACTTTGCCGTAAGATTCTGCCGCCCCCGCCAGGTTACTCGGAGTTTGCCTTGATAGGCTCCAGTTCCTCCTTGACGCATCAGATGCTTCGGTTAACCGCCGCCCCGCTTGGGGACGGCGGTATGGTTTTAATCGGCTGAAATCGGCTACATTCGGTAGATCAGGCAAGGAGGCGAGCGTTACAGCTTAACCCGTCCGAAATCGGCTGTATACGGTTAACGATGAAATAGATCGTTCTACGGCGCAACCTCCGTTTGCTGCGCCCCGGAATCCTCCGTTTGCGCCTGCGTCGCGCCCTGTGCCTGCGCGGAGGCGCTCACTACCGCGTCCGCGCTGTTGGGGCGGGTGTCTACGGCCGTCAGGTGGATCGCCTGCGCCGAGGAGGCGGGCACCATGCCCAAATCGCGCGCCGCCGCATAGCAGATGGTGGAGGAATCGCTGGCTTCGGTAATCTGGCTTTGCAGATCGGCGTTCGCGGTTTTAATTTCCTCCATGCGCTGGTTCAGGGTTTTCAGGCTTCGCTGGCGTTGGGCAAGCGTGCCGGTTTGCACCAGCAATACCAGCGCGAAAGCCACCGCCACCGTCATCACCAGTACAAAGGCGGAACGCAGAGAAATTCTGAGGCCTTTTTCATTTTTACGCGCCTGCAAGGCGGCGTCCATCCGCCCGAACTCCTCGTCCAGTTTTTCCGCTTCCATACGCAACGCCTGCGTGCGCCCGGGTCTGCGTACATCGTCCCGAAGCATGCCGGTGCGCAGGTCCACATCGCTGCTGGGCAGATAAACGGAGGAACGTACATAAAAATGATCGTTGGGAATAAACCGATCCGAATCATACTCGTGAAAGGAATCGTATACTCTGCCTGTCTGTGCCATGAAACGTTGCCTCCTTCATCAAATTCGTCCGTCTGTGTTGAGATCCCCCATGCGCTCCAGAATGTCGTCCAGGTTTTGCATAAACAGCAAATCCGACGCGTCTGCCGCCGCAACGTCCTGAATGCGCACATGATCGGCCCCGCCGCTGATTTCCAAATCCTTAGCCTCGCCCAGGATGCGTTGCCGGAGTTTCGGCGGCAGCAGCACTCTGCCCTGCGCATCCGCCTGCATGCCACGGTAACTGAGCTTGTAAAACTGCATGGTATACGTTTGCACGAAGGGCTTGCGCTGGTTCATGGCGCTTAGCTCCGCCCGGATAAGATCAAACACTTCGTTGGGGTACAGCGCAATTCCCTTAAACTCTCTCGTAGGGCCGATGGTGAAGATTTCTCCCAAGGTTTCACGATAAACGTTGGGGATTATAATTCGCCCCTTGGCGTCGATCGCGTGTGAAAAGGAGCCGAAGAACTCATACTTGGCGGATGCTCTTGCCTGCGTCCCTGCGAATGGTTCGTCAGGAGTGTGATTCTCCGCCATCGTTCGACCCTCTCCTTCCCCCACTTTTCACCACTATTAGGGATTTGTCACCATTATCTCCCACTTCCTGTTACCCGTCAACGCAAACGTTCATTCTCTAAACCTTGATTTTATCAGGGTTTTGCATGTTTTAAGTGCTTTTCAAAACCGGAGAATTTCTTTCAAAGGCATATCAAATCAGGGTTACAGGCATGCTGATTTACCTTACAGGCTGATGTTTTCCATTCAAAAAGGATTGCGTTTCCTATTGTTACATTTCTATAAAATTTCAGTTTCACGTGCGTTACCATTTGATCGAACCTTGATAGCGCGCCAAGGGTAACAAAAAACCTGCCGAATTTCGGCAGGCTCAGGGTTGTGAAAGAAATTGTATAAAGGGTATGCCGCTCGCCTCACAGCCGCGCGACCCCTTCGCTCGCGTGGTCTCGCATGCTGTGGTATCAGGTTTCTGGGTTTCGGCCAAACGCCAGCGGATGTTTCACCCGGGCACCCTGACAAGGGTTTCACTTTTAACCCGTTTTCGATGCGGCAAAGGCTTTCAAAAAATACTAATCGAAATAATGAGGATGGCTGATTAACTGTATGTACCAAGGTGCGCGGCCTCATTGCCGGCCAAACCCGAGGTGGGTTTACGCATCTTCCCACACGCATACCGGCGCGAAATCAATCGAATCACAGGATACCAGCTGATACGCCACGTCGCGGTGGGTTCCCGAAAACCCGTTTTGAATCCCGATGCCGTGCAGGTGCCCATACACGCAAAGCTTCACGCCGTATTGTTCCAGCATGGCGGTAAACTCCGTGTCGCGGTGGTCGGTCAGCAAAGGCGGAAAATGCGTCATGGCCAAGATCGGCAAACCGGTTTTTTGTGCGCTGTCCAGCGCCATTTGAAGCCGAATCAGTTCCCGGCGGTAAATCTTCATTTCCTGCGCATCCAGCTGGTATTGCTCGGTTGGGAAATTCCAGCCTCGCGTGCCGCAAATCGCGATGCCGTTCAGCGCCACCGAGTCGTTTTGCAACGCCAGCATCCCAGCGGGTAAGTAGCCGCGCAGGCGGGAAATTGAGCTCCACCAATAATCGTGATTGCCGCGAAGCAGGATTTTGGTGCCGGGCAGTTGCGCAATGCTTTGCAGATCGGCCTGCACTTCTTCAAACTGCATCGCCCAACTGATGTCCCCCGGTATCAGAACGGTATCTGTCGGCCGGACCCGTTCCTGCCAGCGCGCGCAAATGGTCGCAAAGTGATTGTCCCACTGTTGGCCAAATACGTTCATGGGTTTTTCACCGTTGCTGGACAGGTGTAAATCTCCGATCGCAAATATCGCCATCGTACGCCTCGTTTCCTGATCGCCTCACGGCCGGGCGCGCCGCCCAAAGCAGGCGCGCTTACCGGCCCGGATCGGCTATCTTTCCGCTAAAGCTTCCGTCATCTCCTCAGAAAGCTTCTTTCTCAGCCGATCGCCGGCATGTGTCTGCGCCGGATCGCTTTCGGCGCGCCGATCTGTCAATCCTTGTTCTGCTCGTTATCTTCGTCCTCGTCGTCCTTCTGCTCGTCCTCGATCACGCTTTCCAGCGAAAGCTCGTTCTCAATTTCGCCGTACTCATGTTCCGGAATATCCTCATGAACCTGCGGGATAATTTCATCCATGGTGCTCACCGAATTGAGGCCGATGGTGCTTTCGTCCACGGCTTCGTGATCCTCGTTTGCATCGTCATCCGAGGCGTTTTGTTGCATTTCCTTCAAGCAGCTCAGGCAAACATCTTTTCCGGGCAGCGCGGGCGCGGCGTTGCAGATGGAGCAAAGCTCCATTTCTTCCTGCACCTGCTCGCCTTTCAGCTCCCGAAGGCAGACTTTGCAGTATTTCTCGGTTTCCTGAATATAATTCAGGTCACAGCGCGGGCATTTTACCAATTTCATTGGAAGATCTCCCCTCTCGGTTTCGGTTCCCGGCAGGCCAACGGCTTTACGCCGGAAAAATCATTTCATTTTGGGGTCAATTTTACCTGTGTGCAAACCGTTCACGCCAGCAAACGGGTTGGACGGAATCCGGACGCCAACGGCTTGCCCGCATACAACAGACAACCGGCGAGGGGAAAACCTGATGTTCAAAGATATACGGCAGAACCGCCGCGATACAAACAGCAATACTGCAAGCGCGCATTTCGGAAACGCGGGCGTACCCGTTTTCAGAGGCGCACTTGAGCTATCGGACAAGCTGTTGTAACGACTTTGTCACCCTCCACAGGCGATGATTATACTACGGTTCCAGTATGCACGCAATAGCAATTTGCCTTTCCTGTAAAATTCGTTTACATTCCCGTATCGTATTGAAAGATCAGCCGGAATGGGCGTTGTACAGTTGTATGCCCAAAGACGGCGGCGTGGACCTTCCGGGGTGGCCGAATGTTCGGTATCAAAAATCGAGAGAACCGATTGCCAATCTGCATTTCTGGCTTAATCCCACAACAGGGGAAGCGCGGATTCTTCAGCCTGCCAAAGCATCGTTTGATCGCGTTACCTATTATATACAGCCTTCGCATCCAGGGCGTTTCTTTCCGGTTGCGAGCCGAACCCGGCGGCTTCATCTGCCGCACCATTGAACCTCTTTGTTGTTCCTCCGAATGCGCAACTCCCGTAAAATTCATTGTTTATGCTGTGATATTTGGATTTCGTAGTTTTATTTCACAAATCGACGAAAAACCTCGCTCGGTAAAGCTGCATCCGTTTTCAGCGCTTTGCATCCCCTCGGTCGCAAAGGCAGAAACTGTATCAAACAGAGTAGGGTTAACCGCTGTGTTTCAAAAGTGCCGTATATTTCTGTAATTATTTTTACACATCGCAGGCTCGGATAATACAAAATCAAAATGCACGGCTTTGTTTTGTGCATGTTGCACAATTGTATCCACGCGCTTTGCACGCCGCTTGAAAAATTCAGCGATAACTTGACAACCCCATGAAACAAAGTTAGACTTCGCTTGTAAAACAATAGTTCGTCGTTCGCCATACTCAATGAAATTTTGTTTGGTTCGATGGCTGTTGTAATTGTTGTAAGGAGGAGAATCCATGAAAAAACTACTGGCGCTTGCTCTTACAGTAGCGATGGTCCTGACCTGCGTCTCCTTCGCCGCCGTTGCGGAAACCGCAGCCGGCGGGGAGCCTATCAAGATCACGCTGTACTACTCCGACAACGCGACCCTGCCCTTCCAGGAGGATTGGCTGGCCGTTAAGACCATCGAGGAGAAGTTCAACGTCGATTTTACCTTTGAAGTGATTCCGATCGCGGATTACGCAACAAAGGTCTCCCTGGCCCTGAACACCGGCACCAATACCCCGGACGTGATTCTCTACCAGACCACCAAAGGCGAGAACGGCTCCCTCGCGCTCAATGGCGCGCTGGTGCCCGTAAGCGATTACTCCGACTGGACGCCCAACTTCAACGCCCGCGTTGAGGAGTTTGGCCTGACGGACGCGGTGAACTCGCTCAAGCTCAGCGACGGCAAGCTCTATTACCTGCCTTCGCTGACGGATATCCCCTTCTACGACGGCGGCCTGATCCTGCGCGAGGATTATCTGACCTCCAAGGGCCTGAGCGCCCCCAAGACGTTTGATGACCTGTACGCGATTCTGAAGGCCTACAAAGCGGACTATCCCGACAGCTATCCGCTGACCATCCTTGCTGGCCCGCGCGTGCTGTACCGCATGACGATGCCTTCCTGGGGCATCAGCCTTGGCAAAAACAGCTCCTCCGGTTCCAACACCCTCAGCTGGGATTACACCAACAAAACCTATTTTGCGGGCGCGACCAGCGATCAGTACAAAGCGTACATCACCTTCTTTGCGAAGCTGTACGCCGAAGGCCTGCTGGATCCGGAAATGGCGGACCCGATCGATGGCGATATGTGGAGCCAGAAGATGGCGACCGGCGCCTCCATGGCCACCTACGCCTATTATGACCAGATCGGTGGCGTAACCGCGGCTTCCGAAATCGAAGGCTTCAAACTTAACATGTACCCGGCGCTGGAAGGCCCCGCGGGCGCGCACCATCAGCCCAAGAGCTCGACAGGCAACGGCATCATGTTCCCCATTGCCACCAGCAAACGCGCCGATTTTGAGCAGGTTGTAAAAACCATCGACGCCGCCTTCTTCTCCGAAGAAGCCGCGAAAATCTGGTGCCTGGGCGTGGACGGCGTTACCTACACCGAAAAAGACGGGCAAATCACCTATTCCGACGAGCTTGTGAACGCCCCCGACGGCGTGTACAAGACCCTGCAGGTCAAGTACGGCTGCGGCTCGGACGTAACGCAGATGGTGTGGTACAATGCGCGTGAAATGACCAAGTACGATGAAAACTATGCGGCCATCAACGCGACCGTGCGCGACATGGGCGATGTGATCCAGCCCATTCCGCCTTCTCCGATGTTTGACGATCTGACCGCCGAGGACGCCGGCCTGCTCCAGACCCCGCTGAATGACGCGTGGGAAATTTGGAACGACGCATTCCTCACCGGCAAGAAATCCATTGATACCGACTGGGATGCGTATGTAGCCGAAATGCAAACCAAGGGCATTGATGATTTCTGCAAGCTGTACAACGACAACATGGCGAAGTAATTCTCCCTCCCTTACGGCCTGACCCTGCAAAGCGTCAGGCCGTATCACCCCCAAAAGGCGGCCGCGCAACGGAAACCCGCTGCGCGGCCTTCCTTTCAACACAAAGGAGGTCTGCCTCATGCGCGCTCAGAAGCCCGAAAACGCCCTATCCTACCGTCAGCCGTTCGGGCGACATTTTCGCCGCTACTGGCAACTCTATGCGATGCTGATTCTGCCGGTGCTGTATTTTGTGCTGTTTAAATATGTACCGATGTTTGGCAACATTCTGGCGTTCCGGCGTTATCGCCCCGCCATGGGCCCCTACGGAACGGAATGGGTTGGCCTGCGGTACTTTCAAAAGTTCATGGCCGACGCGTCCTTCTGGAACGCCTTCAAAAATACGCTCGTGCTTTCGCTGGTCAATCTGATTGTCAATTTTCCCGTCCCCATCATTTTTGCCATCATGCTCAACGAGGTTCGCGCCCTGCGTTTCAAAAAGCTGGTGCAAACCGTTTCCTACATGCCAAGGTTTATTTCCACGGTTGTGGTCATCGCCATTCTGAGCGAATTGCTCAGCCCTTCCGGCGGCCTGCTCAACCGTTTTTTACAGGATCATTTCGGAATCGCGCCCACTTATTTTATGAATGAGCCGCAATATTTCCGCTTTTTATACGTGCTCACCGATACGTGGCAGTATACCGGTTGGACGGCGATCATCTATCTGGCGGCCATCACGGGCATCTCGAACGATCTGTTTGAGGCGGCAACCATTGATGGCGCAACGCGCTTTCAACAAATCCTGTATGTTACGATTCCCTCCATTCTGCCTACCATTATGGTCATGTTCATCCTCAACGTGGGTCGGCTGCTCTCCCTCGGGTTTGAAAAGGTTCTGCTGATGTACACGCCTTCCAATTCCGCCGTGAGCGATATCATTGATACGCTGGTGTACCGCGTCGGCCTGGCGAATCAGAACTATTCCTACGCGACGGCCATCGGCCTTTTCAGCGGCGTCATCGGCGTGTTTCTGGTAACCAGCAGCAACTATTTCAGCCGCAAGGTTACCGGCGAAAGCATCTATTAAGGGGGGCGAGCGCAAATGAAACGGTTTAGCAATCGCCGCCACAGCGGCATTGGCAGCGTGATTCTGGATATTGCGATTTACGTTGTGATGGTATTCACGCTTCTGGTATGCCTGGTACCCTTTATTTACATGCTGGCTTTGTCCCTGTCCGACGCGAAAGCGATTGTCAACGGCCGGGTTAGCTTTTGGCCGGTGGGCTTCAACCTTGGTAGCTATGAGCAGATCGTGAATTACCCCAACTTTTTCCGCGCCTACGGCAACACGATTTTTTACACCGTAGCCGGCACCGCGATTTCACTCACGCTCACCACGCTTTTTGCCTATCCGCTTTCCAAAAGCTTTTTACGCGGTCAAAAGCTTTTTATGAAGCTGGTCGTGTTCTCCATGTTCTTTACCGGAGGCCTGATCCCCAACTACCTGCTGATCTCCAATCTGGGCTTGACAGGCAGCGTTTGGGCAATGCTGATTCCCTTTGCCATCAACCAGTTCAACCTGATTATTCTGGTCAATTTCTTTCGCGCGCTGCCCGGAGAGATCGAGGAAGCCGCGCTGATTGACGGGCTGAATTACTTCGGCATCCTTGTGCGCATCATTTTGCCGCTATCCACCGCCGGGCTTGCTACCGTCGGCCTGTATACCGCCGTTTTCTTCTGGAACGACTGGTTCAACGGCCTCATTTACCTCAACACAAGCCAGTTCCCGGTCATGCTTTTCCTGCGCAACATCGTCAACGGCACCTCCATGGTTGGCGACGCGGCTGGGTTTGGCGATAAATCCACCATTGCCATCTCGATCAAATCCGCGGTCATCATTACCTCGACTTTGCCGATTATTATCCTGTATCCTTTCCTGCAAAAATACTTTGTCAAGGGCCTGACGGTCGGCTCTGTCAAAGGCTAAGCCAAGGAGCGTTTTATGATCAAACTCAATCAAATCGATACCGAGCAGATCAACCCTCATACGCGGGAAATTGACCGTGTTACTACGCTTGAGATGGTCCGCATGATTAACGACGAGGATCATCTGGTGGCCGAAGCGGTTCAGCTGGTGCTGCCCTCCATTGCCGTAGCCATCGAGCGCATTGTGCAGCAAATGGACAAAGGCGGCCGTCTGGTGTACTGCGGTTGTGGAACCTCCGGCCGTTTGGGGATGCTGGACGCCGCGGAATGCCCTCCTACCTTTGGCACCGACCCCAGCCTTGTGGTGGGGCTGATTGCCGGAGGCGAAAAAGCCTTTATCAAAGCCATCGAAGGCGCGGAGGACGATTACGGTCAGGGGCGCATTGATCTGGAGGCCATTCATTTTAACCGGGATGACGCTCTGGTGGGCATCGCGGCCAGCGGCCGCACGCCGTATGTGCTGGGCGCGATGGATTATGCGCGCTCCATCGGCGCGCCGGCCATCGCCCTATCCTGCAGCGCCAATTCGGAACTGTCCCGCCACGCGGACGTCGCCATCACCCCCCTGCCCGGCCCGGAAGTGATTACCGGCTCCACGCGCATGAAAAGCGGCACCGCGCAAAAGATGGTGCTCAACATGCTTTCCACCGGCGTGATGATTAAACGCGGCAAGGTATACGGCAACCTGATGGTGGATGTGAAAGCAACCAACGAAAAGCTGTGCGAGCGCGCCGTTTCCATCGTGATGCGCGCAACCGGCGCGAATGACGCGACCGCTCGAAAAACGCTGGCACAGTGCGGCTTTTCCTGCAAAGTGGCCATCGTAATGCTTTTGTGCAAGCTGGACGAAAAGCAAGCCGGCGCAGCGCTTAACGCCGCCGGCGGCCATATTGCCAAGGCAGTTAAAAAATGCGTCAGCCCTGCGTAACGCGGTGTGGGCTGCAACTGTTGTAGCTGTTTTCCAGCATGGGCTTTACGCGGTGATAATCCATGTTGGCCATAATGGTGTAGATCATATCCACCACAATCAGCTGCGCAATGCGACTGCTCATGGCTCCGCTTCGCCGGTAGACCTCCGGGCATGCGGTAAACAGGGCGTAATCGCTCTTGAGCACCATAGGCAGCTTGCCAAACTTGGTGACCGTGACAATCGTCGCGCCACGGGCCTTGGCAATGTTCAGCGTTTCCACCACCTCGCGCGTGCAGCCTGAATAGGAAATGAAAAAGGCGACGTCTTTGGCGGTCAGGTTGGCGGCATACGTCAGCTGGATATGGTTGTCGCGGCAAAACACCACGTTTTTGCCGATGCGCAGCAGCTTGTTATAAAAATCCTCGGCAACCAGCGCGGAAGCGCCCACGCCGAAAATCTTGATGGAATCCGCCTTGATCATCCGTTCCGCAACGTGCTCCATCACGCTTTCATTAGCAAGGTGAAGGGTTTCCTCAATCGCCTGAATGCTCCCCGCGCAAACGGTTTCCGCCATCTGCGCCACCGTGTTGTTGCCGGAAATATCCGCATACAGCGGTTCCTCGCCGCTCTGCTGGGTATCCGCCGCGCGGTTCAGCTCCGAAAACAGTTCCTTCTTTAAATCCTTCAGCCCATAAAACCCCAGCGATTTGCTGAAACGCACCCACGCCACCTGACTTGCGCCCGACACCTCCGCCAGCCGAGCGATGGGCATATGGAATACGCTGTTCACATCCGCCAGAAAAAAGGCGGCCACCTTCTGTTCCACAGGGGTCAGGTTCTCATAGATATCCCGGGTACGGATTTCGATGTTGGTCATAAGGCCTCCTGTAAGGTTGTTGAGGGGGCAAGGCAAGCGCGGCCTGCGCGGGGTACGCGGCCATCAGACCGAAGGATTCCCTGTATGCGTAAACCGGCCTTACAGGCTGATTTTCCCCAGCACGGCAGGGTGACGCGCCCCGGTAGCCTTCGGCGCGTTGTTGCATACGCCGTGCACGCATTCGTTCGCCAAAATGGCAAATGCCACCGCTTCCTTCGCGTCGCTGTTGTAGCCCAAGGCTTCGTTGGTCATGACCCAGATGCCCGGCAGAGCCTGTGCCAGAAAGCGCATCAGCGTGTCGTTGCAGCTACCCCCGCCGCCCACAATCAGCCGATCTGGTTTGGGTTTCGCAAAGCGCCGGATACCCTCGGCAATGCTTTCCGCCGTAAAGCGGGTGGCCGTCGCCACCTGATCGGCCTCCGGCACGTTCAGCCGTTCCGCCTCCCTCGCCAGCCGTTCCACATACGCCGCGCCGTAACGCTCCCGCCCTGTGGTTTTTGGGGGCTGCATCGAAAGATAGTCATCCTTCAGCATCCATTGCAGCAATCCGGTATGGAGCCTGCCGCTTGCCGCGATCCGGCCGCCGTCATCATAGGTTTGCTTTCCCCCGGTCATGCGGGTGACCAGCGCGTCCATGACCATATTGCCGGGGCCGGTGTCAAAGGCGTAGGTGTCGCTCAGCGTGCCCTTTTGAGGCAGCAGGGTGATGTTTCCAATGCCGCCGATGTTTTGCAGGGCGACCGTTTCCGTTTCGCTGCGGTACAGGAGGTATTCCGTGTATGGCACCAGCGGCGCGCCCTGCCCGCCCGCGGCCATATCGCGCACGCGAAAATCGCTGACAACCGGGCAATCAAACGCTTCGTTGAGGATCGAGGCTTCGCCGATTTGGCAGGTGGCGGTCAGGGAATGCCCCAAGTAGGTTTCCGCGCACGGAATATGCCAGAGGGTTTGCCCATGGCTGCCAATCAGGTCGATTTCAGTTTCGGGAAATCTTGCCTGAGCGCATACCGCGTGGCAGGCTTCCGCGGACAGTTGCCCCAGCAGAAAGCTCATCAGGCACAGCTCGCGGCTGCCGCCCGTTTCGCCGCCGGCCAGCGCAAGGATGCGCTGCCGAACCTCCGGCGCAAACGGCAAGGTAACAAAACCAAGCGTTTCCACCCGCGTGTCAAGGGCATAGCCCTCAACCCGGACCAGCGCCGCGTCGATCCCGTCCGCAGAGGTTCCGCTCATCAGCCCGATCACCGTTTTCCTGGCTTTTACTACAATGTCCTGTAATTGTTTCATCATTTACATTCCCTTGCGTAATTTACTTTCACCCCATTTTGTACCCGGGAACCTGTTTTGTCAAGGAGGGATTTTTCTGATTCTCAACGGTATCGATCGGCCAGAGCGTTGGCTGGGCTTGCTTTCCGGCCAAAGGGTTGGGCTGCTCACCTCTGCTGCCGGTTTAAACGCGCAACTGCAACGCAATCTGGACGCGCTCATGAGCGCCGGGGTTCGCGTAACCACCCTTTTCGGCCCGGAGCACGGGATCCGGGGCGACGCGGCGGCGGGCAATGATGTTGCCGCCGGCACCGACCCCCGTACAAACCTTCCGGTATTCAGCTTGTACCGCAAGGAATCCAAACGGTTTACGGAGAATATGCTTAGGGATGTGGATGTTGTTGTGTACGATATGGCGGATGTCGGCGCGCGCTTCTACACCTATATCACCACCCTGCTGTATACCGTGGAGGATTGCGGCCGAACCCATGTGCCGCTTGTGGTGCTGGACCGCGTTAACCCGCTGGGCGGGGCGGTGATTGAAGGCTGCGCGCTTGCCGCCGATTGCCACAGCTTCATTGGCGATTATGATCTGCCCATCCGTTACGGGCTCACGGCCGGGGAGTTTGCCATGATGGTTAATGCCGAAAGGCGCTGCGGTTGCGATTTGACCGTTGTGCCTGTGGCCGGTTGGCGGCGACATCAACTGCATTGCGACACGGGATTGCCCTGGATACCGCCAAGTCCGGCATTGCAGCATTTTGAAAACGCGCTGCTGTATCCGGGCACCTGTTTGCTGGAAGGCGTGAATGTGTCCGAAGGCAGGGGAACCGCCGATCCCTTTTTGCTGATTGGCGCACCCTACATCGACGGCGAACGCCTTGCGGAGCATATGAACAGCCTCAGCCTGCCGGGCGTGGCGTTTATCCCCGCCCATTTTACGCCTGCCGAAAGAAAATATGCGGGCGTCGCCTGTTCCGGTGTAAAAATACTGCTCACGGATGCGCATGCCTGTTTTTCGGTCACGGTCGGGGTTCGGCTTTTGGATGCCATCCGTTCGCTCTGGCCGTCTGATTTTGCCTTTTTACCGCCGGGTCAGGAATTTGACCGGCCGGCGCTGGATCTGCTGAGCGGCAACGACCGGTTGCGCCGCGGGCAAAGCGCCCATGAATGGCTCGGCGAAGCGCAGGCGGATTGCGCGGCGTTTGCAAAGCGATGCTTGCCCTATCACTTAAATGGAGGCGATTAACCCATGGATATGCAAACTGCGCTAGGTCAGCATTTGGTGACCGGCTTTCAAGGCCCGGAGATGACGCGGGAGTTTATCGATAACGTGCGCAGCCACAAAATCGGCAATGTAATCCTGTTTGAGTATAACGTTGTGGATAAGGTGCAGCTGAAAAACCTGTGCGAGCAGATTCGCGCGTTGGTTCTGGAGGCAACGGGCTATCCGCCGATGATTACCATCGATCAGGAAGGCGGCGCCGTTTCCCGCCTGAAGGAGGACGCGACCATTTTTCCCAGCGCCATGGCCGTTGCCGCTACCGGAAACCCCGAAAACGCAAGAATTGCGGGCCGTATTACCGGCGAGGAACTGCTGGCCATGGGCGTCAATTTTAACCTTGCGCCCGTCATGGATGTTAACAGCAACCCCAACAACCCGGTGATCGGCGTGCGCAGTTATGGCGATACCCCCGCGCAGGTGGCCCGTTATGGCGTTGCCATGGCTCAGGGGCTGATGGAAAGCGGCGTCCTTTGTTCCCTGAAGCACTTTCCCGGCCATGGCGATACCGCGGTGGATTCCCATCTGGGCTTGCCCTGCGTAGACAAATCGCTGGAGGAGCTCCTCGCCTGCGAGCTTTTACCGTTTCAGGCCGCGATTGACGCGGGCGTGCCGGCGGTGATGACCACGCACATCCTTTTTCCGCGGTTGGAGCCGGACGGCGTGCCCGCGACCATGTCCCGCCGCATTCTTACCGATCTGCTGAAAACCCGCATGGGCTTTCAGGGGCTGGTGATTTCGGATTGCATGATGATGGGCGCAATCGCGCAGTATTACGGCACGGTGAAAGGGAGCGTCGCGGCGCTTCGGGCCGGGGTCGATCTGGTGTTTGTTTCCCACAGCGCCTCGCTCGCGTCCCAAGCGTTAGAGGCCGCTCAGAAGGCGCTTGAAGATGGCATGCTGGACGCGGCTGAGTTGCAGGCATCCACAGAGAAAATTTTGCGTTATAAGGCGGCTATGCCTCACGCGACCGCTTCGCTGCGCACGGTTGGCTGCGCGGAGCACCGCGCGCTCAGCGCGCAAATCACGCGGGATGCGATCACGCTGGTTCACGACGCGCCGTTTGCGCTGGGGGATCGGCCCCTGTTCCTCGGCTGTTACCGCTTCCGCCCTACGATGGCTTCCAGCCCGGAGGATGCTTCCCTGAGTTTTGCGGATGCCCTGCGGCAACGCTTGGGCGGGGATGCGCGTATCACCCCACAGGACCCGACGCAGGCAGAAATCGCAGTCGCGCTTGCCCATGCGGGCGATTATTCCTCCCTGACGATTGGCACCTACAACGCCCGTTTGCGAAAGGGTCAGCTCCAATTGGTCCGCGAAGCCGCGAAACTCAACCTTCCGGTTTGCGTCGTGGCTCTGCGCAACCCCTATGATCTGGCCGAGCTGCCCGAAAATGTGCGCGCCATCGCCGCGTATGATTATGACATTCGCACCTTGCCGATTTTGGCGGAAATTCTGGCCGGAAGGCTCTCCGCCACGGGCACGCTCCCCGTGCAATTGAGGTAAAGGAAATGGACACATATGTGGCCGGCTGGGATGGCGGCGGCACTAAAACCCGGGTTGTTTGTCTGTCGGCTGGCGGGGAACCGTTCGCGGAGCATACCTTTGGCCCGCTCAACCCAAACGGAACCTCTGAAACCGAAGTATGCCGCACGGTTTCCGAGGCGCTGCGGTGGATGGAAACGCTTGGCCGCTGTACCGCTCTGACGGTTTCCTCGGCCGGCGTGAGCAATCCAGACGTTTCATCGCTGCTGGGCAGGCTGCTTTCCGAAAACGGTTACCATGAGCGGTTTCAACTGGTGGGCGATCAGGAATCCGCGCTGTATGGCGCGGTCGGGCCGTATGGCGCGGTACTTGTCGCGGGCACAGGTTCCATCTGCTATGGCCGAAACCGGCAGGGCGATACCGCGCGTTCGGGCGGCTATGGCTATCTGGTGGACGATGAGGGAAGCGGGTACGCGATCGGTCGCGATATCCTCACCGCTGTGCTGAGGGCAGGGGACGGCCGAATCCACCCTACGAAGCTCACCGAGTTGCTCTCCGCCGATCAAAGCTGGGCGGATGTGCCTTCCATCCTGCATAACCTGTACCATATCGGTTTTGAAAAAGCGAAAATCGCCGCGCTTGCGCCCTTGGTGCTGGAAGCGGGTTCAGATCAGGCGGCCTGTCAAATTCTCCAAAAGGCGGCCAAGGAGCTTACCCTGCTGGCCACCACCGTCATTGACCGCTTAGGTTTGCAAAATGAACGCATCGCCTTTACCGGAAGCATTTTGTTACGCATGCCGCCCGTTCGTACCGCTGTTGCGGACGCGCTTACTCAACGTTACCCCGCCCTGCGCGGTTTTGAACCGCAGGCGGATGCGGCCCACGGCGCGGCGCGGATGTCACTGCAAATGATTGGAAAGGACTGTGAACTCCATGCCTGATATGCTGGTGAACCTGTTAAAACTGCCCAAGGATGATGTGGAAACCTCATTGGCAAAGGAGGGCGTCATCATTCGCCGGGCGATGGCGCCAGACAAGTTCCGTGTGCTGCCCTTTGTGGAAAAGCTTTCGACGGTTAGCGCCGCCGGTGAATGCGACGTTTGCTTCAGTCACACGCCCATCAGCGCTTTTGTGGCCACCGACGGCGCTAAAATCATCGGATATGCCTGCTACAACGCCACCGCGCCCGATTTCTTTGGCCCTACGGCCGTCAACCCCGCCTACCGTGGCAAAGGGGTTGGCAAGGCATTGCTGATTCGCGCGTTGCGTGCCCTCCATGATGAAGGGTATGCTTACGCGATTATCGGCGGGGTCGGCCCTGTTCCTTTTTATGAAAAATCCGTGGGCGCGACCGTGATTCCGGACAGTGATCCCGGTGTGTATGAGGATTTTATCGGCCGTCTTGAATCCCTGCAATCGGAACAGCATTGAAATAAGCGCCGCCCGGTATGGCATTCCCGCCGGGCGGCGCTGCTTAAATCCATCGCCGTAGCGAAATCGGGCAAGAGCAAAACATTTGTTCGGGCGCTGGGATCAAGCCACACGCCTGTCAAAACAGGCGAACAAAGATATGTGATCCCTCTCGGTTTCCAGGGATGATAGCCATGGCGGGGTTTGAGGTGGAACCCCAAAGTCTGATGCCGCCGCATAGGAAACAAGCGAGCGAACTGCTCACAGGGCCATAAGGCAAGCGGCATAACCATGAGCACTTACAGTCTGAGGGCTTCACCTTTGGTAGGGTATCAGGATGTAAACCCTGCCGGGATTGGCATTCTACCCAAACCATACGCCGCAACGCCTAACCAACGGACGAGCGAACAGCCCGCAAAGCTACATGCGATCGGTATGGCACATTGCCCTTTCCATAACCTGACCCAGCGCGTATGCCGCGCCGGGTCAGGTTATTTTTCTAATGCTTGCGTTGCTCAGCACCCGCGCTGGCTTACGGAGTGTGCGCCAGCCCTCGGTTGGCGTAGAATGGCCCGGCCCAGTCAATTTCACCGGTAAAACCGGCTGGCGTTTTCCCTCCCACAAAGAAGCTGACCCGATTGGCCCGCTTCCCGCAAAGCAGGGTGTTGACCAACGCATAGGCAAGTAATCGATCCTGCTGCCTGCTGATGGATTCCCCCACCTGTTCAAATTTGTTGGAAAGGTTCACCAGCAGGGTTTGATCGTTCAACGCCAGCCCCAAAATATCCGCATCGCTCAGCAAACTCGCTGGCGCAACCGGAAGCAACCCCTGAACGCTGTCCGCGACCGTCGGCCCCCGAAACAGCTCCAGCAGAAGCGCTCGGGGTTGCGTTCGCTGGTAAAATGGAATGGGGCGTTTGGTTTCAACCAGCGTTGCGCCTTGACCGTCTGCCAGGTACAGGGTGCACCGATCCATAAGCAGCGCGGCAAACAGGCTTCGGCGTTGGATTCCATCTTCAAAAAGCAGTCCCGATGCGCCGTCCAGCAGCAAATGGTCAATCCGCTCGTTGCCAATATACACAATCAGCCCTTCTACGTTGGGCATAAAGGTGCAAAGCGTATAGGTGAGCGCCGCCATGCAGGCCGCTCGGGTGATGCCGACCGCAGTCAACATATCATCCAGAGTAGCGTCAAAACGGAGCGTAATCTGCCTGCCGCCCCCATCCTTTGGCTCCGCAACCACAGGCGGTACCGTCAGCAGCTCCGAAAGCAACGGCAGCGCGGGAGAACCGGTCACAGTCGCCGGGCCTTCGCTGATCTCCTGCAAAATCCGTTCCACCATGCTTTCCGGCGATTGGCTGGTGAAGGAAAGGTTCCGCGCCTCGGACATCACCCCAATGACGGCGGAAAGGGGAAAATACAGCGTGACGGTTGTGGAAAGCCGTTTGTCTACCGGGCTTTCGTCCGGTAAAACACGTTGGGACAGCGCCTGTGCATACGCCGCGCCCACATCCTGCGCAACGCTGCGCGTCAGCGCGCCCGTCGGTAGCGTGGAACCCAGATCCAACCCGATCTGTTTATCCATGACCAGAATGTTCACATAGCGGATCTCCGTGGCTTCGGTCAGGGTATTGGCGATTGCCTGTCCGCACAGGTACAGGGCTTTTCGGTCCAGTTGCAGCGCGGAAGCGGCCAGATTGACAGTCGCCACGTCGCCGCTGACCTCCACCGGGTTCGCCCCGTACAGCGAGAGCTTCACATCCCCGCCCAAGGCGTTTACAAGCTCATTGCCCGGGTGTTGCAGCAGCGCCCGTATAAGGCTTTCCGCATCCAGCCTTGCCAGCGAAAAGGGAACGCTGTCGGTAATGGATACCAGCCTTGCGCCGTCATGGCTGGGCATATACAGCGTGGCGACGTCGCTGTATTCCAGCGTCGCGTCCCCAATGGGCGCGACATAAGCGGAGCTTGCCGTCGGCAGTGTAACCGTTTGCTCCGTTTGAATGGGCACGCCCGCGTTTTGGCAGGATGTCAGGGTCAGCATCCCCGCGCAAGCCAAACAAAGCAATGCGGTTCGCTTTTGTTTCAAGATCGGCATGGTTTCACCTCCCCGGTCAGCGCGCCATCATGGCCGTCAGTCGAGCATAGGTCATTTTCCAAATGCCGTTTTCCCGGATGAACAGCAAGGGATAGTTTTGGGTATCAGCGCTCACGTTCTGGTTCAGCGTCTGTAAATCTACGGTGAGGGCGGCGGTTTGCCCGTTGTCGCTCACGGTTCCGGCGCTCACGGTATAATCGGTCAGCGAAGGCGCTTTGGAAAGCGTCTCGGTCGCCGTGGCATAGGAGGGTTTATCCGCCTCGGCAAGGTACCGGTACAGCCGTTCAAAATCATGCTGCTGCCATGCGGTTAACAGGATTTCGGCGGTGTTTCGGGGGGAAAGCAGCAAATTTTCGTTCCGCGCAACCGGATCGCTCAGGCCAGCTTCGCCCGTCAGGAAATAGGCATTGTCCAGCCGCAGGCTTGTTTGCACCTCGTTTTGCCGGTGCACAAGGATTTGCACTCCCGTGTAGGGAAAGCTTTCCGTGACCGACGCCACGATGCTTTGGACAATCAGCTTGCGTAAAAGCGGCGCTTCCGCGAGCCAATACTCGCTGTCCGCCCAAGTTTCCGGCACGTCGTCCATTAAAAACCCTTCATTGAAGGTTACAAACAGGATGTCATCACGCGCCACAACGCTTTCCACCGTTGCTGCGGCCGGTAAAAGCCGTTTCAGTTCGCTGTGCCCGGCGCTTGGGCCTTCCGTCAATGCCTCCACAATAGCGTATTCCACGCTTTCATCCCGACGCACCGTCAGGTTCCGGCTTTCGGAAGCGAGCATCGGCTCGTCCATGTAGCGGAAATAAAGCGTCGCGCTCACTGTGTCGGCGTTGGCGTCGCTGGCCATGGCAGGGTGCAGATTCATCGTAAGCCCCGGCACGTCGGTCGCCTCGTTTTTCACCAGCGGGTTCACGGTTTGCGGCGCACAGCCTCCCGTGAGCAGCGCGAGTGCGCCCGCCGCCAACAGCGCCATTATTTTATGGGTTCGCTTCATTCGCTCCCGCCTTTCTGCGTTGTGCTGGGTTCAGCGCGCGTTGCGACATCGGGTTCGTCCCCCGCGCCGCGCCGTATGGGGCGTGACCAATGCCGGCTTGGTTTAGCCCTGATGGATCGGCAATTCCACCGTGAAGGTGGAACCATGCCCTTCCTCGCTTTGCACGGACACAGTGCCCCCGTGCATCAGCACCAGCTGGTTCACAATGCTTAACCCAAGGCCTGTGCCGCCTGTATCACGGCTGCGGGCTTTGTCCACCCGGTAAAAACGGTCAAAAATATGCGGTTGATCCTCTTTGGGGATGCCCGGGCCGTTATCCGAAATGCTCAGAATCGCATCCCGTCCGGAACGGATGAGCCTCGCGCGGATGAGGCCGCCCTCCGGAGTGTACTTAATCGCGTTGTCCATAATATTGTACACCACCTGCGTCAGTTTTGCGCAGTCCGCGTACATCTCGCAACTGTCCCCAATTTGCATCTTGATTTCCTGCCTGCGCTTTTCCGCCACGATTGACAGGCGGTGGATCACGTCCGTAACCACATCCGCAAACTTGAAGGTTTCGCGGTTTAAGCGCATTGTTTTGCTGTCCATGCTGACCAGCGTCAGCAGATCGCTGATAATCAGGTTCAGGCGGTTGATCTCTTGATTCACGTCCGTTAAAAATTCCGTGCGCAACTCCGCGTCCATCTCCGGCTGATAAATAATGTTTTCAAGCAGGATTTTCATGGTGGAAAGCGGCGTTTTCAACTCATGGCTCGCGTTGGATACAAACTGATTGCGGCTTTTATCCAGCAGTTCCAGTTTTTCGGACATCACGTTAAAAGTTTCGGAAAGCTTTTTAAGCTCTCCGCTGCCCTTCACAGGCACGCGCACGGAAAGGTCGCCGTGGCCCATGCGCTGGATGCCTTTGGTCAGCGTCATGATCGGTTTGGTAATCACGCGCGAAATAATCAGCGCGATGGTCATCGCGGCCACTGCCGCTATCACAAAATAGAGCGCCATCCGGCTTTGCAGCGAGATCAAACGCTGCATCATATCCTGAATGGGGGCAGAAAATAATAAAATTCCAATGGTTTTACCGCCGGTAGTGAGCGCGGCGGTTGAGTAGCCCACCCACTGTGTCTGCGTATTCAGCGGGGTCAGCAGGGAAAGCAGGCTGAGGTTTTTTTGCGTGCCCAACTCGTGCACGCCGTAATCAACCGCTTTTCCGTTGAGCAGGATCGAGGCCACTTCCGGCAGTTCCACGCGTGAACCGTTCAGCTCGGAATAGCTGTCCGCCTGCACCTTGCCGCTGGTATCCAACACCATCAGCCTGCCGCTCAGTTCGCCCCCGGAGCTTTCCAGCAACGCTTGCAACGCGTCCATGCTGGCGCTTGCGTAAAGCGGAGCCACTTCTACCGCCAGTTTCTCCGTGGCGGCCTGATCCTGCGCGCGCCGATCAGCAAATAAATAATCGCCTACCAGACTGATTAACGACGTGGCTACCGCGTAGTAGCTGACGCCGACAACCAGCAGGAAGGCGAGCACAATTTTCCATCGGATGGACGTAAAGGGGTTATCAATCTTTATCCGTGAAATAGTAACCCACTCCCCACTTGGTGAAGATAAACTCCGGTTGAGCGGGATTACGTTCGATTTTCTCTCGCAGGCGCCGGATGTGCACGTCCACCGTGCGTGCGTCGCCGGTATAGTCATATTTCCATACGGT
The DNA here is from genome assembly GCA_035353615.1 of Candidatus Limiplasma sp. GTDB lineage: Bacteria > Bacillota > Clostridia > Christensenellales > Aristaeellaceae > CAXXOK01. The sequence continues at coordinate 26,133 of DAOPZY010000020.1, forward strand.
TTCCAGCATCGCTTCCCGGCTGAAAACCTTGCCGCGGTTATTCACAAACATTTGCAGCAAGTCAAACTCCTTGGCGGTCAGGCGCACATCCTTACCGCCCAGGTTGACGGCCCGGTTCACGGAGTTAATCTCCATATCGTGCACGCGGATCACTTTTTTGGCTTCGCCCTGCTGCGTGCCGCTGGCCCTGCGCATAATGGTTTTAATGCGCGCTTTCACTTCCAATATGTTAAACGGCTTGGTCATATAATCATCCGCGCCGTATTCAAGGCCCAGTATTTTATCAATGTGCTCGCCCTTGGCGGTGAGCATGATAATGGGCACATTGCTATGCTCGCGGATCCGTTGGCAAACAGTAATGCCGTCCAGCTTGGGCAGCATCACGTCCAACAGTATAAAATCAAAATTACCCGCGAAAAACTTGGCCAGCGCTTCCTCGCCATCCGCGGCGGAATCCGTCTCAAAGCCTTCCTGCTCCAATGTATATTTTAAACCTTTGATAATCAAAGGCTCGTCGTCCACAAGCAAGATTCGCTTTGCCATAGGCATCATCCTTTCGTGCCGGTAGAGCAGATCGGGACGATTTTGCCAATCGCATAAAAATCGCCACGTTTATGAATATTGTAAGGCGAAACGCAAAAAAAATCAAGAGAATTGTTACAAATTTCCGCAGGAAATACACAGAATTTCCTTGGACTGCGCGGCTCTTAGGGGCCAGATACGACATTTTGTAACAGCGCCTCGGAAACCGAAGTTGATTGACCGTAAAAAATATTGCGGAATCTTAAATTTTCGAGTATAAAGGCATATACATATCATCCGAACGGTATCGTCCGCTGTTCAGATTTTTCAACAACTATAGAGGAATGAGCATCGTGCAGTTCCGCTCGCCTCCTGACCCGGCGGGCTTTTCGCTCGCTCGCCGGCTACACGCTTCAACGTAACGCGTGGGGTTCTGCCTTAAACCCTGCAAAGTTTTCACCCTGAACCCGTTTCCAAAGCGGCGAGGATTTCTCCGAAAATATTTAAACATCCGAACGGCGTTACCTGCCGTTCGGATGTTCGTTATTTCAATTACAGCGTAAAGGGTTTATACCAGCAGACTTTTCCCCGTCATTTCCTTGGGGATGGGCAAGTCCATGCTGTCCAGCATTGTGGGGGCGAGATCGCAGAGCTTTCCGCCCTCCCGCAGTTTCCGGCCAATCATTTCCGGGCCAATCGCAATCAATGGAACCGGATTGGTGGTGTGCGCCGTAAACGGAGCGCCTGTTAACGGGTCCACCATCTGGTCCGCGTTGCCGTGATCCGCTGTTACAAACGCGCGGCCGCCGTTGCGCAGGATGGCGCGCACCACCGCCCAGACGCAATCGTCCACAGCCTTCACAGCTTCCTCAGCCGCTTCCATGATGCCGGTATGGCCCACCATATCGCAGTTGGCAAAGTTGAGGATCATCACATCGTACTTTTGCGCGTTGATTTCCTCGATCGCTTTGCCCGCGACCTCAAAGGCGCTCATTTCGGGGCTCATATCGAAGGTTGCCACTTTGGACGAGGGCACGAGGATTCGATCCTCGCCTTCGTTGGGCTTCTCCACACCGCCGTTAAAGAAGAAGGTAACATGCGCGTATTTCTGCGTTTCGGCAATGCGCAGCTGCGTTTTTCCAAGGCCGGAAAGATACTCGCCCAGGGTGTTGTCCATCGACGCGGGCGGGTTGACGACTTCCAAACCGGTAAAGGTTTCGTCATACTGCGTCATGCTCACGAAATGGACGTGGAAATACCCGTTCTTGCGCGCAAACCCGTTAAAATCAGGTTGAATGAACGTGCGGGTAATCTGGCGCGCGCGATCCGGACGGAAGTTGAAGAAAATCACGCCATCTTCGGGCTGGATGGTGGCCGTGGGCTTACCGGCGGTCAGGATCACCGTGGGCAGCACAAACTCGTCGTTGCCCTTTTCGCCCAGCGCATAACTCTGCTCCACGGCCTGCTCGGGGGTATCGGCGGTTTTTCCTTCGCCAAGCACCATGGCGTTATAGGCTTTTTCAACGCGATCCCACAGGTTGTCGCGATCCATCGCCCAATAGCGGCCCATGACCGTCGCGATTTTGCCAACGCCGATTTCGGCTATTTTCGCGTCCAACTGGCGCACATAGTCCAGCCCGCTGGTGGGCGGCACGTCGCGGCCATCGAGGAACGCGTGCACATAAACCTTGCTCACATGGTGGCGCTTGCACATTTCCAAAAGCGCGTACAGGTGCGTGTTATGGCTGTGGACGCCGCCGTCGCTGACCAAGCCCATCAGATGGATGGCCTTGCCTTCAGCAGCCGCGCGATCCATCACATCCACCAGAGGTTTCTTTTCGAAAAAGTCGCCGTCTTCGATGTCCTTGGTAATGCGGGTCAGTTCCTGATACACAATGCGGCCTGCGCCAATGTTCAGGTGACCGACTTCGCTGTTGCCCATTTGCCCGTCCGGCAGGCCGACGTTCAGCCCACTTGCGCCAATCTGGGTATGGGGGTAGGTTTTCATCAGCTCGTCAAGGTGTGGCGTTCCCGCCTGAAAAATCGCGTTGCCTTCATGGGCGGGGTTGATCCCGAAGCCGTCCATGATGATTAACGCCGTCATGGGTTTATTCATGCAATTTGCTCCTTATTTGCTGTTGGCCGGTGAACGTTTTCCGCTTATCAGGCGCGGTTGTACATCACAACGGCGGTAAAGTCCGGCGCTTTCAGCGACGCGCCGCCAATCAGGCCGCCGTCGATTTCCGGCTGCGCCATCAGGCCCTTCACGTTGCCCGGATTCATGCTGCCGCCGTACTGAATGCGCACCGCGTCCGATACGGCCTTGCCATACTGCCGTTCCACCGCTTTGCGGATGACGCCGATGGTTTCGTTCGCCTGTTCGTCGGTAGCGGTCAACCCCGTGCCGATGGCCCAAACCGGCTCATAGGCGATCACGAGCGCCTGAACCTGTTCCCCGGTAAGCCCAGTTAGAGCCATCCGGGTCTGATATTCCACAATCGCGTCAGTATAGCCGTTTTCACGTTCGTCCTTCAGCTCGCCAACGCAGACGATGGGCACAATGCCAGCGGCAACCGCGGCTTTTACGCGCAGGTTGACGGTCTTGTCCGTTTCGCCAAAATACTGACGGCGCTCGCTATGCCCAATCACAACATAGTCCACACCGCAGGCCTTTAGCATATCCGCGCTCAGCTCGCCGGTATACGCGCCGCTTTTAGCAAAGTGCACGTTTTGCGCGCCAAGGCGAATATTGCTGCCCTTGGCGGCTTCCTTTACCGCGCCAAAGCATACGGCGGGCACGCACACAACCACGTCGCAATCCGCGTCTTTCACAGCGGGCACAAGGGCCTTGACCAGTTCGGCCGCCTCATCGGGCGTCTTGTTCATTTTCCAGTTGCCGGCAATAATCGGTTTACGCATCCTCATCGCTCCTTACTGAATGGTTTCATACTCCGTATGGCCGAAAAAATAGCCCTGTGAAACGCAAAATTGCATCGGACAGCGACACGCGGTTTAGCGTTTGCCATCCGAGGTTGCGTTTCTCAGAGACATGCTTTACGCAGACAGCCGCTTTGGGCCGTCTGCGTAAAGCGAAAAAGAATGCTTACTTATCGTCGAGGGCCACAACGCCGGGAAGCGCTTTGCCTTCGAGGTATTCAAGGCTCGCGCCGCCGCCGGTGGACACGTGGGTCATTTTTTCAGCGTAACCCATCTGTTCCACAGCCGCCGCGCTGTCACCGCCGCCGATGATGGTCACGCCTTTGCACTCCGCCATCGCCTTGGCGATCGCGCGGGTGCCTTCGGCGAAGTTCTCAAATTCAAACACGCCCATGGGGCCATTCCAAACTACCGTGCCGGCGTTGACAATTTCGTTGGCGAAAATCACCTGCGTCTTGGGGCCAATGTCCATGCCTTCAAAGCCGTCGGGGATTTCCTGGCTGTGCACGGTGATGCGCATCGCGTCGTTGCTGAACGCGTCGCCGGCGATGTTGTCCACAGGCAGCAGCAGTTTCACATGCTTTGCTTTGGCCTTTTCAAGGATTTCCTTGGCGAGGTCCACTTTATCCGCTTCCAGCAGGCTCTTGCCAATGCGGCCGCCCAGCGCCTTTTGGAAAGTATAGCTCATGCCGCCGCCGATGATGAGGGTATCCACCTTATCCAGCAGGTTGGTGATGACGCCGATTTTATCGCTCACCTTCGCGCCGCCAAGGATGGCTACAAACGGCCGGGCCGGATCTTCCAGCGCCTTGCCCATGATGGCCAGCTCTTTGCCAATCAGGAAGCCGGCAACCGCGGGGTGCAGCAGGTGAGCAACGCCTTCGGTGGAGCTGTGCGCGCGGTGCGCGGTGCCGAAAGCATCGTTCACGTACACTTCCGCCAAAGATGCAAGCTGCTTGGAAAATTCGGGATCGTTCTTTTCTTCTTCCGGATGGAAACGGACGTTTTCAAGCAACATCACGTCGCCGTCTTTCAGCTCGTCGGCCAATTTGTGCGCGTCCGGCCCGATGACGTCCTTCGCCAGCGGAACCTCGCGGCCCAGCATCTGGCTGAGACGATCCGCCACGGGTTTTAAGGAGTACTTCATGTCGAAACCGCCCTTGGGGCGGCCAAGGTGTGAGCACAGGATGACGCGCGCGCCATGCTCCATTAAGTACTTAATGGTCGGCAGAGCGCCCCGGATACGGTTTTCGTCGGTGATCACTTTGTTTTCATCCAGGGGCACGTTAAAGTCGCAGCGCACGAGTACCTTTTTGCCTTTAACCTGGATGTCCTCAATAGTTTTTTTCGCCATACTGCACACTCCTTAGCGTTTTGGTTGTTTGTGTATCTATTGCAAAGCCTAAAACAGGCGAGCAATCATGGGGTACCCAACATCGCGCGGGCCGCGCCCTCGTCCGTTACCAGCATAGCCTGAGGGCGGTTTTTCATCACGGCCCGGATCGCTTCCGCCTTGCTTGCACCCGCGGCGACCGCGAGCATGGCGCAGTTAGGCTTGAGCTTACCCAAATCGTGCGCCACGGTGGAGGCGGAGAACACAACGTTCCCCTCCGAGTCAAAATAACAGCCGTAGGCCTCCGCTACCGCGCCCCGCCGAAGCACGTCGTTGAGCACTTCCTGGGGCAGCTGGCGTTTTTTAGCCATCGCATCGGCGCGCCCGATGCCGTAAAGCACCACATCCGCGCGTTGCAACAGTTCCAACGTTTCCATCACTTCGCTCAGCTTTCGAAGCTCCGCCATAGCGTGCTCGTCCAGCTGATCGGGCAGGTGCATCAGCCTGTGATGCCCGCCCAGTTTCTTGGCAATTTCCGAGGCAATCGTATTGGCCTGCGTTTCCAGCGCTCTGCCGATTCCGCCTCTGGCAGGCACAACCATCACGTTCATTGCCGTGCCTGTGGTCAGCGCCTGCGAAACCTCGTGGATGGTTTGCCCGCCGGTTACCGCGAGCGTGGAGCCGCTTTGCAAAAAGGAGCGTAGGCGGCTTGCGGCGATCCTGCCCACCTCGTGCAGCACGTGGGGGTCCTGATCGTAATCCCCGGCTGTCACATATACCTTAGGCACATCTAAAAGCTTACTCAGAGCGGTTTCCAGCTTGGTTAGCCCTCGCAGGTCCCGGCTGAAACGCCTTGCGGAAGGCAGTATCTCAGCCGCTTCCGGGGTTAACGTCATTCCGGCCGCGTCCAGTTCCACCAGCCCGCGCTCCTTGAGCAATGCCGCTACGGTGCGCACCTCGCGTTCCGGCAGGTTCAGGCGCGTTGCAAGCATCCGCCTGCCCACCGGTTGCAGCGCGTCGATTCGTTCCAGCACAAGGGCGCGGCGTTCAATTTGCTGAGCCAGGTCCGGCGCTATCTTCTGCATCAGCGAGAAGTAATCGTCCTGCATGTTGCTCTCCTTCGTTCGGGACGGGATTTGACCCGCATGGACGAATTTCATCCCACGAGAGATTATACAACATTCACCGCATTCCCGCAATCCCTATTTTGATAATTCCTTCACAATATTTTGACCCTTTGCATTGCGACGTTTCTTTTCATTCAAGCCTGAAAATGAAAGTCGCCTTTTCCCTTTTTGCCTGCCGTTGTGCAGCCGTGCGGGTAAAAATCCGGACGCGCGATATTCGCCATACGCAGGGGCAAATATCCGGCATTCATCTCCAAATTTGAGTATTCGTTTTCAAACCCCTCTTTTCCTTTACAGAACACAATTTATACATTGCCCCCCTTCCGCGCGCTTGCCGCCGCGACTCTTTTCCGACGGTTTAGCGTCATGGGGAGCAGGAACCGGTACGGGTAACGCAAAACCCGCCGAATTTCTTCGGCGGGTCAGCGGGTCATCGTCTCTCCCGCGCAACGGCAACCGTTTTCCGATTGCCTGTTGTTTTTTTCCAGTCATCACCTGACAAGCATGCCTTGCGCTTTCGGGCTTCGGCTTACAGATCGACAATCTCCTCAGCAGCCATGGCCGCGTTCACCAACGCGTCGGTATCCAGCTTGGCTTCCCCTTCCAAAATGATATCCATTCTGGGTTTTGTAGCCGGATGGCGCGGGGTAAACACCGTGCAGCAATCCTCATACGGCAGCGAGGAGGTGGCGAACGTGCCAATCCGCTCCGCCATATCAATAATCTCCTGCTTATCAAACCCAATCAGCGGCCGAAACACCGGAACATCGGCCACGATGTTGGTGCATTGCAACGCGTGCATGGTTTGACTGGCGACCTGCCCGATGCTTTCGCCGGTTACCAAAGCCTGCGCGCGCTCCGCATAGGCGACGCGGTTCGCGAGCCGCATCATGTAGCGTCGCATGATAATGGTCGTGTAATCCGGATGGCATTTTTCGTGAATCTGCATCTGAATATCGGTAAACGGCACAAGGTGGATGCGCAGCCCGCAAAGGCTTTCGCTCAGGATGCTTCCCAACTGCAAAACCTTGTCCCGCGCACGTTCGCTGGTATAAGGCGGGGATTGAAAGTGAACCGCGCTCATGCTTACGCCCCGTTTGGCGATCATCCAGCCAGCGACGGGGCTATCGATGCCGCCAGACAGCAAAAGCGTCGCGCGCCCATTGGTGCCAACCGGCATCCCGCCCACGGCAAGGATAGGTTGCGTGTACAGGTATGCGTGGTCGCGGATTTCCACCGAAAGAATGTGTTCCGGGTGATGCACATCCACCGTGAGGCCGGGCAGCTTTTCCAGCACCGTATGCCCGATTTCCGCGTTGATCGCAGGGGAATCCATGCCGAACCGCTTGTCGCTTCGGCGCGCCTCCACCTTGAAGGTGCCGCGCAGATTGCGCATCATCTCCACCGCCGCGTCCTGCACCGCGTCAAAGTCGGTTTTATCCATTTCTACGGCGCGGCAAACGCTGTGTACCCCAAATACCTTGGTAACCCTGCGAATCGCCTCGTCCATATCGGTCGCATCGCTGACATACACGCGGCTGTCGCTCAGCCACACGTTGCCGTTGACCGCCTTTACCGAATCCCGAACGCGTTCTACCAACATCCGCAGAAAATACGGCCGGTTCAGACCTTTCAGATAGATTTCGGAAAAGCGCACCTGAAGCACTTCGCGCAATGCAATCCAACTCCTTTATTCCAACGGCAGACCCTTCCCGCGCAGCTTGTATGCGGTCTGAAAAGGATCCCGCCTATCAAACAACCTTTATACTGTCTTCCTCCGCAGGACTATATTCGCCGCCTACCGCCTTGTAAAGCGGGCCAGCACCGCGTATTGCTCCGCAATTTGTTCCGCCGCGTAAGCAATCTCCTCCATCGTGTTCATCACGGAAAAACTCAGGCGGATCGCGCTGTCGATCACCTGCGCGGGCACGCCCATCGCCGTGAGCACCTCGGAGCGTTTGTTTTTATGGCTGGAGCAGGCCGAGCCGGTGCCCACCATAACGCCAACGGCCTCCAGCGCATGCACCAACGTTTCGGCGCGTACAGGCGGAAACGCCGCGTACAGGATGTACGGGGCGGCGTCGGCGTCCCCCGGGGCCGGCCCCAGAATCTGTAAGGTTGGAATACTGCGTCGCAATCTTTCAACCGCGACCGTTTTCATGCTGGCAAAGATGGCTTGCGCATCCTCCGTTTTCGGGTATTGCCGGATCGCCGCCTCAAACCCCAAAATACCAACTGTGTTTTCGGTGCCGGAGCGCAGGTTGTTCTGCTGCCCGCCGCCCACCATGATCGGCCTCAGGCGGTGCCCTTCCCGCACAATCAGCGCGCCCACGCCCTTGGGGCCGTGAACCTTGTGGGCGCTTACCGCATAGCTTTGCACGTTCAGCGCGCGCATGGAAAAAGGCATGCGCAGGTATCCCTGCACGCCGTCCACATGGATGGCCGCGTTTGGCGCAAGTCGGTCGCGAAGGTCAACAACCTTCTCCAGCGGCATCACCGTGCCGGTTTCGTTGCAAACCTGCATCACGCAGATCATGCGCGTGTTTGCGTTTAGCATGCCGCTCAGCGCGTCCAGATCGAGCGATCCGCGCGGATCAACCGGGATTTCCCTCGCAGTGTGCCCAAAAAGCTTGGCGGCTTCCAAGCAGGCATTCTTGACGGCTGGGTGTTCCGCAGCGCTGTACAGAACGTCGCCCTTGTCCCGCAGCGTACCCAGATACCCAAGGATCGCCAGATTGTCGCTTTCCGTTCCGCCCGATGTGAAAATGACATTCCGTTCGTCTGCCTGCACGCTTTGCGCAACGCTTGCCCGCGCGGCTCGCAGCGCGCGTTCCGCTTCCACCGCGCGGGAATACAGCGCGGACGGGTTATAATACCCATCGCGCATACAGCTCAGCATGGCTTGAACCGCGCCGTCGCACGGCCGGGTGGTCGCGCTGTTGTCCAGGTACACCTCCCGGTTGGGCTTATCCATGGTATACGCCATGCGGCAGATACTTCCGGATCATCTCCACCAGATCGGCGGAGGGTTCCAGCACAATCATCGTGCGGTTGCTTTCTTTTTGGTAGTAAAAATAATAGAGATTCGCGTCGCGGTTCAAAAACCAGTTCTTGCGCTTCATGCCCGGCATGTTAATCAGCTTGCGGAAATTCTCTGAATCCACCAGCCCGAAGGCTTCCACGTTCTTCACGCGCATGGTGCCGAGGTTTTTCCGCTTTTGATTGTTGAAAACCTGCGCAAAGTCCAAATCCCCATTGGTGAACGTATACTCAAACTCCGTGCGCAGGCGATCCTTGTACAGGTACATAAGCACCGCGCTACCGCCGAAGAATACCAGTATCACCAGCCCCAGCACGGAAAACGCGTTGAAGATATTGGTCAGCATCCAAAACCCGATCAGCGCGAAGATGACCATGGTAATCGAGGCCAGATAGTATAGCATTTCCTGCAAGGCCCGGTTGCGACGAATCACGATTTCTTCCATAAAATGATCCATGGGCGGCCCTCCTGTCCATTGTTTGAGTATTAACGGTTTTCAAATGGCAACCAGCCAAAAGTACAAAAGCGCGGTCACCAGACCGACAATCACGCCGCCAAGCACCTCAAAGGGAGTATGTCCGACCAGTTCCTTAAGTTCCTCATCGGAAATCCGTTTGCCGTTAATCAGCACATCCTTGAGGATTTGGTTGATAACGGTCGCCTGCGTGCCTGCTTCCCGGCGCACGCCGGTCGCGTCATACATCACAATGGTGGATAGCACAAAGCAGATGCCAAACAACGCGGTATCAAACCCGTTTAGAACGCCGACCGATATGGAGAGCGCGATCACCATCGCGGTATGCGAGCTGGGCATACCGCCCGAACCGACAAAGCGGCCCCAATCCCATCGGTGTTCCACACGGTAATACAATGGAATTTTCATCGCCTGCGCGATAAACCAGGCGCACAGCGAGCAAAGGACCACGTGATTCACCAGAATCCCGTCGATGTTGTGCAAGCGAACGTTCCCCCTTCCTGTTGGTTTGAATCGGTTAATGCACGCGCGTGAGCGTATCCTGAGCAAGCCGGCGTAAAAAATCCGCTTCCTTGCCAAAGGCTGAAAGCGCGTCCACCGCTTGCCCAATGGCCTGTTCCGCTTCCAAACGGGAACGCTCTACGCCAAACACGGCGGGCCATGTCATTTTCCCCCGCTGCGCGTCCATTCCGGTTTGCTTGCCCAGCGTTTGCGCGTCCCCCTGCACGTCCAGCAGGTCGTCCACAATTTGAAACGCCTTCCCAAGCGCCTGACCGTACGCAACCCCCGCGTCATGTTCCGCCCGGCTTGCGCCGGCCAGCGTCAGTCCGGCTGCCACCGGCGCGGTAAGCAAATCCGCCGTTTTGTGGCGGTGAATGTAGCCGACCAGCGCGGGGCTTGGCGGCGCGCCTTCCAATTTAACGTCGAGGGTCTGCCCGGCGATCATGCCGCGCACGCCCGCGCGCACGGCAATCTCCTCCATCGCCGCGACGGCAAGCTCCGGTTTTTCACAGGTTAACGAGGCTTTCAACATGGTTTCAAACGCGAGCGAGTATAGCCCGTCTCCAGCCAAGATAGCGACGTTCTCACCGAACATCTTATGATTGGTGGGTTTGCCGCGTCGAAGATCGTCGTTATCCATCGCGGGCAAATCGTCATGGATCAGGGAATAAGTATGAATCATTTCCAGCGCAAGCGCATACGGCATCACTGTGCGCCAGTCATTTTGCAGCATATGGTAACTGGCCAAAAGAAGCACCGGGCGCAGCCGCTTGCCGGGAAGCGTCAGGCTGTACCGCATCGCGCTTTTCAGCGGCTGCGGAATTTCATCCTCCTGCGGCGGAACTGAAGGCGCGTCCGTTACGATATCCGACGATTGTCCCAAAAGCGGGAAAACCGACATCGCCTGTTCCACAGCCGCCCTGTATTCCTCATAGGTCGCGTTCATGCTTAGGCTCCTTTCCCCCTCCGTTTCCGCTGTGGCTTTCGCAACGGAACGTTTGTGGCAAGTCGCGCCGGGTTCGCTGCCGGTTGGGCGGCAACGCCTCTACGGCTGCACATCGTCCAACAGGGAAGCCTGCACGACTACGGCGCTCGGGGTTACGGCAAGGGTGCCGTCCCGGTTGGCCTTCACCTCGCTGAGGCGGGCTTTTGCCGCTTCCAACTTTGCCTGAAGCGCTTGCGCCAGCTGCGAGCCTTCCTCAAACGCCTGAACCAACTCGTCCAGCGGCAAATCGCTTTGCTCCATCTTTTCAGCCAGCGCTTCCAGCCGCGCCAGTTCTTCCTCAAAAGTGGGTTCCCGATTTCCTTTTTTCGCGGTCATGAGCGTTCCTCCCTTTGTGCGTTGGTTGCAAGCGCCTCCACCCAGCCGTCGCGCAATGTGAGCGTCAGAGGCGCGTTCATCTCCACATCGTTAACGCTTTGCACTGTTTTACCCTTTTGCCTCACCAGCGCGTAGCCCCGTTGCAAAGTGGCCTCGGGGCTGACGGCCCGCAAACGCAGCGCCGCTTCCTCCATCCGATGGGCTTTTGCGCGCAACGCGCCATCCGCCAGCAAAGCAAATTGCTCCGTCAGAGAACGCACCCTTTCGTCAACCATGCGAATCTGGCTTTCGGGCGTGCGTTCCGCCATGCGTTGCCGAAGCCTGGCAATGTTTGCGCCCTTTTGCGCAATCCCGGCTTCCCCGGCGCGCCGCATGCGTTCCCGCAGTTTGGCTAAATCGCGCAGGAGCGCTTCCCTTTCCGGAACAATCAGCTCCGCGGCAGCCGAAGGCGTTGGCGCGCGCAGGTCGGCTACAAAATCCGCAATGGTAAAATCCGTTTCATGTCCAACCGCGCTCACCACCGGTTTATGGCAAGCCGCGATCGCCCGCGCGACGATTTCTTCGTTAAAAGGCCAGAGGTCCTCCATGCTGCCGCCGCCTCGACCCACAAGGATCACGTCCGCCTGTTCCAGTCGGTCCATCGCCTGTAAGGCAAACGCGATCTGTTCCGCCGCGCCTTGCCCCTGCACCGCGACCGGGTACAGGTAAAGCGGGATGCCCGGATGGCGTCGCCACGCAACGCGCCCGATATCTTGAATCACCGCGCCGGTGCCGCTTGTGATAATCGCAACGCCTTTGGGCAGCAACGGGAGCGGTTTTTTAACGGATGCGTCAAACAATCCTTCCCGCGCAAGCTTGCCCTTCAGCATCTCCATTTGCAGATACAGTTCCCCCACGCCGTCCGGTTCCATGCCGTCCGCGTAAAACTGGTAGGCTCCGGTCTTGGTATAAAGGCCGACGCTGCCAAACAGCACCACCCGCTGGCCATCCCGTGGGGCAAAGCTTACGCCAACAGCCGATTGCCGGAACATGGCGCAGTTGATCGCGCTTTGCGCATCTTTTAGCGTAAAATACCAGTGTCCGGACACGTGACGCTTAAAGTTGCTGATTTCGCCGCGCAACCTCAGCCCATGCAGAATGGGGTCGCCGGCCAGGCTTTTGCGTACATACTCATTCAGTTCCTCAACGGTCAGGGTCAGCAATTGCGCGCTCATAGGTTCGCGAAGGCTTTTTCCGCCGCTTCCACCGTGTTGCTCATCAGCATGGCAATCGTCATTTTGCCCACGCCGCCCGGCACAGGGGTAATATAACTGGCTTTTTCGCTTACCGCCGCAAAATCCACATCGCCGCAGAATTTGCCATCCACGCGGTTCATGCCCACATCCACCACAACCGCGCCTTCCTTTACCATATCCGCCGTGATAAAACGGGGCTGTCCGATGGCCGCAACCAGAATATCCGCGTTTCGGGTATGCTGAGCCAAGTTTGCGGTGCGGCTGTGACAAAGGGTGACCGTCGCGTTCTCGTGCAGTAAAAGCATTGCCATCGGCTTGCCGACAATGTTGCTGCGCCCGATCACCACCGCGTTTTTGCCGCTGATCTGGATACCGGCTGATTTTAACATGTACAGCGCGCCCTTGGGCGTGCAGGCAATCGCGCCCGGCTCTCCGCGCATCAGTTTGCCGGCGTTTACATCGTGGATACCGTCCGCATCCTTCTCCGGCAAAATCAGCGAAAGCGCCTTTGCGCCATTTAAGTGCTTGGGTAACGGCAGTTGAACCAGCAAGCCGTGAATCGCGGGGTTGGCGTTCGCCTTGCAAACTTCCGCTTCCAACTGTTCCTGCGTGGCATTCTCCGGCAGGCGAACCGTTATGGATTCCATTCCTAACCGGGCGCAGGCCTTTTCCTTATTGCCCACATACAGGTGGCTGGCGGGATCGTTCCCCACCAGAATGACGCACAGCCCGGGCTTATGACCTTTTGCCAGCAAAGCGTCCACGCGCACTTTCAGCTCGTTTTCCACCTGTGCGGAGAGCAATTTCCCATCCAGCAGTTGTGCTGCCATAAGCGCCTCTTTCTTTGCGGACTGCCCGCAATGGAAATATCGTTTTGGGTTGCCGTCTGCATAACCGCCATCGACGGCTACCGAGCGTATGCGCCGCGGGAGAGCCTTAGCCCGCGTCCCGCAGGCTTGGCAGGTTGGAACCTTGCCCGCGCGTAAACCACAGGCGTTGGCCCCATGCCGTAGGGTATAAACCCAATTCAAAACAGGCTCTCCGTCAGCGGCTTTGCGCGCTTTCGGATTCATATTTCCGAACACCCAGCCATGCGATGCCTGCCGCATTATCGGCGCTGTACGTCGGCTGCCCGAAACGCGGTTGAGCCAAACTGCCAAGCTTTTGCATCCTTTTGACAACCCATGTTCGCAGCAACGTTGAGGAAGCGACGCCGCCCACAACCAGCGCCTGATCGGTTTGGGTTTCCCTGCAGGCGGCAGCCAGCATTCTTGCTACCGTGCGCGCCAGCAGGTCAAAAACTTCGGCGGCCATTTGACCGCTTTCCATCGTACCCTCACGGATCCACTGCTGGCAACGGGTTTCCGCACCGGAAAGGTGGCAATCCAAATCCCCGTGCGCCATGCTGGCGGGTATCAGCGCTTCGGGAAGCCCGGCATACGCCACCGCGAGGCGCTCCAATGCCGGCCCAGCCGGAAAGGGTAAGCCCAGCGCTACGCCAACCCGGTCAATCAACTGCCCGGCATGCAAATCCAACGAGCCTCCGAGGCGCGTCAGGCTTCCGCCATCTGACAGCAACAGCTCCGTGGTGCCGCCGCTCAGGTGCATCGCCACAAACCGATTCCCCAGCGGCGGTTGCCCCAGCAACCCTGCGGCAATATGCCCCTGCTGATGGGAAAAGCGGTAGCAGGGAACCTTTAGAAAGCTGGCCAGCGAGCGCGCATGCCCAAGCCCGACCGTGAACACGGGCATATAGCTGGCTTCATCCTCCCGAGGTGCGTCCGAAGCGGCTACGGCTACAATTCTGGCGCCCTCAAGCTCCTGCCCGGCTTTTTCCGCCAAAGCGGGCAATTGCCGGATATGTGCAAAAACGGCCTCGCTTTGGCGAAGGCCGCGTTGCCCGCTTTGCACCGGTAAAAGCATCCGTTGGAAGGCAATGACTTTTCCATTTGCATCGACGGCGGCGACCGACGTAGTGTAGCAACTCGTATCAAAGCCGATTGCGACGTCCACTGCGGTCATTCCTTCCGCTTATCGCGTTCAATCGCGCCCAGTACGCCGTTAATGTAGCGGCCACTCTTGGGTTCGCTGTATTTATCGGCCAGCTCCATCGCTTCGCTGATGGAAACGTTGTCCGGCACATCCTTACGGTAATACAGCTCGTACGCGGACAGCCTGAGAATGCTCAGGTCCACACGCGCCACGCGATCCAGCGACCAATCCCCGCTGCTGTACCGCTCAATGAGTGTATCCAGCTCCTGCTGATGGCTGCTGACGCCACCGAGCACATCCTCGATATAGGCGCGCTCATCGCTGGACGGTTGAACGCCAACTTCTTCGCCATTCATCGCAAGTTGTTCATAAACCAAATCCAGCGATTCATCATCGGCGTCCCCGCCGGCCATCCGCTCGTACAGCAGTTGCATTGCAGCCTGTCTGGCTACCGATCGAGCCATGAAATACACTCCGTTTCGTCAGTCACTCGCCTTTGGGCGGGAAAAGTTTGTTAATAGTGTTCTTAATCAGCGCGCTTTTCCCCTGATATGCGCCAATCCAATACCCAACGGCGCAGAAGACCGCCACCAGCAGGGTGTTCCACAAGCCGAGGAAAATCAGCATAAACGCGATTGCGGCGCCCAGCGCGCCGTGCAGGAGCCCGCATTTGGCCGTGCCAATGGTAAACCAGTCGCTGCTATTTTGTGTGTTCATCCAACTTCCTCCTTACCGGTCTTGTCATCATCAGGGGTTTCTGCAGTCGCCGCCGCAGTTTCTTCATGCGGGGTCGCCGCCTCGTTTGCGGGGGTTTCCGAAGGTTCTGGTTCGGCTGTCAGCGTGTCCGCAACCGCTTCAGCGGCTTCCACAGGCTCGCTTACCGGCGGTTGGGGCACAATCTGCGGTTTATCCTCCCGCTTAAACAGGCGTTGATGGAACGGCTCCTTCTGGTGCGATTCCGTCTGCGCGGGTTCAGGGGGCAGGGCGTTTTGCGCGGTTTCCCGAAGCGTGTCCACAACCGCGCCGGCTTTGGAAGCCGCGTCCACATCCGCCATCATCGTGCTTTGCGTTTTGGCGGCAGACGGGGCGGTAAGGCTGTTGTTGGTTTCCACCATCACGCGCACTTCTTTCACATCCACGCCGGAGCAGGAGGTGATGTACTGCTTGATCTGCTTTTGCAGCGCGCTTACCGTGATGGGGATGTTTACGCCGTTTGCCAGCGCGATCCTGAGGCTGATAATCACGCCGTCCCGCGCGTGGTGGATGCGCGTGCCGGACACTTTCAAATCCTCATGGGGATCCACGCACTTTTTCACCATGTTTTCCATGGCGCTCATGGAAATGCTGAGATCGCCATACTCCGTGTGCTGCAAAATGAAGCCCTTTTCCTTGCTGGAGCGAAACAGCAGCGTGATGCCCCTCAGCCCAAAAAAGCACAGCGCCAGCGCCGCGGCGACCATCACCGCGCGTTGCCACAGCGCGAAGGAGCGGTCTAAAAACGACACATCCAACCGGAAGGGAAAAATGCCGGTGCCAAATACAAACAACCCGATGCCAAACGCCAGAATGATGAGGCCGGAGATTGCGGAAATCATCCGATCCAACGCCTTAAACCTCAAGCGAATCCCTCCTTACACCGCAGAACACGTAACAAAGCAAACCCCAAAAGAGCCCTGTGCGGTCTTTCGGGGTATCGCTTTTTTACGGCTGCGCCTCCGGCTCGGCCTTTTCCTGAACTTCCTCCGCGGGGAGTTCCGGTTCGGGCGCGTCCGGTACGGCTTCCTCAACGGGCGGCTCGGGTTGCGGCGTATCTTCCAAAATTACCTTACCCATGGGGCGCGCCGGTTTAGCCGGTTTCGCGCCGTCGCCTACCTTGCCAAGCTCGGCGCTGGCAATTCCCGCTTGCGCTTCCTTGTTTTCCTTTTCAAAGCTCACGCCCTGCACGTGCACGTCCACGCGCACCACGTGAAGCCCTGTCATGGTTTCGATCGCCTTGCGAACGTTTTCCTGTACATCCGTCGCGGCGGTCTGGATGGGCGTGCCGTACTCGACGATCACGTACAGATCCACAGAGGCCTCTTCAGAACCGATTTCGACCTTCACGCCCTTGGTGATATTTTTATTGCGCCCAAAAACATCGGAAATGCCCCCGCTGGTGCACATTCCCGCGATGCCTTCGACCTCGTTGGCGGCTACGCCTGCAATAATGGCAATAACCTCGTTGGCATAAGTGATGCTTCCAGTGGAATCATCATCCTTTTGCAAGCTCAAAGGAAGGTTGTCTTTCTTTGCAGACACGCTCCACACCTCCTATGGTTCATGGTTTCCACACGTTAGTATAGCAGATTTTCAGGCGCTTGACAACGTAGGCTTCGTAAATTCTGCCCAAAACGCGCCTTTACTCCGTTACGCGGATTTTCAGCAGGTCCAGCTGATCCTTCTGCACCGTAGCGGGCGTATCCATCATCAAGCACACGCCGTTCTGGATTTTCGGAAACGCCAGCACATCGCGCAGGCTGTCCGCTCCGCTCAGGATCATCACCAGCCGATCGATCCCGAACGCGAAGCCGCCGTGCGGCGGCGTGCCATACTGAAAGGCTTCCAGCAGGAAGCCGAACTTATCGTGCGCTTCTTCCTGCGTAAGGCCAATCAGGTTAAACATTTTTTCCTGCAATTCGCTCTGGTGGATGCGGATGGAACCGCTGCCCATTTCGATGCCGTTCATCACCAGATCGTAAGATTTGGCCCGGACCGCGCCCGGATCGGTTTCCATGAGTGCGACGTCCTCCTCCATCACGGTGGTGAAGGGATGGTGCTCCGCCACAAAGCGGTGCTCCTCCTCGTCCCAAGAAACCAGCGGGAACTCGGTAATCCACAGCAGGTTGTAACGGGTTTTGTCAATCAACCCCAGCTCTTTACCCAACCGGAGTCTCAACTGCCCCATCGCGGTCAGCGCAACCAGCTTGCGGTCCGCAATCACAAACAGCGCGTCCCCGGGGCCGCAATCCATGGCAGAAAGCAGCCGCTGCATGCTGTCCCCCTGCATGCCCTTGGCAAAGCTGGAGCGCAAAGTGCCGTCCGCGGCCGGCACAGCCCACGCAAGGCCCTTGACATGGTAGGTTTTCACAAACTCGCCCAACGCGTCCAGTTCCTTGCGGCTGAGCGACCCGGCGCCTTTGGCGCAAATGGCGCAAACGATCTGCCCGTTTTCCAGCGCGCTTTCAAATACGGTAAAGCCGCAGCCGCGCACCGTATCGCTCACATCGCTGATTTCCATGCCAAAGCGGGTGTCCGGTTTATCGCTGCCGTAGCGAGCCATGGCGTCCCGCCAGGTCATGCGCGGCAGGGGCAATTGGATGGACAACCCCATCACTTCTTTAAACAGGTGCTGATATGCGCCCTCGACAACCCCCTGAATATCTTCCGGTTCAATAAAGCTCATTTCCATATCGAACTGGGTAAATTCCGGCTGGCGATCCGCGCGGCCGTCCTCGTCCCGGAAACACCGCGCAACCTGATAGTAGCGGTCCAGCCCTGCCAGCATGAGCAGCTGTTTATAAATCTGCGGGCTTTGCGGCAAAGCGTAAAACAGGCCCGGTTTTTGGCGGTAAGGCACCAGATAATCCCTCGCGCCTTCCGGGGTCGATTTGGTCAGGATTGGCGTTTCCACTTCGATAAAGCCCTGCCCGTCGATGTAATCCCGCAGGCACTTAATCACCTGATGCCGGAACTTGAGCATGTTTTGCATGCTGGGCCGCCGCAAATCAAGGTAACGGTATTTCAGGCGAAGCGATTCCTGTTCGTTTGTGCCATCGTCAATGTAGATAGGCGGGGTTTTGCTGCTGTTGAGCAGCTTGAGGCCGCGCGCGACCACTTCCACATCGCCGGTCGGCATCTTGTCATTGACGGCTTCGGGCGCGCGCTTGCGCACATCGCCCACCACCTCGATCACAAATTCCCCGCGCAGGCTTTCCGCCAGCGCGAAGGTATCCGCGTCCAGCACGGTGCTGTCAAACATCACCTGCACAATGCCCGTGCGGTCCCGCATGCTCACAAAAATCAGCCCGCCAAGGTTGCGCGCGCGCTGGACCCATCCTTTCAGGATCACCTGTTTTCCGACTTCGCTTGTGACAATTTCACCGCACATATGCGTGCGCTTGGTCATCGCCATGGTGGTTATTCCTCCTCAACCGGTTTCAGAATAAGGCTCCTGATGGTTTCCGGCGCCGCCGCGAGCGATATTTCCTGTTCTTCCTTGGTGTTCATATTTCTCAGCTTCACAACGCGCTTGGCAACTTCATCCTCACCTAAAATTGCCACATAGACCGCGCCAAGCTTATCCGCGTACTTGAACTGGGCTTTCAGGCTGCGGGCCGCGTGATCCATATCCGCCTTTAACCCGGCCTTGCGGAGCGCAAGCGTCAGTTCAAAAGCGTTGACGGCAAACTCCCGGTTCAGGCTGGCGACAAACACGTCGGGCGCGTTGCTGGGGATTGGCAGCTTCTGATCTTCCTGCGCAAGCTGGTCAAGCAGCATCAACACGCGCTCCATCCCCATGCCAAAGCCTACCGCCGGGATGCTCGGCCCGCCGACCTGCTCGACCAGTTTATCATAACGGCCGCCGCCGCAGGCAGTCAAAGTGCCGCCCGGGGTGTCGGTAGTGAGTTCAAACACCGTTTTGGTGTAGTAATCCAAGCCGCGAACAATGCCAGTATCAATCACAAACGGAGTTTCCGAAGCATCCAGAAAACGCTTCAAATCCTCAAAATGGTTTTTGCAATCGTCGCACAGGTCGTCAAGCATCCGGGGCGCGTCCGCAAGCTCTTTTTGGCACTCGGGGTTCTTACAGTCCAACACCCGCAAAGGGTTGGTTTCCGTGCGTTCCACACAGTCCTTGCAAAGCCGGTCCGCTTTGGTGTGCAGATAGTCCCGCAATTTTTGCTGGTAAGCCGGACGGCAGTTAGGGCAACCGATGGAGTTAATCCGCAGCGCAACGCCTTTGAGGCCGAGGCTTTCCAAAACGCTGACCGCGGTCAGGATCAGCTCCGCATCCGCCGAAGCCTGCGGCGCGCCAAAGCACTCCATGCCAAACTGATGATGCTCGCGCAGGCGGCCCGCCTGCGGCGCCTCGTACCGAAAATGCGGCGCATACAAATAGTAGACCTTGAGCGGCAACGCCTGCGCATACAGTCCAGACTCAATAAAGGCGCGCACTACACCCGCCGTGCTTTCCGGTTTCAGGGTAATGGAGCGTCCGCCCTTGTCTAAAAACGTATACATTTCCTTGCGAACCACATCGCTGGTTTCACCTGCGGAGCGCGCGAACAGCTCAGTATGTTCAAAAACAGGCGTGCGGATTTCCGCGTAACCCGCCAACCGGGCCTTTTCGCGCATCAGCGCCTCAACCGCCTGCAAACGGGGGCTTTCCGAAGGCAGAACATCCTTGGTTCCTTTGGGTATCCTTGTCAGCATTTGCGTCACCTCAACTGCTACGTTATTGTGGATTATACACGCGCGTTCTTCGCATTGTCAAGGAATGGGTCAAGTTTTCGGGGGCTTTCCCGCCGATCATGTTCCATGGCGGGCGGGTTTCCCCTCCGTGTGCGCGGACCCGCCCGGCGCGCTTTTGGGATCATGGTTCCAAACCGAAAAAAGAGGCGGGCAAGCCTTTCCCTATACGCACGCCGCGTCAGGGAGCGGCCTTGCGCTCCGCCCCCTGACGCGGTCTTGGTTTTGCTTCCGCTTTAGCGGAGCAGCGTATCCTTCTGTTGCAGATACTGTTCATAACTCATCAGGATTTCACGGGGTTTGCTGCCCGCGCTTTTGCTCACGATGCCACGGGAGGCCATTTCATCAATCAGCCGACCTGCCCGGGCGTAGCCGATTTTCATGCGACGCTGAAGCATGCTGATGCTTGCCTGCCCATCGCTTAACACCATTTCAACGGCTTCCTGCAAACGTTCATCGGTATCCCCGTCCGCGCCGGTGTCGCCGGCGTTATCCGCGTCCTCTGTATCCGGGCTTTCCATGATTTCCGTGATGGTATCGTCGTAATCGGTTTCCGAATTGTTGCCAATGTAATCCACAATATTGGAGATTTCCGCGTCGCTCAGGTAACAGCCCTGCACGCGCAGGGGCGCTTTTTCCCCAGTCGGATAATAGAACATATCGCCCTTGCCCAGGAGTTTTTCCGCGCCGTTCATGTCCAAAATCGTTCGGCTGTCAATGCTGGAAGCGACCGCGAACGCGATTCGGGAAGGAATATTGGCCTTGATGAGGCCGGTAATCACGTTTACGGTAGGCCGCTGGGTGGCGACCACCACATGAATGCCCGCCGCGCGCGCCAGTTGCGCCAAACGGATGATGCTTTCTTCCACTTCCTTTTTACAGGCCAGCATCAGGTCGGACAGCTCGTCGATGATGATGACGATACGCGGCAGCTTCGGCTCGTCGCCGGTTACCTTCGCGTTATAGGAGGCGATTTCCCGAACGCCCTTGCTTTGCATTTTATGGTAACGGTCCAGCATTTCCTGCACGGCCCAAGCCAGCGCGCCCGAAGCTTTGTGGGGATCGCTGACCACCGGGATAAGTAGGTGCGGCACTTTGTTGTAACCCTGCAACTCCACCACCTTCGGGTCGATCATAATCATGCGCACTTCCTCCGGCGTAGCCCGGTAGAGAAGACTGTTGATGATGGAGTTGATGCAGACCGATTTACCGCTGCCGGTTTGGCCGGCAATCAGCAGATGCGGCATTTTAGCCAGATCGCAGATGATGGGGCGACCGGCGATGTCCTTACCCAGCGCCACGGAAAGCGGGGATTTGGCGTTGGTCATTTCCGGGCTGGTCAACACCTCCGCCAGCGAAACGCTGACAATCTCCTTGTTGGGCACTTCCACCCCGAACAGATTCGTGCCCGGGATCGGCACCTCAATGCGCACGCCGCCGTTTGCGGCCATATCCAACGCGATGTTGTCGGCAATGTTCATAATCCTTTTCACATTGATGCCGCTGGATACAAGCCCCAGCTCAAACCGCGTAACAGCCGGGCCGTGCGTAACCCGCTGAACGCTCGCCGGAATACCGAAGCTTTCAAGCGTTTGTTCCAGCTTCATGGCGTTGGCGCGGTCAATGTCCCGCGTGTCCGGCAGGGTTTGGGTTCGCAGGTTCAAAAGCTCGATCATCGGATAGGGATAGGGCTTCTTTGCCTTTTGTCTGTCCTGAGCGGTTGTCGCCGCTTCAGGCTTTTTCGGGGTTGGAGCCTCCGGGCGTTGGTCGCCCCGGGAAAACTGGGTCGGAGAGTCTATATTGGGTCTGCGGTATGCGCCGAAGCGATCCTGCGGCTGCTCGCGTTGAACGTTTGCTTCCGGAGCGCTTTCAAACGTCCTGTCCAGCGCGGGGGGCTGGTAGGCGGCTGTCTGGTTGGCATAAGCCCGTTGCTGTTCCGTCATGGTTTGGGTGGTTCCAAACCTTTCAGTCTGTTGAACTGGCTCAGCTCCACCGGCTTTGCCGGCAGGCGGTTGCGTTTCGCCCGCTTTTTTTCTGGCGGTTTCGAGCATCTGCTCCAGCCGCGTGTTCGCGCCATATTCCAACGTTCCGCCATTTGACGTTTCGTTAATCTTTTGTTGAATTTGCTCCTTACGCCTGCGGTTAACCTCCATGCGTTCGATGACTTTGGCTGACTCACGATCCTTAGGCAACGCGGCGGATACCGCCTGCGCCGGCTCGGGCGCGGTCACGGGCGCGTTACCGCCCTGCGCGTAGGCCGGTTTCAGCTTCCAATCCGAAACCCTGCCCCCTTCCGGCACTTCCGGCACAATCATTTCATCATAGAGCGCCACATTGTTGGAAGGCACGGTGAACAGCGTGGTCTGCATCGGCCCCGCGCCAACCATCTGGGCTGTTTGCGCGTACGCCGCGTCTGCAAAACCGCGCGACGGTTCCCCGGGCATGGCCAGCGGGTTTTGCGGGATTTGCTGTACAGGTTCAGGCTTTTTACCCCGCTGGCGTTTATACGCCGGAATTTCCAGCTCGTTTGAAGGATCGCTCTGGGCGGTTTCCACAGGATTTTGCTGCGCTTTCAACTGCTTGGCGATAGCCTTTGCCTGCCGCGCAACCTCCCGCTGTTCGTTTTTTGCGTCCGAGCTTTCCTTGAACTGCTGAATACTGCCCACAATATCAAACCGGGAGAAGAACAGCACGCAGATCAGGGCCAGCGCGCACAGGACCACCACGCCGCCTGTTACGCCCACATAGGTCCATAGCGGCCAGGCCAGCAGCATACCCAATGCCCCGCCAAAAGCGCCGCTTGTGCCGCACAGCTGGTATCCGGCTTTGAGGATGGCCCAATAGCCATCGGCATCCGGCGATGGCGGCGTCAGTTGCTGATTGTAGGCTACGGCATAGTCGAAAAAAGTAACAGTGCCGACTTTGCTAAGCAAATTGATGATCCCCAGCAAACAGAGGTAAAACAGCATCAGAAACAGAATTGCCCGTGTCGGCGCTTTTTGATGGGCGGAAAATGCCACCAGCCCGCCGCCCCACACCAAAAAGAGCGGTATGCCGAGGCAAAGCCCGCCGCCCAATCCCTGTGCCGCCTGTTTGACCATTGAAAACGCGGTACCCCGGATTCCGCCTACAACAGAAATCACCGTCAGGATGCCGAGCGCAATCAGGATAACCCCCATAATGCTGCGGAACATCAGGCTGTCTGTATCGTAGGCTTTGGCTCTGCTCCGTTTACCCTTTTGCATAAATCCTCCGCGGTCGTTATTTCGTCAGGTGACGCGGATGGCGTACAGAACGCCGTCCGCATCGGCATACAGCAGCAGTTGACGTTCTCCGAAGGAATAGTAATCCGCCGTGCCAACCGGCAAACCGTAATCAAACGCAAGGTTTTCATCAAACTCCACGCTGCTTTCCGGTTGGCCCAGAATTTTATTCCACCGTTTACGCGTTGTTTTACCGGTTTGGATTCCGTACAAATCCGTTCTGAAGCTCATGATCCCCTGGACCGTGGAATGTTCCCAACCGTTGCCAAGCGCGTCCGAAAGCACAAGCACCTGCCGGAAAGCCGGCGCTTCAAACTGGAAGTACCGCCCGCCGGGGTATTCGTCCGGCGTGCGCAATAGCCGATAACGGTCGATCAGGTCGGGGATGCTATCCCCAAGCGCTGTGTGAATATGCGGAAGCGTGCCTGCCGTAACCGTTTTGGCAATGGCGGCTTTGATTTCGGCATCGCTCATCGCAGCTGGCAGCGCGTTGAGTGTGGCTGGTAGCTTATCGCCGCCCTGAAGCCAATCGTCCGTCAGCTCACTGTAATTAAACTGCGCGGTGCCGGAGTATCCGCTCAGCATGGCAAACTGGTTTGCCGGATAGTAAAAGGTAATGCCGTCCGCGTTAAGGGTGAAGCTGTTGGTTGGCAACGGAGTCAGCGCGCTGTTTTCTAAATAGCTGGAAAGTTCATCCTGATAGGTGTTTTCGAGAATCGCTTCCATATCGGCAATCGCCTGATCCGGATCGGTAAACAGGTCGGCCAACGTCAAGGGTTCGCCGGTCGCCAGCGAAACGGTAAGCGTCGAATACTCTTGCCCTTTCCGCCCGTTTTCCATGATGCCCGATGCGCTTATCACGGTGGAAAAAACGCCGCCGCCCACAAACGCCTCATAATCAACCGTCAAGCCTGTGCCGGTTTCGCTCAGCGTGGTCAGGGTCACCATCCGTTGGGTTATTTTCCCCTTTTCCACAATCGTGTCGTTGATTTTCTGCTGCACAGCCGCATCGCTCATGCCTTCCAATTGCGGATAGCGGATGGTGTTTTCCCCAATTTGCGTAACCACATCCTGAACTGTAACCTGATTGACGGTCGCGTTTGGCGTTGCGGTTTCCGCAAAAGCCGCGGGTGGTAGCACAAGCAAGGCCGCCGTGACAATCAGGCTCAACCGTTTGGCAAGTGGCAGAAAAATGCGCATCAAAAGCACTCCCTTCGGAACTCATATTATACAACATTCATTACAGTGTTGCAAGTTTGTTACAATTGTATCCATTTTTTGTGAATTGCAAGTTGAATTGCCGCCCCCCTGCCACATCATGCAGTCTTGA
>DAOPZY010000021.1:0-45978 GCA_035353615.1 Candidatus Limiplasma sp.
ACCTTCAAGACTGCATGATGTGGCAGGGGGGCGGCAATTCAACTTGCAATTCACACTGCACTTCTAACCCAGTCATTGACTTTCAAACCGATTTAAGATATACTATCATGGTTATTTGTAGGCACCGTTGCATACGTTCGGCTCATGCCGTTCCCGCAACGGTGCGTATTCTACGCCTGTAGTTATCGCTCTTTGGGGAGCGTATGGAGAAAGGGGTTTGGACCATGGCGGATATGAAAGAGAAGCGAGCCGTTCTGACCAAGGAAGGCTACAAAAAGCTGGAGGCCGAGCTGGATCATTACATCAGCGTACGCCGCAACGAAATTGCCGATCAGATCGCCATCGCCCGCGGTTTCGGCGATTTAAGTGAAAACGCCGAATATGACGAGGCCAAAAACGAGCAAAGCCGCATTGAAGCGAAAATTGTGGAGATGGAAAACACCCTCCGCAACTGCATCGTGGTGGATGACGACGACGTAAACACCGAAACCATCGGCGTTGGCAACATGGTAAAAGTGATGAACCAGACGCTGAAAAAGGAACAGACCTTTACCATCGTCGGCGCAAACGAAACCAATCCCAAGGAAATGAAAATCAGCAGCGACAGCCCCATTGGCGCGATGCTGCTCGGCAAAAAGGTGGGCCAGGTAGTGCCGATCGAAACGCCGGGCGGTGTTGTTAAAATGAAGGTGTTGGAAATCACCCGCTAAAGCCCTTCCCGGCAGCGTCAGGCTCGCCGTCGATTTTCCGTAAGGAAGCGAAAGGATGAACAGCATGAGCGTCGAACCGCAGAACCCGCAAACGACGGAATGGACCGACCAACAGCTAAGCGAGCAGGAGGGTATTCGCCGCGCGAAGCTTCAAAAGCTGGAGGAAGCGGGCCAAAGTCCGTATGCGATCACACATTTTGACGTGACGCACGAGAGCGAGGAAATTTTTGCGCAGTTTGACCGGCTAGAAGGCCAAACCGTTCGCGTGGCGGGGCGTATGGTCAGCAAACGCGTAATGGGCAAGGCCAGCTTTGCCCATTTGCTGGACGCGACCGGCCAGCTTCAGTTTTACGTGCGCCGCGAGGATGTGGGCGAAGAAGCGTACGCCGCGTTCAAGGATTACGATATCGGCGATTACATTGGCGTAACCGGCATTGTGTTCCGCACGCAAAAAGGGGAAATCAGCGTGCACGCGCATGCGCTCATCTTGCTGACCAAGAGCCTGAAGGTGCTGCCTGAAAAATTCCACGGCCTCAAAGACCCGGACCTTCGCTACCGCCAGCGGTATGTGGATATGATCGTGAACCCCGAGGTGCGCGACACCTTCCGCAAGCGCAGCCAGATCATCTCCGCCGTGCGCGAGTTTCTGGATAACCGCGGCTTTCTGGAAGTGGATACCCCGGTGCTGCAAACTGTCGAAATCGGCGCGTCCGCGCGCACATTCAAAACGCATCATAACGCGCTGGATTTGGATATGTTCCTGCGCATCGAAACAGAGCTGTACCTCAAGCGTTTGATTGTCGGCGGGTTCCGGCGGGTATATGAGGTGGGCAGACTGTTCCGCAACGAGGGCATGGACGCGACTCATAACCCCGAGTTTACCAGCGTTGAAACCTATGAAGCCTTTGTGGACTACAACACGCTGATGGAGATGGTCGAGCAGCTCTATTCCACCGTGGCGCAGAAGGTTTGCGGCTCCACCTGCGTACCCAATATGGGGAACCAGATTGAACTGAAAGCGCCGTGGAAGCGCATCACCATGGCGCAAGCCGTGAATGATGCCTGCGGCGTGGACTATGCGGATTGGATAACCGACGAAGACGCGCGCGCCTGCCTCGCCCGCATGGAAGTGCATTTTGAAAAGAACGCCAAGCGCGGCGATTGCCTCGCGGCCCTGTTTGACGAGTATGTGGAAGCCAACCTGATTCAGCCGACCTTCATCACGGACTATCCGGTGGACATTTCGCCGCTGGCTAAGCGGAAGCCGGAAAATCCCGACTTGACCGAGCGGTTTGAATTTTTCATCAACGGTCACGAAATGGGCAACGCGTTCTCCGAGCTGAACGACCCTATCGATCAGCGTCGGCGGTTTGAGGAGCAGGTGCGCGTGCGCGCGGCCGAAGGCATCCGTGCCGAAGTGGACGAAGATTTCGTGACTGCGCTGGAATACGGTTTGCCCCCGACCGGCGGGCTGGGTTTCGGCATCGACCGTATGGTGATGCTGCTAACCGATAATGCCTCCATTCGGGACGTTCTGCTTTTCCCCACCATGAAACCTCAGAAATAAACAATTGCCGAACCGCGCTGTTCCGCGCGGTTCGTTGCCTATGGAGAGATCGCCATGCGTTTATCAATGCCGATTACATCCCGTAAAGTCCGCAATCACCTGCATTACAGCCTTTGGAAATACCTGCTGCTGGTGGTGCTTGCCATGTTCGGCTGGAACCTGATTTACACCGTTACGCGGTATCGCGTGCCGGAAAACCTGCAAGTGGAATTTTATGCCGAAGGCAACACGTTGGCCAGCGATCAGTTACAGGTGTTGGCGGATATCATCCACCGCGACGCGCTGCCCAAAATGGAGGCGGTTACGGCAACCGTTGTCACCTTTGACGATACTTACGGCGATATGCAACTGACCACTTGGGTCAGCGCCGGTCAGGGCGATGTGTACATGGTTTCCAAGGCCCGCTTTGAAACCATGGCCGGCAACGAAGCGACCCTGAACCTGCAACCTTATGTGGATAACGGTTTGCTGCATACGGACGGCATCCCCCTTACCGGCGGCGTTGTAACCAACGCCGATACCGGTAAAACGGCGTTGATGGGTATCCCAGCCGATTCGCTTACCGGGCTTGAGGCATACGGCCTGACCCCCAAAGGCATGGTGCTTTGCGTGCTGGCAAATAACGGCAACGATGAAAATTCCATCCGTTTTCTGGATTACCTGCTCACGCATATGGTCGCAACGCCCAGCAGCGGCGGCGCGGAGGCCACCGCCAACCCGAACGCCGCTGAATCCGCTGAGCCTTGCATGACCCCGATACCCTCCGCCGCGGCTGAAACGCCCGCAGCGGCTTCTCCGGTGCCTTCTGCCAGCGCAGCCGCCGGAACCGAAAGCGGCGCTCCCGCCGAAACCCCGTCCGTTCCTTAAACGCATGCCTTTTCGAATATACGGCGCGATCCCCGATTCTGAATCCACTGCATGTTAAAGCGATCCCGTGTTTCAGCCTTTGTGCCGTTCATGCGGCAATCAGGCGACCGGGATCGCTTTTTTAAGCCGGTTTAGCATCAAACAAAGTAATTCAACCGGAATCCCGTGATTCCGCCTGCACTCCGTTCATGCGGCAATCAGGCGACTGAGATCGCTTTTTACCTGATCTCGTATCCTGAAATGGACTTTTCACCGCGATCCCGCGTTTCTGCCTGCGTACTGTTCATGCGGCGTTCAGGCGACCGGAATCGCTTCTTTGGGCTGATCCTGCATGAAGAATATCAGCAGCATCGCCGCCAACAGGGACATCAGCGCGCCAAACAGGAAGGGCACGGCCGCCCCAAAGACGTTCCAGAGCAACCCTGCGATGGCGCTGGCGGGCAACAGCGCTATCCCCACCAACGTGGATTGCATCCCAAGCATGGTGCCTTTCAGGTTGGGCGGAGCAATTTCAGAAATATACGCCCGTTCCACCCCGGCAATCATCGCGGTGTATAGGCCGTACAGGGCGAAAAGCCCAATCATCAGCGGCTTGGTGTTGGCAAACGCAAAGCCTGCGTAGACGGCCGTATAGGTAAGGTAACCCGCCACCAGCACGCGCTTTCGGCCCACGCGATCGGAACGCCGGCCAACGGGGATCGCCAGCAGCGAGGCGGTCACGTTGTAAAGGAAATACAGCAAAATCACCGTCGCGTCGTCAAAGCCAACGCTCTTTGCGCGCAACAGTAAAAACGCGTTGGATGAATTACCCAGTGTAAACAGGAATGCGACCAGCAAGTACAGTTTGAGCTGCCCGTTCAGTTGCTTCATATTTTTCCAGAAAGGCTCGCGTTGCCGGGTTGGCTGCTCCATCTTCTTTTCCTTGATAAAAAAGAACATGACCAGCCCCAGCACCGCCGGAATCATCGACAGCCAAAACAGGTTGTGATAATCCATTCCGCCGTTCATGCGGTTTAGCATCAGGTAGGCAAGGAAAATCCCAACCGCCGAGCCAGCCATATCCAGCGCTTTGTGAATCCCGAAAGCATGCCCGGCGCTTCCCGCGCGCGCGCTTTCGCTCACCATCACATCCCGGGGAGCCGTCCGAATTCCCTTGCCAATCCGGTCGATCACCCTCGCCCCCAGAATCCCAACCCATGAGCTGGCCAAAATCAATGCGAATTTGTAAAGCAAACCGGTCGCATAGCCCACAAAGGCAACCGGCTTTTTATGGTGGTACCGGTCGGTCAGGTAACCGCTAAACACCTTCAGCAAACTTGCGAGGCTTTCCGCAATGCCCTCAATGATGCCCACAAGCGCCGGCGTCGCGCCAAACGCGCCTGTTAAATACAAGGGGATGATCGGGTAGACCATCTCCGAGCTGATATCCGAAAAAAAGCTGACTAGCCCAAGCAAAACCACGTTCAGCATTTCCGTTCGACCTCCCGTTTGAATGCGGATTCTGTTTCCGGTTCAATCGATAACCCAAGAAGCGCCGCGCCCCGCTGCTTGTCCTGTGGTTTTTTCGCGTCCGTAGTCAAACGGCTGTGCTGCAGGCGCAAGGTTTTTCAAGCGCGGCAGGGGCGCTGAAGCTTAGCCCTTTGGGGCAAAATGGGATGATGCGATCGACTGATACGGCGTCGTTCCCGACCAACCCCTTGATTATACTCGGCCCGCCGCAATGAAAGCAATACGCGTTTTTTTCTTTCTGTACCTATCCTTCGCAGCCTATATGATTTTCATGATTAAAGAGGATGAAATCGGGGTATCTGTAAAATGTGCGTTAGAACATGAGAACGCCGCCGATTTGGATGAACAGGCCGGAAAGCAACGGCATATTCTTCCATTTGCGAATGTCAACGCAGGGTTGCCGAGTCCGACACCTGCCGGAACGAAACGGCGATCCCCGTATCGCACGGCCCGCAACCATTTAGGGAGGTATTGAATGATGAAACGTTTTCTCGCTTTGTGTCTGGTGGCGTTAACCCTTTTCGCGGCCCTTCCGGCTCTGGCTGAAACAGCCGAAACCGAAGAAACCGAGGAGACTTCGGCTGCCTCCGTGACCCCCGCCCCATCCTACACGCCGGATGAACTGTTGCAGCAATGGTATCAATTGGGCGATCAGCTTCGGGCTTATGGCGTATACCCCTTTGTTGAGCTGCGCAAGGGCGATACCGGGTATGATGTGCAGGCTCTGCAAACCCGCTTGGCCGCTTTGGGGTTCTACACTAAAAAAGTTGTGGACAACTTTGGCGCCGGCACCTATAATGCCCTGCGCTTGTTTGAAAAAGCAAACGGCCTTGCCGTCAACGGTGTCGCTTCGGTGGAGGATCAGCAGGTACTGTTTGGCAGTAATGCCGTAGCGTACACCGCCGGAAGCTCCAGTAGCGTAAATTCGAACAAAACCAGCACGAAACCTTCCTCCAATAAAGCAGACGCCACATCGGGCGCAACCTCTAAGTAGCCCCCGCCGTTCATTGCCAAAAATGCTTTTCAGGCTTGTAGCTTGATCGCGCGCCCTTTGTCGATATCGGTTCAGGAATATGGAAATAAGCGTTAGCACAAAACAGGTCGGCCTATGAGCCGGCCTGTTTCAATTTTCAGCTGCCGGGGTCCGTCATGCTTGCTTTCTCTTCCCCGCTCTTGCCATTGAAACATTCCTTTCAGCCGCTTTTCGGCGGCGCGCTCCCCCGCCGCAGCCTGCTGTATACGCGGCGTTCTTGTTTGCTTAAAAACTACGGGATGGCCTGCGCTAATAAAAAATCTTCTTGCTTCCCTGAATACTGTTTTGAATCGCATCCACCAGGCAAAGGGTCGCGCCCTCAAAATCGCGCTGTTCCAGCTTTGCGCACAGCGCGTCCGTGTTTTGGTAGAGCGCGGCTTTGCCATACAGCGTGCAAAACCTGAGCCACAGCGTGCGCGTTAACGATTTGAAAGAGCTGAACAGAATGGGCAACAGCGTGTTTCCGGAAAACAGCGCCAGCTGATGCTGAAAGGTAAACGCGTGCCCCACCGCTTCCTCATCGGTTTTCGCGCTGCCGATGGCTTCGGTCGCCACCCGCAGCATTGAGATTTCCGCTTCGGTAATACGGGTTGCGCACAGCTCCACCGCCAGCGTATCCAGCGCGATGCGCAGTTCGAGTATAGAGCGAATCTCATCCTGCCTGAGCATGCCGCCGTTATAGTTCACAATGGACAGGAACGTTTCAATGGTGCCGTCCCGTCGGTAATCCGCAACAAACGTGCCCATCCGGGGCTTCACCAGCAGAAAACCCTTGTCTGCCAGTTCCAGCACGCCCGCGTTCACCACCGCTCGACTCACCTGCATGGAGGCGGCCATTTCCCGTTCCGTCGGCAGTTGCGTGCCTACCGGAAGCCGCCCGGAAAGGATCATGGATTCCAATTCGCGCACAAAAAGCTGTTTGAGCGTTGGCGCGCTTAATTTTGTAAACTGCATGGCAGTCCATCCCCTTTGGTTTGATTCTGGTTCAACCAAGAACCACGCGCCCTTATTATACCTATAACCGCTGAAACGCGCAAGCTTTTTATGACAATATCCTTACATTTCAATGCTTTTAAGCTTGCTGTTGACAATGCGCCTTTCACAATGTTAAAATGCTAACATATTATCTCGTCGTTGGTTGATCCAGAATCCTCTTGGGTTCCCCTTTCCGGACGGTCCTGATGCCCGTACCCGTACAGCATGCCATTGTGGCAAAACAACAGGAGGCCATCCATGTTTACTTTCAACTATGCCCAGGGCGCAACGGTCGTTTCTTCCATCCTCGTTTGGTTGCTTGTTTTTGCGGCGCTGTTTGCGCTCAATGAAGTTTCCCGTCGCTTCAAGTGGGTGGGTTTCGCGTTCTTTGTCGTGCTGCCGATTGTGCTTTCCGTGTTATGGTTTACCGTGCTTAAGGATCAAACCTATACCGACTGGTTCCATTTAGCCAAGGTGTATTCCTCGACGGCTGGCTGCATCGGTTTTTGGTGCATCCGTCACTTGCAGTTTACACGCAAGGACGGAACCCGTTGGCGGCTTGCCGATCATAAGCTTGCGCTCTGCTTCCCCCCGCTGATTTTGGCAATCAATATTCTGGAAGCATGCGCCAGGGACCTCGAAGTTGGCCTGACCTACGCCGTTATGGCTCAGGACGCGACCGCCGATGTGCCTGTGATGCTGATGGGCGGCCCGTGGAACTACATGAACGCGATTGCCGGTATTTTGAACATCATCACCATCACGGGTTGGTTTGGCATAACGCTTCGCAAAGTAACCAAGCAGGATGCCAGCCGCGATATGCTGTGGCCGGATATGCTGTGGTTCTGGATTGTCGCGTACGATCTGTGGAATTTTGCCTACACTTACAACTGCCTGCCGCACCACGCGTGGTACTGCGGATTGGCGCTGTTGCTGGCCCCCACGGTTTGCGCGTTTACCGTCGGGCGCGGCGCGTGGCTTCAGCATCGGGCGCAAACGCTGGCCCTGTGGTGCATGTTTGCGCAAACCTTCCCCATGTTTCAGGATGCGGGTATTTTCCGTGTGGATTCCACCTATAACCCCGCGATTTACACAACGGTCAGCCTGCTGGCGCTGCTTGCCAATCTGGGCGTGTTGGCCTATATGCTTTACCGTGCCCGTAAAACGCGCCGTAACCCCTACCGTCAGGAGTTGTACACCGATTTGGCCGCTTACCGCGCCGTGAAGGCCCTGTCGGACGCACCCACCGCCGCGCAGTAACGCGGCAAGAAAGGAAACCGCATGAATGAATTCCGGATTTTAGAAATCAAGCAGAGCGTTTTTGAGGATAACGACCGCACCGCCGACAGCCTGCGGGAGGAGTTGCGCGCCAAAGGCGTGTTCCTGCTCAACCTGATGTCCTCCCCCGGCGCGGGAAAAACCACCACCCTGCGCGGCACCATCGAGCGCATGAAGGGCGATACCGCCATCGGCGTCATGGAGGCGGATATTGACTCGGACGTGGACGCTCAGGCCATCGAGAAAACCGGCGTGAAGGTAATCCAGCTGCATACGGGCGGCATGTGCCATCTGGATGCAGGCATGACGCGTCAGGGCTTGGAAGGGCTTGGGGTGGACGGGCTGGAGCTGGCCATTCTTGAAAACGTCGGCAATCTGGTATGCCCGGCGGAGTTCGACACCGGCGCGGCGAAAAACGCCATGATCCTCTCCGTGCCCGAAGGGGACGACAAGCCGCTGAAGTATCCGCTGATGTTCTCCGTTTGCGATATGGTGCTTGTCAACAAAATTGATGTGCTGCCCTATTTTGATTTTGATTTGAACGCGGTGCGCGAACGGGTTCACAGGTTGAACCCAAACGCGACTGTGCTGCCCATTTCCGCCCGTACCGGCGAAGGGATGGATGAATGGGTCGCATGGCTGCGCCGCGAGGTTCAAAACTGGAAGCAAGCGTAGCGAAAACCCGCCTATGGACCGCATTCGCAAAGGGGGAGCCGACCATGGATAATCTTCAAACCCAACCTTCCGAAGGCAACACCCAGGCTCAGCGCGCCGGTAACCCCGTGATTCTCGCGCTGGCTAACCATATCGGCCGTAAAAAACCCGGCGCGAAGGACGCGTATGATTACGACGCGCCGGAGTACCGCATTTTAGAACCCGTTGTAACCAACGAGATGGCGGAAGTGTGCATGACCATGGCCATCCGTGAAAAGGCAACCGCGGAAACAGTGAGCGAGCGCTGCGGCAAACCGGTTGCCGAATGCCAGGCGTTGCTCCTGCAGCTTGCGGACGCGGGCGTTTGCTTTGTAAACACCATCGACGGCAAGGATACCTTCTGGTATGACACGTGGGTGCCAGGCATCATGGAAATGATGACCAACCACCCCACCAACCCCATCAAATACCCGCAGATTGCCGAGGCGTTTGAAGCCTACGGCCGTATTCGCGGCGCGAAAACCGCTGGCATGACGCCCGTCGGCATCGGGCTGATGCGCGTGATCCCGATTGAAAAAGCCATTGACGGCGAAAGCCGGCGCGCCTCCTACGAGGAGCTTTCCAAGCACATTGAGGAACACGATATTTTTTCTGTTTCCAACTGCTCCTGCCGCACGGTTCGGGAGATCATGGGCGAAGGTTGCGGCCACCTCAAAGAGGATATGTGCATCCAAATGGGGCACGCCGCCGAATACTATATCCGTACCGGGCGGGGTCGGCAGGTCGGCAAGGACGAGGTGTACGCCATTTTGCGCCGCGCCGAGGAAAACGGCCTGATGCACGAGATACCCAATCTGGATGGCGACGGTAAAACCCACGCCATCTGCAACTGCTGCGGTTGCGGTTGCCTTTCCATGCGCACGGCAGAAATGTTTATCAATGCCGATATGGTGCGCTCCAACTACGTTTCGCAGGTAGACCGGGACAAATGCGTCGCATGCGGCCAGTGCGTGGAAAACTGTCCGGTGAACGCGCTTCAGTTGGGGCAAAAAGTCTGTTCTGTAAAGCCGGTAGTGACCCAGATTCTCCGCGAAGAAATCCCGCGCGACACGGAATGGACCTCGCAGCATTGGAACCCCGACTACCGCACAAACCGGAAAAACGTTGTGGATACCGGCACCGCGCCCTGTAAAACCGAGTGCCCGGCGCATATTGGCATTCAGGGTTATATGAAGCTGGCGGCGCTGGGGCGCTATTCCGACGCGCTGGAGCTGATTAAAAAGGAAAATCCGTTTCCCGCCGTTTGCGGCCGCATTTGCAACCGGAAGTGCGAATCCGCCTGCACGCGCGGCGATGTGGACGAGCCAATCGCCATTGACGAAATCAAGAAATTCATCGCCCAGCAGGATTTAGATTCAAACCGCCGCTTTGTGCCCGTCAAGCGGCATGATTACCAAAAACCAGTGGCCGTGATCGGCGGCGGTCCCGCCGGCTTGGCCTGCGCGTATTATCTGGCTATCGACGGATACCGCGTAACCGTGTTTGAAAAGCAGAAGCAGCCGGGCGGCATG
The DNA here is from genome assembly GCA_035353615.1 of Candidatus Limiplasma sp. Lineage (GTDB taxonomy): Bacteria > Bacillota > Clostridia > Christensenellales > Aristaeellaceae > CAXXOK01. Next base: position 10,165 of record DAOPZY010000021.1, read on the forward strand.
CTGATGTTCGGCATTCCCGCCTTCCGGCTGGAAAAAGACGTGGTCGAGGCGGAAATCGACATTTTGCGGGAGCTTGGCGTAACCTTCCAAACCGGCGTGGAGGTCGGACGGGATGTGACCATCCCGCAGCTTCGCGCGCAGGGATTCACCGCTTTTTATCTGGCGATTGGCGCTCAGGCGGGCCGAAGCCTTGGGCTTGAGGGGGAGGATGCGAAGGGCGTGCTTTCCGGCATTGATTTTGTGCGGAACGTGAACCTTGGCGAACCGATGGCCGTTAGCGGCAAAGTGCTGGTGATCGGCGGCGGCAACGTAGCCATCGACGTGGCCCGAAGCGCGGCGCGCATGGAAGGCGCAGAGGTGTCCCTGTATTGCCTGGAAAGCGCCGCGGAAATGCCCGCCTCCTCCGATGAAGTGACCGAGGCGGAACAGGATGGCATTCGCGTACACAACGGTTGGGGTCCCGCCCAAATATTGGTCCGCGACGGGCATGTGACCGGCATGGTTTTCAAGCGCTGCCTGTCCGTGTTGGATGAAAACCGCCGTTTCGCCCCAAAGTACGATGAAACGGATACCATAACCGTCGAAGCGGATCATGTGCTGCTCTCCATTGGGCAATCCATCGATTGGGGGCAGTTGCTCGCCGGTACCCGCGTACAGTGCAAGCCCAACGGAACCGTTGTTGCGGACGCCTTTACCTACCAAACCGCCGAACCTGATATTTTTGTGGGCGGCGACGTTTTTACCGGTCCGAAGTTTGCGATTGACGCTATTGCCGCCGGAAAGCAGGGGGCGATTTCCATTCACCGGTACGTGCAACCGGGCCAAAGCCTGGTGATCGGCCGGGACCGCCGGGAATATAAGGCGCTGGACAAGGAAGCCCTCGCGTTGGACAGCTACGACCGCATGCCCCGTCAGAAGGCCGCGGCTGTGCGCCCCGCCGACCGCTTTGGGGACGACCGGGGCACCTTTACCGAGGAGCAGGTGCGCAGGGAAACCGAGCGTTGCCTCGGTTGCGGCGCGGTTGTGGTGGATGAGTTTCTCTGCGTTGGGTGCGGTCAGTGCACCACAAAGTGCAAATTCGACGCCATCACGCTTACCCGCCGTTACAACGGCGAAGGCGTGTCCCTGTTCGACATGAAAAAAACCGTTATTCCCTACATGCTCAAGCGCAAGGTTAAAATCGCCGTTAAAAAACTGCTGAAACCCGCGCGTAAGCAGGAGGCTCCCCATGCATGAGCTGGGCATAGTCGCCGAAATTGTGCGGATTGTGGAGGATTTGGCCCACCGACAGGCGCTGACTCAAATCGACACCCTTGTGTTGCAGATTGGCGAGCTTTCCTCTGTGGTGCCGTATTATGTGGAACAGTGCTACCCCGCCGCATCCTTTGGCACAATGCTTGAAAAAACAAAGCTCGCCATTGAAATTCTGCCTGCCAACGGCCGTTGCCGCGCCTGCGGCAAGGTGTACAATGTGCTTGCGCATCATCGCCAATGCCCGGAATGCGGTGAAAGCGCTTTTGATCTGTTGGGTGGCCGTGAGTTTCTGATTAAACAAATCATTGCCTGTTAGCCGGGGGAGCATTCGATTGAATCAGTTGGAAGTCCAAGCCTATTTTGACGCGCATGCCTCGGAATGGGATGCGCGAATGGTACGCCCTCAAGCCATTATCGACCAGATTTTGAATGCGGCGGGGGTTACGGAAGGTTGCCGCGTGCTGGATGTTGCCTGCGGTACGGGCGTGCTGTTTGAGGATTACCTTCGCCGGGGCGTAACGCGCATCACCGGGGTGGATTTGTCCCCGCAAATGGCGCGCATTGCCCGGCGAAAGTATCCCCAATCGCATGTGGAGGTTCTCTGCGGGGATATTGAAACCGTGGTTCTGCCGCCTGTTTTCGACTGTTGTGTTGTCTATAACGCGCTCCCCCACTTTCCAGACCCCGCGCGACTGATTGCCCGGCTCGCGCAGTTTGTGGTTACCGGCGGGCGGCTGTGTTTGGCGCACTCCATGGGGCGCGAACAGTTGCTGCGCCACCACGCGGGCCGCGCGGAGGCGGTTTCGCGCGCGCTGCCCGAAGCGGATGTACTTTGCGCCATGTTTGCGCCGCACTTCATCAGCGATACGACCATCAGCTTGCCGGACCGTTACATCGCGGCGGGTAGCCGGCGCTCCCATTCCGTTTAGCGTGATTGCCTTACCCTCAATATTATACGTGCGCGTAATCCGACCATGCACTGAGCCGCCCGGTTCCTATCGGGCGGCTCTGCTGCTGAAAAATCCTCGCCGCAGCGAAAATGGGTCAGGGGCAAAGCCCTTGTGGGGTGCATGGGGTAAAGCCCATTGCCCGCCGGAGGCCTTATGTGGCAACACCTTCAATAAAAGCGCCACGAGTGTCGAAGGCACAATGTGGTGCGGCTTATGGACTCAATTCGGTTTGCCAGAGGTCAGAGCCGCCCGGTTTCAATCGGGCGGCTCTGCTATTTCAAAGGGTTGCAATGCCCCTCACTTCTTCAGGGCATTGCATGCAATCACAGACTTTGTTTCAGTTCCAGAATCTTAGCTTCAATTTTTCGGATCACGTCCAGAAACGCCTCGTCCCCTTGACCCGTCGGGTCCGGCAGGCCCCAATCCTCCCTGCGTTTACAGGGCAGGTATGGGCAGGATACGTTGCAACCCATGGTGACCACAATATCAATCGGGGGCAGCGCTTCCAGCAGTTTGGGCTTTTGGGTGGCTTCCATGTCAATCCCGTAAAGCTGTTTCATCAGGCGCACGGCGTCCGGGTTGATCTGATCCTTCAGCTCGGTACCAGCGGAGTAGCTTTCGAAAACATCTGCCGCCAGACGTTTGCCAAGCGCTTCGGCAATCTGGCTTCGGCAACTGTTGTGTACGCAAATAAACGCGACTTTTTCCATTTGAAAGGGTCCCTCCTGTTCTTGAGCGGTTGGTTGAATGCAAAGATCGCTGTCGCAGGGCGGCGGGGTAAAACTCAGTTCTGCGTGGATTCGGGGAACCAGTGTTTTGTGCTGTTGGCGATTTTCACCAGCACCAGCATAACGGGCACCTCGGTCAACACGCCTACCGTGGTCGCCAGCGCAGCCGCGGAGGATGTGCCAAACAGCGCGATGGCCACAGCAACAGCAAGCTCAAAGAAGTTGGACGCGCCGATCATCCCAGCGGGGGCGGCAATATCGAACGGGAGTTTCAGCGCGCGGGCTGCCAGATAAGCAATCAGGAAGATCAGGAATGTCTGAAGAATCAGCGGCACCGCAATCAGCACAATGTGCAACGGATTTTTGAGAATCGTTTCCCCTTGAAAAGCGAACACCAGCACCAGCGTAAGCAACAGCCCTACTGTGGTTACCCCGTTAAACTTCCCGATAAACGTGTTTTCCAGATATTCGACGCCTTTTTTGCGAATCACGAACGTCCGGGTCAGCATCCCGGCGGTCAGGGGCACCACCACAAACAGCGCCACCGAAAGGATCAGCGTATCCCAAGGCACCGCAATGTTGGAAACCCCCAACAGCAGCTTGACAATCGGCACAAAAGCCACCAGAATGATCAGATCGTTTGTGGCGACCTGCACAACCGTATAGGCCGGATTGCCGTGGGTGAGCGTGCTCCACACAAATACCATCGCCGTGCAGGGCGCGGCCCCCAGCAGCACGGCCCCGGCCAGATATTCCGTGGCCAGTTCCGGCGCGATCCACGCTTTGAAAATCACAAAGAAGAACAGCGCGGCGATGCCATACATGGTAAACGGTTTGATGACCCAGTTGGTGATCCAGGTTACAAACAGCCCTTTGGGATTTTTGCCGACGTCCTTAATGCTCTGAAAATCCACCTTAATCATCATGGGGTAGATCATCAGCCAGATCAGGATCGCCATCGGGATGGAAACCTTCGCGTATTCAAACCGGTTCAGGAATTGCGGAATGCCCGGCAGAAACTTGCCAATCAGCACGCCCGCGGCCATGCAGAGCGCTACCCATACGGTCAGGTATTTTTGAAAAAAGCCGATCCCACTCTTTGTTTCCGTTTCCATAGCGCCGTCCTCTTTTCATTCGCCACGCATGCGTGGTTGACTATCATAGGTTCAATTTGCGGGCCGATTCATTTCGCATTCTCCGAGTTCCCGCCGGAGCAACCCCCGTTTGGAACCGCATCAGGGGCAACTGTGCCAGTTGGCGTTTCATCCGCACAGTCCGTATCCGGCTCGTTGCTATTACATTCTGTCATTTGGGCCAGTAGCGCCAAGGCGTGCATCCGGCCCGCCGCATCCAGAGAATAATAGGCCCATTTTCCCTTCCTGCGGGTTTTCACCATACCGGCTTCGCACAGCGTTTTCATGTGGTGCGACAGGGTAGATTGCCCGATGCCGAGCGCATCCTGCAATTTACAGGCGCATTTTTCGCCGTTGCGCAGCAACTTGAGGATCGCAACCCGGTTCTCATCGCAGAAAGCTTTGAATACTTTGGCTTCTCGGGCGTTTTCATTCTCTGTTTCCACGGTGTCGCCTCACATCTACATTGATCGATTTGAATTATATCCGACGGATCGACGTCTGTCAATGTATTCTGGCAAAATCAGACCGAAAAGCCTATTCAAAGCGTTTATTCACAGACTGCTGTAAACCTCAGCGGCATAAGGTTTCTGAAGAAGGCGTTATGCGATTTTACCGCTTGCGGGTACAAAAGTCTCCGGCTTGCCGCGCACAGGCTCACCGCACGCCAGCATACGTAAAATCAGGCATGTGAAAGCGAATTTTCACATGCCCGCTCATACCTGCCATCCGGCGTGTAAACCGCTGGAAACCGGCTGGCAGTGGTTATGAAGGTTCCAAAGGGATACCGCAATTTAGAAACAGACGCTCAGGAACGCCCGCAGCTCGGTGTTGAACGCCTTCGGCGCGTCCAGATTGGCAACATGGGACGCGTTGGAAAATTCGAAGGTTCGGCAGTTCGGGTAAGCCCGGCCCCACTCCTTCAAGCATTTCCGAACCGTGCCCGTATTGTCCAGCTCCCCGCAAGCCACCCACAACGGCGCATCAAAGCGCACCTCCTCGCGGTGGATGCAGTCCGAAAGCCCTTTCCACGAGGCGATAAACTCTTGCTTGGTCATATTGTCAAACAGCGGCGCGATTTGGGCGCGCGCTGTTTCAGTCGCCGCGCTTACCTTGACCATCTCCCGTTTCAGGGTTTTCCACGGATACAGGTTCATCATGCCCGCGGAGTGTTTCAGCAAAACCTTTTCCAAGGAGCTGTAGCAATCCAGAAATATCGGCACAGCGCCCAAGATGAAGTAGCCGGACGCTCCGCCATAACGACGCGCAAATTCCTGCGCGATCAGCCCGCCCATTGAAAGGCCAATCAGCACAAACCGTCGGCAATGCTCCGCTTCCAGAATCGCGTGCAAATCCTCTGCCGCTTCCGCAACGGTGAAATTTCCGCAGGGCCGGGAACGCCCATGCGCCCGAATATCCGGCACTATCCCATACGCGTCGCCTAACGCCTCAAGCTGCGGCGCCCACATTTTCGCGTCCACGCCATACCCATGCAGCAAAACAACCGCCGGGCGTTCCGGATCGCCGTAGGTATCGTAAACCAATACGCAGTCTTTTCGGCTCAATGTTTTTTTCATCGGGATTACGCCTCCAAAAAATGTTGCAGCAGTTCGTTAACTTCTTTGACTTTCCGCATGGGAAAATCGTGGCTGGCTCCCCGGAGGCGGATGGTTTGGCAATGGGGGTTCCGGCGGCCCAGCTCGGCGATGGATTGTTTCATTTCCCGAGTTTCCCGCTCGCCGCAAACCGCAATCATGGGGATTGTGACCCCGGCGTAACCGGGCAGTTCATCCAGAACCACGCGCTTCTGAAACCACGCCACATAGGTTTCGCGCGGGATAAGGGCGGAGTATCTAGCCATTTCTGCCGCCTGCGCGTCTGTGTAGCCCCAATACTTGCCTTGCAGCCGAATCAGCCACGACCACCGAAGCATGAAGTAGGTGCCTCTTGCCAGCCGCGCGTACAGGCGGATGCTTTTCGGGGTTGAGCAAACCCACGCGCTCAGGAACGCCGCCCGGTCAAACAGCTCCGGGTGTTCAGTTACCAGCGCCACCGCCAGTTCGCCGCCAAGCGAATGACCGATCAGGCTCACCTTCTCTTTGCCCAGCGAGCGAATCAGTTCCGTAAGGGCTTCCACTTCCCGTTTGGGATCATATGGCGACGCGACCGCTCGACCAGCCCCGGAGAGGTGCGGTATCACCAGATGATATTTTTCCGAAAGCACATACTGATTGGCAAAGGTATCCGTCGCAGCCGCGCCATGCAGCATCACAACCGTATGCAGACGCGGGTCGCCGTATTGGTCAAATTCCATCATAACGCATCCTCCCGGTACAGATTGTTGCGGAGCAGGTTCAGACATTCCAGATATTGGGCGTTGATAGCCTCAAGCGTTTGCACGGATGCGTCTTTGCGGCTGCGCATCAAACCGTCGGACATCCACAGGATCAGATCCAGCGTTTGCTCCATGGAAACCCCTTGCTTAAATTTGGACGCGTCCGCCCGAGCCAGCACAATCTTCCGGCTCTGCGCCACCTGATCGCCATATTCCGCGCCAAGCCACGGCGCGACGGCGGGGTCTGTTTCCAGATAAGCGTTGGCCAGGAACGATAGCAGATCGGGGTATCGGTTCATAATGGCGATTTTGACGGTTTGCGCGTTCACCAGCATGCGGAAAAAATCGGTTTCCTCCCGGTCATAATCCCGGTGCATTTCCGCGAGCAAGTATTGCATCGCGTAGGACGCAAGGTAGAGATACAGCTCCTTTTTACTGGCGAAGTAATGAAACAGCAACCCCTTGGAAATATCCGCCTGCGAGGCGATTTCTTCCGCCGATGATTTTTTGTAGCCATACCGGGCAAACACGGCCATCGCCGCGTTGAGTATCAGCGTCTGCCTTTCCTCCGGTAAGGCATGGAACCTATCGTTCATCATAACCTCCGTTGACCATTCCGGTCAATAGCATTCTAACATCATTGACCAATTCAGTCAATACCATTCCTTCGGTTCCTGTATCGCCGGTTGCACGTGCCGGCTCCCTGCATGATATTTGTTTACAACTGTGACCGCATTGTATATAATATGTTCAGTAAATGATTAACGCTCCGTCAGTGAAGCAACATCACCCCATCTTCGGTACAAAGTCAGGAGGAGCGCGCTTATGCGAAAGGTCGTCGGCGGGTTTTTGGCTACGATCCTTTTTATTGTTCTCGTTTTTCTGGGCACAAAGGCCTATTTCTTTTCGATTGGTTACACGCAACCTCTCCTGACCAACGGGGACGGCGTAGCCTATGTGGCGAAAGTGGATGGGAAACAGTTTGATATTCTGGACGGCGAGGGGAAATGGAAACAGAGCTTCCTCACCGGCGTGGATATTGGTCTGGGCGCTCCCGGCGCGTTTCCGGGTGAATTTGCGATTGATTACGATACCTATTTTGATTGGCTTACCCAAATTGGCGATATGGGCTCCAACGTGATTCGCGTATACACGCCGCAAGCCCCGGGGTTTTATCACGCGCTGTACGAGTATAACCGCGTCGCGGCCTCTCCCCTGTATTTAATTCAGGGAGTTTATATGAACGAAACCGACGTGGTCAAGTACGCGGATGTTTTCGCGCCGGATTCGACCACGGCCAGCGAAATGCGGCAGGATATTGTTGATTGCGTCAACATGCTGCACGGCAACGCCGTGATTGGCGCGCAGACCGGTAAAGCTTCCGGTATTTACCAATATGACGTTTCCAAATATGTGATCGGCTGGATTCTGGGCATCGAGTGCGAAGCCAGTCTGGTGGACGGGACCAACAACGCGCACCCGGACATCAACACGTATGACGGGCAGTACCTGTATACCGAAAACGCCTCCCCCTTTGAGGTTTTCATTGCCCAAATGGAGGATTTGGCAATCCGGTACGAAACCGAGCAATACCGCATGCAGCGCCCGGTCGCGTTTTGCAATTGGGTCACTACCGATCCGCTGACCCACCCCAACGAGCCGCGGGACACTGAGGATCAGGCCAGCATCAACGTGGAGCATATCAAGGCCAAAGCCGCCTTTACGCCGGGCTTCTTCGCCTCCTACCATGTGTACCCCTACTATCCCGATTTTCTGAACTTCCCCAGCGGCGACGCGCAAACGGACGCGGATCCTTACTACGCCTATGTAAAATCGCTGGTGGATTTTCATTCCATGCCGGTGCTGATTTCCGAGTTTGGCCTGCCCACGTCGCGCGGCGTTACGCACGTTAACGCCCTCACCGGCCTCAACCAGGGCGGCAACAGCGAACAGCAGCAGAGCGAAGGACTTTCTTCGATGCTTACGGATATTTACCACTCCGGCTGCATGGGCGGCGTCGTGTTTGCCTGGCATGACGAATGGTTTAAGACCTCCTGGAACACCATGGATTACGACGACAGCGCGGTGCGCCCCAAATGGCACAATGTGGAATCCAGCGAAGAAAATTTCGGCCTGATCGGCTTTTCCGCCTTCCCCTCCATCCAGATCGACGGGGATTTTTCAGACTGGAAAGCTTCCGACGCGTTGGCGCAAAACCCAAATATCAGCGCTAACTGGGATGAATCCTACCTGTACCTGCGGCTGAACGTGGATGATTTTAACAATCAGAAGTACTATATCCCCATTGACACCATCGGCAATGAAGGCAGCGCACGGTACAAAAGCGCGCTGTTTACCCGCAACGCGGGCTTTGTGCTGGTGCTGGACGGCGAAACCGGCACCCACCTGTTGGTAGACCCCTACTATAACCCCAATTACAAACGTTACGGTCAGGAAGTGTTCCCCTCGGAGGATCTGCTCACCTTCGCGATTACGGGCAACGGCAATTTTATCGAATCCCAGCAGGTAATCTGCAACCGGATGGTTATGCCGTATACGGGTCAGATTGTGCCGGTGCAGCTGTGGAATACCGGAAAAATGATCTACGGCAATTCCAACCCCATCAGCGCGCAATACGATTCCCGCGCGGATTTCTGCGCTGTAAACGGCTCGGTGGAAATTCGCATCCCATGGATGCTGCTCAATTTCGCCGATCCTTCGTCCGGCGAGATTTTGGGCAACCTGCACACCAGCTCAACCTTCCCGCTTATTAAAATCAAGGAACTCTACATCGGCTTGGGTAAAGCCAGCGGAAACCAGACCATCCCCATGACCTCCTACCAGCTGCCCACATGGGCCGCGTTCTCCTATACACAGCATTTTAAGCAGGCTTATTACACGCTCAGCAAGGTTTTTCCGCAATACTCCACCTATGCGATCAACATGGGCGCACAGATGCAGGAGGCGTTGAAGCTTCGGGACGCGAGGCTTTTATACGTGCGCTTAGGCCGGCAAATGCGCAAAACGGATATCATCTGGTATATCCTGATTTTGGCTATGCTTTTGGTGGTATACCTGTACATCCTGTTGGTGACCGTTAACATCCGTATGAACCGCATCGTTCACAAACACGATGCCGAAAAGCAGTATATCCGGACTCTGGCGCCTTTGCCACCGGCTGAAATTGACAAAAAAATGCACTACCGTTATCTGTGCACCACCAAAGGGTTAAACATGCTGTGCGAGCTGTTAACCGAGGAATACTCATGGACCAGCGGCGCCAACCTGATTGCCGTTTTGCGCAGCGGGAAGTACGCCAAATGGATGAAAAAGCAGCTGCATACCCCCGACCTGATGTCCACCAGTCTGGTTATTCGCATGGCGGGCCTGCTGCGGCTCCGTGAATATGAAAGCCAGATTGTGCCGCTGATGGAAAAGCATCCGGAGCATCTGGACCTGCAGTATGTCGGTTTCCTCGCGCTGTCCATGATGGGCAACCGGGATTCCATCATTCAGCTCTGCTCCACCTCCAGCTACACCAAGTCGCTTTCCTACCGTTGCCTGAAGGAAATCTTCTCCGTTTATACGGGGGACAAGGTATTCCTGTATGAAAAACTGCTGAACTCGCCGGATTTTTATATCCGCCGCATTGTTATTAAAAACATTGGCGATGAAGGCTTCACGGAATATTCGGAAAAGCTGCTTGGTATGCTGAATATTGAGGACAACAATTTCCGCTGCGATTTGATCCGCACGCTGGGTCAACTCCGCTACGCGCCGGCAGGTGAACCGATTGCCGCCTTTGTGCAGAATGAAAACTGGGCTTTGCGGAACGCGGCGGTCATCGCGCTTGCGTCCATCGATGCTAAACGGTATCTGAAACAGATCACAAACGGCCTGTGCGACCGGGAATGGTGGGTGCGCTACAACAGCGCCAAGGAGCTGTGCATCAGGCTGCCGATGGCGACCCTGTCGGATTTGCTGACGCAGCTTCACGACCGTTTCGCCATCGAAATCCTGACCTATACCATTCAAGAAACCGCACTAATGGGCAAGGGGGCGCAGTAACCATGAAAGATTTCCTGTTCACGCTCCTGATTGTTGTGAATAGCGTGTCCCTGGCATACATGATCGGCATCACGTTCACGTATTTTCTGCATCTTCTTTTCTCCGGCAAGGCGCTTGGGCAGTATGTGAAATATCTGCGTTTTTCCGATTACCGGCGCTATATCGATTCCTCCAACATGATCCCCGTATCGCTGATCGTGCCCGCCTACAATGAAGAAGCGACCATCCTGGATACAATCCGCAACCTGCTCAAGCTCAACTACCCCGAGTATGAAATTATCGTGATTAACGACGGCTCCAAGGATCAAACGCTTCCGTTGCTGATTGAGCAATTTGGCATGGTAGCCATTGAACAGCCGTACAAAAGATCGGTGGCCTCCCAACCGATCCGCAAGGTATACCGCACATCCCAACACGGCAACCTGATTGTGATTGATAAAGAAAACGGCGGCAAAGCGGACGCGCTGAACGCGGGCATCAATTTTTCGCGTTACCCGGTGATTGTTTCCATGGATGCGGATTCCGTGCTGGAAAAAGAAGCCCTGATCCGCATCGTCGCCCCATTCCTGCAGGATAATACCGTGATCGCTGTGGGCGGCGTGGTGCGCATTTCCAGCGGTTGCGTCATTGAGGATGGGGATATCAAGGATATCCGGCTGCCAAAATCCGCGCTTGGGAAACTGCAAACCGTCGAATACCTGCGCTCCTTTTTCACCGGCCGCATCGGCGCGGCCAGCATGGGGATGCTGCTGATTATTTCCGGCGCTTTCGGCGCGTTCCGTAAGGAAGCCGTGATCGCCGTGGGCGGCTACACCACCCAATGTATCGGTGAAGATATGGAACTGGTTGTCAAGCTCCACCGATATATGAAAAATAACGGCAAGCCTTACAAAATCAGCTTTTTACCTGACCCCATCTGCTGGACGCAGCCGCCGGATAACCTGCGCGACCTCTATAAACAGCGCAAGCGTTGGCAAATTGGGTTGATTAACGTGCTTTTACGGCATCGGGATATGGCTTTTAACCCGAAATACGGTAAAACAGGGATGATTATGCTGCCGTATTACTGGATTTTCGAATTTATCGGCCCGGTTTTTGAAACGCTTGGTTACTTTGTCGTTCCCCTTTCATGGTGGTTGGGCGTCATTTCCTGGCAGTTTGCGCTGCTGTTTTTCCTGCTGGTGGTTCTGGTTGGCCTGATTCTATCGCTCGGGGCGATCCTTCAGGAAAGCTTCGCAATGCGCAAGTTCCCGAAAATGAGCCAAATCCTCACGCTGGCCGCCTTTGCGCTGGTAGATAATTTCGGTTTCCGGCAGTTTAACACCATCATTCGCTTTATCGGCTTCCTGAAATACCGCACCGGAAAAAGCACATGGGGCACGCTGAAACGCCAACAGTTCACCAAGGATGCACAGCAGCCCGACAGCAAACCGAATTGATGCTGTAAACCGCGTCTCGCTGTGCCGTTTGCATTCGTGACGCTTCCCTGAAAAGTGTTCCCGTTTAAGGCCTCCGGTGAACAATAGTTCATTTCGGCGCGCCTCAAAGCTCGGCTTATAACCCATTTTGCTGTGGCGAGGTTTTAACAGTCTGAACGGGTGACCGAGCCTGTTTTCAAAGCTTTTTTGAGGGTATGCGCCCCGCCGTCTTTTGGGGCTATTCTAAGCGGCTTTCGTGTCCGAACGGCGAAATAAGCGCACCTGCTTTACTGGCTTCGTTCCGTTTTCTTTTCTTGATTTTCCCGTTTCATAACCGTCTTGTTGGAACACACTATAGCTAAGGGTCACAAGCCCGAGTTTGGAGGGAATTTTGATGAGTCAACAAGTGATTGGCATCGTAGTCGGCAGTATCCGGAATGGTTCGTACAGCCGGTCTGTGGCTAACTATATCGCATCTCAGTCAACAGAAAACGTATCCTACAAGATTTTGGAAATCGGCAATCTGCCGCTTTACAATCAGGATTTGGATACGAACCCGCCTAAAGAGTGGGTGGGGTTCAGGGAGCAGGTCAAGGCGCTGGATGGCGTGCTGTTTATCACGCCGGAGCACAACCGTTCCTTGCCGGCGGCGCTCAAAAATGCGCTGGATATTGCTTCTCGGCCCTACGGTTCCAGTGTATGGAACGGAAAACCCGGCGGCATCATCAGCGTATCCCCTGGCGCGTTGGGCGGTTTTGGAGCCAACCATCATTTGCGGCAGGTGTTGACATTCCTCAATGTGCTTACCCTGCAACAGCCGGAAGCCTATCTGGGCAACATCACCGTATCGCTTGACGAAAACGGCGTGCTGGTGAGCGAGAATCTCAAAGCATTTCTACATGGTTACCTCGAATCACTGACCCAGTGGGTTTCGCTGATTGCTTCCGCAAAGTAAAACTGAACCGTCGCAACCATAACAGCCCGGCGAATCTTTTCGATTCGCCGGGCTGCTGTCCTGTTACCCTCCAACATAGCGGAAGCTGAGGCTATAAGGTAAAGGTTTCTGAATTGCGCCAGGAACAGTGTTCGCAGGTAACGCACCGCCCGTCTTGCACTTCATGGGCAAAGCGTTGCGCCAGTTCGCTGTTAAAAAGCTCCGGAAGCGGCGTTTCCCGAACATCGCCAAGGGAGAAATCGGTAAAATCTGTACAGAAGCCTACGGCCCCGTTCCAGCCGATATGCGCATGGCGGAACGGTGACAGGCAGTACGGACGGGACGCTTCCCCGCCATGGGGCAGATATCGGACGGTAAACGGGTATTGCCGCCCGCTTACAAGCGCAGCCTGCCATGCCTCCGGCGGCGGCGGCATGGGGCCTTCCACGCCCCACGCGGCAATGTCCTTCGCCTCCTGCCCAAAGGTAGTTTGCAACCAATGCCGGTAGTTGCCGATCTCAGCCGGCTGTAAACCGATACGGGTTTGAAGCAACACTTCGTCCGGCTGTAGGGCTTCAAAAGCGGCAAGCGTTTCCGGAAGCGCGCGCGCCAACTCCGGCGTGAGCACGCTCATCAGCGTAATTTTCGCGTTTCCGCCATGGAGCCGCTTCAAATTTTCGCTTACCCTTTCATACACGCCCTGCCCGCGGATCGCGTCATGCACAGCCGGCAACCCGTCCACCGAAACATAAATCTGTTTGAAAGCTTCCCGGCACAGCGGGAGGTGCCGATCCAGCAGGGTGCCGTTTGTGACCAACCCCATTGGCGCGCCCAGCTCCCACAGTCTTCTTGCAACCGGTTCAAAGCTTTCGCTGAGCAGGGGCTCTCCGCCCCAAAGCGTTACCGATGGAAACGCGCCGCCATGTTCCGCCTCGCGGAGCGATTCGACGACCCGCAACCAATCCTCCGTGGTCATCGCGTTGCCCGCTTTGCCCTGAAATGCGCCATGTTCGCCCCACTGGCCGCAAAACCAGCAATGCAGGTTGCACCGCTTTGTCAGTTGCAGATGAACCATTTCCAGCGTTCGCGCAGGCATGCCGTTCCCCCCGTTACTCACCGAAATAATCCATGGACATCAGGGTTTGTTCAATCGCGCGGATTTGCGTGCGCATCAGGCTGGGCGAATACAGCGCCTTGCGGAATGCGACCCCGCCTTCCTGCATGGCGCGTGCGAGCGCATCGTTAGCCGTGTACAGATCGGCCACCGATTCTTTCACGTTAAAGCGTCCCGGCGAGGTCGGTTCAGGCGGCCACCGAGAATCCGACACCCAAGCGCTGGCCAGCGCCGCCATCGCTTCATGCAGCGCGGGCGCCGCCTTAGGGCCAGCCGCATCCTTTACCGTCTGAATGCCTTCAAAGATGGATCGGCAAACCGGATCCATCACGCGGGCGAACGGCGTGTTCGTCCACGCCTTGGCTGTGCCGCCGTGCCAAGCCACGCCGTTCTCAATCTGATCCACGTAAATATTCTCAATCAGCTTGCCCTCCGCAAGCACCTGCGACGGGGTCGCCAGCTGATACCCCACCTCGACCGCCGTATCCACAATTTGCTGAAAACGTTCCACGCTGGCAGGTTCCGGCTCAAAAAACCGCGCCTCGTTAAACTGTTTCACATAAAAATAGGCGGTGCTGCCGATGTACTCCGCGTCCTCCGCGTAGGGCATTACAAAACTCCCGGTTTGCTCCGCGCGTTCTTTCCAGGTTGTCAGCATCCGGCGGATTTCGCCGATTTCAACGTTTTCGCCGCGCAAGCCTTCGGTTGCGCCCATCAGGTACCACAGCAAAAGGTTCGCCATGCAATCCGACCGGAAAATCAGCTTCAAGCCATTGGGGGCGACCGAAGGATTGGTCAGGTATTGCATAAAATCAGGCTTGTCCTTGATATATTCCTCAATCTTGAACAGTTGCGTTTTGTTGCTGTGCCCCTGAACATCGTAGAAAAGCGCCGTTGCCTTTCGGATTTCCTCAAAGGAGAGAAAGAACGAGTCCGCATCCATCACCAGCGCGTCCATGCCCGCCTGCCGGTATACGTCCGGGATGTAGGAAGCCCAGCCGCATTCGGGATTCCAGCCGATTTTAGGCCGTTTGCCCGTATGGTGTTCCCACGCGTCCAAACTGCGGATCAGGGAATCCAGACACAGCTCCTTAGGCACATTGGATAGCATAAAGTGAATATACGGAGAGGCGACCGGCTCGATCTGCCCGTTTTGCACCAAGGTTTTGAGCTTTGCCATCACCTCGGGCGCGTCCTGAGCAATCACGTCGATGGTTTTGCCGCTGGCCTCAAACGCCATGGTGTAACCGGCGCGTTCCACCAAATCAAACAGCGGCCCGTAGCAATGCGTAATCACCCAATGCCGCTTTTCCGGTTTCAGCTGCGAATATTGAATATTCGCGTGCGGCATGAAAATAACTTTCGGTTGTGCAGCGCTCATCTTCATTTGCTCCAGTCAAACATGATTTTGAATACTTCCTCGCCCTTTTCCGCTTTGTAGGCAAACGCTTCCTTGCATTTGCTGACCGGCCACATCTCCACGGGCAGCGAATCCACGTCAAACTTGCGTTCGCTGATCCACTGCAGCACCTGCTCCTTGCAACCGGCCGCGAGCGCGCAGCTCATGGTAATGGTCGCGTTTTTCACAAACCAGCGGTGGTAGTGATCCATGATTATTTTCTCAGGATAATCGCCTTGCAGGTGGATGTGCGCAGGTTCGTCATCCTCGCCCCATCCGCCGTCCTTGATGTAGCGGTGCAGCGTGCCCACCACGTCGGCATGCCCGGAACACTCGATGAGCTGATCGGCCATTTTTCCATCTGTCACTTGGCTAATCAGGGCGCGCGCTTCATCCGGCGCGGTCACGTGATCCACATATTTGTGTGCGATCGAGCGGCGGAACGCGTTGGGTTCAATAGCGATCGTGGTCAGCGTTGGCTCCAGAATTTTCAAAATCTGCATGGCGCTGATGCCCACCATGCCCGCGCCGGAGACCACGATGGTCTGTTGCGGTTTCAGGGTCAGGCGGCGGATGCCCTTGAGCGCCACGCAGGGCAGATAAGCCAGCACCGCCTGCTGCTCGGTCACGTTGTCCGGCAGTTTCACCATGTAGTCAAACTGGCTGTTGGTGGTGTTGCTGTCCTTGATGGTAAACTCGCTGCCGCCGCCCCAAGCAGCGCACACGTCGCCGTACTTGCGGCACTCGTTAATCATCACCCGGTCGCCCGGGTTCAGGCGGCCGTCGGTCTTAGGTCCTTTGGCAACCACGATGCCAGCCGTTTCATAGCCCGGCACCAGCGGATACCAGCACTGTTCGGGGTGCTGTAAGCCCATGTAGGTTTTCATATCGGTACCGCTGGAAATGCTGCTGTAATGGGTCTGCGCCACATACGCATCCTCCAGGGGTTGGGTGAGGCGAATTTCACGCAATGCCGCTTCATACGGCCTTTCAATCACAACCGCGCGCGTTTTCTGGTACTCCTGATAATCCATGGTGCTTCCTCCGGTTTCAAATCTGTAAAATCGGTTTGATGTACTCTAAACAGGCCAACATGCCCTGTTCCACATCCTCGGGGTTTTCGTACTCGATCATCAGCGGGCCGGTATATTCCCGGGCTGCCTCCATCAAGGTTTTCCAATTGAGCGCGCTTGCCCCGCATACGGAAGGACGCATGCTGCCGTCCGGCAGCGTGGCAAAATCCTTGATGTGAATGTAGGCGATCCGATCCCGATACTTCCGGTAATACCGTTCCGGATCGGTTACCCCTACGGCCCATAGGTTGGCGGGGTCCATCAGCAGCTGCACCGATTGGGGAACCCGTTCCAAAATCGCGTCCAGCATTTCCATCCGGGTGGTTACGGAGTGCACGTAGCGCATGCCCTGACCAAAGCGCTCTACGCCGCCGTGCAGCTCCAACGCAAGCGTTACGCCGTGTAGCGTCGCTTCCTGCGCCGCCGCGGTCAGCGCCGCCACCATCCGGTCAAACCGCGCCCCTGCGACCGCTTCCGCGGCGCTGAAGCCTGCGAAAACGCGCAGCACCTTCGCGCCCAACAACTCGCACAGGGCAATGACCCGGTTCACTTTTTGCAAATCCGCGTGAACCGCTTCCGGGTTCTCCTGCGTAAAATCGTTACCGGTTACCACGTAGCGAAGCGGAATGCCCGCGTTTTGATACATTGCGCGTATGTCGGCAATCTCCGTTTTGCCCATGGTCAGCGGATAATCCTTCGGCGCGTTGGCAATGGAAAATTCCAACTCCGACACGCCCAGACGCCGCGCCATGGCAAGCTGCTCCGATTGCGGCAGTTCCCGCAACCCCCAGCAGGCCAAACCCAGTTGATGCTCGTTCATGGATAAAACCTTCCTCAGCCCTTGACCGCACCGGCTACCAGCCCTTGGATCAGGTATTTCTGAAAGATCAGGTATAATGCGATGATGGGCACGCTCACGATGGTCGCGCCCGCAAACGCAAGCACATAGTTGGTTTGAAGCTGCCCATTCACCACCGTATACAGGCCCACGATCAGCGTGCGCTTGCTGGTGGTGCTGATGAGCGTAAAAGCCAGCGGGAACTCGTTCCAAACCCACATGAACTGATAGAGCAGCACCGTTGCCAGCGCGGGCTTTGCCAGCGGGATCGCCATACTCCAGAACAGCCGGCTTTCACTGGCGCTGTCAATCTCGGCGGCCTCATAAATCTCATGCGGGATGCCGGCCATAAAACCCTGCATTACAAACGTGGCAAACGGGATGCCGCCCGCCGTGTAGGTGAGGATCAGTCCCGGTAGCGAATCATTCAGATTCGCCTGCCGAAGCACCAGCACAATCGGAAACACGATCATCGCGGCGGAAATGGTTTGCCCAACCAGCAGATAGACCATCATCACATTGTTGTAACGCGTTTGATACCGGGAGATGGCAAATGCGGCCATAGTGGAAAAAGCCAGCATCAGCAGCAGCGACGCGCCTGTAACCGTGATGCTGTTTTGCATCAGAGTCAGGAACTTACCCCGCTTCCATGCCTCCGCGTAATTGCTCCACAGCAGGTTTTTCGGCGGAGCCCACGGGGTCATCAGCATTTCTCCCTGCGTTTTAAGCGAGGAGATCAGCACCCAGAGGATCGGCGCGAGCGTGAGGATCAGCAGCAAGCCCAGAAAAATCCAAAGGGCGATATGGTACGCGTTTTTCTTCATAGGCCCTCCTCAATCGTCCGCCAGGCGATTGCCCAGCTTCATTTGGAGTGCCGCCACCACGATAATCAGCGCGATCAGCACCATGGAAATCGCCATGCCATAACTGGCGTTGGAGTTGGTAAACGTGGTTTTGTAGGCGTAGGTCAGGATCATTTCCGTGTTGTAGTACCCGGGGCCGCCGTTGGTCATGGCATACACCAGCTCAAACACGCGGAAGGTGTCGATAAACACCAGCGTGTAAACAATAGTCGTGACCCGACGAATGCTGGGAAGCGTCACATGCAGGATGGTTTGCCCGCGGCTGGCGCCGTCCAGCACTGCCGCCTCAATCAAATCCTGCGGCACCGCCTGCAAGCCCGCCATAAACAGCACAAAATAAACCGGCACCGTTTTCCATATCGAGGTGAAGGTAACAGCCCCCAGCGCCGTATCCGAGTTTGTGATCCACCCCGTCGTCCACTTGTCCAGCCCAATCAAATCCAGAAACTGGTTCAGCAAGCCGTAAGACGGGTTATAAATCCATTTCCATAAAAGCACGGTCACAATGCCGGGCAATATCGCCGGCAGGTACGCAACCGTGCGAAAGAAAACTTTCTTGTGAACAAAGCTCTCAATCGTATAGGCTACAATAAAACTCATCACAGGCACAGCGATGATCATCACCAAGCCGTACAGCAGGTTGTTGATCACCGCCGTGGACAGGATGGAATCGTGAAAAAGGTTCTGAAAATTCTTTAGCCCTACGAAAGAGGCGGTGGCCAACCGGCTGGTCCCTTTCCAATCGGTCAGGCTGATGATGCCGGTAAGCAGGATTGGCAAAATCCAAAACAGGGTGTACACCACCAGCGCAGGCGTCAGGAATGCCAGAAACCATTTGGTTGACCGATGTTGGCGAATGGAACGCTTCATGCGTCGGCTCCTTCCTTTGGAGGGGAAGGGGGAGCCGGTCGCCCGGTTGATAGCCGAGCCCACAGCTCCCCCGGATCACCTTACTTCTGAGCGCTCTCCTCTTCCCAGATCGCTTGCGTGTTGTCCAGCACCTGCTGCGGCGTCACCTTGCCCTGGATCATTTCCTGAATGCCCTTGCACAGGTTATCCATCACCTTGGAGGATACCATATCCAGCAGGTAGAAGGAATCCGCGGTGCCGGCGCCAGCCAGCTGCTTGGAAGCCGTCAGCGCGACCGGGTGCGTGAGGCCGGCGTTCCAGGCTTCCACGTTCACGATCTTGCCCAGCTGTTCCACATCGTTCTTGGCGACGGTTTCGCCCCAGAGGAAGCTCATCGCGGCTTTAGCGGCGTCGAGGTTCTTCACGTTTTTGGGGATGCACCACATGCTGCCCCAGGTAACCGCCACAGAGCTGAGCGGGTTTTCCACAAAGTTGAACTTCTCGATGATGTTGTAGCTGAAATCCGTACCGGCGGCCACGGAGTCAATGGAGGTCGCCATGCCGGTGTGCGCGCTGTACATGGCGGCTTTGCCGGAAACAAACTCGGCAATCGCGTCGTCATCGGTGTAATCAGCGGAGGAAGGATCAATCGCGTTGGCCTTCACCAGATCATCCACAATCTGGAGCGCCTGCACCATGGAGGGATCGTTGTACTTGGCTTCGCCGTTGTAGGCTTTCACCAGCAGGCCGGAACCGACCAGCTGAGCCTGCGTCTTAGCCAGCAGGTCCGCGGCGCACCAGTTGGTCGCGCCGGTCACGATGGCTTTGTAACCCTTCTCGTTCAGGGTTTTGGCGACGGCTTTCAGGCTTTCCACATCGGTGGGCACTTCCAGACCCAGATCCGCGAAAATCTTGGTGTTGTAGAAAATGCAGCTGGTGTTGGCGAAATCGGGGATGCCGTAAACGCCGTTATCCGGGTTGTTCAACGGGCCGGCCCATGCGAGCGCGCCCTTGTTGTAATCCCAACCGTTTTGCGCAATGAAATCCGTCAGTTCCAACAGATCGCCGTTAGCGGCATAATCGTTGAAGGTGGTTTTCATCAGCTGGACGATTTCGGGCGGGTCATCGCTGGTCAGCTCGGCCTTGACCTTGTCGTCATAGCCTTCGGAACCAAAGTAGTTCGCTTCAATGGTCACCGGGTTGGTGGCGTCGGCGTTGTAAGCGTCGATCAGCGCCGGCCAGTTGGGCAGCTGAGCCTCCGACCATTTGATGTAGACGCGCACGGTGGGGCGCTCGGTTGCCGACTGCGCGGACGCAACGCCTGTGCAGAGGATCAAGCTCATCGATAAAACGACGGCCAGGAACATGGAAAACAACTTTTTAGACATAAACATTCTCCTCCCGTTTTTGACTTCCGTTCGTTTTGAAGCCAGCAAAACAAAGCCCATACATTGGCCCCTATACGCTCTCTGCTTTGTTGACATCCTTCGTGTATTATAGTAAACTAAGCGCACATTGAAATCAAGCGGATATGTTGCAACTTATACGCGATTTGTTGCATCTCAGGAAAGGCAGGGATAACGCGGTGCAGAGGGATTGGGTTGAGTATTTTCGCACGCCAAACTCCAGTAAATCCTCCTCGCTGGTTTTGTACTACGCTGGGCGGGAAAAGTGCCTTCCGGGACACCAATTCGGGCCTGCGGTGCGCGCACAGTACCTTTTGCACTTCATTTTATCCGGGAAGGGCACCTTCCACTCCGGCAACCACACCTACTCGCTTTCCAAAAACCAGGCGTTTATGATTAAGCCCGGCGAAAACACCTATTATTTTGCAGACCGCGACGACCCTTGGGAGTATATGTGGTTTGCCTTTGACGGCAGCGAGGTGGTCACCATTCTGCAAAACTGCGGCCTGTTGGGCGACGATCCCGTAACCAGCTACACGCTGGATGACACGCTGATCGCGGCTTTTCAGGATACCATTACCCAAATGGAGATGAAAACGGAAAACGAGTATATGCTGCTTGGTAATTTGTACCATATCTTCGGCCACATGAGCCGTAACCGGTATGCGGATGACGCAGCCATCTCCAGCATTTGCCTTCAGCACGCGCTGAACTTTATCCGCAATAATTACCGGAACGATATCCATGTGCAAGATATTGCCCGCTATGCGCAGGTGGAGCGTTCCTACCTGTACCGGCTGTTCATTAACGAGTTTCATCAATCTCCCAAGCAATACCTGATCCAGCACCGCCTGCTCGCCGCCACCGATATGCTTACCCATTCCGATATGAATGTGGCGGAGATCGCCTATGCCTGCGGGTTTAACGACCCCTCCGCCTTTTGCCGCTATTTTCGGGAGCGTACCGGTTTCACCCCCAAACGCTATCGAACCATCGACGGCACGCGTACCCTTACCTATGTATCGGACGAAAAGCAGTGCTGAGCGCACGCGGCAAATGGTTTCCTGGGCAGTATTTCCAGAAACGGCAGCGATCCGCATTGGCAGCGGCGAGCAATACGTTTCGATAGTTCTTCGGGCCGCGATGTTAACAAAATCCGGGTTTCCTGCACCATAAATCGGCAGCCGCGCAAACCGCAGCCGCCGATTGGTTTCATCATGCGTTTTCCACTGGTTTAATCACCTGTAAGTTTCTCTTAACCGTCTGTTTTTCCTGATACATTTTTTCATCCGCATGCTGGATGACCGAATCAAAGGACTGATCCTCGCTGCATTCGTAGGTTTCGATCCCGTGGCTAACGCTGATGTTGTAAGGCAGGTTCAGCGTCGCGTTCAGCACATCGAAGTAGCTGCGAATCCGGAGCCAAACATTTTCACTGTCATCACGGTTGAGGCCCGGAAAAACAATTAGAAATTCGTCGCCGCCCAACCGGATGGTAAAATCTTCTGTCCGGATATTTTCGTCAATACCGTGGGCAACCTGCTTAATCAGCTCATCCCCTGCCACATGCCCCAACGTGTCGTTCACAGACTTCAGGCCGTTCACATCTATGAAGCAGACGGTCGCCCTGCAACGCTTCTCCTTGGCGTTCTGGAACAACGCGTTCAGTTTTTTCAGGCCAGCGCGCCGGTTATAAAGGCCCGTCATTTCATCAAATTCCGAAAAGTACTGTATCTTCTGCTGATCCATGCGGTTGTTTGCAAATAAGATACCAATCACAATCGAAATGAATAGTATCAGCCCATAAATATAAAACTGCTCGTTAAACAAATCCTCCGCGGTTGTCCAAAAGTTCCAAAGCAGAAGCCGCCCGGCCCGGGTGTCGGCAGGCAATTCGGATACCAAATACCAGTCTCCTCCGCCTAAAACCAGCTGATAGGCATGCGCGTTGTTTTGGAACAGGTTATCCAGGGATACTTTGGTAAAAAGATAGCCGCCTTTTTCGGTTGCTGTGAAACCAACGCCGTCCTGCACCCGTTTGAAGGTGGCCCACAGGTTGGGGTTGGTGTAGCTCAAACGCTGAAACATCCGGTCGGCATACATGAATGCCCATGCTTTTTCCGGATGTTGCTGGTTGATAAGCCAGTACCCGTCCGAGTTAAGCAGGTTGAGATTGCCTTGGCTCTGACTGCTGAAGTTCAAAATCTGCCGAATCAGGTCGGATGCGGCATAATTGATGATGATTTCGCCCTGCCGTTCCCCCTGCGCGTCAAAAACAGGCGTTACAAAACGCATGGTTGGCCGTTCCGGCTGCTCAACCGCGTTGTTTTCCATATTCAAATCCAGCGCGGAAACATAAACGTCGTTTTCGTTCAGGTTGGCGCATTCCGTGAAGTAATAGCGATCTTTCTTGTTTTGCAACCCGCTTTGCGGCGTTTGGTATGCGACCGTATCCCGGTAATTGATGCGGATCCGCTCGTTTCCGTCACGGTCAATCCATCGGATCTGGTCATAGATCATTTTCCGACCCGCAAAGGCAAGCCACTGCCGCGCAACAAAAGCCTCCGCGTTCTCAATGGGGCTTGTCCACATCGCCAGGGTAAAATCATCCTTGATATAGAGAAGGTCTGCGATATACCGACTCATCCGCGTTGCGATCACGTTTTTTTCGGCGATTAAGAAATTTTGTTCGTTGCTGATTAAACTGTTTTGGTTTGTCCGGTTGTCATTGGTTTGAATCACCATCGAAATCGCAAAAAAGATGGAGCTGAGGATAACAAACATCACAAGAATCGCTCCAACGGCCCACAGTTTATTCAGCCTTGCTTTTTCGTCATTCATGGCATGCCCTCCAAAACGTGGGTTAACCCCGGTTTTAATCCCTATGGATAACCTCGCAACGCGCCAACCCACTGTTACTGATAATATAGCATTTTCAACCCATATTTTCAACGGAAAAGCATTTTCCAGTCTCTGCGCGGAATACCCGGAAATGCGGATAGGCAGATTGAAAACCAAACCCTGAATGGATGCGCCGTCATCGGGTCCACCCTGTCAAAGCTCGGTCATTCCCTTAACTATTTGGCGCATTCAAACGCTTTTATCGCCGTTTGCCCGTTTTCGCGCGCCCGGTTAATCCCCAGCCGGGCGTTTTGTCAAAAAGCCGAGCGAAAAGAACAAAAAACGGTTTACGCCTGCGCCGACATGGATATACTGTTACCATCAGGAAGGAGGTAAGCACAGCACAGGATGAAAGCACATTTCGTAAAGGTTTCACGGCATACTGCGAAAGGGGCGGCGGGTTGGGATGAGTTTTACCCGCGAATGAAGCTGGCGCAACAGCCTCCGGGGAAGGCCGATCCAGCTACGTAACCCACCAGAAAGCGAAGAAGGTTCACGCTGAACCCGCAGCCCCCCATCCTTGGGATTGAACACGATCGCGCGGCCCAGCAGCCGATTCTGAGTGGATATGGCAGCTCAAAGCAGAACCTGTAGGGCAGGGCGCATGAAAAAGCATTGAAACCAATGGGAAACCATTGAAAAAAGGAGTAATTTCTATGAAGAAAAACGTTGGCACTACCGATAAGTGGATTCGCATTGTATTGGGTATCATTCTTCTCACGTTGCTGTTTGTGATTCAGAGCGGTTGGCGCTGGATTGGTCTAGTCGGGCTGATCCCTCTTGGCACAGGGCTTTTGAACTACTGCCCGCTGTACTCGCTATTTGGTATTAGCACCAACAAGTCCGAACATAAGGACGCTTAAGCGCCAAACGTTTTCTCCCCAAAGATTTGCGTTGATGCTTCCCCCTAATCACACCCCCGACCGCAAGCGCCCCCGCTGCCGTTCATCAAAAACGGCGGCGGGGGCGCTTCCTTCTGGTTTCTTCCATGCGCTGGCGAGGTTGGGCACGCTGCCCGCCGTTTTGAGCCAAAAGGCTTTGCGCCGCGTGCAAAGTGGGGGTACAATCGTCATTAACCTTTCAGGTAATTCACCAGCAGCGCCACGTTCAGCAAGGTGACAATCGCGCCGATTCCCCATAGCAACGTTTTATCCAACCTGGAGTTGGCGTATTTCCCCATCACCTTTTTGGACGATGTTAAGTAGATCTGCGTGAAAATCGTGATGGGCAGTTGAATGCTTAACGCCATCTGGGAATAGATGAGCGCGTCAAACGGAGACGCGACCGCAAAAATCAGTAGCGTCGCCGTGACCATGGTCAGCAGCACGCCGGTTTTGGAATGGCTGTCCGCAATATCGTACGGCTCCGCGAACATGCCGGCAAAGATGCTACCGCCCGCCATGCCCGCCGTGATGCTGGAGGATATGCCCGCAAACAGCAGCGCAACGGCAAACACAAGCCCAGCCGCGTTGCCCAGCAGCGGCTTGAGCATCGCCTCCGCCTGCGCCAGATCATTCACAACCGTTTGGTTGGCAAAGAAGGTCGCGGCCGCCATCAGGATCATCGCGCTGTTGATGGCCCAGCCGATCGCCATGGAAAGCAACGTATCGCCAAACTCGTACTTCAGCTGTTGCTTAATAACGGTTTCGTCTTGCAGGTTCCATTGCCGGCTTTGGATAATTTCAGAATGTAAAAACAGGTTATGGGGCATGACCACCGCGCCCAGCACACTCATAATCACCACCATGGAACCGTTGGGAAACGAGGGCGTCACCCAACCTAAGGCGGCTGCGCCCCAGTTGTTGTTCACGCTGCAAATTTCAAACAGGAACGAAAGCCCGATCAGGGATACAAACCCGATAATGATTTTCTCAATTTTTTTGTAGGAGTTGGTAAACTGGAGCGCCAGCACAACCGCCAGCACCAGCAACGCGCCCGGTTTCACAGGCACATGAAACAGCATATTCAACGCGATGGCCGCGCCCATAATTTCTGCCAGCGCGGTGGAAACCGTAGCGCCCATTGCCGTAATCAGCACCATGTTTTTCACCCATGGCCGCATGTATTCCGTAGCGGCCTCAGAAAGGCATTTGCCGGTTACGATGCCCAGATGCGCCGCGTTATGCTGCAACACAATCAGCATCAGCGTGGAAAGGGTCACCATCCACAGGAGCGTATAGCCGTACTGAGAGCCTGCCGCAATGTTGGAAGCCCAGTTGCCCGGATCAATGAACCCGACGGTGACCAGAAGCCCCGGCCCCACGTATTTCAAAAACGCGGCCGCCTTGCTCACATGCCCGTTTTTCCCTCGGAAAAAATTCAAATGAAACCCCCGCCTTGCCATAAAAAATCTGTTTCCGATCGCCGTTTTGTGGTAAGAATATTATAGCACATCCCAAGGGATGCGGAAACGGCGCGAATGCCAAATGGCCCTGATTTTTACCCTGGCGATTGTGGGAAAGGATGATCCCAATGTTATCTGTCGGTCAGCCTGCACCGGATTTTACCCTGCCGGATTCATCGGGAACGCTTCACCGGCTATCCGCTTTTCGGGGGCATCCGGTGGTTGTGTACTTCTATCCAAGGGATTTAACCCCCGCGTGCACGCGGGAAGCGCTCGCCTACAAGGCAGCTTTTGAGGCTTTTCAGACGCGAGGCGTAACGGTGTTGGGCATCAGCAAGGATAGCCCGGAATCGCACCTGAAATTTCAGCAAAAGTATGATTTGCCCATGCTGCTGCTTTCCGACCCGGAACTGAGCGCGATCAAGGCATACGGCGTGTGGCAGTTAAAAACCCTGTACGGAAAAACCGCCTACGGCGTTGTACGCACCACCTATGTGATCGACGAGCATGGCTCCGTCCAAAGCGTTTATGAAAAAGTGAAACCGGACCTGAACGCTGCGGAGATATTGCGTGATCTGGATGCTTCTCATGCCGCAGAATAGTTTTATCAAACACAATGCCCGGCTGAAGCGGCTCCGTTCTTCAGCCGGGCATTGCCTGTTTCAGGCGTTTTTCATCAAGGCTGTAAAGAAATCGATACAGCGGTTCACGTTCACGATGCTGATGGTTTCATCCGTGCCGTGAATCCTGCCCAAATCCTGTTGATCGATCACATAGGGCGTGAAGCGATAAATATGCTCGCTGACTGCCTCATACTTTCTGGCGTCCGTGCTTGCCATCACCAGATAAGGCACCACCAGCGTATCGCCGCAGCAGGCGTGAATCAGGCTTTCCACAAAACGGAACGATTCGCTGTCGCTGGATGAAAGGGCGGATGGTTCATCCAGCGTGATGGCTTCCACTTTCACCGGCAACTTCCGCAGCAGTTTGCGAAAGTGCTCCATCATCGTTTGGTCGTTCTCTCCGGGTAGAATACGGCAGTTAATGCAGGCGGTCGAATGTTGGGGCACCACGTTTGGGGCCGGGCTGCCCTGCGCCATCGTGACGGCGACCGTGGTTCTCAAAAGCGCGCTCCCAGTGTTGGTTTTTGAAAACACCCGGACAAACAGCGGCCGAAACAGCCACAGGTTCGCCAGAATGACGCGCTGCGCGCCGTGCATGTAGGGCGCAAGTTTGAGCAGAAAAGCCTGCGTGCTCGGTATCAGCCTTGGCTTAAAGGGGTGAGCCTCAATCAGGCACAGCGCCTTGGCCAAAACCCCGAGCGACGTATGCGGCGCGGGCATGGAGGAGTGACCGCCATCCAACCGCACCGAAAGGCGGATGTTGGCAAACCCTTTTTCCCCGACCCCAACCATCGCAATCGGCTGGGACACGCCTTCCAACACGTTCTGAACCACGCAGCCGCCTTCGTCCAGCACAAAATCAAACGTAATTCCGCTTTTCGCTAAGTAATCCGCGATATGCCGCGCGCCTTCCTCCCCGGTAATTTCTTCATCATGCCCAAAGCCGAGGTAAATATCCCGCGCAGGGGTGAAACCTTCGCCAATCAGCTGTTCCATGGCCTGCATTGCGGCGATCAGGTGCACCTTTGTATCCAGCGCGCCTCTCCCCCACACCGCCCCGTTTGCCAGGTTGCCGCTGAACGGCGGCTGTTGCCACGCGCTTTCTGTGCCGGGTTCCACAGGCACCACATCCATATGCGCCGTGATGAGGATCGGCTTTTGACCCGGGCAGCTTGGGATGCCGGGCCACCGGTACAGGAGGCTGTAGCCGTGGATCACCGTTTTTTCGCACCGCAAATGCACAAGGGGAAACTGCTGCTCCAGCAGCTTATGGAACTGTGTAAAGGCAGCCCAATCCGTTTTTTCGGTTTCGAGGCAGGAAACCGTCGGGATGCGAATGGCCTGCGCAAGCTTCTGCGCGCCTGCCGTATCGGTCGATTCCCGATAGGCTCCGGGCTGAGCCGTTTGGGCGGCTTTCAACCGGACCGTGCGCACCGAAACAATACCCGCGAGAATCGCAAACAAGAGAAACGCAACCAGTAACCCCATCCAAACAGCACCGGCTTTCCACTTTGAAATTAGAAGGGACCGTAGTGCATGGCCACGCCAATCAGCAGGAAAACGCAGGCCAGCCCAAACGACAACAGTTGAAGCTTGAGCGTCCATTTCATCCATTTGGTATAGGTGATCACCGTAAGCCCAAGGCAAATGAGCAGCACAGGGTTGGTCGGATAAATGATGTTGGAAAAACCGTCGCCAAAGCAAAACGCCAGCACCGAGGTTTGCCGCGTAATGCCCACCAGATCGGACAGCGGCGCGATCAACGGCATCACCAGAAACGCCTTGGCGGAGGAGGAGCCTACAAACAGTTCCAAGAACAGGATCAGCGCGTAGATCAGCAAAATCGCCACATAGGGCGATGTGGACATGATCGCGTTGGCGGTGTGGTACAGGATGGTATCCATTATGCCGCCCGCGTTGATGATGAACTTAACGCTCATCGCCATCAAAATTAAAACAATCCCTGGCGCAATCCCGCCGGCTGCAATCCCGACGGTTTTCAACCGTTCCCGGAAGGAAATGCCCGCCACCCTTGCGGCCACCAGCCCGCCCACCAGCAAAAGCAATCCGATCAGCGGCAGGGTCAGGTCTGAAAGCCCGGGAATCAGCGAGGCGCCTACGATCATTCCAAAAATCAGCAAAATGAAAACACAAAAAACGATCGCCGCTTTTCTGGTTTTCCGGTACGCGTCGGGGCTTTTTTGGTTCAGCATCTGCTGAATGCCGCCAATGTTCCGGTATTTGGCGCGAAGTTGCGCATCCTCCCCGAACACCAGCGATTTTTCCGGCGTTTTCTCAATTTTTCGGGCATAGGAGGACAGAAAGATAAACACAACGGCATAATATACGGCAAATATCACTAGCCGGTATCCAAACCCGGAATACAGCGGCAGGTCGGAAATTTCCTGTGTGATGGCGATGGAAAACGGATTGGTGATCGCCGCGGTAAACCCAAAGCATGAGGCGAGCAGGCTCATCCCCAACCCCACGAGCGAATCCCAACCCATGCAGTAGGCCAGAGCGATAATCATTGGCACCAGCGCGATGTTTTCTTCAAACGTGCCCAGCACCGCGCCCAACAGCATGAAAAAGAACACAACAACGGCCATCAGAAGATATTTCATTTTGCCAAATCGCTGAACGATTTTAATAATGAAAAGGGACATGATATCGCTCTTTTCCAACAGGGAAAAAGCCATGCTCACAGCCAGAATAAAGAAGATAATCACCAGAATCACCGCGCCGTCCGAGCTGAAAAGCACCTCAAACGGGGCCGTGAACCACCGGTAAACCGGCAGTTGCGCCATATTTGTGAGCTGGAAGGAGTTTTGAATCACGGATTCCTTCCCGTTGACTATTTCCCGTTCGTAACTACCGGTCGGGATCACCCGCGTCAGAATCCCCGCTGTAATCATCAGCAGCAATAGGATGATAAACGCGATCAGAAATGTTCTCTTGCCGATTTTCAGGGATGCTTCTTCATGTTGCCTGTCCGTCATAATGCTCCACCCGCCCATTCGCAAACTCGAACCGCGCCGTATTTCTGGAGGTGACGCGCTTTTCGGCACCCCGGAACGATTGCCGCCCGTTTCAGTTGCCCGGAAAGGCGAATCAGAGAAAAACCGCGCTCTAAAACTGTATAATTATACAGTTGCATGTATTGTAACGGACATCCGCTACCGTGTCAAGCCTGTTTGGGCAGGGAGTATTCGCCGCTTATAGGTTAAAAATCCATTGACTTCTTTATTAAGCAAGCGTTTTCGGGTTTGTCACAAAGAAAGCCATACGTTCGCGTTTTTGCATTTTCCCTGTATTTTATGCGATCGTCCCTGAAAAAGGCCAAATGAAAGTCCAGCTCCACCCAGCTGTTTAATTTCGGATTTTCTTCCAGACGGCAATTCCAACCCTCAAGTTAAAAATCCACCCAAAGTTCCGTCGATTTTCGGACACTGTTCAGCAACTTTTCAAATTTCATTGTTATGCTACCCGTGGATTCAGAGACATGGAGGAGTAATAATGAAGTTTCTGCGAAAAAACGGGCTCAAACTGGTGTTGGATGTTATCATGACGATCATATTGGTTTTGCTTTATAACAAGCGCGTGCTCGGCATGGCGTTTCATGAAATCGCCGGGCTTGGGATTTGCGGGTTGTTTATCGTGCATAAGCTGCTGAACTGGAAGTGGCTCAAGGCGGTAACGGTCGGCCTATTTTCCCGCCGTACCCCGGCGAGGCAAAAGCTTTACTGGGCGCTTGATCTTTTGCTATTTGGCTGCTTTGTTTACATCCTCATCAGCGGTATTATGATCAGCAAAATCCTTTTCCCCACAAGCGGCGGTGGCATGGGTTTTAAAACGGGGCATTACGCGGTGGCCGCGCTCGCGCTCGCGCTGGTTGGCGTCCACGTGGGGTTACATTTTGGCTGGATTGGCCAACGGATAGGTTTTCTGAAAAAGCTTCCCAAAGCGCTTAAACGAGGGCTGTGCGTTGTGCTAAGCGTCGCCGTGTTGGTGTTCGGTTCCCTGCAGCTCACCTCGACCAGTTTTCTGAACTGGATTGGCAATCTCCCCTCCATGTTCACTGAAACCCAAGCTCCGTCGGGCCGCGAGGGTTTCCCGAACAGTAGTACTGGCGGCATGCCTTCGCAAACGGCTACGGACACTTCCACAGCTGCAAACGCCGCAACCGGTGCGGGCAGCAGCGGTGAAATCAGCGAAAGCAGCTCGGAAACCAGTGCTGCCGATTGCGCCGCCGTAACCGACACTGCCGCTCAAATAAGCAGTATGCCCACCTTTGGCGGCGAGCATGGCAGCGGGAACGGCGCGGGGCCGAAAGAGCAAGGGGAAGCCACCTCCGTCGCCGGCGTTCTGCTCAGCTTTATTAGCATCCTGCTCGCGTTTGCAACCGTAACCGGCTGGATTGACGCTGGGCTACGCCAGTTTCGGCGCAGGCGTTTGCTCCGCGCGGCGGCGCAAAACCCGGCGGCTGAATCCTGATCCGGTTCCAAAACCGTCCGTCAGGCGATGAACAGCGTTGCGTTTTGAAACGCACAAAGGCTTTTCAGGAGCGGCTCACGGTTTCGTGTAAGCCGCTTTTTACTGCATTCTGTAGGTTCAGGCGCTTTGTACTTTCACGCCGCAGCAACTCCGCCCACGGCCCTTCACCGCTGCGGGAGGGGTTTTTCAACCATCCAAAACGCCTTTGCTTGCCTTTTTTTACATTTCCGGCTATACTGTCAACGCTGCGCGCCGAATTTTTCGGCCCCAAGCAAGGGTTACCTGTTTCTCAGCCCAACCCCGACCGAAGGTTTTTCGCCCCAATCAATCGGCGCGCCCAAGCGTCATGGTTCATAGCATTGCCGGGTCCGGTTGCGCGGTCGCAACGCCGGGCGCGGTTGCCGATAGGAGGAGTTCAGTCCGTGAAAATACCCAAAAAAGACGCTCTGGCTTGGTTTGAATTTTTTGCTGCCATCCCTGAGGATGAGGAGATACTGACCCACCAGCAGGAAATTGTTCTGGCTACGCTTGCCCAAATTGAAATGGCTGTTGACGACCGCGATGACCGGCTTCTGTCGGAAATTCACAATTTGAAAACATTACAGGGGCGCACCTACTTCGTGGGCGATGAAAGTCGATTCCCGATGGGTTGCCGTTCCTGCCTGCTGGGCACAGGGCTGAGCGCCGTGCGCAAAACCAACCGGTGCAACCTGAACTGCAAGTTTTGCTATAATTACGGGGAGCTGGACGCGATCCCTCCCGTTGGCGAAGGCATGTGGGAAATCGGTGGCACCAAATTCTACGAAAAGGATATTGACCTGCTGCTTTCCATTCAGCCCAAGCCCACCGGCATCTCCTACGTGTATTTGGAACCCTTTATGGAGATCGAGAAGTATTACGCGATCATCCGAAAATTCCACGAAGCGCACATCCACCAGCATCTTTACACCAACGGTACCCTGGCGACTGAGGAAACGCTCAAAGCCCTCGGGGAAGCCGGTTTGGATGAAATCCGCTTTAACCTGGGCGCATCCAACTGCTCCGATCAGGTGATTCGCAATATTGGCGTCGCTAAAAAGTACATCCGGTATGTTGGCATTGAAACCCCCATGACGCCTGAATTTTACCGGACCTTTCAGCAAAAAAAGCAGGCCGTTCTGCAAATGAAGCCGGACTTTATCAACTGTGCGGAACTGCACCTGAACCCCAACAATCTTGGCAACTATGCGGGGGAAAATATGTATCTGTGCAGGCAGGGCTACCTGTCCCCAATCTGGAGCCGGGAGCTTACGCTGAAGCTGATGAAAACCGCCGATGAGGAGCATTGGGAATCGGTGGTTCACGATTGCTCCAACCATACCAAGTTTGCCAGAGATTTGAACCTGCGCGCCAAAGAAGGCGGATGGTTCGGCGCAAGCAATTACGCCTGTGAGTTTCCCACAATCCCCTATGAAGCGTTTTTACCTGTTTTGCGCGATGACCGTTTTACTTTTCTGGCGGAGGAAGATCTTCCCCAAGGATACAGGCTGGGCGAGATTATTCTGTAACGGCTTCAGCCGATAGCGTCAATCCCCCACAGGCCTCCGGACAGTCGGCTTATCAGCCCCTACCCGGAGGCTTGGTTTTATCAGTTATTTGTATGCGCCAAAGCCAATAGGCCGTTAACCTCGCTAACGAGATGAACGGCCTAATGATGGAAAATGCTGATATTGTTGATACAATCGGGGGTGGGTGCACTCTGAAACGGGGAATCGTGTAAGGGTGGCGCAACTCCCAAGCCCATCTCAAGAGCAAGTTGCTGTTTATGTTATGGCTACTTGACAGCTTACCGCATGCTTGGCTTGGAGAATCTTGAAATATCATCTGACAGCTACAACTTAGCGCTCGCGCTGTCACATATGTGCGTATAATACTTGACGTTACCATAGTCGATACTGTCAAGGCAAGTTCGCAATTTCGAGGTACTACACCCATGAATTAGGCCGCTTGGGGCAACAGGGTACGAATGGATTCTTCGCTTGGATAAGCTCTTGAAACCGACCCGTCTTCCGCATGTTCCATGAGAAACGTGGTGACCAGACGGAGGTACGAGTCTGGATTCGGGAAGATTCCGACAACCCTTGTTCGCCGCCGTATCTCCTCGTTGAGCCGCTCCAACATGTTGGTTGAGGCGATCTTCCGAGAATCGAGCTTCGGGAAGGCGTAGAAAGAAAGGGAATCCTCCAGCCCATCTCTTAACGTTTCAATAACCTTGGGATGGTTGACTGTATACTTCTCACCGAGCACCGCAGCGCGCGTCCTAGCCATCTCCGCGGAGGGGGCTAGCCAAATCCCCTTGAGTTGCCCGGCAAATTCCGCCTTGTCGCGGTGCGGGATATGGGCGAGGATATTGCGCATGAAATACACCTTGCGCCGTTGCCATGATGCGCCGATAAAGCTCGACCGAATGGCGGCAATCAACCCCTTATGCGCGTCCGAAACGACCAGCGAAGGCATGCTTCCTTTCGACTGCTGGTGTATCGCCGCCATTCGATCAATTTGCTCACTCTTGAGCGTGCTATTGGGATCATTTATAGTAAACCTGTTCAATTAGCTGAGGGTTTTTCGTTCTCTGCCATTTCGTCTGATTCCACATCCAAAAACCCATCCGGTAAGCAAAGATTCCCTCGCGAGTCATCTTCCGCGACATCCGATCGACCGTCAGGCATGCATCAGGAAGTGCGCGAACCGCAAGAGCAGGCGTGAAAAGGGTGAAAGCCAACAAACAAAGCCCTGTCGATCGGCAAAGCAATGCCAGACGATCTCTGTGCGACTAACAAAGCGCTCGATCGTGTTATCGCCCCCTGTGTAGTAGCAAGGCTCAACCTCCAGCGTTGGGTGCGGCAGTATGTATGGTTGTACTGTCCGTTTGCGGCAGGGGGGTCAGCTTGCCCTGCAACACATATCGGGCGTTGTACACCTCATAGGTACAGGTGCAAAGCGTCACAATACGATCACCCGGTTGTACCTGCACGTCGCTGGCGAAGGTAGATCTGCGTTTGGCGTCCGCAATGTAGGTCATGAACGCCTCGTCATCCTCAAACTGCATGTAGAAGCAGGGCAACGCCCGCTGGCGAATCGGAACAATGATGCCCGCGAAGAACTCGACCAGATAATCCCCAGTGGGTGTGTACAGCGTCATCGTGGGGTATTGATCGTAGTATGCCTGCTTTTTGTAATCCTTGATGGTGCAAAACATGGTGCCGTTGCCCATGTGGTGGCCGTAGATGATTGTGTTCTGATCCACAAAGCCGGGGGCATTGCGATAATCGACAAAAATGGTGCCGGCGCGGCTGTAGGAACCGTCGAACCGGTGATCCAGGTAATGGTCATTATCCTGCCCCTGAACAACTGGATAGTTGATAACAGTGCCGCCAATGGTCAGCCACGCTACGGTATCAGCGTTTTGCTTGAGCAGATCGGTAAAGTCCATCATCGATGTTTGCGAAAATTTTGCCGCGCCATCAGGGGCGGAGGCGTACTGTGAGGCAAGCTGCTGCGAAAACCGGATATCCGCTTCGCCGGATCCGGCATTGCGTTCGGATGCTTCGGATTCAAGCGTTTGCTGTTCTTTTGCCGTAAGTTCGCTTTCGCCATCCATCAGCGCGAGCGCATCCTGTATGGGGGTGAGTTCCGATGAATACCTGATTTCTGGCAAAGCGGATACGTCTGGATTTGCAACAGCATTATTGCCAAGCTGCTGATACATCTTCTCTGTATCGGATTGTTGCGCGCTGTCCAGCCAAAGATACACAGCCCCTGAAACGATCAGCAATATGCAGACCGATACAATCACCCACCCAAGAACACGTTTGCTGCGTTTCGGCGGATCATGGTCAGCATGTAATGACATGTTTTTCCGGAATTTCATAAACACGGCTCCCTTCCTGCTCAAGAGGGGGAGGTCAGACGCCAGCTTGTCCTCCCGGTATATACCCTGTGGACAGTATGTTCATTTTATCAATCATACCCCGTGTGAACCCATACCCACACAATATAGGAATCATTCAGAACCGGTTTGAGCATCAGAGAAGATGCCCACTAGCCAGGTGTTTGCAAGACGCTTCAAGTTCAAATACTATCTTGTACGCTTTGAACGCGTCATGATCAGCCATGTCAGCGTTCCGGCGAGGACGAGAAGCGAAGCCATCATCGTCAGAATGATCCAGACATTGGCCGTATCTCCCGTTACAGGCACATCGGAGCTTGCGGTATTGTTCTGTTTGTGTTCTACGGCATTGGAATCAACCGTCGCATTTTGGAAGTACAGTTGGGCGACGTTGCGGATACTGCGCGTGCCAATCTGCGACCATGCGTTTACATTTACCGTCATGAGGATGGTTACGCTCTGCCCGGCGGCAAGCTCTGCGATTTCACATCGCAGCGTATTGGTGGCTGTATCCAAGCCAACGTAAGTTGCATCGGCGCAATTGGCGGAAACGAATGTGGATGACGCGGGGACCACGTCTGTGACAAGAATGCTATGCGCATCAGCACTTCCGTTATTAAGTACTTGGATTTGGTAAGTGAGCTTGCCACCCGAAGAAGATAGGGTGCTGCCATCAGGCGCGGAAGCGCTCTTGACAATCCGGAGCGCGGCACTCCTGACGGGCGTATCCACCGTGTCGGTGATGGGGGTAGTCGGCGTAGTGCCGTTTTCCTTGGATACAGTCACGGTATTTACGACATGCGCGCCATCGGCTACCGTTGCTTTCACCGTTACCACGATGGTAACTGGAAGGTGTGACTATGAGCTTTGGCAAGATGAATACGCTGGTGGATATCATTCAAACTGCGCCTGTGAAGGATGCGGAAGGCTTTGTTGTAAGCGGTGATACCATTCTGGCCACCGTACGCGCTTACCGGGAAGAAAAACACGGCAATGAAAGCTGGGCAAATCGTGCCGCGTTCTCCAACGCCAGCGCGTTATTTCGTTTCCGTAGGCACCCGACGCTGAACGTCACTACCGATATGACGCTGGTTTGTGACACGGGTAGGTACCGAATCCTCAGCGTGGAGGACGTTCGCGGACGCGGTCTGTATATCGAGGC
>DAOPZY010000022.1:0-45198 GCA_035353615.1 Candidatus Limiplasma sp.
CACGTGCGGCTTGTTTCGTTCAAAATGTGCCTTGGCCATGGATTGTTCCTCCTTATTTGGTTCCGAATCTTGTCGGTACGGTTGCATGCGGTTGGAGCGGGTGATGGGAATCGAACCCACGTTATCAGCTTGGGAAGCTGGAGCTCTACCATTGAGCTACACCCGCATGTCCGCACGACTTCGCCCAAACAAAGTTTATTGTATCGGTTTTCCCTCATGTTGTCAACGATTTTTTCTTCAAGGCTGATGGTTGTGAATCGCAAATTGAATGGACGCCCCCGTTTTGCCCAGTTCCTCCTGCCGGGGGCTCAGGGAAAACGCCCGTGTTCCAATGGAATGTTCCGGCGTTGGTTTCTCTGGCCCTTGCTGTTCCATCTCACGGTCAGTCATTCAATCTGTTCACTGAACCTCCATCTAAATACCACCGCGGCTTCGGCATAGGGTTAAGATCGCTTTGCCGCGTTGCGCGTCACGGGGCAGGCCAAGCCGCGTTTGGCTGAAAAACGGAACGCCTGTCATCCACATGTAACGTTCGCGCAAAGCCATACCGCAAAAAAGCGTTGCGCGCCGGTTTGCCGCGTCCAGCGGTTCCGCCGCTTGACAGCGGTTCGCGTCCCGCTTATCATGGAGGGGCTGCGAAAGGATTGTTCCTTTTGACCCCTTCAATCCCGTAATGCGACAGGAGCCGGCGTTTGCCAGCCGCTGGTCGCGGCAAAGCACGTAAAGGAGTCCTCCCCATGACCGAAACGCAAAACAGGCGCCGCCCGGATTGGAAAAAGCTGATCTCCACCGCCCTGTTCCTGATACTGGCAGGGCTATTGGCGTGGTATATTTACACCCACCAGGACGAGATGGT
The DNA here is from genome assembly GCA_035353615.1 of Candidatus Limiplasma sp. GTDB lineage: Bacteria > Bacillota > Clostridia > Christensenellales > Aristaeellaceae > CAXXOK01. Next base: position 857 of record DAOPZY010000022.1, read on the forward strand.
CAAGCTTTTACAGCTTTCCCCCCTCACCCTCTTTGAGCTGTTGGGTCTGGGTCTGCTCAGCTGTGTGGTCAACTGCCTGTACCACCTTGCGATGCTGCGCACCTACCGCCTGCAATTAAGCCTCACGGACTGGGCCGGCGTGGTGTGCGTTACCAACACCATGGCCTATGTGTTGCCCATGCGCGCCGACCTTGTATTTGCGGCCGCCTATTACAAGCGCGTCAAGGGCCTTGCCTACACCAAAAGCGTTTCCATGGGCGCGGGCAACGTGGTGTTTGGGGTGGCGTTTTCTCTGTTGCAAATACTGATCGCGCTTCTGTGCATGGGCCTGATCGACGGCTCCTGGCCGCTGCTGATGTGGCTGCTTACAGCCATCGGTTCGGCCTGTCTGCTGTTCTTCCTGTTTTTATCGTTTCGCGCGGAAAGCGGCTTGCGGGCAAAGCTTGAAAAGCACAAGCTGGTTGCCGACGTGATCGGCGGCTTCAACGCGCTGATCCGCAACCGCCGCCTGCTGTGGGATCTGCTTTGGTGCCTGATTGCCAGCAACCTGATTCACCTGCTTACCAACATGGTCGCCTTCCGCGCCATCGGCCTGCCGGTAACGCTTTACGAGGCGCTGTTTTACAGCAGCATCGGGTGGCTGGCGAGCGTCGTCGCCATTGTGCCGGGCAACCTTGGGCTAAAAGAAAGCGTAATGGGCATTGCGACCGCGGCGCTGGGCGCCATGTTTTCGGAGGGCGTGGCCGCCTCTTTGCTGGACCGGGTTACCATGATGATTGTCTACATCTTCATGGGCATGATCTTCGCTTTCCCGGTCTGGCGGAATTTTAACAACGGAAAGGGCCGCCTGAACCGCAACGAGGAGCCGGCGGAAGCTCCCGAAAGCACCCAACCCTGACGCGCCGCTTGATGCGCCGGGTGGCAATCCATCCCCCGCCCGACACATCGGAATGTCCTTCATCCGTTTGGGCGGATACGCCTCGCGTTTCCGACGATGAGCCGCCTGTTCGCCAAACCGCCGATTCCCGCCGGGTTCATAAAACCGAAAAAAAACATTCCGTACCCTCACGGCTTTGCCACGCGAAGGCGCGATGCCTGCGCGTTCCACCGCTTTTTTAAACGCCGTGCACCGCTAAAAATACAGGCTCTGCATCCGCTGTTTCGCTTGGCTTGACAGATTTCGCGCATGCGTATACAATAGGGTTGTCGGCTGATTGGGGTATTCTCCCGCAAGAGAAAGGCCCCAGCTGTTATTGGAATAGATTTCCATGGATTGGCTTCCCCGCAGCGCAATCGAATTGCTTTGTTCTGTGCGCGTGCCAAACGTTTTGGCGGCGGGTTTTGCGAAAGGTGGCGCTTGCGCCCCCAGTGTATATGTTTTGAGCGTCGATGGCGCATATCGGCAGCCTGTTTTTGGGCCATGCCGCAGTATGCGCGCGCAACCCGCCACGTCGGAGCAAAAGCTAGTACGCCGTCCTTGAAAGATTGAAGAACAGCAGCCGCGCAGGCTTATGCCTGGGGGCTTTTTCTGTTTGTGCAGAAAACCGCAACGCCATATTTTAGATTGAAGAATTGAAACACATTGTAGAAAGGAGTCGATTAAAGTTGGATACGATCCTCAGCATACTGATCGCCGTTTTCGCCGCCGTTCTGGGCTGCGTGGGCGGCTACGCATACCGCAAGCAAGCGTCCGAAAAGAAAATCGGCCGTACCGAAGAGTACGCCCGCAACCTGCTGGACGATGCCATGCGCAAAGCGGATGAAAAGAAAAAGGAAACCATCCTCGAAGCGAAGGAGGAGGTGCTGCGGCTGAAAACCGAGCTGGACCGCGAATGCCGCGACCGCCGCACCGAAGTGCAGCGCAGTGAGCGCCGCATCATCCAGCGTGAGGAAACCCTCGATAAAAAACAGGATTCCCTTGAAAACCGGGAAACCCAGCTCAACACCAAGGCCGCGCAATTGCAAAAGGCCGAGGAGGAACTGCTGGAAAGCCACCACAAGCAGGATGAGGAGCTGGAACGGATCGCCGCGATGACGCAGGACGAGGCCCGCCAGATGCTCGTCAGCCGCATCCAGAAGGAAGCCTACCACGACGCGGCCGCCATGGTCCGGGATATCGAATCCAAAGCCCGTGAGGAAGGCGAAAAGAAGGCCCGCAACATTATCGCGTTGGCCATTCAGCGCTGCGCCTCCGACCACGTAGCCGAAAGCACCGTGTCCGTCATCACCCTGCCCAACGACGATATGAAGGGCCGCATCATTGGCCGTGAAGGCCGCAACATCCGCGCGCTGGAAACCGCGACCGGCGTCGACCTGATTATCGACGACACGCCCGAAGCCGTTATTGTGAGCGCCTTTGACCCGGTGCGGCGCGAAATTGCCCGCATCGCCGTTGAAAAGCTGATTGTGGACGGCCGCATCCATCCCGCCCGCATTGAGGAAATGGTGGAGAAGGCGAAAAAGGAAGTCGATAACCAGATCCGCGAAGCCGGCGATCAGGCTGTGTTTGAAACCCATCAGCACGGCATCCACCATGAGCTGGTGAAGCTGCTGGGCCGCCTGCGCTACCGCACCAGCTACGGCCAGAATGTGCTGAAACACTCCATCGAGGTCAGTCACCTTGCCGGCATGATGGCCGCCGAGTTGGGCGCGGACGTCGCGCTGGCCAAACGCGCCGGCCTCCTGCACGATATTGGCAAGGCTGTGGACCATGAAGCCGAAGGCACGCACGTGACCCTTGGCGGCGAGCTGGCCCGCAAATATCATGAAAGCCCGGACGTGATCCATGCGATTCTGGCGCACCATAACGATGTGGAGCCGCAAACCATCGAGGCCGTGCTAGTGCAGGCCGCCGACGCCATCAGCGCCGCGCGTCCGGGCGCACGCCGCGAGAGTTTGGAAAACTACATCAAGCGCCTTGAAAAGCTGGAGGAAATCGCCAACTCCTTCCAAGGGGTTGAAAAGTGCTTCGCCATCCAGAGCGGCCGCGAGGTTCGCATCATGGTGAAGCCGGAGGATGTTACCGACGAGGGCACCAAGATACTCGCCAAGGACATCGCCAAGCGCATCGAGAAGGAGCTTGAGTATCCGGGCCAGATTCGCGTGAACGTGATTCGCGAAACGCGCTCGACCGAGTTTGCCAAGTAAGGTCCAATGAGGCGGCGGGGCGCAGGCCATAGGCAAAAAAGTGAAAAAACGGCGAGGCGGGCTTATGCCCGCCTCGTTCAATCTGTCCAAAACCCACCGCTTCGCCTTTTTACAGCGCCAGCCGGTAAATCGCGCTGACATCCTCGCGGGTCAGTTCCATAAACCCGGGCAGGGGTTCCTTTTCCGCGCTGAACAGATGCTCCGTAAGCGCGGGGATATCCTCCGCCTTCGCGCCCAGCTCCGCAAAGGTCGCCGGCATGCCGATGCTGGTCAGGAAAGCCCGGAAACGCGCGACGCCTTCCGCAGCAGTCAGCTCCGGGTGGGCAAAGTTCATGTCACAGCCCCACACGCGCACGGCAAACTGGGCAAAGCGCGTAACGTCGTGCTGCATCACATGCTTCATCCACGCGGGCATAATCACGGAAAGCCCCGCGCCATGCGCCACGTCGTACATCGCGGAAAGCTCATGCTCAATGCGGTGGCTGTTCCAATCCTGCGCGCGGCCAACGCCGGTAATGTTGTTGTGCGCCACCATCCCCGCCCACATGATGTTGGCGCGCGCCTCATAATCGCCGGGGTTGCGCATCACTTTGGGGGATTCCTCAATCATGGTTTTCAGCACGGCTTCGCATAGCCGGTCGGTAATTTCCACATCCCGGGTGTTGGTAAAATAGCGCTCGCAGATGTGCGCCATAATATCAGTGATGCCGCACGCGGTTTGGTAAAGCCCCAGCGTCAGCGTCGCTTCCGGGTTTAAAATGCTGAATTTCGGGCGTAAGCCCTCGCCGGTCGCGCCCCGCTTAAACATGCCGTTTTCCTGCGTAATCACGCTGTCCGGCGAGCCTTCGCTGCCTGCGGCGGCAATGGTGAGCACCGTGCCAATCGGCAGGGCCTCGTCGATCGGCTTGCCGGTCGCGTAATAATCCCAGAAATCGCCGGAATAGGGCACGCCCGCCGCGATTGCCTTGGCCGAATCAATCGCGCTGCCCCCGCCGACCGCCAGGATAAAATCAATCCCTTCGCGCCGGCAGAGTTCAATCCCCTTGTAAACCAGCCCGCTGCGGGGGTTCGGCTGCACGCCGTCCAGTTCCAGGTAAGGGATTCCCGCGGCTTGAAGCGAGGCGGTTACCCGACCGTATACCCCATTGCGCTTAATGGAGCCGCCGCCGTAGTGAAGCAGCACCTTGTGCCCGCCAAAGCGCGTCACCAGCTCGCCAATGTTCTGTTCCCCATTTTTGCCAAAGCAAAAATAGGTGGGCGCGTAAAAACGAAAATTTTCCATATGTGTCCCTTTCTTCCGAAAACGGAAATCGTTGGCCTTGAAATTTCCTGCAGTTTGAGTATACTTCTTAAAGTAAGCTTGAAGTCAAGGGCTGACGTCAATCATTTTTTTGGGGGGTGTGAACCGTTGACCTATACCATCCAGCGGGTGGCCGAAATGACCGGCCTGCCCGCCTCCACCCTGCGCTATTACGAAGCGGAGGGGCTGCTGCCGCCCGTGGACCGCAACAGCGCCAACCGCCGCGTTTATGACGATTCCGCGATGGATTGGCTTTCCATTGTAACCTGCCTGAAAAACACCGGGATGCCCATTCAGGAAATTCGCCGTTTTGTGACGCTTTGCCAACAGGGCGACGCAACGCTGAGCGAACGCTACCGCATTGTGCTGGCGCACCGGCAGGCTACGGAAGCCCGGATTGCCCAGCTGCAAAAGGAATTGCAGCACATCAACTACAAGGTCGCCTATTACCGGGCGGCCTGCAACGCGGGCACCGAGGCGGGCTTGAAAAAAAACGCAGCCACCTGCGACGGCCGTTTTGACGCGGCCAACCTTTGCGAGCTGGCCGGGGCTGACCCAGCGAAGCCGGAATGACAAATGCGGCGCACGACCGGTTCAGCTTTGCGGCGCGATGGCGAGCCCAGAAGCCCCGTTTCATCTAACCTGTCCGGCCAACCGCCCGTGCCCACGGCCTTCCGCAAACGGCTTTGAACGCAAAACAGCGGCAATACGACAAAAAAACCGACACCCCACAGGGGAAGGCTATACGGCGCTTTCCTCCAATGATATAATCAAAACCGTAGCATATGCTGGGAGGCTAGGGAATGAATAAGAAAACGGCTCCGTTTCTGCGGCGGTTGATCCCCATGGAAACCGTCCTGCTCTTTGGGCTGGCATGGCTTTTTTCCATCAACCGCACAGACTGGATCATCCGCTTTGGCATTATCGATGCGGATCGCCTGATTCTGTTGTGCTGGATCGCGTGGGGCGCGCTGGCGGTCGGGCTGCATGCCGGCGTGCTGATTGGCTGGATCCGGCGGAAACGCCGGGAGGAAATCAGTGAAGTGAAGGTATCCTTCGCGCCGGACAAACCGCTGGAGCCTGCCGAAATCCGGAGCGAGCTGCTCCGCTTTCAGGAAACGCGGCCGCAGCTGCGCGAGCTGCTGGAGCAGGGCGTCGATCAGCTGGATAACATCGCCCGTAAAAAGCAGAAGATGGTCGAGCTGATTTCCCGCAACGATGTGTCCCTGCTCAGTCAGGCCTCCAACGCGCTTACCGACGCCGAGCAGAGCCTCTGCCGCCGGCTCGCGCTGGTGCTCAACCGCGCCCTGCTATGCGACCCGCAGGAGGAAAATCCCAACCGCCGGGAAGCGGTTTATGCCGAGCACGCGCGGAGCATCCAAACCTTTCTGACCCAAAACGAGGACGTGCTCAACCGCTGCGATCAGCTGCTGACCGAAACCGTCCGCTATGTGGAGGAAAAGAAAGCCGGTCGGGACTCCTTCGATTTGCAGGTGATGACCGATGTGATCCGCTCGCTGGCGAACGACGGGATCCGAATGGATCCGCAATAAGGAGGAACACGGAATGCACCGCCACACCAAACGCGCGGCCCTGATCGTCAGCCTGCTGCTTACGCTGACGCTGCTCACAGGCTGCGGGAGGCAGAGCGAGCTGACCGCCCAGCAGGCGACAGAATCGCTCAGCGCGCTACTTTCCAAAATCAGCGTGACCACCCTGACCCCGCGGATGGATATCAGCGGCACGGATACCGTCAGCGCGGCGGAAGAACTGCCCGATATCAGCGGTTATCCACTGAGCGTAACCGGCGACGGGCAAATTGATGTGGAAATTGTGGCCTCCACCGAAAAAGCCGGCTCCGGCATGGACGGGTGGCTCAACGTGGAAGCGGAAAACTTTAACCGGCAGGGCTTTACCTATAACAACCGTCGGGTTTCCGTATCCATCCGGCCCATCGCAAGCGGGCTGGCGACCGATTACATCGCCAGCGGCACCTACGTGCCGCCCGCGTTTTCCCCCACCAACGAGCTGTGGGCGGAAATGCTCGCCTCCAAGGGCGTAACCTGCGATTTGGTCGTGAAGCGCCTCGCCGGCAACACGGCGGGCATTCTGATGAGCAAAAAAGCATACGCGGATTTTACCGCCAAAAACGGCGACGTCACCTTGCCCAAAATCCTGAATGCCGTGCTGAACGGCGATCTTCTGCTGGGCTACACCAACCCCTATGCCAGCAGCACTGGGCTGAACATCCTGACGGCCATGTTGCAGGCTTTTGACCCGGAGGATCCGCTGAGCGCCACGGCGGTCGAAAAGCTGCAGGCGTTCCAAAAGCAGGTGCCCCCGGTGGCCTACACCACCGCCCAGATGCGGGAAAGCGCCAAAAAAGGCGTGCTGGACGCAATGATTATGGAGTATCAGGCCTACATCGTGGAGCCTACGCTCAGCGACTACGTGTTCACCCCCTTTGGCGTGCGCCATGACAGCCCCGTGTACGCCATGGCGGGGATCACCGCGGATCAGAAAGCCGCGCTGAAACTGTTCACGGATTATTGCCTGGCCCCCGATGCCCAAAAGGAAGCAAAGCGTTACGGCTTTAACGCGCTGGACGATTATGCCGGGCAAACCCTCAACCTTAAAGGCGCGCAGCTTTATACCGCCCAAAAGGTGTGGAAGGAAAACAAGGACGGCGGGCAGCCCGTGGTAGCGGTTTTTGTGGCCGACACCTCCGGCAGCATGGACGGCACGCCCCTCGCGGAGCTGAAAAGCTCGCTGCTCAACGCCGCCCAGTACATTGGCGAAGGGAACTACATCGGGCTTATCAGCTATGCGGACGATGTTTACATCAACTTGCCTATCGCGGAGTTTACAGGCAAGCAAGTCGCCTATTTTAACGGCGCGGTCAAGGACCTGTACGCCACCGGCAGCACGGCCACCTATGACGCGGTGCTGCAAGGCATTCAGATGCTGCTGGATCAGAAAAAGCAGCTTCCGGACGCAAAGCTGATGCTGTTTGTGCTCAGCGATGGCGCGCAAAACCGCGGATATTCGCTGGATCAGATTACCCCGGTCGTTCAGGGGCTATCCATCCCCATCCACACCATCGGGTACGGCAGCGGCGCGGATATGACCGGTCTGGCCGCGCTGAGCGCCATCAACGAGGCCAGCAGCACCAAAGCGGATGAATCCAACGTGGTGTATAACCTCAAGAACATTTTCAACTCCCAGATTTAACGCTGCTTGCGCCGTCACCGGCGCGGTGCGGACGCCCCGGCAAGAGGTCAAAATCGCCATACAGACAGGGCGGATGCGGATCAGGACCGTTCAGGGTCCAAAATCGCATCCGCCCTGTGCTTTGCTGTTTTAAAGCGGGTAGCGTCCGCCCGGTTTAAGGGGCCGGGCGTGTTTACGGCGGTTACCGGTCCGCGAGGCCGCAGGAGGCGTTCTCCAACCCGTGTTTCACACGGTCGCGTTCCTCGGCGCGCTTGCCGTTGTTAAACCGGTCCAGCGTGCCTACCAGATAACCGGTGATGCGCCGGATACGCTGAAAGGGCTGTAACCCGAAATCATACCGCAATTCCACTTCATCGCCGTCCACCCGCACGTCGATCGCTTTCGGCTCCCTGCCAAACTTGTGAATCGCGCGCTCAATGTAGGCGTTCTTCTCCGTTTCCTCCAATATGCCGCCCGTTACGTTTACTGTGCATGCCATCGTAATCCGCTTCCTTTCCTGTGTTCGGTAAGGGTGGTATACCCGCGCGCGGGCGGCTGTAAACCGTTCACGCGGCATCCGTTTAAGTTTTTGGACGCGGCCGAAACAAACCGCCGCCGGGGCTATCCCTGTGGAACCTTACGGATGGCTTGCGGCCACACATTACCACGGACAGGGAAGCGACATGCTCACCGTTGCCGTCCACGTTGCCCAAACGGAGAATGAACTTGCATTTGCAGGTTACTTTGCAAAAAAACAGGGATATTCATACTTGTAACAGCCCACGGAGTTTGAAATACCGAAAACGATGTAGATGGAGCCGTATCCGGCGTACATTTTCAGAGTGCCTGTGCTGCAACCCCTTGATATAAACCCTTTGCGGACCATCAGGGGTGCCTGATCCGCCCCGGGAAAAATACTCAGCCGCAGGCCCGGTATGTAACTAACCATGTAACCCTTGTGCGATATACTGTGCATGTAAAACAAAGAAATGGAGGAGCAGGTATGAAGAACACGAAATGGATTGCGCTGGCAACGGCCATCCTGCTTTCCTTCAGCCTTATCAGCGTATCCTTTGCGGAAGACGTCGCCCCGGCTGAGGCGCTTACGAATTTGAATCAGGACGCGGAAGTGGCTCAGACCACCGAAGCCCCCGAAATCGTACCCTCCGCGTCGGCGGCCGAAGTTTCGGCTCAGCCCGAGGAAACAGCACAGGCTGAGGTTGACTCACAGGAAAAAAACACTGAACCCAGCACCGAAATCGTTGTAGACGAAACCGCTCAACCGGAACAGACTGAAACGTCGCAGACCGAACCGACTCCGGCCGTGAGCGAAGAACCCGACGCGACCCAAGCCCCGGAAGCGACCGATACGCCCGATGCAACCGAAGCGCCGGCTGTCACCGACGAACCCGCTGCGACTGAAACCCCCGCCGATGTAACCGCCGCTCCTGAAACGGAAGCTCCTGCGGTGCGCAGCGTAGAAATCCACATGGACATTCCCCAGAACCTCAAGATGGGGGATACCGTGACGCTGACCGCCACCCTGATCGGCTACGAAGGCGTGAATGTGTCCCTGCAATGGCAGTACACCAAAGACGGCAAAACGTGGACGGACGCGAAAGGCGCCAACAGCCTGACGTATGCCTTCCAAGTAAACGATGAAACCGCCTCGACTGCGTGGCGCTTGGCAGTAACGGTGCTGTAAACCATCAATCCAAAACGTAAAAATAACCCCGCCGCTTGCATGCGCGCGGGGTTTTGTTTTGTCTGTGGGCGAGGGCCTGCAAGCGGATCGGGTGGCAGCCATCCGCAGGAAACGCGGCTCTCGAAGGAAGCGTGGTTTTGCCTGACTTCGCTCGCCTGATCGCCCTTTGGGTTAAGAGTGTTGGTCAGCTTACAGGGTAACCCAAAGGTACGGGAAGCGATTCCCTCGCCTTTCCTGAGGGTTCAGCCTGCCATAAAACCCTTACGTCACAGGCGCGCGCCCGCCTCGTGTCCTGCGGACTGTTCGCTCGCCACAGGGTGTCGAAAAACTCTTACCGCAGCAAAAAGGGGCTTGGGCGCAACCCTTGTGGGGTGCATCGGCGTCGCCCCTTGCCTGCCGGAGGCACTCCTCAACACATTCGGGCATGCGCAACGAATGCCACTGGCGCCATGTGGTACGGGTGACGGGTTCCCTGCGGCGCAACACAGAAAGAGAGCAAGGAGAGCCTGTGCCCGCCTTGCTTGCGTAATGGCTATGCCGCTCGCCTCATGCCGCACGGGCTGTTCGCAGGCTTGTGAGTGAGTCGCTGCGACGCATGGTTTGAGTTTCGCCCCAAACGCCAGCAAGGGTTACGCCGTTCGAACCTGACCAGCGCTTTCGCCCTTGACCCGGTTTTGCTGCATCGACGGTTTTCTCAACGATTGAAACGGCGCGGGAATCTCTCCCCGCGCCGTTATCCATATTTCACAATTTGCTGTTAAGCTCCGCGTGCGCCCTTCGCTGACCCTTTCCAAGGGATCAGGTGCCGCTGGCGGTGCTGTCCGTGGAGGCGGCGGTGCTGTCCGCGGCCGGCTGGCTCTGATCCGCCTCGATAGCCGTCGCGGTGTAACCGCTGGTTTCATCGCCGGTTGCCTGAACGCTGATCATCATGCCCACGGTCAGGTCGCTAAAGGTGATGGCAGTGTTGCTGCCACGCAGCGTATAGGTCGTGGCATCGGTCACGGTAATCGTCACGCTCTTTGATTCGCCGCCGGGCGCGCCGCCGCCCTGTTGCCCGTTTCCGCCCTGCGGAGCGTTACCGCCCTGCTGGCCGTTGCCGCCCTATTGGCCGTTGCCACCCTGTTGGCCGTTGCCACCCTGTTGGCCGTTACCACCCTGTGGCGGCGTGCCGGAAGGCTGGCCGCCCTGCTGGCTGTTGTCGCCGGAAGGCGCGGCGCCGTTCTGGGGTTGCGCTCCGCCGCCGGTCGTGATGGTAAGGGTGTTATCGCCAATGGCGGTAATCTGCCCCATCAGGCCCGGATTGCCGCTGGGCTGGCTGCCGTTCTGGTCCGGCGCCTGGGTTGCGCTCGTCGTAGCGTCCGCCGTTGTCGAAGCAGTTTCCGCAAGGGACACGCCCACTGCCGCAATGAGTACCATGGTTGCCAAAAGAATCGCAAATCCACGTTTCATGGTTATTCCTCCTGTTCTTCCTGAGAACGGGGTCATGATAACGCGCCTGTGTGGTGTTTGTGTGACGGATATAGGGAAGTATGTGGAAAATTGTGATCTGTTTGTAATGTTTTTGTAATATATTAGTTTTCCATCCGGATCGCCCCTCAACACCGGCTCACAAAGCACCGGTTCTTCGCACCAGCCCGAACATTCCTGTTTTTTACTTGCATAATGGGCGCTTTTTTGGTATGCTAAGCGTTATCCGAATGGAATGGGGGAAGCGTATGAAAGAGCTTCGAGAGGCGATTCTCAAACAGGGTTTCGGCATCGGCCACGATATCGTCAAGGTGGACATGTTCCTCAATCACCGGCTGGATATCGCGCTGCTGACCAATATTGGGCAAGCGTTTTACGAGGCGTTTCAGGATGAACCTGTCGATATGATCCTGACCATCGAAGCCAGCGGCATTGCGGCGGCCATCACCACCGCGCAGGCTTTCGGCAACCTGCCGGTCATCTTTGCCAAAAAGAGCAGAACCACCAGCACCTTGAGCAGCGATGTTTACGAGGCGAAGGTGTACAGCTTTACCCACAAGAGCGAAAACTTCATCCGCATCGCTAAAAACTATCTGCCCAAAGGCTCCAATGTGCTGATTATCGACGATTTTTTAGCAAACGGCGAGGCGGCCGAGGGTCTGGCGGAGATTGTGCGGCAAGCCGGCGCGCATGTGGCGGGCATCGGCGTGTGCATTGAGAAGGGCTTTCAGGCCGGAGGCCAGAAACTGCGCAACGAGGGCTACCGGGTTGTGTCGCTGGCCACGGTGACCGGCATTGAAAACGGTCGGTTGCAGCTTGCCGATGCCGACGACGCGGATTGACACTCTGCCCGCCGCATGGTAAAATAAAGCGTACCAAACAAATTTTGAATGAAACGGAGCTGAAAGGATGCGCCAATAACCCTGCCAACCCTTTACCGATAGGGGCCAAAACCCGCGCGCTTAAACGCGACGGTGGGTTTTGTGTTGGCAGGAAAGCGCAGCCGAAAGGCTCTGTTTTTATTTGCGTTTTTTTGCCGTCTGCCCCAAACCTGACGGAGGCGATGGAACCATGGCGTTAATTCAACTGACAAAACTCTCGTTCACCTATGAAGGCAGTTACGATCCTGTGTTTACCGACCTGACCTGCCAGCTTGACACCGGTTGGCGGCTGGGGCTGATTGGCCGCAACGGCCGGGGCAAAACCACGCTGCTGCGGCTTCTGGCCGGGGAGCTGATCCCGCAGGGCACGGTGCAGATGCCGCTAACCCCCGCGCTGTTTCCTTTCCCGGTATTGGATCAGGATCTAACGGCCCTTGGCGTGCTGTGCGCCTGCGCGCCAAACGCGCCGGAATGGCGGCTCAGGCTCGAAACCAACGGGCTGAACCTGCCGGAGGCTGTGCTTTTACAGCCCTACCGCACGCTCAGCCGTGGAGAGCAGACCAAGCTGATGCTCGCGGCGCTTTTCGCGCGCGACGATACCTATCCCCTGATTGACGAGCCTACCAACCACCTCGACTTGCGCGGCCGCGATCAGGTGGCCGATTATCTGGCAAAAAAGGACGGCTTTCTGCTGGTGAGCCACGACCGGGCGTTTCTCAACCGGTGTATCGATCACACCCTGTCCATCAACCGCTCGACGGTCGCGGTGCAGCGGGGCAATTTTGACACATGGGAAACCGAGCTGGAACGTAAAAACAGCGGCGAGCAGGCCCGCAATGAACAGATTCGCAAAGACATTACCCGCATGACCGAGAGCGCCCGCCGGCAGGCGGAGTGGAGCCGTAAAACCGAGCAGGGGAAATATCACGTGCAAAGCAGCGATGTCGCCGTGGCGGATCGCGGCTACATCGGCGCGCGTTCCGCCGCCATGATGAAACGCTCGCTGCACACTCAGGCCCGCATTGAGCAGAATATTGAGGAAAAGAAAGCGCTGCTGCGGGATTTTGAACCTGTGGGCGAGCTGAAGCTGACCCCGCTTGCGCACCCCAAGCGCCGGTTGCTCGAGCTGCGTGATGTAAACGTACGTTACGGCGAGCGCACCGTGTGCCGGGGGATCACGTTTGCGTTGGAACAAGGCGAAAGGGTTGCCCTGACCGGTCGTAATGGGGCGGGTAAAAGCAGCCTGCTCAAAGCTGTCTGCGGCCTGTCGGACGCGCTTTACGGCTATGTAAGCCTCGCCCCGGGCCTGGTGGTCAGCTATGTGCCCCAATCATCCGAAGGGTTGTGCGGCAGCCTGCGCGATTGGATTGCCGAACGCGGCGTAGACGAAACGCTGTTCAAGGCGATCCTTCGCAACATGGATTTTGGCCGCCAGCAATTTGACAAAGCCGTGGAGCAGTACAGCGAAGGGCAAAAGAAAAAACTTCTACTGGCCCGCAGCCTGTGCGAGCGCGCCCACCTGTATGTGTGGGACGAACCGCTGAATTACATCGACGTGTTCAGCCGCATGCAACTGGAAGCGCTCATCCTGTCCGCAAAACCTACGCTTTTGATTGTGGAGCACGATCGCGCCTTTCTGGAAAGGGTTTGCACCCGCACGGTGGATCTGGACGCGTTCGGCGGCTGATACCCCAAAAACCGGCGCAAACCTGCGCGGGGCGCGTTTCGAAGGCGGGCGCGCCCCTTCCCGGCTTGATGTTTGCCTGCCGGTATGGTACAATGGCCGCAATGGTACGGAGGTACAAGGGAGTATGCCGTTCAAAATCTAAAACGTTTTCGTTCAACCGAAGGAGGAGTCCCCATGCAGTATGGCTTCTTTGATGAAAAAGCGCGCGAGTACGTTATCACCAACCCCGATACCCCCGCGCCGTGGGCTAATTATCTGGGTTCGCCGGAATATGGCGCCATCATTACCGTAAACGCCGGCGGGTACAGCTTTGTGCGCTCCGGCGCGGCCGGTCGCATTCTTCGCTACACCTTTAACCAGTTTGACGAACCGGGCCGCTACCTGTACCTGAGGGATGACGCGACCGGGGATTATTGGTCCGCCACATGGAAGCCGGTGCAAAAGCCGCTGGACCAGTACCGTACCGTGTGCCGCCACGGCACCGCGTACACCGAGTTTGAAAGCGACTACGCGGGCATCGCCAGCAAAGCCCTGTACTACGTGCCCATGGGCGCGGCGCACGAGGTCTGGCAGCTTACGGTGCGCAATACCGGCGACGCCCCGCGCGATCTGTCCGTTTTCAGCTACTGCGAATGGAGCAACGAAAGCAATTATGAGCAGGATATGGTCAATCTGCAATATACGCAGTTCATCAGCCGCACAGAATGGCTGGGCGACCATCTTTTGCAGCATATCAACGAATACTGCGACCGCGCGGCGGACGGTTCCAACGGTCGGGAACGCTTTATCGGGCTGGTGGGCGCGCCTGTCGCCAGCGCGACGGGAAGCCGCGCGGCCTTTTTGGGCCGGAACCGCTTCAACGCGCCGCAGGCGGTGCTTCAGGGCCTTTGCGACGGCAGCATGTGCTACAACGGCAACCCCTGCGGGGCGCTGCATTCCAAAATCACGCTCGCGCCGGGCGAAACGCGCACGCTGGTTTTTCTGATGGGCCAAAAAACCGAAGAGGAAGCCCAAACCCTGCTCAGCGAATATCGGCTTTCGCCCGAAAAACGGGTTGCGGCCGAGCTGGAGGCGCTGCGCGCGCACTGGCACGGCGAGCTGGAAAACCTGCGCGTCCAAACGCCGGACGAGCGCTTCAACGCCATGGTCAACACCTGGAACGCCTTCCAATGCTTTACCACCGTGGTGTGGAGCCGCGCCGCGTCGCTGATGTACTGCGGCCAGCGCAACGGGTACGGCTACCGCGATACCGTACAGGATATTCAGGGCATCACACACCTTGACCCCGCGCTGGCCAAACAACGGCTCACCTTCATGCTCTCGGCGCAGGTGCGCCACGGCGCGGGCCTTCCGCTGGTCAAGTTTACCCACAACCCCGGCCATGAGGATACCCCCGAGCAGGAAAGCTACGTGAAGGAAACCGGGCACCCGCATTACCGCGCGGACGACGCGCTGTGGCTTTTCCCCACCGTATACAAATACGTTGCGGAAACCGGCGATCTTGGGTTTTTGACCGAAACCGTCCCCTATGCCGACCGGGAGGAAGGCACCGTGCTGGATCATCTGCGCCGCGCCATCGATTTCAGCATGACGCACCTTGGCCCCCACGGCATGCCCGCCGGCCTGCACGCGGATTGGAACGATTGCCTCCGCCTGGGGGAAAAGGGGGAAAGCACCTTTGTGGCGTTCCAGCTGTACTACGCGATGCGGCTATTGATGGAGCTGGACAGCGAAAACGTAAGTTACGTCGCCTATCTGCGCAAGGAAAGCGACCAACTGCTAAACACCCTCAACACCCTGTGCCTTGAAAGCGACCGATATATTCGCGGGTTCACCGAGGCCGGCGCGGTGATCGGCAGCCAAACCCACAGCGAAGCCTCAATGTGGCTCAACCCTCAAAGCTGGGCCGTCATCAGCGGGGGCGCGACGGGCGATACAGCCAACCGGATCATGCAAACCGTGTATGACACGCTCAACACCCCTTATGGCGTGCAGATCATGGCCCCGCCTTACCGGTTTGAGGCGTTTGACGGCGCGCGCATGCTGCTGTTTAACCCCGGCGCCAAGGAGAACGGCAGCGTATTTTGTCAGCCGCAGGGCTGGGCGATTCTGGCGGAAGCGCTGCTCAACCACGGCAACCGCGCGTTCCGTTATTTCGCGGAATCCTCCCCCGCCAGCTTTAATGACAACGCGGACCTCCGCGTGATTGAGCCGTACGTGCACGGGCAGTTTATCGAGGGCGCGGACAGCCCCTATGCGGGGCGCGGGCACGTGCATTGGCTTACGGGTACCGCCTCCACCGTTATGGTGGGGTGTGTGGAGGGCATTTTGGGCCTGCGGCCCACGCCGGAGGGGTTGGCGGTGTCCCCCGCCATACCTTCCGAATGGAACGGGTTCAGCATGCGCAAGGTGTTTCGCGGCAAGGTGCTGAACATCACCGTCGATAACGCGGCCCACCGTGAGGGCGGCGTTACGGGGATGACGCTCAACGGCGTCAGCCATGCGGTCGGGCTGATCCGCGAAGAAGAACTGCTTGCGGAAAACGAGCTGTTGGTTGTGATGTAACGGGCTCTGCACCGTTTTTCCGGCAGGCTTGCCCCGCTGAGCTCCCCTCGCCTTCAGGGCGGCGGAATCGCCAAGCGGACTCCGCCCTCCCGTTCAAGAATATCCTCCCAACCCGCGTAAAACCTTCGCTGTAACAAAAAGGCCCAAGGCGACGGTTGCCGCCGACAAACACCCCTGTCAGCCGTGGCGCGGCGCCCGTCGCCGCCTCCACGGCTGATTCGCGTTCCCAAATTCTTGATGTATCGGCCAAAACCGGTTATAATGGAGCATGCGCGAGGAAACTTTCATATTTTCAAACCCATGCGGCATTCTTCCGCGCGGTTCGGGCCTGCCCCATCAGACCACTGAGGAGAGATGGCTGTTAATGGAGATCACAAAAAGCGGAAAACATTCCTGGATCGGGGACTACGGATACCTTGGGGTGATCGCGCTGCTACTGATTCTGCGGGTGTTTTTCTGGTTTTCCCCAACCCACGCGGAAAAAATGAATACCATCTACCTGTGGCCGCTCATGATCGCGTCGCTTGCGCTTGTTTTTTACGCAAGGCGGCAACGCTTGCCGGAAGGCAGCGCGCTAACCGCGGGCATGGCCGCGTGGCTGTTTGTGAGCGCCGTGCTTGGCGGCGACCCCTATCTGGAGCTGAACCGCACGTTTATGCTGGGGATTGTCGTCTGCTTTATAGGCTGCTACTGGGTCATCCCCACCCTGCCGGCTAAGCGGCGGGAAACCGGGCTTCGCATCCTGTCCGGGCTGTATGTGGCGCTGATGCTGGCCATAGCCCTGCTGGGCGTTTATGCCGCCGTGAGCGGCATGTCCATCCGCACGCCTTTTTCCGACGCGGCCATCGGCGTTTTGGATGCGCGGCTTTACGTGTTCCATTACCACCCGAATGAAATCGGCGCCGCTTTTGTGATTGCGCTGTATCTATTGATCTATTTCGCGCTTTCCACGCATCGGGTTTGGCTGAAAATCATTTACGCGCTGGCGGGGCTTGCGCTGTATGTGGCGATTTCTCTCACGGTGAGCCGCACCTCCATGATGCTCGCGGCGGCCGGATGCGGCGTGTGCGCGTTCTGGCTTGCGTACCGGGCGTTTGCAAAGCGCAAGGCGTTGCTGCGCTGGGCTGTGGGCGGGCTTTTGCTGGTGCTGGTAACGGGTATTGTATACCTTGGCTGCATCCAAACCATCCAGTGGGTGGGCATTGTTTCCCAAAAAGCGCGGGCGGCAGCCAGCGCGCCTTCGGCGGCGGTCACCGTGGCCCCGGATGGGGTTGCCGCGTCCGACGTGGCGGCCGACGCGGCAAGCGTAACGCCGCAGGCGACCCCGGCCGCGGCCCCAAAAGCCGCTCCTGTGGTACGGATTGATGAAAGCCGGCAAAACATCAGCGATATTGGCACTTTCAATATGCGCACCCAGCTTTGGGAAGCGGGCTTTGCCTACCTGCGGCAGCATCCGCTGGCGCTGCTGTTGGGCGCGCCGGACAATGTGGTATCCCGCATACCCGCCACGGTGGGGCGCAAGGAATATCACCTGCATAACGTGATGGTTGAAATGCTCCTGTTGGGCGGCGTGCCGGGGCTGCTGATGTATCTGGCTTTCCTTTACGTGCTGGCGCGGCGCGCGCTCCGGCTGGCATTTGCCAAGGTTTCGCCGCTTGCCCACCGCTTTTTGGCTGTGGTTCCCATCCTGCTGGTTGTGAACGGCTTAACGGAAATCTACCCGATGTTTTCCGGCAATGTGATGGATATGATGTTCTTTGTGATCGCGGGCGCGGTGGTCGCATTCGGCGCCGCCCCCGCCCAACCCGCCGCGCTGACGGACTGAACCCCGCCCGACGACCGCAAAAAAGGAGCCGCCCATGATTAAGCAGAACCAACGCCTGTTAAATTTCATCAACGCGTTCACGGATGGCGTGATCGTGCTATTGTCCTACCTGTTTGCGTCATGGCTGTGGCTGGTGGTGCTGCAGGGCACAGCCGACCGCAACATGGCCACGGTGCACTCGCTGTGGTCCGGCGTGGGCGTTGCTGCCACGGTGTATGCGCTGGCTACAGTGTTGCTGCTGGCGCTTTTTCGCATCTATAATTCCTCCCGCATCCGGCGGCTCAAGCAGGAAATTCTGATTGTGCTGGAAGTGAACGCGATCGGCATTCTGGCGATTGGTTCCCTGCTGTTCCTGTTCCGGTTGCAGGATTTTTCCCGCGGCGTGCTGGGGCTTTTTTTCCTGACCGGCTCGCTACTGCTGATTGCCAAGCGCTTCGCCCTGCGCAGCACGCTATCCCTGATGCGCAGCAAGGGTTTCAACCAAAAGCACGTGATCGTGGTGGGCACGGCGGGGTTGGCGATGCAGTACGCCCGCAGCGTAGCCGCTGAAACCGAGTTGGGCTTCCACATCGACGGTTTTGTGGGCAAAGCGCAGGAGGGCGCGGAATTTCCCCTGCTGGGCGGGTTTGACAGCCTGGAAAGCCTGATCCAGAAGCCCGGCATCGACGAGGTCATCGTCGCGCTGGAGCCGGACGAAACCAACTGGATTAAGCCGGTGATCGCCACCTGCGAAAAATGCGGCACCAAGGTCGGCATCATTCCGTTTTACAACGATATCATCCCCGCGCACCCCACGATCGAAATCATCGGCGAAACCAAGCTGATTAACCTGCGCAGCAATCCGCTGGACAATATGGGCCTTGCCTTTTTGAAACGCGGCTCCGATATCCTCATCAGCCTGATTTTGCTGGTGGTTTTCTCCCCCATGATGCTGATTGCCGCCATCGGCGTCAAGCTGACCAGCCCCGGGCCGATCCTGTTTCGGCAAAAGCGCGTGGGGCTGAACAAGCACGAGTTTGATATGCTTAAATTTCGCAGCATGCGCGTCAACGCCGCCGAAACCAGCGGCTGGACAACCGACGCGGACCCCCGCCGCACGCGGTTTGGCAGTTTCCTGCGCAAGTTTAGCATCGACGAGCTTCCGCAGTTTATCAACGTGTTTCGGGGGGATATGAGCCTCGTTGGCCCCCGGCCCGAGGTGCCCTATTACGTGGATCAGTTCCGGGAAAGCATCCCGCTTTATATGGTTAAGCATCAGGTGCGCCCCGGCATCACGGGCTGGGCGCAGGTGAACGGCTACCGGGGCGATACCAGCATTGAAAAGCGGATTGCCCACGATATCTGGTACATTGAAAACTGGAGCTTGGGGCTGGATGTGCGCATCCTGTTCAAAACCCTGCTTGGCGCTTGGCTGAACAATGAGAAGGTGTTTACCGGCACTCGCTCCCCCTGAAGCGGACGCATCCGACGCCGCCCCCGTCGCGACGCCGACGCGTAAAACGTCGATTCAACCCCGGGAGGAGAAATTCCCCATGAAAAAAAAGACCTGGGTTCCCTTTGCCGCCGTGTTGGCCGTCCTGTGGCTGGCCATGCTGCTGCTAAACCTGCTGACGCCGATGCTGGCGGACGATTACCGTTACGCGTTCAGCTTTGCGACCGGCGAGCGCCTGCGCACGGTGTGGGATATATTCCCCTCGCTGGCGGCGCACGCGCAGGTGCTCAACGGCCGGCTGGTTCCGCACTTTTTTGTGCAGCTGTTTACGCTGCTGCCACACGCGGTGTTTTCGGCGCTCAACTCGTTCCTGTATCTGGCGCTTTTGCTGGGCGCGTATCGGCTGATTCGGCCCACGGAAACAAAGTGGGACTGGCAACGGCTGCTGATGGTCGCGGGCGCTGTGTTTCTGCTACCGCCCGCCTTTGGGCAAAGCTTCCTGTGGATGTCCGGTTCGCTCAACTACCTGTGGTGCGACGCGCTGATGGTGTGGCTGTTCGTCCCCTTCGCGGACAATGTGCTGCGAGAACGCGAGCCTTCGCCCGCCGTGCGGTTTGCCCTGCTCCCGGTTGGCGCGCTGCTGCTGGGAAACATGAGCGAGAACGTTTCCGCCGCTGCCGCGCTGATGATGGGCCTATGCACCGGCTGGGTTTGGTTGCGCCGGCGCAGGCTATCCGTATGGATGGCGCTGGCGACTGTCCTGACCGTCGTCGGTTGGCTGCTGCTGATGCTCGCGCCCGCTAACCGGGGCAATCTGGCCAAAACCGGGCTGGACTTTACCGCTCTGTTTACCCAGTTCCATAACGTGCTGACCATCTGGATGCAAAATGGGCTATGGCCGTCGGTTGCGTTTATGGGTGTTTTCTTTGCCGCCGTCGCAAAGCGCGGCGACCCGAACCGGCTGTTTGTTGCGATGGCGCTGTTTGCCTGCTCTTTCCTGTGCAACCTGGCCATGCTTGCATCCCCTTATTATCCGGAACGCGCGTTTACCGGAAGTCAGTTGTTGACGGTACTGGCCATCGGCATGGCGCTGTATGCCTTGCCGGAAGGCTTATGGCGGCGCGCGCTGATCCATACGCTCGCCGGAGCGTTAACGCTGGTGATGGCATTCCAGCTCTGCTACGCGATCCCGAGCGCTTACAACCGCTATCAGCTGGCGCAGGCGCGGGTTGCCGAGGTGTGCGCCGAGCGGGACGCCGGGCAAACGGATATTACCACATACGGCATCAACGGCAATACGCGTTTCGACGCGTTCTACCAGCTCAATGAGCTGACGGAATCCGCCACGTACTTTCCCAATGTGGCCTTTGCAAAGTATTACCGCCTCAATAGCATTGTCGTTGACCGTTACGAATGAGCCTTCAACAGCAAACAAGGATGGGATGCTCAAGGGCCGAAGGTTCCTGGGCGGGGCTTGGGGCAGCGCGCCAGGGTTCGCCATCACGTAATCAAAAAGCTTGGCAATACCGTTACGGCGACGAGCCAAGCTAATGCGGAGTAAAAAAAAACGTTCGCAATCAAAAAACCTGTGGGAACAATGCCCCACAGGTTTTTTGCATGCAAAGTTAAATCCGCAATGCGTGATTGCCGCTTGCTTCATAGCCCTTCGGGCTGTTCGCTCGCTTGTTGGTTAGTCGCTGCGGCGTGGGCTTGAGGTTCCGCCTCAAACCCCGCCAAGGGTTTCACCCTTGGAACCTGACAAGGGCTTCGCCCTTGACCCGGTTCCGCCGCGGCGGGAGCTTTTCTTTATACGCGCCCCCGCCCATCCTGTTTGCCTAGGCTTGGGTAAACGTGATTCGATAATCGTTCCCGTACCCAATGCCATACCGGTTCACAAAATGCCCCTGATTGATCGCCAGCGCCAGCCGGTTTAGCTCGTCGTTGTAAATCAGCGGTTGCCCCACGCCCGTTTCGCCAAAGGTGTGCACCAGCGGCAGCACATCGTCAAACACAACCTCGCCGCGGCAATCGATCTGCACCCGGTAACGCTGGCCGTAGGCAAACCCGTTCTCCACCGCTTCCCGGGTAGGGATGTTGGTCCAGATGTTGCCAAAGTTGGGATCATCAATTTCACAGATGCCCTGCGCAAACATAGGCCGAATCTGGCTGTCGATGATCGGCAGAGAAACCGTGTCCTCCACAGGATACGCCTCGCCGACTTCCTCATAACGGATCACCCCGGCGGCCAGCTTGGCCGCGCAATAGGCAAACACATCCCGGCCGTGGAAAATCGCCACATCCTGGCTGCCGTTTTTCATCAGCCGGTGGCGCGTCAGGTCAATTTCGCGCACCTCCACAAGGCCGATGTGCTTTTTCACATGCGTCAGGCTGCCGTTATCCGGCGTAACAATGTAGTGGCCGCTGGCGGTTTTGGCTACGCAGGGTTTGCGCGCCGTGCCCACGCCCGGGTCCACCACCGATACGAAGATGGTCCCTTCCGGCCAGAACAGGATTGGTTGATACAGCCGATAGCTCGCGCTCCAGATGTCAAAGCGCGGGATATCGTGCGTGGATTCCAGAATTTCCAGCGAGCGATCGACCGATTTGACCACGCCGTACATGGCGCTGACCGCGCCTTCCTTTTTGGTAAAGTCCGTCTGAAAAACCAACAGAGCGCCCATCTTATCCCTCACAATCACTTAACGCCCTCAGGGCGTCGGTATAAAGATCGCACAGTTTTGAAAGCGGCTCCAGAGGAACGTACTCATCCGCCTGATGTGCCAACACCGGCGCGCCGTCCGCCTGCCGCTTGGGGCCGTAAGCCACGCAACGCCCCGCGTACACCTTCGCGTAGGTCACGCCGCCGCTGATGTACGGCTCGGCCGTGTCCTCCGGGAAATGGTTGCGGTACTGCCCTAAAAGGGCGCGCACAAACGGATTGTCTGGGTCGGTATGCACAATGGGCTCCTGATACACGTTGGTTACCTGAAAACCCGGCAAAACCTGCGCGGCGGCCTCGGTTAACCCCTCGGCGCTCAGCGGCGACGGGAAGCGGATATCCACCTCGCCATGCAGCCTACCGTTTTGGAGCGTTACAATATGCAGCCCCACGCTCGCGTACCCCATCGGCGGATAATCCATCCTCAGCCCAAGCCCGGAGCCGTACGGGTCCTGAAAAGCGCTCAAAAGCCGCCGCGCCCACGGTTCCTTGAAAGCGTCGTCAATCAGGGTCAGGGCCTTGGTAACGGCATTGTCGCCCAAGTGCGGCGTCGAGGCGTGCGCCGCCTTGCCAAAAATGCGGATCACCGTTTCCTCGCCGGCCTCCACGGTATGCGACCAGCCGTAATCGTCCAGAAGGAGGCGCGCGGTGGGGATGTCCTCCGGGTCCAGCGCAAGGGCGCACTCGTCGCACACCACATTGGCGGCCCGTCCGGCTTTCAGCCAACGCACGCGGCTTTCCACCGGCTTATCCAAATACAGCACCAGATCGCCCTTTTCCCCCAGGCACAGCGGGAAACCCCCATCCGGGGTAAAGGCGAAATCCGGCAGCCCGTCTGTGCTCAGGTAATGCGCGATATCCCGCATGGTGCGCTCCTCATCGGTGCCAATAACCAAGCGAATCTGCCGTTTCAGCGCCGCGCCCTCGTCCCTGAGCCTCCGGAGCGCCTCATACGTGAGCCACAGCGCGGTTTTCATGTCCTGTGCGCCGCGCCCGTACAGGCGGTTGTCGCGCACCGTCGCCCCATAGGGCGGCACGCTCCAGCCTTCCCCCGCCGGCACCACATCCACATGGCTGACCGCCTCCACGCGGCGTTCCTGCTGCCCATACACAATCGCAAGGGCGTTCCCGTCATATTCCACAACCTCAAACCCATCCGCAAGCGCGATGGCGCGGATATACGCAAGCCCCCGCGCCACGCCAGCGCCGCAGGGTTCTCCCGCGCCCGCCGTAGCGGCGTCATACTCCGTGGGGATGCTCAGCAAGCCGCGAAGCTCGCTGACAAACCGTTCCTGATTCCACATCTTCATCACCTAAAAGGGGTACCACAGCTCGGGGTGCGGGGCAAACCAACCGATGACGCCATAAACTGCGAACGCGAGGAAAAGCGCAGCCGCCAGCATCTGAAACCAGAAATCATCCCGGGTCGCTTCCGGCTCGCAGTAGTAGCTGCGTTTCTTGCCCTGCCCGTAGCCGCGCAGTTCCATGGCGTTGGCGATCACGCCCACTTTTTCAAACGTAATAATAATCAGCGGAAACAGGATCATGGAGGTTTGTTTAAGCCTGGCCCCAAGCTTGGCCTTTTTGGGGTCCAGCTCCATGCCCCGCATCTGCATGGCCGCCTTGGTGTTTTCATAATCGCGCATAATATCCGGTATGTAGCGCAGCCCCAGCGAAATCATGGTGCACACCTTGTAGGGAATTTTGAGCGAATACAGCCCGCTGGCCAGTTGGCTGGGCGTGATGCTCAGCGCGAACCACAGGCTGGCCACGAAAACGCTGGCGATTTTGGATAGCCGCGCCAGAAAATACCACAGCGTTTCCCCCGTGATGGGAAAATAGCGGCTGAGGCTGAAAAGCACGGTGGTGCGCCCCACCAGCTTGGAGCCGATCAATGGGTCCGCGATAAAATACAGCAAGATGTTCAGCAGGTTAGTCGCCACCATAAACACAATCACAAACCGCAACCGCCGCAGTTTGGGGTGGATGGAGGCCAGCAGCACGCATTGCAGCGCCAGCCCCGGCGCGAGTATCCGCAAATCAAACGAGGACATCAGCAGGAACAGCGTGGCCGCGAACAGGCGCACCTTGGTTGCGCCGGTCAGCCGTTGCAGGCGTTCCTCCCCCGGCACCAGCGGGATGATGAAGCGGTTATCCATGCCTCTGCCCCCTTTCAAACGCCATAAAGCGCCGGACAAACTTGGCAGGGTCGAGGTTTAGCCGTTGCGCAAGGCGCATCAGCGAGGTTTTTTTCAGGCTGGCCTGCTCCAGCAGCGTTTCATTGCACAGGAGATCAAACGTGTCCCCGTCGCTCAGGATTTTCCCGTGGGACAGCAGAATGGCGCGCTCCGTGTATTCCAGCGCCAGATGCAAATCATGCGTGATAAACAGCACCGCCATCCGGTTGGTTTGGGACAGCGTTTCCACAAACGTCATCATTTCGGTGTAATGGGCAAAATCCTGGCCGGCGGTCGGCTCGTCCAAAATGAGGATGGACGGTTCCAGCGCCAGCATCACCGCGATGGTCACGCGCTTTTTTTGCCCATAGCTCAGCGCGCCAATCGGCCAGTTCCGCATGGGGAACAGCCCGGTCAGCGTCAGCGCCTGCTTCACGCGCCGGTCGGCTTCTTTTTTAGGCACGCGGCGCAGATCCAGCGCGAGGCGCACTTCCTGCCCCACAATATCCTTCACCAGCATCTGGTTGGGGTTTTGCATCACATAGCCGATCTTTTGCGCCAGCTGCGCGATGCTCAGCGCCGTGTAATCCTCCCCCTCCCAGAGGATTTTGCCCTGCTGGGGACGTTCCACCCCGCACAGCAGCCGGGCCAGCGTGCTTTTACCCGCGCCGTTTTCCCCCATCAGGGCAACGCGCTCGCCCCGGCGAAGGGTAAAGCTGATCTCGGAAAGCACGGGCGAATCTTCATACGCAAATGAAACCCCTTCCACTGTGACCGCCGGGTCGCCGGTCGCGGACGGGGGTCTGGTTTCCTGCGCGCCGGTAAAATCCGTAAGCGCTGCGCAATAGGGCGAAAGGTCCAGCGCGTCCAGCGAATCCAGCGCCCCTTCCGGCAGGGGACAATCCGGCGCCAGCTCCATCAGCGCGCTGATGTAGAGCGGCTCGCGAATCCCGTATTGCCGTAGAATGCGGGATTTGAGGATGTCATGCGGCTTTCCGTCCGCCACCACGCGGCCTGCGTTGAGCACAATGATGCGGTCCACCGGGCGGTAGAGCACATCCTCCAGCCGGTGTTCAATAATCAGGGTGGTCACATCCAGATTATTCCGCAAATTTTCGATCAGGTCCATCGCTTCCATGCCGGCTTTGGGGTCCAGCGAAGCGAGAGGCTCGTCAAACAGCAAAATATCCACCTTGCCGTGCAGCACGCCGGCCAGCGCCACTTTCTGTTTCTGGCCGCCGGACAGCTCGTAGGGCAGGTGGTTCAGTTTATCCTGCATGCCAACCAGCGACGCGGCTTGCGCCACCATTGGCAGCATTTCCGCGCGGGGCATGTTTTTGTTTTCAAGCGCGAAGGCGATATCTTCGCCCACGGAAAGCGCGACAAACTGCGCGTCGCTATCCTGCAAAACGGTGCCGACACAACCGTGGCGGTCTTTGACAGCCGCGTCCTGAACCTCCATGCCGTTCACATGGCAGGTGCCCGTAACTGCGCCTTTATAGTAGTGGGGAATCAGCCCGTTGATCACGCTGCCCAGCGTGGATTTTCCGCTCCCGCTGGGGCCCAGAAGCAGCACCTTTTCGCCCTTGAATATCGTCAGGTTGATATCCACAAGCGTAGGTTCCGTCTGGGCCTCGTAGCGGAAACCGAAATGGTCGAACACAATCGCGGGTTCAAGCGGTTTCATGGCGCTCCTTTAATCAGCCGTGCAAACTTGGGGAAGAAGCGCTTTACTGCGCTTCTTCCTCGGTATCGGCGTCTTCCTTCTTCAGGCCCTGCTGTTTTTTATACCGGGCCGCCAACGCGAACAGGATGGGCAGGCCGATCACCACAAACACGCTCGCGTCGCTGATGACCGCGGCCTGAGCCTGCAGGTAGGTGATGGTCAGCTCGCCGCCGAAGAACAGGATGGTAAACAGGGGGGTCACCACGCCAAAGGCCAGCGCCACGCCCAGAATGGCCAGCACGGTGTAGATCACGGCATGCTTCACGGTGAAGATGCCTTCCTTGATTTTAGCGCCGTACACGGGCAGCAGGCCCACGATGAAGCCCGCGACCGCGTTGCCGATGGACCAGTCAAACCAGAAGCCCCAGCCGCCCAGCAGATCGGCAAACACGTTGCCGATAAAGGCAGCCAGCGCGGCGGGCAACGGGCCAAACAGCGCGCCGACGATCACCGGCACAATATAGGCAGAGGACAGTTTGGTATTGGTGAACACAGGGATTCCGCCGTACACCATCAGCACGCCGAAAAGCGCAGCGCCCAGCGCAACGCCCACAACGGTCTGCGTGTTCCATTCACCCAGCAGCAATGCGCCGATAGACTTTTTCTTGCCAGCCATGATGATCTTCCTCCTTAGTGATGATAGGTTCGGGTTTCCGTGGGGATAAGTGCGAACGAAGGATGCTGCCAAAAGAATCCCGTACACACATCCTTGTGTGCCGGAAGTTTGGCGCGAAGGGGATCGGGTTTGTTCGGCTCCGTCGGGGGAGCGTTTCGGAAGTAAGGCCCAGGTTGATGTCCGGAGTGCCTTGGAATACAAGTATTGTAGGGGATTGCCATACTAAAGTCAAGCTTCGGACAACAAAAATGCAGCATTCAGGCACGGTTCGCGGCCAGTTGCTCCAAAGGGACAATGGCGCTGAGCCTTCCGCAAATGAAGGGTTCGTTTGTTGGGTGTGGATTTATACGGCAGCATTTCATGGCTTGCCTTATCGTTTAACTGCGGGGTGCGAGCCCTTTGCTTTCGTAGCGGGGCCAGCTTGGCATAAAAAACGAACCTTCCGCTGCAATGCGTGAAAGGTTCGTTTTTTGATATTCGAGTTATGCGCTTGACCCGGTTCCGCCGCGGCGGGAGCGGGTCGTACGCAAACCCTCACAAAGTGCTTTGTCCACTCGCCTCATAGCCCCGCGGGCTGTTCGCTCGCTGGTTGGGCTTACGCTGCGGCGTGGGGATTTGGGGTTCCACCCCAAACCCCGCCAAGGGTTTCTCCCTTGGAACCTGACAAGGGCTTCGCCCTTGACCCGAATCCGCTGCGGCGGGGGCGGGTTGTACGCAAACCCTCACAAAGTGCTTTATTCGCTCGCCTCATAGCCCTGCGGGCTGTTCGCCCGCTGGTTGGCTTCACGCTGCGGCGTGGGGATTTGGGGTTCCACCCCCAAACCCCGCCAAGGGTTTCACCCTTGGAACCTGACAAGGGCTTCGCCCTTGACCCGAATCCGCTGCGGCGGGGGCGGGTTGTACGCAAACCCTCACAAAGTGCTTTATTCGCTCGCCTCATAGCCCTGCGGGCTGTTCGCCCGCTGGTTGGCTTCACGCTGCGGCGTGGGGATTTGGGGTTCCACCCCCAAACCCCGCCAAGGGTTTCACCCTTGGAACCTGACAAGGGCTTCGCCCTTGACCCGAATCCGCTGCGGCGGGGGAAAATGGTTATTTGATGGTTTTCGCGCGGATGTATTGAATGATGGTATCCGCCGCCGCATCCAGCGCAAGCCCCGTGGTGTTGAGCATCATGTGGTAGTTGCTGCGGTGCCCCCAGTTGCCGTCGGCAAAAAAGTTGTAGTACCCCTGCCGTTGCTTGTCCACCTTGCGCACGCGTTCCTTCGCCTGATCGTACGGCAGGTTTTCCTTTTGCATAATCCGCTCGATCCGCGCGCTCACATCGCCGTACAAAAACACGCTGATCAGGTTCGGCTGCCCCTTAAGCACATAGTTGGCGCAACGCCCCACAATCACGCAGGGGCCTTTCAGACTCACGCGGGTGATGGCTTCAAACTGGGCCATAAAAATACGGTGGTTCAGGGGTATGTCGCCCGCGCCGGCCGCCGAGGGCAGATCGCCCATCCCGGTTACCAGCGGAAACAGATAACTGGGCGTGTTCTTTTCATCGTGATTTTCAAACAGCGCTTCGCAGATGCCGCTTTCGCGGGCGGCCAGGGTGAGAATTTCCTTGTCGTAAAAGGGCACGCCAAGTTTATCCGCCACAAGCTTGCCGATGTCGTGGCCGCCGCTGCCATATTCGCGCCCGATTGCAATGATGGCTTTCTCCGCCTCCATAACCGTCACTCCCCCGCCATAATTGAATTGTCATTATCTGTAACCCTATTATACAGCAGGCGGGCGGGCGATGTAAACCTTTCGGCCATGAACAGTCGGTGAATATTCGGGTGCGCGGGCGGGTTACTCGGCTTTTATCGGCGTTTGAACGGTATGCGCGCCATCCTCCGCGCTTTTCAACCGGGTAAAGATCATGCGCCCCGCGCTGGTTTGCAGCACGGTGGTTACGGTCACGCTTACGTTTTCGCCCACAAAGCGGCGGCCGTTGTCCACCACGATCATGGTGCCGTCGTCCAGGTACGCGACGCCCTGCCCCGGCTCCTTGCCTTCGCGGACAATCTGCACCGTCATTTCTTCCCCCGCCATCAGCATGGGTTTGACGGCATTGGCCAAATCGTTGATGTTCAGCACGCTGATGCCGCTGACGCCCGCAACCTTGTTGAGGTTATAATCATTGGTAACCACCACGCCGCCATGGTCGCGGCACAGGCGCAGGAGCTTCACATCCACCTCCGCAATGTCCGGGTAGTCGGTATCGTCCACCACCACATTGCGTTTCAGCTCGGTTTGCAGCTTGCCAAGCACATCCAGCCCCCTGCGGCCGCGCGCGCGGCGAAGGCTGTCCCCGCTGTCGGCAATGTGCCGCAGCTCCGCCAGCACAAACTGCGGGATCACGATATCCCCTTCCAAAAAGCCCGCCTTGGCAATGTCAAAAACGCGCCCGTCAATAATGACCGACGTATCCAGATATTTATGCGGGATGCCCGCGCAGGGCGCGGATGCCGACCGGGGCGCGAGATCCGCATCGTCCGCGTCCGCGTCATCATCATCCTCGTCGCCGGCCAGCATCAGGGCCGCGTCGTCCAGCATATGGGTCAGGGAGCCGCTTTTTTTGAGCCGAAGCCGGAAACGGCGGCGTTCCTGTTTGCTTTCATGGTAGCGCCGATAGCCGATTTGCATGCCCAACGTGCCCAACAGCAGGTAGACGATGGCGCTCACGCTGATGGTCAGCAGGCTCGCCCCGGCGGATAATATCAGCTGATTGGTCAGCGCGGCTACCGCAAGCCCCGCGATCAGCCCGATGCTGGAAAACAGAATTTGCTGCGTGGGCATGCTTGACCACCGGCGTTCCACCGCCGTGGAAATCTGCATTACCTGCCGGATAATCCCCTTGGAAAGCAAGAAAAGCAGCAGCGCGCCCAGCAGGCACAGCACGCAGTAGACTATCGCCAGCCCAAAGGGGCGCTCAAAAGCCTGCGGATACATCCGGGTGATAAGCGGCATGGCCAACGCGGCGGCCCCCGCGCCAATGCCCGCGCCCACCAGCGTAATCAGAAGCCGAAGCAGACGCTCCAGCGTTTTATTCTTCAACATTTCGGAATCCCTTCCTTAATAAATGAACTAATGAACCACAGCCAGCGCCTGCGTGAGCGTATCCACGCCCGTGACGCGCGCGCCGCTAACGGGGGCTAAGTTTTTCAGGTTTTGCTTGGGCACGAGAAGCTCGGTAAAACCAAGGCGCACGCACTCCGCGATGCGCCGCTCCACCTGCGCGATGGGGCGAACCTCGCCGCACAGGCCAATTTCCCCCATCACGCACAGGGATTGGGATAGCTGAAAGTTTTCAAGGCTGGAAGCCACGGCGAGGCAAACCGCCAGATCCGCTGCGGGATCGTCCAGCTCCAACCCGCCGGCGACGTTCACGTACACATCCTGATCAAACAGCTTTTTCCCCGCGCGCTTTTCCATCACGGCCAGCAACAGCGCTACGCGGCCGGAATCCACGCCGCCCACGGTGCGCCGGGGCATGTTGTAAAAGCTATGCGCGGCCAACGCCTGCAAATCGCACAGGATCGGGCGGCTGCCCTGCATGGCGCAAAACACCACGCTGCCGCTCGCGCCCCGCGCCCGTTGCGACAGCAGGGATTCGCTGGGGTTGCTGACCGGGAATATCCCCTTTTGGCGCATTTCAAACACGCCCAGCTCATTGATGCTGCCAAAGCGGTTTTTAACCGCTCGGAGCAGCCGGTACTCGTGCTGGCGGTCGCCCTCAAAGCTGAGCACCGTATCCACCATATGCTCCAGCACCCTCGGCCCTGCCAGGCTGCCTTCCTTGGTTACGTGCCCTACCAGAAACACCGAAACCCCGCTGGTTTTCGCATAGCGGATAATAGCTGCCGCGCTTTGCCGCACCTGCGATACGCTGCCCGGGGCGCTGGCGGATTCCTCGCTGACCATGGTCTGAATGCTGTCCACCACCAACACGTCCGGCTGAAGGTTTTCGCATTTGCCAAGGATGCTTTCCACGCTGTTTTCGGCCAGCACCAGCAACTGATCCTGCCGCACATCCAGTCGGTTGGCGCGCATCTTGATCTGGCGGGCGCTTTCCTCGCCGCTCACATACAGCACGCGCCGGTTTTCGCTCAGCTCCGCGGCCACCTGCAACAGCAGCGTGCTTTTGCCCACGCCCGGGTCGCCGCCCAGCAGGATCACGCTGCCGTCCACCAGTCCGCCGCCCAGCACGCGGTCCAACTCGTCGTTGCCGGTGGATACGCGAACCTCCTGCATTTCAGTCACATCCGCAAGGAGGGTGGCGGCGGTTGCGGTCGTCTGGTATTTAGCGGCTTTTTCCGCGGTTTTGGTAACCGCCGCGGTTCCAGCCGTCCGATGCTGCTCCTCAAAAGTGTTCCACTCGCCGCAATCCGGGCAGCAGCCCAGCCAGCGGGGGGTTTCATAGCCGCAGGAGGCGCAGACAAATACTGTTTTCTCCTTTGCCAAGCTGATCCTTTCCGGCGCGCAAAGCGCCTGAAGTACGCCGCGTGGAACGCTCTGCCTGCTTTTGCGGGCGGGGCGTCGTTCCTTCGGGCGATGAATGGGTCCGGCCCGCCTGCGCAGGCGAAACCGGCGGTATAAGGGCAAATCAAGATATGTATACAATTTGAGTATAGCACGATTTTCGAAAAAGAAACAGGCAGCCCGCCAGAATTTGCAGTTGATTAACAATTGCGCCGCACGCCCGTAAAGGGGATCGTCATCCGAACCAAACCGCCGCTAAAATGGGTCGGGAAAGAATGTCCTGTGCAGCGTCGGAGAACAGCCCAGCTCCCAAAGCGCAGTCCTTCAAAGGCGGATGGCCCAAAGGCTGCGGGCCGCCGGCAAACCCTCGCCACAGTAAAAGGTGCAAGCGCAAGGCTCCCCGGGGGCGCATCGGCATTGCCGCTTGCCCTCGAAAAGCCTGAATTGGGCACGCCATTCTGCCGGAACGCCATGGGCGCTAAAGGCATCTTGTGGCGTGGTTTATGGTTTCCTTCAGTTTTTCAATCCTCTGACCCCAAAGGCCGGTAATGCTGTCGGTATGCCCATTGCCGGCGGTTCCGGCTCATGACAGCGCGGTTTTATCGGTTCGCTTCTCTTACGGCTTAGTATGCGGTTTTACCGGTTCGCTTCTCTTACGGCTTAGTACGCGGTTTTGCCGCCTCGTTTCGTTTACGGCTCAGTACGCGATTTTCCCGCCTCGCTTTTCGAAATATCCTGTCGCCCGGCTACGCCTTACGGTCCGCTTCGTCCCCAGCCTTTTTTTCTTTCGCGCGGGCATAGTCGAACACAGCCTGCGCCGTTTTCTCCGTCATGCCATCCACGGCGCGCAATTCCTCCACGCTTGCGCCCAAAATGGCCGGCAAGCTGCGAAACGCGCGCAGAAGGGCAATTTTGCGCTTTTCCCCAATCCCTTCGATGCCGGTCAGCTCGCTGGCAATGCCCGCCTTGCCGCGCAACGCGCGGTGCTGGGTGATGCCGAAACGGTGGGCTTCGTCGCGCACGCGCTGCACTAAATGCAGGGCGTTGCTGCGCTTATCCAGTACGATAGGGGCCTCCCGGCCGGGCAGGTAAATTTCCTCAAACCGTTTGGCCAGGCCAAACATGGGCAGGCTCACCCCCGCGTCCAGCATGGCGCGGTGGGCAAACGCAAGCTGCTGAGGGCCGCCGTCAATCAGCACCACATCCGGGAAGAGGCTGAAACGTCCCTCCTCCAGCGGCAAACCGGCCTGCTCCCGCTCCCTTTTTTCCTGAAGGCCGTGGGTGAACCGGCGGCCGATCACCTCCGCCATGGAGGCAAAGTCGTTGGCGCCTTCTACCGTTTTGATGCGGAAATGGCGGTACTGTTTTTTGGCGGGCATACCCCCGTGAAACACCACCATCGAGGCCACGGACAGCACGCCCTGCGTGTTGGAAATATCGTACCCCTCAATGCGTTCCGGCAGGGTGGGCAGGTTGAGCGCGGTTCTCAGCTCCTCCATGGCCAGCACCGTTTGCGCGTGGCGGATGCTTTCGCTCTGTTGGCGTTTAAGCAGCGCGTCCGCCGCGTTTTTCTGGCAGATGCCCATCAGGGCGGCTTTTTCGCCCCGCTGGGGGCACAGCAGCGTCACGGCCGCGCCGCGCCGTTCCCTCAGCCACTGTTCCAACTCCTCCCGGTCCTCCCCGGCCGCCTCGATCAGTATCTCACGCGGGATGGAGCGGCCATCCTCGTAATGCTGGGGGATAAAGCCTTCGATGATCTCCGCCGGGGTGTCGCCGCCGCAGTTTTCCAGCACATACGCCTGCCCGCCCTCAATGCGGCCGCTTCGGATGTGCAAAAGCTGAACGATCGCGTCGTTCGCGTCCATCGCAACGGCAATCAGGTCCTGCTCCACATCCCGGGTCTGGATGGCGAGCTGGCGCTCGGTAATGGACTGCACATCCGCAATTTTATCGCGAATCGCCGCCGCCTGCTCGTATTCCATGCGTTCCGAGGCGGCGTTCATTTTCTCGGTCAGCTCGCGGAGAATGCCCTTGGCGTCTCCGTTTAGAAAATCAACGGCGCGGCGAAGAATCGCCTGATAGTCCGCTTCGCTGATGTACCCCGCGCACGGGGCCATGCACTGGCCCGTGGAATGGTACACGCAGGGGCGGTACGGATGCCCCAGCGGAAGCTTGAGCGAACAGCGCCTGAGCGGAAAATAACGGCTCAGCTCGTTAAGCACCTGACGCACGGCCGTAGCGCCAATGTACGGCCCAAAGTAGCGGTAACCGTCGCGCGGGTCCAACTGACGCGCGACCGTCAGGCGCGGAAATGGCTCCGCCGGGTCATAGCGCAGGTAGGGATACTGCTTGTCATCCTTTAGCAGGATGTTATAAAACGGGCGGTGCAGCTTGATAAGGTTGCACTCCAGCGTGAGCGCCTCAAAGTTGGTGCGGCACAGGATAATATCAAAATCATCCACTCGGCTGACCATGGCGCGCACCTTCGGGGTATGGTTTTCAAACGCGTGAAAATACTGTCGCACGCGGTTTTTCAAATTTTTCGCCTTGCCGATGTAGATGATTGCGCCTTCGCTTTTCATCAGATAACAGCCGGGGCTGTCCGGCAACATGTTGATCTTGTGCTGTAACGGGTCTGTCATCCTTTTCATCCTCCCTGCGCGGGGTTTCCCTTTCCTATTTTACGCGCGAGCGGCCCCGCGCGCAATAGGCGGCGCGCGGCGCGAACGGCGGGCCGACATTTTGCCCGATCGGCAGGAATGAGGCGTTTGGAAGGCGAACCCTTCATTTACTAAATATTTTGGCAAATTTATGCCAAACGATCGGAGGCTTTCTTTATGCTCAAGGGAATCTCCCCGCTGTTATCGCCGGAATTGCTCAAGGTGTTGGCGGAAATGGGTCACGGTGACGAGTTGGTCATTGGCGACGGCAATTTTCCGGCAACGACGATGGGTCAGCGTTGCGTCCGCTGCGATGGTCACGGCGCAAACGAATTGCTGGACGCGATCCTGCAACTGATGCCTCTGGATGATTTTGTGGACGCGCCCGTCACCCTGATGGCCGTTGTTCCCGGCTCCGTTCCGGGCGGCGAGCCGCCCATCTGGGCGGAGTTCCGTAAAACCGTCCAAAAGCGCGAGCCGAAAGCCGCCATCGGCTTTGAGGAGCGTTTCGCGTTTTATGAGCGCAGCCGCAAGGCGTTTGCCACGGTGCAAACGGGCGAGGGCGCGCTGTACGCGTGCATCATCCTGAAAAAGGGCGTCATTCGCGCCTGACAGGAACCGCCGCCCATGGAAAGGCGGAAGTCTAATGGGGCAAAGGCCCCTGCGCGGGGTTTAACGCGAACGCTCCCACAGCCGTCTGGCAAAGCCAACAAACCGGCCCCTGCCGCCGCAGGCGGGGTGCCAGCCCATTGCAAAACGACATTCTTTCTTTCATTTCTATCACTCTGTGGCCCTCCTCCGTGCAGATTGGGAGGAGGGTCTTTCTATGACGAACGCCAAGGTTTTTAACTTCCCGCTTCCGCTGCCACGGCGGGGGCGCGTCCGGTTCGCCGCCCGCCAGCGTTGCGAATTTCAAATTTTCGTCGGTTTTCGATAGTAATTTTTTTAGCTCCGCCCCTCATCCACAGCGCATTTCGGCCATTTTCCCACCAGATATAGCGGTTCCGCAATCGGTGGCATACAAACAGTTTGTGTGAACCGTTCAGCTTCCGCTTTAGAAGCATCGGCCGCGTGAGGAAACGCGCCTTTAACGAACCTCTCAAAAGTACCGTTGTGTTTTCAGTAGCTTTCGCCAGTTTCCCAAACACGAACAAAACAATTATTCAAAAGTTTAGTTGATTTTAATGTTGACAAAACTAAACCGTTTGGTTTATAATACGTTTGCATTGAAGAAGTACGTTCAGTTCCCTCAGACCGTTCAGCCGACGTTTCGGTTGGCGGAGCCCGCGCGACGGATTTCATGCGCAAACCACTTGCGCAAAGAAATAGAGAACCCCAAAAAAATCAAGGAGGAACCCCACATGAAAAAGATCGTCGCTCTTGTTCTGGCAACACTGTTGGTTCTGTCCATGTTCAGCGTCGCCGCGATGGCGGAAGACAAACCGCTGATCGTAATCATCACGCCGAGCCACTCCAACCCCTACTTTAAAACCGTTGCCGACGCGGCCTCCGCCAAGGCTACCGAGCTGGGCTATGACTTCCTCGTGATCCAGCATGACGACGACGTGACCAAGCAGTCCGAGGCGTTTGATACCGCCATCGCCCGCAAGGCCGCCGCGATCATCTGCGACAACGCCGGCGCGGACGCCACCATCGAGCCCGTGCAGCGCGCCAAGGCTGCCGGCATCCCCACCTTCCTGGTAGACCGTGAAATCAACTCCACCGGCGACGCCGTGGCGCAGATGGTTTCCAACAACTATCAGGGCGCGAGCCTCGTTGCGGAATACTTTGTGGAGCAGATGGGCGAAGCCGGCAACTACGTTGAGCTGACCGGCAAAGAGTCCGACACCAACGCCGGCGTGCGTTCCAAGGGCTTTCACGATGTAATCGACCAGTACACCGACATGAAAATGATCGAGCAGCAAACCGCCAACTGGGATCAGACCGAAGCCTATTCCAAGATGGAAAGCATCATCCAGGCCCAGGGCGCCGAGAACATCAAGGGCGTTATCTGCGGCAACGACACCATGGCCATGGGCGTCATCGAGGCCTGCCTCAAAGCCGGCATGAAGGACGTAGTCGTTTGCGGGTTTGACGGCAGCAACGACGTGCGTGACTCCATCCTCCGCGGCGAAATCAAAGCCACCGGCCTCCAACCCATCGCTTACATCGCCGAGCAGGCCGTTGTGCAGGCTGACGAGTACATCAAGAACGGCAAGACCGACAAGGAAGAAAAGCAGCTGATGGACTGCGTGCTGATCACCAAAGACAACGCCGCCAAGCTGGACAACTTCGCTCTGGCCGACTAATACTCATCGTAACCCTACTGAGGGCGGCGCGCGGTTCTGCCGCGCGCCCGCCCTCCTTTTTTGAAGAAGGGGCGAAGCACCATGAAGAACAACCGGGCAAAAATCCTCAAATGGGCTGGCGTGGCCGCGCTGGTCGCGCTGATCGCGCTCACCTGCCGCGTAACGCTCATCCCCGACGAAGCGCCGACGACCGTCGTAAATGCCGAGGGGCAAACCGTGACCGTTGAAAAGCTGTCCGTCGCGGAGCAATACTGCGCGGATAATTGGGACAGCAAAATTGTGCCCACCATCAAAGAGCGCGCCGTGGATATGGTCGCCTTTGTGAAGGATGTGGAAACCGACCTCACCGCGGCCGGCCTGAAATACGGCAACCGCGCTAATGAAACCAGCGCCTGGAGCTTCTGCGTAAAAGGCGATGTCAAAGTGCTCGATATCGAAAACCCTGAAAAGCCCAACAAAACCTTGCTGGTGCTGGATTTGGCCCCCTATGACAGCCAGCCGGACTGCAAGCTGTTTTACGGCAGGGTTTTTTCTTCCAATATCAAAAACGCGATCCGCGACGGCGTAGGCTTCCTGCACCTGGACGATTTTGCCAATCAGGTGGAGTTTGCCGACCTCACCAACGCTTTTAACAACAAAGTGAAAACAGACGTAATCGCCAAGCACGAAGCCAGCGATCTGAAAGGTAAAGAATTTACCTACTACGGCTGCATTTCGCTTACGGACGCTACCTACGATAATCTGGTAGTGGTGCCCGTAGAGCTTACAGTCGCGGGAGGCTGATCGATATGGAAACAACGCTTCGCCCGGTGATGGAGGCGATCGGCATCACCAAGCTGTACCCCGGCACCGTCGCGCTTAACCAAGTCGATTTTTCGGTTTATCCGGGTAAGGTAAACGTTTTAATCGGTGAAAACGGCGCGGGTAAATCGACCCTGATGAAGATACTAGCCGGCATCGAAAAACCCACCGAAGGCCGCGTGCTGCTGGATGGGCAGGAGGTGCATTTTACCGATACCCGCGAAGCCAGCGCCCATGGCGTGGGCATCATCCATCAGGAGTTGAACCTGTTTCCCGATATGCGCGTGGCGGATAACATGTTTGCCGGCAAGGAAATTTCCAATTACGGCGTAATCGACCGCAAGGCGCAGACCAAGCTCGCCTCGCAGGTGCTGGATAAGCTTCAGCGCGGCATCAACCCCAACGAGTTGATGCTGAACCTTCGCGTGGGGCAACAGCAAATTGTGGAAATCGCCAAAACCATGCTGGAAAAACAGCTAAAGGTTTTAATCATGGACGAGCCGACCAGTTCGCTCTCTAACGCCGAGGTGGAGGTGCTCTTTCACCTGATTGAGGACCTCAAGTCGCAGGGTATCGCCATCATTTACATTTCCCACCGGTTGGAAGAAATTATCCGCATCGGCGATTTTGTAACCATCCTGCGGGACGGGCAGCGCGTGGCCAACGCCGAGGTTAAGGATATCTCCGTGAATTGGATTATTGAGCACATGGTCGGCCATTCCAACCTCACCATTGAAAAGCTGCCCTACCCGGGCGAGCCGGAACCGGTGATGACCGTAACGGATTACTGCCTGCCGCGCGTTGGCGGCGGCTGGACGGTCGATCACGTAAGCTTTACGCTGCACAAGGGCGAAGTGCTGGGCATCTACGGCCTCATGGGCGCGGGCCGCACCGAGCTGGTCGAAAGCCTGATGGGGCTACACCCCGAATCAACCGGCAAGCTGGTGCTGGCGGGCGAAACCATCGAAAAGCCCAGCATTCCGGAGCAGATTGCGCGCGGCATGGTGCTGGTGCCGGAGGATCGGCAGCGCGACGGGCTGGTGCAAACCATGTCCATCGCCAACAACCTGCTGCTGACCAGCATCCCGCACTTTACCCACAACGGCGTAATCCGCAAGGATCAGTGCAAGAATGCCGTGGATTGCACCGTGCGCGATATGCAAATCAAGGTCGCGGATGTGAAGCACCTGATTTCCAGCCTTTCGGGCGGCAACCAGCAAAAGGTGGTTATCGGCAAATGCGTTATGGCCAACGCGCGCGTATTCATGATGGACGAGCCCTCCAGAGGCATCGATGTAGGCGCGAAAACGGATATTTTTATCCTCATGCGCAAGTTTGCCGCGCAGGGTAACGGCGTCATTTTCGTGGGCAGCGAGCTCAAGGAGATTATGTCGGTTTGCGACCGCGTGCTGGTGATGAGCAACGGCAAAATCACCGCCGACCTCGCCGGGGCGGAAATGACCGAGGCCGCGCTGGTGGCCGCGTCCGCCGCCAATCTGTTTACAGGGAAAGCCGCCACTATCGAAGGGAGCGTCATACAATGA
This sequence comes from Candidatus Limiplasma sp., assembly GCA_035353615.1. GTDB lineage: Bacteria > Bacillota > Clostridia > Christensenellales > Aristaeellaceae > CAXXOK01. The sequence goes on from DAOPZY010000022.1 coordinate 39,140, forward strand.
ACAGCACTGTATCCAACCGCAAGCCGCAGGCCGGCGTGTCCTTGGGCATGATTTTGCTCAAGGGCCGCACGTTTATCGCGCTGGCGATTCTGCTACTTTATTTTTCCCTGCGCGCGCCCAACTTTACCGAGTGGGGCAGCGTTGTGCTGATGGTGAAGCATGCTTCCATATACGGCCTTTTAGCGTTGGGTATGACCATGGTCATTATCACCGGCGGCATTGACCTGAGCGTTGGCTCCATCGTCGGCCTGTCCGGCATGATTACCGGCGGCATGCTCATCGAAGGCATTCGCCTGCCGTGGATCGCGGGCACCCTGTACCCCAACGTGCCGCTGATTCTTTTGATCGTGTTCCTGTTGGCCATTCTCGTTGGCCTGTGCTCCGGCGAGCTGATCGCGCGGCTGAAAGTGCCGGCCTTCATCGCAACGCTGGGCGCGATGTACATCTGCCGCGGCGCGGCCATGCTCCGCAGCGGCGGCGCGACCTTCCCCAACCTGTTTGGCGACGCGGCCAAGGGCAACCTCGGCTTTGACCTGATTGGCGCGGGCAGCATCCCGGGCATCGACGTGCCTTACTCCATCCTGATTTTCATTGCGATGGCGCTGATCGCCGCGTTCATCATGAAAAAAACGCCGCTGGGCAATCAGATTTACGCCGTGGGCGGCAACGAGCGCGCCGCGCAGCTTTCCGGCATCAAAATCCACAAGGTCAAGGTGTTTGTGTACATCTTCTCCGCGCTGCTCGCCTCCATGAGCGGCATCATCATGACCAGCCAGCTTCGCGCGGCCCACCCGGCCACCGGCGAAAGTTGGGAAATGAACGCCATCGCGTCCGTGGTTCTGGGCGGCACGTCCATGAGCGGCGGCGTGGGCACCATCGGCGGCACCATTATCGGCGTGCTGGTGATTACCGTGCTCAACGACGGCATGATTATGATGGGCGTCAGCTCGTTCTGGCAAATGGTCATCAAGGGCGTCGTGATTATCTTTGCGGTCGTGATTGACCTTGTGCAGAAGGATCTGCAAAAGAAAGCCGCTTTGGCCGCAAGGCTCAAGTAAACCGCGCGAAAGCTCCGGGACGGCCCGCTCCCCCGCGGGGCGTCGCCGCGCCCGGCGGCAAAAGGCACATCCCCTGCCGCAGGCCGGCCCGGCGGACGGCAACAGCCTTCCCGCCGCGCCCCGCCTTTCCCCACCGTTACTCCGCAAAAAGGAGGCTCCGCCATGGACGCCCAAACCATTCAACAACTGGCTAACCAGCGCCGCGCCGACGCGATCACCATGATCCACAACGCCAACACCGGCCACACCGGCGGCGCGATGAGCTCGCTGGATATCCTCTCCGTGCTTTATTACGATGTGCTCCGCGTGCGCCCGGAGGAACCCGCGTGGCCGGACCGCGACCGTTTTCTGCTTTCCAAAGGGCACAGCGTGGAAGGATATCTGGCCATACTGGCTGACCGGGGCTTTATCCCAAAGGAGGAGCTTCGCACTTTTTCGCAGGCCGGCAGCCGACTGATCGGCCACCCCAACAACAGCACGCCCGGCGTGGAAGTTTGCACCGGCGCGCTGGGGCACGGCTTACCCGTAGGGGTCGGCATGGCGCTGGCCGCCAAGCGCACAAAGAAGGACTACCGCACCTTTGTGCTCATGGGGGACGGCGAGCAGGCTGAAGGCAGCGTTTGGGAAGCCGCGATGGCCGGGGCCAACTACCATCTGGACAATCTGTTCGCCATCATCGACCGCAACGGCCTGCAAATCAGCGGCCCCACAGAAAACGTGATGGCGCTTGAAAACTTCCGCGACAAATGGGAGGCGTTCGGCTGGGATGTGTGCGAGCTGGACGGCAACGACCCGGGCGCGCTGCTTCACTACTTCCACACCGTGCCAAACGAAGGCAAGCCGCATTGCCTGATTGCCCATACCGTAAAGGGAAAGGGCCTGCCCTATGCGGAAAACCGCAAGGAGTGGCACCACAAGGTGCCCACCGCCGAGCAATGCGAGGAAGGCTGCGCCGCGCTGGGCGTGAAGGGGGTTGACTGGGCATGAAAACAGAAGCGGTTCGCATGGCCTTTACCCGCACGCTTTTGGAGCTGGCGCAAAAGGACCCCACCCTGTTCGCGGTTGCTACGGACAGCCGCGGCAGCGTTACGCTGACGGACTTTGCCGATGCGTTGCCCAACCAGTTTGTGGAATGCGGCATCGCGGAACAGGACGCGATCGGCATTTCCGCGGGGCTGGCCAACGGCGGCCTCCGGCCGTTTGTTTGCGGCCCGGCCTGCTTTTATTCGCTGCGCTCGGCCGAGCAGGTCAAGGTGGATGTTGGGTACAGCCACATGAACGTAAAAATTATCGGGGTATCCGGCGGGGTCAGCTACGGGGCGCTCGGCTCCACGCACCACGCCACACAGGATATCGCGCTGTTGCGCGCGACGCCCGGCTTGCAGATATTCCTGCCCTCCGACGGGCCGCAAATGGAGGCGCTCACGCGCTATTTAGCCCAATCCGACGAACCCGCCTATGTGCGCATGGGGCGCGGCGCAGTGCCCACCGTGTATGAAGGCGAAGCGCCCTTTACGCCCGGCAAGGCAAACTGCCTCCGCAGGGGCGTAAACGCGGCGATCATCGCTTGCGGGGAAATGGTCTACCCCTCCCTTCAGGCGGCAGAAATTCTGGCCGGCGAGGGCACGGAGGTGTCCGTGTACGATATGCACACCCTGCGCCCGCTGGACGAGGCCGCCATTGTGGAAGCCGCGCAAACCGGCTGGGTGGTCACCGTGGAGGAGCATGATGTGCACGGCGGCCTTGGCGGCGCGGTCGCGGAGGTGTTGGCCCAGCAAAAGCCCACCCGCATGCGCATTTTAGGGTTGCCGGACGAAAAGCTTTACACCGGCACAAGCGCCGAGGTGTTCGAACATTACGGCCTTACGCCGCAGGGAATCGCGCAGGCTGTGCGGCAGGGGCGGTGAACCGGATGCAACGGTACGTGATCGCCATTGATCAAAGCACCTCGGCCAGCAAGGGGTTTTTGCTGGATAGCCGGGGCGGCATCGTGCGGCGCTGTTTAAAACCCCACCGTCAGGACTATCCCAAGCCCGGCTATGTGGAGCACGACGCGGAGGAAATCTGGCAAAACGTTCGCGAATGCGTAGCGGAAATGGCTTCGGGGCTTGAACCGGCCCAAATTGCCGCCATCGGGCTTAGCAACCAGCGGGAAACCACCGTGCTGTGGGATCGGGCGACCGGCATGCCGCTGTGCCCCGCCGTGGTATGGCAGGACGTGCGCGGCGAGGCGCTGTGCGCCGCTTTGAGCGACCACGCGGCAGCGGTTACGGAAAAAACCGGCCTCACGCTGTCCGCCTATTACCCTGCCGCCAAGGCGGCCGCGGTGTTTCAGGAGCGGCCAGAGCTTTCGCGGCTGGCCCACGAAGGCATGCTCTGCATGGGCACGGTGGACAGCTACCTTGTGTACCGCCTGACCGGCGGGCGCGTGTTCCGCACGGATGTGAGCAACGCAAGCCGCACCGAGCTGTGCGACATCCGCGCCCTGCGGTGGGACCCGGCGCTGTGCGCGCTGTTTGGCATCCCGATCGGGTGTTTACCGGAGATTACCCCTTCGGATGGGGATTTTGGGCAAACCGCCTGCGAGGGCCTGCCGGCAGGCATTCCGATTACCGGGGTGATGGGCGACAGCCACGCGTCCCTCTTTGGGCAGGGCTGCCTAAACAGCGGCATGGCCAAGGCGACCTTCGGCACCGGCAGTAGCGTGATGATGAACGTCGGCCCGGCGGTCATTCCTTCGCATAACGGTCTTTCCGCCTCCGTCGGCTTTGGGTACCGGGGCGCTACCTGCTACGTATTGGAGGGCAACGTGACCTGCTCGGCGGATACGCTGTGCTGGCTGCGCGACGGCACCGGGATGGTCCCGGAGATTGAGGCGGTGGAACCGCTGGCCGCGAGCGTGCCCTCCACGGAGGGGGTCTATCTGGTGCCGGCGTTTTCCGGCCTTGGCGCGCCTTACTTTGACAGCCGCGCCCGCGCCGCGTTCATCGGCATGAACCGGGGCACCCGGCGGGCGCATATGGTTCGCGCGGCGCTGGAAAGCATCGCGTACCAGGATGCGGACATCATCGCCGCCATGCGCCGGGACACAGGCAGCGCGGTCTCGGAACTTCGGGTGGATGGCGGCCCGACCCGTAACCATTTGCTGATGCAGTTTTTGACCGACTTGCTGGGTTGCGGGGTACGTTTAAGCGCGCAGGGCGAGCTGAGCGCGCTGGGCGCCGGCTACATGGCGGGCCTGACCGCCGGCCTGTACGAAAATCTGGAAACCATCCCCGCCCGTCAGGAAACCGGAACCGCTTACCGCCCCGCCATGGAAACGGCCGCGCGCGACGCGTTGCTGGCTGGCTGGCGCGACGCGGTCAACCGTTGCCGCACAACCTAACGTAACCACGGGCGTTCACCGCCCGATAAGGAGGAACAAGCATGGCAACCTTTGGCGTACTTATCAGTAACCGAAGCTTCTTTCCCGCGCATCTGGTGCTCACCGCGCGCGAGAAACTCCTCGCGGCGCTTGCTCAGTGGGGGCACCGTGCCGTTACGCTTTCCACCGAGGATACCTTCATGGGCGAAACCATGACCTACGACGAAGCCAAAAAATGCGCGGCGCTGTTTAAGGCTCACGCGGACGAACTGGACGGCATCATCATCAGTCTGCCCAACTTTGGCGAGGAAACCGGCATCGCGGACGCCATCCGCTGGAGCGGCCTTACCTGCCCGATCCTGATTCAGGCGTGCGACGACGACTTTGACAAGCTCCAGCTGGAAAATCGGCGCGACGCTTTCTGCGGCAAGCTGAGCCTGTGCAATAACCTGTACCAGTACGGCATCCCCTATTCGCTTACGGCGCGGCATACCTGCGCGGTGGACGGCGAGGAATTCCGGGCCGATGTGGATTGGTTTGCACGGGTTTGCGCGGTGGTCAAAGCCATGCGCACCGCCCGCATCGGGCAAATCGGCGCGCGCGTGATGCCCTTCCGCACGGTGCGCTATTCCGAAAAACTGCTGCAACAAAGCGGGATCACCGTGGAAACGGAAGATTTCAGCGAGATTTTGGCCGATATCAACGCCATTACCGATGAAAGCCTGATTGCCGCCAAGGTGGCGGAGATTACCGGCTATGGCGAGATCGCGCCCGGCACCGCCAACCAAAAGCTGGTGAAACAGGCCAAGCTGTGCATCGCCATTGAAAACTGGATGGCGGAACACCATTGCGACGCAAGCGCCATTCAGTGCTGGGATAGCGTTGAAGCTAACTACGGCTGCGCCATGTGCCTGGTAATGAGCATGATGGGGCAAAAGGGAATGCCCAGCGCCTGCGAAACCGATATTATGGGCGCGGTCAGCATGCTGGCGCTGCTCAAGGCGGGCGACGTGCCCCCGATTTATCAAGATTGGAACAATAACTATCAAAACGAGCCGGATAAGTGCATCAATGTCCATTGCAGCAACTATCCCGCCTGCGCGTTTGCGGAAAAGCCGGAGATCGGCAATCTGGACATTCTGGCCACAACGCTTGGGGCCGACGTCAGTTTCGGCGCTCTCAAAGGTCGCGTGCGCCCCTCCGCGATGACGTACCTCAAGGTTTCAACAGACGATAAGCATGGCATGATCAAGTGCTATGTAGGCGAGGGAACCTTTACGGACGATCCGCTGCCCACCTTTGGGGGCGTAGCGGTTTGCGAGGTGCGAAACCTGAACGGGTTAATGCGGTACCTGACCAAAAACGGGTATGAACATCATGTGGCGCTTGCGCAGGCAAACTGTGCCGATGTGCTGGAAGAAGCGCTGGGTAATTACATGGGTTGGGAAGTATACCGGCATAGCTGACGATGCCGGAAAAGCGTATCCGAGCATTCGCTTCCGCCGGGAGCCCTCCTTCTTCCGGCGGGGGAAAAGATAGGGGCCGTCTGAATCAGACGGCCCCTCAAACTGTTCAAAACCCCCGCCGCAGCGAAACCGGGTCAAGGGCAAAGCCCTTGTCAGGGTGTGCACTGCCCC
>DAOPZY010000023.1:0-42040 GCA_035353615.1 Candidatus Limiplasma sp.
GGTTAATGAGGACCTGAGCAGCCTTTTCCCAATGTCCGATAGCGTCAATTTGCACATTCCCGTCAGTTCCCAATCAGGGCAGTAGCAAAAGGCGCCCGCCATGCAGGCGGGCGTCTTTTGCGGATTTCTGCGCGTGGAATCCATAGACGCGCGCACACAGGAAGGCATATTTCCCATATCAATACAATTCCATGCCAGGCGTTCATATTAGATTTGGAAATGGCAACGCTCAGGGGTAGATTTTTCGTTGCCGCGCGTCGGGTATCCCCGTTTTGCGGTAGAAATACGTGTTGACCACATCCCGCCAAAGCTTTGCATGCTCCAACTGAAACAGCAAGCCGTCCAGCGTTTTGCGATAATGCGCGGGGTCTATCATCGGCTCAACGCTTTTCCACAGGGCGATCATTGCCTCCACATCCTTAACGCCGCTAAAGTGCGTATCGTAAATATGCTGCAACACCGTTTTGCCCGTTGAAAGCACTCGGCTGTACGGAACATGGTGGAAAAAAAGCAGCAGTTCCTCCGGACAGGTATCGACGTTGCCGAATTGCTCCCGGTTTGGAGCAAAGTATTGCAGGGCATATCCAGTGCCGCTTTCACCGCGGTTGATGCCGATGCCAGCAAAATCCGCGCGGTGATAGGTGCCCCAACGGTCGTACTCGTACCCGTCCACGTTCGGGCCAAAATGATGGCCTGGGTTTACCATCCAGCCTATGCCCAGGGGGCTTGTGTATTTTTCATAGGCGGGCCAGGAGCTAATCAGCATTTGCGTTATGGCGGTTACGGCCTGTGGATGCTCGCTGTAGGTTTGAACAATCCATTCCTTGGCAATGGCTTCGGCGCTGAGGGTTGTGTCCCAGCATAGCCGCCCGTAGCCGTACAGGTTGGCGGCGGCCGTGTCGCTGCCTGTCCAGTTGGGTTGATCGCCGGTATTGGATACTGCGGCGATGCCGCATAGCGCGTTACCGTAAGTTTTACCGGCCACAATATCCGCCACCCGGTGATCGGCTGGCTTGCAGTAGGTTTGAAAACCAAGAATTTCCCGCCACATGGGCACCAGATAACAGATGTGCTTTTGCTGCCCCGTGTATTCCTGCGTGATTTGCAGCTCCAGAATCTGGTTGGTATCCGGCATGGCGCCCAACAACGGCGAAATCGGCTCGCGCACTTGAAAATCCATCGGCCCGTACTTAACCTGCAAGGCCACGCTCTCATCGAACTGGCCGTTGAGGGGCACAAAGGTATCGTAGCCGGAACGCGCGCGATCGGTTTTTTGATCCCGCCAATCCTGCTGGCAATTGTACACAAAACAGCGCCACAGAATCACGCCCCCATAGGGCTTTACGGCGCGCGCCAGCATGTTGGCGCCGTCCGCGTGGGTACGGCCGTAGGTGAACGGGCCGGGCCGACCTTCCGAATCCGCCTTCACCACAAAGCCGCCCAAATTGGGAACAGCAGCAAAAACTTCCGCCATCTTGGCGTTCCACCAGGCTTGAACGTCCGCGTCCAGCGGGTCGGCGGTGGGCAGCCCCCCGATATCCATCGGGGCGGCAAAATCCAGGCACAGAAACAACCGGATCGCGTGGCTGGCAAACACCCCGGCCAAGGCTTGAAGCTGCTGAAAATGCGCGCCTGTAATCAACCGAACCGCTTCCCCCGCGACATTCACATTGTTGATCGCCACCGCGTTAATACCCACCGAGCTTACAAGGCGCGCATAGTCCACGGTGCGCTCGTTGACCAGAATATTCCCGTCCTTCAAAAAGAAGGATTGCCCGGCGTATCCTCTTTCGATGCTCCCATCGGCGTTATCCCAATGGTTGAGCATCCGCAGCGGATTGGCGGGCTGCTCTGCGCCGCCTAGGTCGCAAAACGCGACGCCTAACCGCAGCTTTCGCAGCAGCGCATAACAGGCGTACAGAATGCCCGCGCCTGTGTCCGCGCTTATCAGCAAACTATCCGAACCTACGGATATTTCAAACCCTTCCGCGCTTCGAGGGTAGCCGTCTGCCAGCGACTGACGGATTTCGAGCCGAATGCTTTCCGAAATCCAGCCTTCGCGAAGCGGTTCCGATGGACACGCTGAGTTTTCGTAAAGCTGCCCGATACTCACGCGGAGGCCAAACATGGAAAGCAAGCCGCGCTGCAACTCGCTCGCGCCGGTTGCTACGCACGGTTCATGACTGTTAACCCAAATATTCCGAAACGCAGGAAGATTCCACTTGCCATTCACCGGCCGATACTGAAGCCAACACTGTTCCCAAGCCATGGCGGACGCTCCTTGTGTGTAATAATCAGGCGGCGGCTTTGCCGATTCATCTCCATTGTACGACGGATTTGCTTCCGTTGCTACGGTTTGTTTGCTTTATACGGCCAAACCATAAAAATCCCCGCACCGTCGCTTTTACTTTGCTGGCTGACACAGACGGGTTGCCAGCCATACCTTATAGCGGCTGCGGCGATTCTGTTTTAATAAACCCGAAAACCATAAACCTGAGCCTGAATAGACATGAATGCGACGGCCCATCAAAATCTGGAAATCACTTCGATCCAGAAACATTTTCAATTGGTTGCCTTCACAGGGGCGCGTTCAATGAAACCGTTGCCTGATGCTGCCCCAAAATTGCGATGTTTACAACAATAACGGGTCTTTACAGCAAAACTGGGACGACGAGCATCGTCCCAGTTATTGTTGGGGGAAACCCGATTCGGTCAGTTTGCCGGCGCAATATCGCCAACGGTCAAACCGCGCCCTTAAAAAGCCTGAACCCGCAAGGCTCCCATCGTTTGTAACCGATACACCGGTTCCTGAATCATCGCACGGTCGGGTGGCACTTTTTGCATCAGCGCAACGCTCAGCACGTTGATGCGCGGGTTCAAAAATCCGCTGTTATCGTAGATGGTGTACAGGCGTTCCAGCAGCACAACGCCGCGCTCAAACCAGATGTTGCTGCTTGGGTAGGGGAAGGCGACATAGCAGCTGTTCGCGCCGATTTCATCGTCCACCCTGAGGATAAAGCAGCTTCCCTGCCGACTGGCTGTCAACTCCGCATAGGTCTGGTTGGTGAAAAACTCTGTGTCGCTTTTGAAATCGAGAATACATGCTTCCGGTTCCCGGCTGAGCACATCGTTGATCTGGGCCTGCACTTCCACCTGATTTTCCGCCTTCTGCCAAAGGCTGTTGTACCACTTGCGCCAACCCTCCACTTTTTCATGGAGCGGGGTAACGCGCGCAGACTCCTCCGGTTCCTCCTCCGTGGGGCTGCGGTCCGGCATCGGGCTGAGCTGCCCGGAAAGGATCGCCTCAATGCGCTGAAGGGATTTCTCCATCCGATCCAGACGATCGAGGATATTCTGACCGGTCGTGGCTGCGGTGTTTTTTTCCTGCACGGTTTTTTCCTCCTTAAAGAAGGTCATGGATTGGGTCTGTAAGCATTATATCACAGTGCAAGGAAAACCGATACGGTCGCTGTGGACCGCAACCGCGTTGTTACGGGTGTGTCGGGAGGAAACCGCCAAAACCGGAGCGAGAATACCGCTTCAGGAGAATAACATCAGGGATCAGCTTGAACCGGAGTCGTAGCGTCGTGTAGTATTTTATCCTTTAAGCGAACAATGTAATGGTTCAAATCGGATAGCGAATGCACGCTGAGCTTAAAATCCTCCTGAATATCTTGAACCCGATTCGGTTGCTTTAGCAAGCGCAGAATCACTGCGGCAATTTCATCAGAGAAGCTCCGGTTGAAATTCTCGGCATACCGTTTGAGAAAATCAATCAGCCCGTCCCAGATGATATCGACCTGATGAACGCGTTGGGGCATATCCTCATCGTCCTCATCGGCCTCATAGATGCGGTCATCCATCAACATGCCTTTGGCGACCTCGGTTTTCTGATCGCGTGTCGTGGTAGGCAGCTGAATATCCATTTTCATGCCCATGGAGTTGAAAACACTGTTGATCGCATTCTTTCGGTTTTCCGGCAACAGCCTGTAAAAGTTGGACCCGTTGCCCGCCAGACACAAAGTGACGTCGCGCTTCAAATATTCTATGCTGAGGCGCTCCTTCACCATGGAATAGACCACCTGACCAACCCAAAGGAGCAATGCCATCTGGAAGGTAATCACACTTAACAGCTTGCTGCACCGTGGGTCCAGAATCGCGGCTGTAAACACGTCGTTATGCAGGATCAGGAGTTGATCGGTGATCCATTCAATTTTTCCGGCGGCGCGCTCCGTGCTCACGGTGATCTGTTTTAAGCTGCTAATCAGGCTGAGCAGGTAATTATCCACGGAGCTTTTCGCTGCGGCCTGTTCCTCCAGCACGGTGAACAGATACTCAATCGAAACCCCCGCGAGCAGCTCGTTATACAGGAAACGGGCCAGCATTTCATGCCCGGCCATGCGGTTGGAGCAACACACGAACGAGGTAATCTGCCCATGATCCTGCAGCCAGAAGGAATAGTCCGATGTGCCGCCGCCGATATCCAACGTGAATATGCCGCGCCCATTCAGGTTCATAATGGTGCGGTCGTTTTGGAAATACGCGCCGACCGCCTTGGACTCGGAGGTAATGAAAATGTTCACATCTTTCTCATACACAAAGCCGACGTTTTCCGCCACTTCGCGCGTGGTTTCCGTGAAAACATTGACCAGTTTCTTTTTTTCATCCGAACTTAGCGCCAGAGGCGTGGCAAAACAGACGTCCACACGGTTGGCGTCCTGTTTGCAGCAATACAGGAAATACATATGCAGCATTTGCTTGATGAACAGCCGAGTATCAAAGGTCATCTGTTCTGCGTCCTCCTGGCTTACGGCATTGTCATGGTGGAGCATGATTTTAAACCCGGAGCGAATTTCAATATCCTGCTCGTCCCGCTTGAAGTTTTCCGCCATAAAATGGATATTGCCGTCAATGTGCACGCTATCGGTCTTCCGGCCACTTTGTTGAATCGCGCTGTCAAAACGCCGGATCGCGGTCAGAATCGCGCCGTTCTGTTCAATCGCGCTGGGTTTACACAGCGCGCCGGAAATGAAATAACGGCTGGCCGGCAGATTGCCTTCCTTTTTGTTCAGGAGCCAGAGCAGGTGATTGTCATCCAACGCCGGCAGGGTACAATCCTGATTGCCGATACGCACAGCCGCAATGGAGCATGTGGTACCAAAATCAAACGCCAGCTTCATGTGTTGCTGGGTGCGGTGCAGCCGGTAGGTGTTTTGCAGCGGGTTATCGTGCAGCAACATCACCCCGATGCTTTGGTGGTTGTGGAAAAACTGAATGAAGCCGGGCTTGGCGTTGATAAAATAGTTGCGCCACCACTGGGTTAGCCCTTCCTTAGTGTTTACCCCTAAGATTTGGTTATCCTTGGAGACTTCGTTTCCATCTATGTCAAACGCCTGGGTTGAGAAGTGCAGGCTGTCCGCGTCGTAACGGAAGCAAACAAACAGGTAATACAGTTTCCACGCCGGCTCCCCGGGTTGTACCGTATCCAGTATGTCCGGCCAGAGCGCGATGCAGGGCAGTTTTTCGGCGTCAAGCATCTGGATGCTGCTGTTTTCGTAGACGCGGGTCGCACTGTAACCGTACACGCTTTCGTTTCCGCTGTTGTCGGGCTGTATGGCGCTGTCGATGGTCCCAACGCTGCAACCGGCGTTCTGGTCTTTGATGAGCAGCGCGCTTTGCGTAGGATACTTGACATCATAAGTGAACGCATCGTGCGCCTGATAATCGTCGATATCGTGCTTGCCGCCGCATCCAATACTGGGCAAATTCGAATAGAAGCTGTTGTAAGCGTTAACCAATAACTGGCCCAATGTTTCACAATCCGCTTCTGTTCCCACGGTCAGCACATAGAAGGGCCGCGGAAGGTTGTGGTAATAGGGCAAGCCTTCGATTTCCGTCTGATACGCGTCCTTGTTATGGTTGCCGTAAACCCCGTAGTAGACATTATCGTTGCTTGCGGCATAGTTGGTAATTTTACCGCTGAACGCGCTTAAAAATGCGTCCAGCCGGAGGCTTTTGCCCTGTTGAAAAAGCTTCTGCGCTACGGTTTTCAGATCGTTTTGGAACTGTTTGGTATTATAGGTTTCAAAATCTGTAAAAAACAGGGCGGGCGTTTCGCCGGTTTGCGCTTCCAAAAGGCTGATAAGGCGGTTATTATCTTCGTAACCGGCGGAGACGTCCTGATAATAACTTTCCGTGCCGATATCGTAACTTTCGCTCAGCGTTCCCTGCCCGCTTTTGCTGAAAAAATGATACTTCTCCTCCGTGGATAGCGAATAGGCTTTCAGGTTGGCCTGCATATTGAGTAGCAATTTGCTGTATGCGCTGGGTACGCAATTGGCCATCGCGCTGCAAACAAACCCATACATGTTGGGGTTGGTATCCACCCACACATCCACGGTTTTAGTAACTTCATCCGCGCTTGCTACCAATTGCGTTTCAGGGGCAAACGCGCGGGTGTGAATTTGATCCTGCGACACAAAATACTGCGATTCCACCAGCAGAAGAACAACTGGTATGAGTGCGGAAATGAAATATGTAATAATTAACCGGACCCAGGATTTGTGCCCCAAAATAGAACGGTGAGTGCCTGCCGGGTTCCTTGGATGATTCTGATTCATAAAGCTCGATCCTTTCCGCTTATCTTATCAAAAACCATTGAGGCGCTTTGCTCCAAACCGACGGTGCCCATCTACGGCTGCGGGGGAAACGGGAAAGCGCAAACGGCTTCTTGCATCACAAAATAGAGCGTCATCAGGCTTGCCTGATAACGTAGCAAGTTTTCATGATGAGATTATACCGGGGAAACCCTTCGATATAGGGTCAGACGGGTTGACGGCTTCTTGAACCCCCTTGTTGCGGCGTTGGTGGCGGCGGGTCTTTATAAGATGATCGCCAATCGGCAGGCCATTTTACCTGTTACCGGCGTTGCGCGTAAACCTTTATTGAGCCTGACGGAAACGATTTCTGCCTTGCGGCGATTTGGGATACCGACCGGGTGGCCGTATGCGGTGTGGGTGAATGAACAGGAAACCCGGAGCCATGAGTGGGGGAACATGGATCTTGAGACTGAAAAATACTATTAGAAGAATTAGCTACATTATAGTAGGATCAGCACAATCTGTCAATATCTGATACAAGAGAAGCATAGCGGCTTATAAGTATTATTTCGAAGCGCAGAAAAGCGGCGAAAACGTTTCCGGACAAGGGCCGCCATCGGTAATGGGGTTCGCTGCGCCAACGGGAAATGGGTAAAAAAAGAAGATTTTTTGCGAATGGATCTGCATGGACGCGTAAATGCCAAAAACGAAGCGGCAGGAGGGTCCGAACCCTGAAAATTGCGGGTAACGATGTTTCAAAAAGGATTTTGCAACGTATAAAACAAATAATACAGTCAATCAGTTTCAATATTGGGGAGGGATACCGCATGAAATGGGGAATTATCGGAACCGGCGTGATCGCAAAAAAGTTTGCCGGAACGATTGCGCGCATGCAGGCCGAAGGGGAAGAATTGATCGCGGCAGCGTCGCGCACGGCGGAATCGGCGGAGGCGTTTCGTAAGGAAATGAACGCGCAACGGGCCTATGGCTCCTACGAGGCGATGATGGCCGATCCGGATATTACGGCCGTTTACATCGCCACGCCCAACACCCTGCATTTTGAAAACGCCCGGATGAGCTTGCTGGCTGGCAAGCATGTGCTGTGCGAAAAACCCTTTACGATCAACGCGAAACAGTCCCGCGCCCTGTACGCGCTGGCGAGGGAAAAGAATCTGTTTATTATGGAAGCCTTCTGGATTCGCTTTTTACCGGCATTGCAAAAAATGCGGGAGCTCATTGCGGCGGGTGAAATTGGCGACATTTGCCACATGAGAAGCGATTATGGCTTTATTCCCAAGGAAACGCACAACGTTCGCAAGCGCACGGCCATGCTGGGGGCGGGGGCGCTGTTGGATATCGGCATCTATAACCTCGGCTTTGCCCATATGGTGATGGATGCAAACCCCGTGCATATTTCTTCCACCGTGCGCCGAAACGAATACGGCACGGATGATTTCAGCGCAGTGCTTTTGGAGTACCCGGGCGGACGTTCCGCCAGCGTGGCGACGGCTATCGGGATGGATATGCCCCGGCAGGCGGCGATTTTTGGTACCCGAGGGGAGATTACACTGGCTGATTTTCAGATGGCGGAGCATTTTCATGTGCGCCGTTATGACGGTACCGAATATGATGTGGATATGCCGTTTGACGTGAACGGCTTCGAGTACCAGATTCGGGAAGTGAACCGCTGCGTGCGGTTGGGGATGAACACCAGCGATATTCTGCGCGAAAAGGATTCAATGACGGTGATGGAAACGATGGACTCGCTTCGCGCCAGCTGGGGAATCCGGTTTGAGGGCGAGGAATAAGCTCGCGGAGGGAAACAGCCCCATACCGAAAAAACCCTTTTCGCTGCGGCGCGGGTTTTTCGACAGTCCGAACCTGAAGGGCGGTCAGGCAAGCGGCTTGACGCTTTGCCGTAAATGTTCGGTAAACAAACAGGGAAGCGAGAGCCGCTTCCCTGTTTCAGACTGCTGAAAAAAACCTCACCGCAGCGAAAATGGGTCAAGGGCATAGCCCTTGTGGTGTGCAGGGGCAAAGCCCTTGCCCGCCGGAGGCCTTATGTGGCAACACATACAGCGTTAGCACCACGAGTGCTGAAGGCACAGTGTGGTGCGGCTTATGGACTCAATTCGGTTTGTCAAAGGTTTGAAACAGGGAAGCGAGAGCCGCTTCCCTGTTTGCGATCGGATTACCCGAACACAGGCGATTGGTTGCATCCATCATCAGGCGCAGAACGCGCCCGGCAGAGAAGTGAGGGACGCAGGCACAGAACGCGCCCGGAAGGAAGGCCGCGGCGGAGCCGGAAAGCAGAATCAGTCCATCATCTGATCGATGGTCAGCAAAGTCTGGATGAGCACGTTCACCCCTTTGACGCAGGCTTCCACCGGGGTATACTCCAGCTCGCAATGGCTGTGACCTTCCACGCTGGGCACAAAGATCATGGAGGTCGGGATCACATCCGCCACATACTGCGCATCGTGACCCGGTCCGCTGTGGATGCGCATGTTGCGGTAGCCGCAGGCTTTGGCGCTGTCCTCCACAATATCCACCAAACGCGCGTCATACGCTACGGATTTACGCGACCACGCTTCCTGATAGCTCACCTTGCAGCCGACAATTTCCTCCGGCAACGCTTTGATGATGGCCAGCACCTGCTGCAAAACGGCCGGGTCGTAATGGCGCGCGTCAAGAGTAAACTTGACCTCGTCGGGGATGATGGTATGGATGTTGGGGTGGGCGGAAATTTTGCCTGTGGTGTAAACCAGCGCGGGGTCCAGCTTATCCAGCTCATCATGCAGGTATTGGATGGCCTTCACGGCGGCGTAGAGCGCGTCCTTGCGGTATTTCATCGGGGTTGTGCCCGCGTGGTCGGCCTGCCCAATGAAGGTGAACTCGTAGTTAATCATTCCGCAAACGCCGTCCACCACGCCAATATCATACCCTTCGGCTTCCAGCACCGGCCCCTGCTCAATGTGCAGCTCAATCAGCGCGGCGTATTTTTCAGGGGAAAGACGATTGGCGATATCCCCCACAAAGCCGCTCTGGGCAAGCGCTTCGCCAAAGGTGTAGCCCGGGATATCCTTAGCGACGGAAGCAAGCATTTTTTCCTTGGGGAATTTGTTGCAGATCACGCCGGAGGACATCATGGCCGGTTCAAAGCGCGCGCCCTCCTCGTTGGTCCATACGATGGCGGTCAACGGGTGGCGGTGGGGCACTTTGTTGGTGGCGATGGATTCCAGCGCTTCCATGGCGGAAAGCACGCCCAGCACGCCGTCGTAGTTGCCTCCCTGGCGCACGGAATCCAGATGCGAACCGGTCACAATCGCGGGCAACGCCTCGCTGCCCGGCAGGGTGGCGTACATGTTGGCCATATCGTCCGTTACAACGGTCGCGCCGATCGCCTCCATACGCTTTTTAAACTCGGTTCGGGCGGCCAGCGCCTCAGGTGAAAGCGAGAACCGCGTTACACCGCCTTTACCCGTATCCCCAAAGGCGCTGAACGTTTTAATCTTATCATCCATTCTTTCAAGGCTGCAGAAAACCACGTTGCTTACCTCCTTTATAATGCTCAGGCTTACAGGCCGGCGGCCTGAACGCCCGGCTTTTTGGCTACGCGCGCGCCCTGCGAAATGGCTTCCGTAGGGCATACCGTTAGGCACAGGTGACAGCCGACGCATTGGCCGGGGTTCAGCACAGGCCGGTTACCGTCGCCGGCATGAATGGCCTGATGGCCGGCGTCGTCACAGGAAATGCGGCACCGTCCGCAACCGACGCACTTTTCACGGTTGAACCGCGGATAGCACAGGGTGTCGCGGTCCAGCTCCTCGGCGGATACGATGTGGGGGAGGGCCTTGCCGACGATCTGGCGCACGCTGTCAAGCCCCATGGCGCCAAGGTATTGCCGCATGCCTTCGAGCATATCGTCTATGATGCGGTAACCGTACTGCATAACCGCGGTGGTCACCTGAATGTTTTCACACCCAAGCGCGATGAACTCGGCCGCGTCACGCCAGGTTTCGATGCCGCCCATCCCGCTGAGCGGAATGCCGCTCAGCGTTGGGTTCTGTTTCAGGGATTGGATAAAGCGAAGCGCGATGGGCTTGACCGCCTTGCCCGAATACCCGCCGACGCTGGTGCGGCCGGCGACGTCCGGGCCGGAAGCATAGGTAAACAGGTTCACGTTCATCACGCTTTTGATGGTGTTGATGGCGGCGATCCCCGTCGCGCCGGCTTCGATGGCGGCAATGGCGGGCGGTTCCATGTTGCCAAGGTTCGGCGTCATTTTTGCCAGTACCGGAACCGTTGTGCCTTTCAGAACCGCGCGCGTATAGGCGGCCACCAAGGACGGATTCTGCCCCACGTCGGAGCCTAGCCCATCGGCTGCCATGTGCGGGCAGCTGAAGTTGCATTCAATGATATCCGCGCCCGCTTCCGTGACCAGCCGCGCCAACTCCGTCCACTCGGCCTCGTCGCGTCCCATAATGGATGCGATGATGACCTTGGTTGGAAATTCCGCCTTGAGCTTCCGGATGGTCGCCAGGTTAAACTCCAGCGTGTGCTCCGAAATCTGCTCAATGTTTTTAAAGCCCATGAAAGGGGTAGCTTCCTTGCGAATGGCGTCGAAACGCGGCGAAACTTCTTTGGGAACGAACGCGCCGATGGTTTTGATGGCCGCGCCCGCCCAGCCCATCCGAAACGCCCGAGAGATCATCTCATAATCGTTCGCCACAATGGAGGAGGAAAGAAAGAACGGGTTTTCGCACGGGATGCCGCAAAACTCGATGGCAAGGCTTGCTTTGGCGCGTTCCGCCCGGTAGCCGTCGATGCCCTGCAAGGCTGTATCGATGGCGACGCCTCGGCTTGCGCGCGTTTTAACGCAGGCGGCCAGACAGGGCTTTTCAAGGCAACTGTCACAAGGCAGCGGCTGCGGCAGATGCAGGGCCGCGCCGCTCAGGTTTTCAAACCGCGCGGAGCGCAAGGCGCGCGCAACTTCGATGCCGTAGGGGCAGGCGGCTGTGCAGGGGGCCGGATCGCACAGGAAACAGGCGCCGGTTTCCTCCCGAAGCATCAGCATTGGGTTTTGTATCTCCATAGCATCGTACCCCTTCCGGGTTATTTCGAAGGCTTGCGCCGCACGAACTGCCCGTAGCCGGGCTTGCCGACAAATTCGCCGTCCCTGTACACAAGCTGGCCGCGCACATAGGTCTGCACCGGGTAACCCTTCAGGGTTTTCCCTTCCCATATGGTATGATCGTAGTCGCTGTGCATGTTGCTGACCGAGATGGTGTAGGTCTTTGCCGGATCGTACACCACAATATCGGCATCCTTGCCAACCGTCAGCGAGCCTTTGGCGTCGCAGCCGAAAATGCGGGCCGGGTTGGTAGCGCAAAGCTGCACGGCGCGGGGGAATGTGATCTTTCCCTCGTTGGCGGCGGCCAGCATGTAGGGATACAGGTTTTCGACCCCGGCGCAACCGTTGGGGATTTTGGTAAAATCATCCTTGCCCCAATCCTTCTCATAGCTTTGGAAGGGGCAATGGTCGGTGGCGACCGTATCAATGCTGCCGTCGGCGACAGCCTTCCAAAGCGCCTCGCGGCTTTCCTCGCCTTTGATCGGCGGCGAGCAGACGAAGTTGCGACCGTCCGGGCGCTTGTACACATCGCAGGTAAACTCGAGGTATTGCGGGCAGGTTTCAATCAAAATGGGCGCTCCGTTGCGTTTGGCCTCAACGGCGGCTTCCAGGCCTTCCTTATCGGCCATGTGCACAATGTAAAGCGGAGCGTTCACGGATTTTGCCCAATGTACGGCGCGTTTGTCGGCTTCCGCCTCCACAAACTCGGGGCGGGACAGGTAATGGTACCACGCCGACAGCTTTCCTTCTTTTTTGAATTGCTCGATGTTCATATCAATCACATCGGGATTTTCGGCATGCAGGTTGGTAATCGCGCCCACTTCGCGCGCCTTCAGCAACACCTTGATGAAGGTGGCGTCGTCTACCATCATGCCTTCCTTTTTATATACCATGAAGCATTTGAAACTGGTTACGCCGTAATCCACCGAAGCCTGAAACTCGTCGAGCAGTTCGCCGCCGTTTAAGTCGGTCACAATGCAGTGAAACGCGAAATCGACGCACGCTTCCGGGTCGCACATGGCGCGGCGGGCTTCCACGGTTTCCAGAATGCCCTTGCCTTTGCGTTGCATGGGGTAATCAAATACGGTGGTAACGCCGCCGCATGCCGCGGCGCGCGTGCCGGACAGGTAACCGTCCGCGGAGACGGTGCCGCCAAAGGGCATAGCCAGATGGGTATGCGCATCAATCGCGCCCGGCAGCACGTACATGCCGGAGGCATCCACCACCGTTGTCGCCGGCACATCTAAAGAAGCGCCGATCAGCGCAATTTTACCGTCCTTTACCCCGATGTCGCCTCGGAACACCTCGTTCGCCGTCACAATCCGGCCATTCTTGATGAGCAGATCCATGGGAAAGCCTCCTTAACGGTTGCCCGCGGGGCGCACATGCGTCCCGCGGGCGATGTGTAAAATTCAGATGGGTGTTCAGTTATTCAGCGATTTTGTACACAAGCACCAGACCGGAGCGCTGGAAGATCTGCGCCACTTCGGTCAGGCCCATACCGCCGGCGTTCGCGGCGATCAGGTTGGAAACCCAGGTGACACCGAAATCCACTTGCCCGGTGTAAACGGCGGTCGTCTCGCTGATGTCCCCGCCGCCGGGTACGATGGTTACGTTGAGGCCGGCATCTTTGTAGTAGCCCTTATCCAGCGCGACATAGTAGCCCATAAACTGCGCCTGCGGCAGCCACTTGAGCTGGATGGTCACATCGGCCTTCTCGGGCGCTTCAAGCACAGCGCCTTCGGCGGTGGCGGCGCCAAAGTAGGAGGAATCGCGGATGTCGTCCAGAGTCAGGGTGGCCAGCTTTTCAGCGGCGACAGAGTCGGTCAGCTGGATGTAGGTCTTGGCCAAATCGAGCGTCTGCTGCATGGCGGCGTCGTCGATCTTGCCATACGCGGTTACGGGGTTGCCCTTGGTGTCGGTTTCCACAAGCTTTTTCACTTCATCAGCCATGTATGCCTGATGCTCGCTGGACACGGAGGAACCGTACTTGTAAACAATCTCGGCAGCTTCGGCGGGGTTTGCGCAGGCATAAGCCCAGCCCTTGACGGAAGCGGCGATGAAAGCTTTTACGGTGTTGGGGTTGGCGGCGGCGAAGGCAGCCGTGGTGAAGATGTTGTCCTCAAGCATGGCAACGCCTTCATCGTTCATGTCGATCACCTTGACTTTGTCGCCGTAGCCGTAGCCGCCCTGGTAGGAGTTCTTCACCAGGCCCAGCTCGTTGTACGTCATGGCGGAAGCCAGCAGGATGGAGTCGTCGTCAAAGCCATCCATGTCGAATGCCTGGCTCAAATACGTGGTCGGCTGGCCATACTTGGACAAAAGCGCCTGAATCTCGTATTCGTTACCCAGACCCCAGTTGCCAACTTTGCCCTTGGAAGCGGCGTCCTTGACCACTTCCTCGGTGGTGGCGTCTTTGCTGTAATAGGTTTCGGCTACGGCGGGCACCGCGGTAACCGCCATCACCAGAGCCATCACCAACGCGAGCAGCACGGCAAGTTTCCCTTTGTTTCCATTCATCATACTTGTTTCCTCCTTAGCAAGCTATGGTTTTATTCAAACTGACGGCGCGCTATCTGCGTCCCTTCAGCAGAATACTCTCAAAAATCAGCAGCACCACGTACATCAGAATGCCCATCAGGCAGGCGACCGTGATGTAGGCCCAGGCCGTGGCGTACTGTGCCAGCACGATGTTTTCGCGGATTTGCCGCCCTACGCCGATGATATACTCCGCAAAGTATTCGCTGACCAGCGCGCTGATTACGCTGCCCGGAACGCTGACCCGCAACGCGGTAAAAATGTACGGTACGCTGTTGGGTAAGCGAAGTTTGAAAAAAATTTGCCTTTCGGTCGCGGCGTAGGATTTCATCAGGTCCAGCGAGAACGGTTTTAGCTCCGTTAGCCCGCGGTAGGCGTTGACGCTCATGGCCACGGTGGATGTGATGGTGACCACGAGAATTTTGGCAAACATGCTGCGGATGTTGGCATCGGAGCTGAAATCCTTGGTCAGGTTATTCAGAATGGGCGCGATGGCGATGATCGGGATGGCGTTAAAGGCAGAAGCCAGCGTTAACCCGCCCTTGCCCCATTTGGAAAATACAGCGGCAAGCACGCCCAGCAGGTACCCGACCAGCGAACCCAGCAGCAACCCGCCCAGCGCGACAATCAGCGTCGCCTGCACGTTGGTCATAATCAGCGCCTGATTATCCTGAATAATGTCAAAAATGCGCCCGGGAAGCGGCAGGATGAACGTGTCCGCCCCAAGGATGGCGTGCAGCACGCCAGTTTGCCACAGAGTAACGATCAGCACTCCAAAAGCCACCGGGTAGAGGATGGAGGTTAACTGATCCCAGAAGCTCCTGCCGTTTTTCATTGCATTTGCTCCTTTGCTGTGGTGGCGGCGCCTTCACCGCGCTGATTAGGGGATACCAGCTTTTCCAGCCACGCCATCAGCTGATAGCTGAGGATGCCGATGATCGCGCTGAGGAAAACGATCTGCCAGAAAACATAGATGGTCATGGCGTGCTTGAGCGACTGGCTCATCATACAACCCAAGCCGCCGCCGCCTTGCAGGGTATCCACCAGAATGGAGGCGGTGATCGCCATAGGGGCCGCGATTTTAAGGCCCGTAAACAGGTAGGGCAGGCTGGAAGGAATCAGAAGCTTGCGGTATACCTCGTAACGGTTGGCCGCGTAGGAGTACATCAGCTCCCGCTTTTCCCGCTCCACGGATTTGAAACCGGAAAGCGTATTGGTCGCCACCGGATAAAACGTGAGGATCGCGGCGATGACAATCCGGCTCTTGTCGATATCCTTGGTGATGGCCAGCACGATCGGGGCCATACCGAGGATCGGGATCATCTGGATAATCATCAGGTAGGGGAAGATCATTTTTTCAACGGCAGAGAACAGGCTCATCAGCAAAGCAAGCACAAACCCCGCAAACGCGCCGATCACAAAGCCGATGCCCGCGCGCGCCAGCGTGACCCACGCGTTGGCCAGCACGATTTGGATGGCCGTCTGCGTGCTGTTAGCCTTTTGCGTGCTGAAAACCGAGCCGATGATCTGGTACAGGTGAGGCAGCACGTTTTCCGGCGTGCGCTTCACCCCGGCGACCACGGTGGCCCCAATTTCCCAAACCACGATCAGCCCCACCACCCACGCGACTGTGACCCAGCGCGGGGATGCGAAGAACTTTTTGAAGTTGATGCCCTTCAAACGCTTACACCCCCTCAAAGCTGTTGCGGACTTTGGCCACCAGCTCGCCAAACGCCGGGGTATCCTTGACCGCCAGATGGCGGGGGCGGGGCAGCGTAATATCCACAACCGCGGATACGCGCCCCGGGTGAGGGGAGAGCACCACCACGCGGTCGGACAGGAAAACAGCCTCCGAGATGTTATGGGTTACAAACACGATGGTTTTTTGGGCCATGCTCCAAATGGAAAGCAGTTCCTCGTTCAGCTTTTCCTTGGTGAACTCGTCCAGCGCGGAAAACGGCTCGTCCATCAGGAGAATTTCCGGCTTGATCGCCAAGGCGCGGGCGATGCCTACGCGCTGCTGCATCCCGCCGGACATCTGCTGCGGATATTTATGGCCGCTTCCCAGCAGGTTTACCATATCGAGCATCTCGGTCACGGTGGCCGTGCGCTGCGGGCGCGGGATGCCCATCAGTTCCATGGGCATGCACACGTTGCGCCGGGCGGTGCGCCAATCGTACAGAACCGGGTTTTGAAAAACGATCCCGAATTTCTTTTGCAGGCGAACTTCGCGCGGCGTTTGGCCGCGAACCGTAATTTTGCCGCTGGAAGGCTGCTGCAAATCGGCGATGGCCCGAAGCAGCGTGGTTTTGCCGCAACCGGAAGGGCCAACCAGCGAAATAAACTCGCCCTGTTTGATTTCCAGATTTACGTTGGTGAGCGCGTCCACCATTTCGCGGCCGCTTTTATCCGGAAAACGCACGGACATGTTCTCGATTTTGATTTCGACTCCGTCTGAAACCCCTGTGTTGGTTTCGGGCAGCTTCCTGGTTAATTGCATTCCGTTCCCTCCGTTTATGCTGTTTCAGTGATGGAATACGCAAAGGCGCAAGGTGCTTTCACGCCTTACGCCTTTGTAATGCGGTCTATTCTTTTACGCTTTGCTGGAAAGGAGCGACTCAGTAGAGGCGCTGGTACAGATCAACGATATCGGCTTGGGTTACTTCCCTCAGGGTGTTGCCGGGGCTTCCGCTTTGCAGGGCTTCCGCAGCCATTTGGGGAATGGCTTCGCGGAACGCGGCTTCCGGCACGCCGTATTGCGCGAGCGTGGGGATTTCCAGCGTTTCGGTCAGTTCCGCCAGCTTGGCGATGAGCGCTTCCGAAGCGTGGGTGTTGCTATCCGTTTTATCCGCAAAACCAATTTCGCGCGCGAGGCGGGCAAACCGTTCCGGCGCGCCTTTGGAGGCAAACCGCAGGCAGGGCACCAGCAGCATCGCGTTGGAAAGCCCGTGCGGCACATGATACCGCGCGCCGATGGGGCGGCTCATGCCGTGCACCAGCGTAACGGACGCGTTGCAAATGCTTACGCCGGCCTCGTACGCCGCGATCGACATGGATTCGCGGTCCTTGGCGGCGGCTCCATCGCGGTATGCGGCGGGCAGACTGTTAAAAATCCGGCGAGTTGCGTCTACCGCGTACGGGTCGGTCAGCGGAGTCGCTTTGCGGGAGGTATACGCCTCCACCGCGTGGGTCAGCGCGTCCATCCCGGTTGCGGCCGTGAGCGATGGGGGAGCCGAAAACGTGAACGTGTAATCGATCACAGCAACCCTGGGGAGCAAGGCGTCCCCTTTCAGTAGCAGCTTCGCGCCGCCCACATGGTCCGTAATCACGGTAAACTTGGTCGCTTCCGAGCCGGTGCCGGCGGTGGTGGGGATCAGCGCAAAGGGCGGCAGATCGGCGGTGATTTCCTTGCCGGCGTAATCGCAAATATTGCCCGGGAGCACCAGCTTGGCCGCGATGGCCTTGGCGCAGTCCAACGGGCTGCCGCCGCCGATGCCGATCAAATGATCGCATCCGGCAGCTTGGTAGGCGGCCGCGCCCGCGTCCACCATCGCGTCGTCCGGTTCCGCGGGGATGTCGCTGAACACCGCGTAGCTGATGCCAAGCTTTGTGAGCAGGGCCGTCAGCTTTTGAAAAGCCTCGCCCTTTTTCACAACGTTGCCGGTGACGATCAGCGCCTTTTTCCCAAGCGAGGCGAAATCCTTCTCCGAGGCTTCCAGCGCGCCTTCGCCAAACACTGAGCGTTTTGGGGTTAGCAGAGTATAGGGCATGTTTTCCCTCCGTTACAGCGTAGTATCGACTTCCGCAAGCACTTCATCCAGCTTTTGCAGTTCTTCCGTAAGCTGCTCGGCGGTGATAATCAGCGGCGGAGCCACGATGATGATGTTCTCATGCGTATAGGTCATGAAGCCCTTGGCGGCCAGCTTTTTATTGATGCCGCCCATCACGCCCTCCGGATCCCTGCCGTAAGGCACCATAGGTTCGCGGGTCGCTTTATCCTTCACAAGCTCCACGGCGGAGAACAGCCCGATGGAACGCACGTCGCCCACGCAGGGATGCGTGGCCTTCAGCTCGTTCAGCTTGGCTTTGAGCACCTCGCCAACCTCAACCACGTGCTCCATAATATGGGCTTCTTCATAATAGTTAACGCACGCGACGCCGGCCGCGCAGCCAAGCGGATGGCCGCTGTACGTGAGGCCGCAGGACAGCAGGTGATCGTCAAAATACTCGGCGATGGGCTTGCTGACCACCACGCCGCCCAGCGGCACATAGCCGCAGGTAACGCCCTTGGCGAAGGTGACCAGATCCGGCTTGATGCCGAAATGCTCGAAGGCAAACATCTTGCCGGTGCGGCACCAGCCGGTCATCACCTCGTCGCAGATGAGCATGATGCCGTACTTGTCGCAAAGGGCGCGCACGCCGGGCAGGTAGCCCGCCGGGGGAATGATGACGCCGTTGGAACCCGTGATGGTTTCCAGCACAATGGCGGCGATGGACGAGGGGTTTTCATACTGGATTTGCTCGTCCAGCTTGGCCAGATAGTAATGGGTCGCGTCCGCTTCGGTGGCGAAGGGAATCGCCTCGCGGTACAGGTACGGGTCAAAGAATTTGACAAAGCCGGGGATGCCCGGTTCCAGCGGGTAGCGCCGAGGCTCGCCGGTCAGGTTGCCCGCGCCGAAGGAGGAGCCGTGATAGCTGCGGTAGCGGCTGAACACCTTGTTGCGGCCGGTAAACATGCGCGCCATCTTAACCGCGTTTTCGTTGGCGTCCGCGCCGGCGTTGGTGAAGAAAACCTTCGCCATGTTGTCCGGCATCAGGCTGATGATTTTCTCCGCCAGCTTGGCGCGGGATTCCGAGCCGTAACCCGGGGAGATGAAGCAATACTGATCGACCTGCGCCTTGATGGCGTCCGCGATCGCCTTGTTGCCAAAGCCGAGGTTCATATTCACCAGCTGGGAGGACATATCGGTATACCGCTTGCCGTTGGTATCCCAGAAGTAGATGCCTTCGCCTTTTTCCACCGGGATGGGGTTCAGGTTGCGCTGTTTGCTCCAGGATTGCAGGTTGTATTTCTTCAGGGTGCTCTGGATGGTTTCGCCGGTCATGCAATCATCTCCTACAAAAACGGCACGTCGCAATAAAGCTGCGCTTCATTGCGACGTGTCCAAATATGAACTTGGGCACATTATAGTGCATGGCCCGTTGACTGTCAAGCTCCCCGCCTGCGCGCCCGGGTATGGATATCGGAAGCGGAGAAGCCTTGCGCAAAGAGGCGTTTCAGGAGGGATGAGCAGAGGCGGAACGACGGCAACCCCATCCCGCGCGGCAGAAAAAACAGAATGAAAACTGTGAAAAAAGGAGTCGGCTCATAATTGGAAGCCTTTCCCTGTTTACTTTTGCGGGTTTCATGGTATAATAAAGCAAACTGACGTTCGACTATGAAAGGGGGATGCCACCATGAAGCGGGAATTGGGGATTGCACGGTGTGGCCTGGCCTGCTGCCTGTGCTCGGAAAACGCAACCTGCGGAGGTTGCAACACGGGCAACTGCGCCGACCGCGACTGGTGCGAAAACCGGCGCTGCTCAATGGAGAAAAACCTGCCGGGCTGCTATGCCTGCGGCGAAAACTGCGAACGCGGGCTGCTTGCGAAAATCAAACCCGCGGGTTTCCGAATGTACATGCAGCGTTATGGAATTGACGATCTGCTGAACCGCTTGGAAGCCAACGAGCAAAAGGGCGTTGTATATCACCGGCAGGGCGTGACGGGCGATTATGACGATTTTGACGATGTGGAAGCGTTGATTGCCTTTATCCGTTCCGGAACCCGGGACGCGGGCTGAGTAGGTTTTGAGGCGCGCGCTGCCATTCAACCCAAATCGGGTGGCAAGAGGGCTGCGGAAAGGCATGCAAAGCGCATAAACATTCATTTGAATGTTTATGCGCTTTGTTTTGTCTGTTTAGCTGGGCGGTCATGATATTTCCTTTAATAAAACCCTCCTAACACCGGCCTGCCGCCTGTGAGAATACGTTTGATCCCGCCCTCGGATAAAACAATTCAGGGGTATGCCAATCTTTTCCTGATTATGAAGAGAATACAATTCTAGTACAATCATCGGCTGAATTTCAGTAGACAAGCTTTTTTTTTCGTATTATTATTAAAGAATCTTCCGAAATCAGTTTCTATCCCAACCCCCAAGGAAGAAATATGGAAAAGGAGAACATACACGATGAGAAACCCGGGCAAGAAGCTTATTGCTCTTGTGCTGTGCCTCACCCTCGTGCTGACCATCGGCAGCTTTGCCACAGCCGAAGGCGAAAAGGTGCTCAAGGTGCAAATCGAAACCGAAGTTCAGTCGCTGGATCCCCAGGTAGCGACGGACGGCACCTCCTTTGAGGTGATTGCGGACTTTACCGACGGCCTCTACCAGATGGACGCGGCCGGTTCGCCCGTGCCTGCCCTGGCTGCGGAAAGCACCGTAAGCGAGGATGGCAAAACCTATACCTTCAAAATCCGCGACGACGCGTTCTGGTCCAACGGGGATCCCGTGACCGCGGACGATTTCGTTTACGGCTGGCAGCGCGCCTGCGACCCCGCGTTTGCAAGCGAGTATGCGTACATGGTTTATGATATCGCGCTTGTGAAAAACAGCGTCGCCGTCAACAAGGGCGAAATGCCTGTCGATCAGCTGGGCGTGAAGGCGATTGACGACAAAACCCTGCAGGTGGAACTGGAAAGCCCTGTGAGCTATTTCTATAACCTGCTGTACTTCCCGACCTTCTACCCGGTCAACCGCGCGTTTGTGGAAAAATGCGGCGACACGTATGCCACCAGCCCCGAAACGGTACTGAGCAACGGCGCGTTCATCCTCACGAGCTATGAGCCGGCCGCGACCAACTTTACGCTTGCCAAAAACCCCAACTACTACGACGCCGCCCGCGTGAAGCTGGACGGGTTGAACTATCAGGTCATCAAAGACAGCCAGACGGCCCTTCTGAGCTATCAGAACGGCGATCTGGACACCGTAGCCCTTTCCGGCGATCAGGTGGAACTGGTGCAGGATGATCCGGAGTTCTCCACCGTGAACGCCGGCTATCTCTGGTACATCACCGTGAACCAGATTCAGTATCCTGAACTGGCCAACGTCAACTTCCGCAAGGCTCTGAGCGCCGCTTACGACCGCGACGCGATCTGCTCCTCCATCATCAAGGACGGTTCCACGCCCGCGACGTACGCTGTGCCCAGCAACTTCGCAACCGGCCCGGATGGCAAAGACTTCCGCGCAACCGCTTACACCTTTGAAGGCTCCGATAAGGCGAAGGCCGTTGAGTATTACGAAGCCGCCAAGAAGGAACTTGGCATGGATACCTTCTCCCTGACCCTGCTTGTGGAAGACGACGCGACCGCTCAGAACATCGCGGCCTTCATCCAGCAGGAATGGCAGAACACCCTGCCCGGCGTAACGGTCGAGCTGAAGGTGGAAACCAAGAAACAGCGCATTCAGGATATCCAGAGCGGCAACTACAACGTGTGCCTGACCCGTTGGGGCCCGGACTATGCCGATCCGATGACCTACCTGAACATGTGGATCACCGACAACAGCAACAACTACGGTTTCTGGAGCAACGCCGATTATGATGCGATCATCAAGAGCTGCATCAGCGGCGAACTCGCGCTGGATCCGACCGCCCGTTGGGAAGCGCTGAAGGAAGCGGAAAAGATTATCATGGATAACATGGTCATCCTGCCCGTGTACCAGAAGAACAACGCGATGATGACCAAGGCCAACGTCAAGGGCATCGAAAGCCACCCGATGGCGCTCAACCGCGTGTACAAGAATACTACGATTGAGTAAACGCGCCTGAGGTACCAAAACGCCGCGCAGCGTCCGTCTGTGGCCGCTGCGCGGTTTTTTCCCTGCCTGGGGCGGACCCCATCAAGAGGAGCGTAGACTATGCGACGCTATATCGGCAAACGACTGATTATCTCCGTTGGCACCCTGTTTGTGGTGATTTTACTGCTGTTCACCCTTTTACAGTTCATGCCCGGCTCGCCTTTTAACGACGAAAAGCTAACCAAGGAACAACGCGCAACCATCTATGAAAAATATGGGCTGGATCAACCGATCATCGTCCAGTTCTATCAATATGTCCTTCATATGGCGCAAGGCGATTTTGGCGTAAGTTATACAATCAGTAAAAACACGCCGATCTCTCAGCTTTTGCAGTCGCGCCTGCCGATCAGCCTGCGTATCGGCGGTCAGGCGGTGCTGCTGGGCGCGCTCATTGGCTTAATATTGGGTATTATTGCCGCTATTTGGCACGGCACAATATGGGATACAATTTCCACTATTATCTCCGTAATCGGCGTCAGCGTGCCGTCGTATGTGTTCGCGCTGGCGCTGGCGTATGTGTTTGGCTATCAGCTTAGCTGGTTTCCGCTTTTATACAGCGCGGATCTCCCGTTTAAATCTTCGGTGCTGCCCAGCATCGCGCTTTGCATGTTCACCATCGCCTCCATCGCGCGCTTTACGCGCAGCGAAATGCTGGAAGTGCTCAGCAGCGATTATATTTTGCTGGCGGAAAGCAAGGGGGTTTACGGCCCGAAGCTGATTTTGCGCCATGTGCTCCGCAATGCGCTGATCCCCATCGTTACGGTGCTGGCGCCCTTGATCGTGGGGTTGATGACCGGTAGTTTGGTGGTGGAGAAAATCTTCTCGATCCCCGGCATCGGCAGTTTGCTGGTCACGGCCATTCAGTCCAACGACTATAACGTGATTATCGCGCTGAGCTTTATTTACAGCGCGATGTACATCGGTATTATGCTGGTGGTGGACATCCTGTACGGCGTGATCGACCCCCGCATCCGACTGAGCAAGGAGGGTCCGCATGACTAACGATTTGGCGACCGTCGAGTTTTTACCCGGCGATTTTGAACTGAAGGGCGCGGAAACCACCAAACTGGATATGAACTTTGCCAGCCAGCGTTTTTGGAAGGACGCTTATCTGCGCTTTCGCAAAAATAAGGGCGCGGTTTTCAGCCTGATTACCATTTTGCTGATTATCCTGCTGGCGGTGTTCGGGCCGATAGTGTCCCACTACACCTATCAGCAGCAAAACATCAAGGAAACCAATATGGCGCCTCGCGTGCCCGGTCTGGAAGCGCTTGGAATTTTCAACGGCGATGAAACGCTTAAAACATCCACCGGTTCCAAATTGAAAAACGCGTACATTGTCAATAAAGAAACTGGCGAAAAGAGCGATACCTACTACTGGTTCGGTTCGGACGCGCTGGGTCGCGACCTTTGGACGCGCACCTGGACCGGCACGCGGGTCAGCCTGTACATCGCCTTTGTGGCTGTGCTGATTGATATGCTGATCGGCATGAGTTACGGCTTGATTTCCGGTTACTTCGGCGGCCGCGTAGATTCCGTGCTGCAACGCTTTGCCGAAATTATTAACAGCATTCCGACGCTGGTGATCGTGACCCTGCTGATGCTGGTGCTGAAACCGGGCCTGATGACGATCACCCTGGCGCTGATGCTGACTGGGTGGATTGGCATGAGCCGCATCGCGCGCGCGCAAATGCTCAAGCTGAAGGAACAGGAATTTGTGCTGGCGAGCCACACGCTGGGCGCGTCCAACATCCGCGTTATTTTCAGCGAAATACTGCCCAACATTATCAGCCAGCTGATTACCAACACCATGT
This sequence comes from Candidatus Limiplasma sp., assembly GCA_035353615.1. Taxonomy (GTDB): domain Bacteria; phylum Bacillota; class Clostridia; order Christensenellales; family Aristaeellaceae; genus CAXXOK01. The sequence goes on from DAOPZY010000023.1 coordinate 23,979, forward strand.
TCTCCATCCCCAGCGCGATTTTTACCGAGGCGTTTTTAAGCTTTGTGGGGCTGGGCATCCCCGAACCCATGTGTTCGCTTGGCTCGCTGATCAGCTATGCGTTCAAAAACTTTACCACCCATCCCTACCAGATCGTGCCTCCGGTCATTGTGCTGGCGTTGCTCATGCTTTGTTTTAACATGCTTGCGGACGGCCTGCGCGACGCCTTTGACCCCAAGATGAAGGAAATGTAAGGAGGCTGTGGCGATGCAAGACAGAGAGCTTATTTTATCCATCCGCGATCTCGACATCAGCTTCCAGACCACAGCGGGAAGCGTGCACGCGATCCGCGGGGTCGATCTGGATTTGTACCGTGGGGAAACGGTGGCGATTGTCGGCGAAAGCGGTTCCGGTAAAAGCGTGTCCATGAAAGCCGTGATGGGCATTCTGGATAAAAACAGCACGATCAACAGCGGCCGCATCCTGTTTACCTATCAGGAGCACGGCGCGGCCAAAACCGTGGACATCCTTCAGCTGGATCGGAAAACCATCCGCCATACCATCAACGGGCGGCATATTGCCATGGTGTTTCAGGACCCCATGACCTCGCTGGACCCGACCATGACCGTTGGCAAACAGATCATGGAAGGCATGGTGCTGCATGATAGACTGGGCAAGCAGGAAGCGTGGAAACGCGCGGTTTCCCTGTTGACCATGGTAGGCATCAGCGACCCCGAAAAGCGCATGAAAAACTATCCCCATCAGCTGTCCGGCGGGATGCGGCAGCGCGTGGTTATCGCCATCGCGCTGGCGTGCGACCCGGAAGTGCTGATTTGCGACGAGCCGACCACCGCGCTGGACGTGACCATTCAGGCGAAAATTTTGGAACTGATTAAGCGCATCCAAAACGAAATGAAGCTGAGCGTGATCTACATTACGCACGATTTGGGCGTGGTAGCTAAGGTTGCGGATTACGTAAACGTCATGTATGCGGGTAACATCGTGGAGCGTGGGCAGATTGACGAGGTTTTCTACGATCCGCGCCATCCTTACACCTGGGGTTTGCTGTCCGCGATGCCGGATTTGGACACCAATGACGAGCGTCTGTACGCCATACCGGGCAGCCCGCCCAACCTGATGCACGAGAAGAAGGGCGACGCCTTCGCCCCCAGAAACATCTATGCCCTAAACATCGACGACCGGTTGATGCCGCCGATGTTCAAAATTACCGAAACGCACGCGGCCGCAACCTGGCTGTTGCATGAAAACGCGCCCGCGGTTCAGATGCCGGAGGAACTGCGCGCGCGGATTGAGCGCATGAAGGAGGAGGCGGCAAAATGAGCCAAGCACTTCTGAAAGTTGAAAACCTGAAACAGTATTTCAGGATCAACAGCCATTTTACCGTGAAGGCGGTGGATGGCGTCAGCTTTGAAATTTATCCCGGGGAAACCTTTGGGCTGGTTGGCGAAAGCGGCTCTGGGAAAAGCACCATTGGCCGCAGCGTGATTCGGCTTTACCAGCCGACGCAGGGAAAGATCACCTTTGACGGCCAGGATGTGAGCGCACAAATGGACAAAGGGACGGAAAAGCACCTGCGCACCGGAATGCAGATGATTTTTCAGGACCCGATGGCGTGCCTGAACCCCCGTAAAAAAGTGAGCGATATCATCGCGCAGGGGTTGGATATCCATCATCTGTACAGTTCGCAAAAGGAACGGAACGATAAAATATCCGAGATTCTGGAACAGGTCGGCCTGGCCCCGGAGCATGCGACACGGTACCCGCACCAGTTTTCGGGCGGTCAGCGTCAGCGGGTCGGCATTGCCCGCGCCCTGATTATGCGCCCCAAGCTGATTATTGCGGATGAATGTATCAGCGCGCTGGACGTGAGCATTCAGGCGCAGGTGGTCAACCTGATGAAGGATATCCAGCAGCGCACCGGATGCGCCTATCTGTTTATCGCGCATGATCTTTCCATGGTCAAGTACATCAGCAACCGCATCGGCGTGTTGCACCTTGGTCATCTGGTGGAAACCGGCACGAAGGACGAAATTTTCAGGAACCCGATTCATCCCTACACCCAAAGCCTGCTTTCCGCCATACCCCACCCCAACCCGATTGTTGAAAAAACCAGAAAGGCCATGAGCTACGATTATCGGGAATATGGCGTGGATTACAATCTCGGAACTGAGCACCATGTGGAAGGAACCCACCGCGTGCTGGCAACCGATGATGAATATGAACGGTGGACCCATCAGAAGTAACAACCGTTCCGGCTAGAATGGCGCAGGCTGATACATCCGCTGAACAGGTTCCGCATCTGTCGGATTGGTTGATCTGCCCCTACGATAAACATGCCCGGGCGTTGCTTTCACGATAAGGCGTTGCCCGGGCCGCTTTCTATTTCAACGCTGTTAAGTTGGCGATGATGCCGCTTGCGCGCGCCGATTGTTCTGAACTTCGCCGCAAGCGAGGAACCGAAACGTTTCATCACGGGCAGCCAATTCGGTTCGGGCAGGGCGAAAGCGGACTCACTGAACTGCCTGCCGCAGGGGATGAGGCTTCGCTGAAATACGGCTTGTACTCTTAACAGAACAGCCCGTATAAAAATCGACGATGGGATAGGAGGATACCCCATGAACCATGATACGCTGATCCGCAATGAAACGCCGGCCGATTATGAAACCGTGGAGGCAATCACAAGAGAAGCCTTCTGGAACCTGTATGTACCCGGCTGTAACGAGCACTATTTAGCGCATATTTTACGGGGCCATGAGGATTTTATCCCGGAGCTGGACTTGGTGGTGGAAGCGGATCACCATGTGATTGGCAACATCATGTACACGAAAACAATGCTGATCGATGAGGCAGGGCTCGAGAAACCAATCCTCACCTTTGGGCCGGTGAGCATTTTGCCGCAATACCAACGGTGCGGCTATGGGAAAAAGCTTATGGAAGCATCGTTTGAAAGGGCCATCCAACTGGGATACGATGTGATTGTCATTTTTGGGAACCCGGATAATTATGTGAGCCGGGGTTTCAAAAGTTGCCAGAAGTTCAATATCAGCCTTGAGGACGGCGTGTTTCCGGCGGCCATGATGGCCAAGGAACTGAAACCGGGCGTTTTGGATGGAAGGCGATGGGTATACCGCCAAAGCGCCGCGTTTGAGTTGGATGAACAGGCGGCGCAGCGCTTTGACGATTCGCTACCCCCGAAGGTGAAAAGCGTACAGCCCAGCCAGGAGGAATTCTATATTCACAGCCACGCGATCATGCGGTGATTGCCGGATTGCAAACGGTATCAATCGGCTGATGCGCGTGGCCGGCAGAGCGCGGCGGACCTTCGCCGGCAAGGGCTTCGGTTACGGTATGCGCGAGTCTGGAATGGCGGAAACGGGATCGCCCGATGCAAATGAGGATAGCTGCTTCATGAATTATGAGGCAGCTTTTCTTGTTAGGGCAAAGAGGCATTTTGAAGATTCCCAGCAATGCTGATGACGGTCATGAAATGCGTAGTATTGCCATCCGATAGCCTTGCGGACAGCTTGGCGTTCAATTCTGAGATTCAATGCACATCAAACATCATTATGGTTTCCTGCCACGTCCGGCGGGCAGCCCTTCAACTTGCCGACCCTGCCGCCGGACGCTTCACCTGATCCGCTATTGACAATTCAAAAGTGCGCCTATACACTACACTCTGAGGAATAATATGATGAACAGAGATAAGCATAGCAAGCATGATGTGGGGAAAAGCATTTCCGGAACCATTATACTCGCCTTTGTATTTGTGACGCTGATTCCCATTCTGTTTTTACTCCTATACTCATACCGTTCGATTTCAAAGGAAATCCGGGATGATTTCAATGTGACCTACACAGCGGTGGCGCAGGGCATTGACCGTAACCTAGACATCTATTTTGCTCAGCTTCGCAACGAATCTCTGGAGCTTTTTGCCTCCAGCACGTTGCAGAACATTCTTTTGGAAGATCCGTCGTTAACCAACCTGACGCTAGATTCCATCCGTTTCCGTGAGGAGGCGGACAATATTTACAAATATAGAACCGATATCGGTTCCATCAAGATTTACGGGCAGAAAAGTCAGCGTTATATTTCCACCATCGTTGAAAACATCGCCAATGAAACGCCGACGGATGATGAGATCATTCAAAAACTTCAAAACGGCGACGGACGGTTTCAGATTTTGGGCGTTCGGTTGTCCTCCAACGATTTGACCAATAACCTGAAGGCGTTTTCGGTCGGGCGGGTACTCAAAAACCTGCGGGATGGGTCCACCATCGGGTACCTGATTGTCGATTTGAAATATCGCAACTTTGCGGGCGTTATCGGCCAAAGCCAGACGCTGGAACACGGCGCTATTCTGATAACGCTTCCGGACGGCACGGCCATATATAACAGCAGCGATCACAACAATATACTCATTCCCTATGCCCAGACGGACGCCTATCAAAACAGCCAGTTTTCACGGGAAAACTCCGCGCCGCTGCTGCTGAAAAGCTCCTATTTTGACTGGAGCTATGTGATTATCCCGGATAATACGCTCATCAGCGACCGAATGTCCGGCATGTCCAAACTGTACGTTATTATTGGGCTTATTGCCTCTGCGGTGCTGATGGTACTGGCGGTCGCCATCGCCCGCATGATCTCAAAGCCTTTGGAACGTCTTGAAGAAGCCATGAGCAGCGCGAGGGATCGGCAGTACAATGAAATTGTGCCCACAACGGACTCCTTTCGGGAAGTGAACCGGCTGGCGATGTACTATAACACCATGCAGGTGGAAATTCAAAGTCATGTTGAAAAAGAACGGGAACTGGTTCTGGCGCAAAAGGACGCGGAGTTTAAAGCGCTTCAAACGCAAATCGCGCCCCATTTTCTGTATAACTCGCTGGATTCCATCAACTGCATGGCGCAAATTCATGGGATGCAGGACATTTCCAGAATGATCCTGAGCCTTGCGAAGATTTTTCAGTACAACATGCAGTATACCTCCAACGTTGTCACCTTTCAGGATGAATTGAACCACGTGCGCAATTACTTTACCTTGCAGGCTATCAATTATCAGGATCGGTTTCGCATTGAGTATCAAATTCCGCCGGAATGCCTGAGCCATTCGGTAGTGAAATTCATGCTGCAACCCCTGGTGGAAAATGCGATACACCATGGCGTACACCAGAAAAAATCGGATGGGCTGATCCTGATTGAGGCCAGCATGGATGACAGCGTCCTCACAGTGAACATTCAGGATAACGGGAGCGGGATGAAGGCGGACGATCTGGCGGAAATCACGAAAATGCTTTCCGCCTCAAGCGACGAACTTTTGCTGCAACAGACCAAAACCAGAAAAATTGGCATCCTCAATGTGAACCTGCGGCTAAAGCTGCTCTTTGGCGAAACCGCGGGAATCAGCGTGATTTCCGCGGAAGGGGTCGGAACAACGTTTACCCTTCATATTCCGGAACGACCGTAGCGAATGCTTGCAGAGAGGGAACCAGATGTTCAAAATACTTGTCGTGGAAGATAATCCGCTGATCCTGGAAGGCATCTGTAAAATGATCGACTGGGACCGTTGCGACGGCGTACTGGTTGGGAAGGCGCAGGACGGGGACGAGGCGTTGCAGCTGATGGCGGATCAATTGCCGGACCTTGTGATTACCGACATCCGCATGCCCGGAAAAGACGGAATTTTCCTCTTGCAGCACATCCAGAAGAACCATGCCGAAATGCAGACGATAGTTGTGAGCGCCTATAATGAGTTCAGCTATGCCAAGGAGGCCATCAAGGCCGGAAGCGTGAACTACCTGCTCAAACCAATCGATCCGGATGAACTGAACGCGGCGGTCATGACCGCGTCCGAACGGAAAAACGCGTCAGGAATCCAGGAGAAAATCGGCGGAGAAACGCCGACCGTGCTGGCGGTATTGAAAACCAAAGAACCCTACCCGATTGCGGAAATTCAAAAACGGTACCGTTCCGTTCCCGGGCTTTATCTGGATGAAGTCCATCCTTCACTGTTCTGCTTTGAGATGAGCGCCCCAATGAACGCCGCCTCATTATCGGCCATGCGTACTCTGGTGACGGGCGAAGCGTTGTGGGGCTTTGCCGGCAGAAACCCGGACGATAGCATGATTACCATGTATCAGCGCGCTTTACACACCGCCGCCGACGACCTGACCTATTCGCGCCGGGCAGCGGATGGCAAGGGTGACGATTTGGATGATAAAAAAATCAGCGTGCTCGCTTTGGCCGGCCAGGCGGATAAGATAATCCAAACCCTGCGCCGACGGGCCGCCGACGCGCTTCAGGAACGAATCAGTTTTCAGGCCCTAACCAGCGTCATTTTCCATATGCTGCTGGTGGTGCAGTCCGATGAATACATTCATTATTCCGTGTTTAAAAAGCTTGAATACGAAATCAATCTGCATACGACGGACTTGATCTTTTTTTCCGTTGAAGAAGTGCTGGATAAAGCGGAAACAGCCATTGCGGAATATTGCAAGGCAAGCATACGCGCCGATAGCGAACGGATCGCCCTGTGCGAACAGGTGGCGAATCTGATTCAGAAAAATATGGATCAGGACATTTCCCTTGAGGAAATCGCTGGGCTTTTCTACATTTCGCCCTCCTACCTGAGCCGTACGTTCAGGCAACTCAAGGGGCAAACCATCAGTCAGTATACCATGCAGGTTCGCATGGAGCAAGCCCAGTACCTGCTTAATAATTCTGATTTGAAAATCGCGGATGTCGCCGTGAAAGTCGGCTACCCTGACCCTAATTATTTCACCCGGGTTTATAAAAAGTATACAGGCTCGCTGCCCAGCAACCGAAATAAGAAATAAGCAAGGAAATGCTAATTTTCAGACAAAATTTTCGTCACGGGCTTCCCCCGTGTCCATTATATAATAAATCGAATTATAAGAAACGGCCGTTTTATAGTTCAACAAACATACCCGCACACAAATCACAAGGAGGGATACCTGATGAAAAAAGGGATCATTTCCAAATTCCTTTCAGCTGCGCTGACAACCAGCCTGCTGGTGGGCTGCGGCGCCGCGCTGACCACGGCCTGTGCCGAAGCGGATCAGACGCCCGTTACCATCACGTATTACACATGGGTGCAATCCGCGGATGGCGCATATCCTCAGAATATGATCGACGGTTTCGAGGCGAAATATCCTTGGATCACGGTTGATTTCCAGATGGGCTCCAACACCGGCGGCGAGTACTCGGAAACGCAGTCCATTAAACTGCTGGCCGGGGACGGCATCGATGTTACGACCATCAAACCCAGCGATTATCAGCAGTATATCGACGCCGGCTATCTGGAAGACATCACTGGGTCGGATTTCCTTTCCGCCTATAACGCTGCCGCGCTGGATGCCGTAACGTCCAACGGCAAAGTGTACGGCATTCCCTTTGCGGAAGACGTGGTTGGCGTTGTGTACAACAAAACCATGTTTGATAAAAACGGTTGGACTGTCCCGACCAACCGTGAAGAGTATCTGAAGCTTTGCGACACAATCGCGGCCACCGGGGTTACGCCGACCGTTCAAGGCATCAAAGATACGTGGACTACCGGGCAGGAAGCCATGATTTTCATGCAGGACCTGTATGCGCAGCATCCGGACCTGTTTAAGAATATCAATGAAGGAACCGCCAGCTATACGGATGCGGATGTGGTTGCGGCTTTGCAGGAAATGCAGGATTTCTTCTCCAGCAATGCTGTTTCCAAAGAGGCCGCCGGGCTCACATACGATCAGGCGACGACTTACTTTGCCACCGAAAAGGCGGCCATGATGACGCACGGCGAGTGGATTATGGGCCCGATCAATCTGGCGGAGCCGGAATTTGAAGTCGGCGTTTTCCCGTTGCCGACCAACAAAGCAGGCGAAGCCCATTACGGCGCGGCCGAAGTGGGGCAGTATCAGGCGATTGTTGCGTCCAGCCAGCATAAGGACGCCGCCAAGCTTTTCCTGAGCTACATTTCCAGCGCGGAAGGCGCGCAGTATTTTGCGGACACGATGGCCAACATGACGCCGGTACAGGGCGTGGCGAACAAAGCGCTGGCCATGTGGACCGATCTCCTGTCGGAGGATTCCCTGCCGTTCTACTATGACCAGATGTATTCCGGAGCGCAGTCTGAATTCTTTAAACAAATGCAGCTTTTGTACAGCGGCGATACGACCGCCGCGGATATGGCGGCCGCTTTGCAGGCAGCGCAGGATAAGAAGGAGTAAGCGACTCGGCGCGAGTGAGCCGTGGACAACAAACCACGGCTCACCCTTCTCTTGTGCAATAGCGGTAGAAAACCATCTGTGCGAGCGTTTTACAGTTCTCCGATGATGAAAAACCTGCAAACGCGGTTTCCACAGTGTAAGAGGTGCGTTATGAAACAGAAACGACTGGAGCCCTACTTTTTTCTTTTGCCTGCGGTTTTACTGGTGCTGTTTATCTACCTGATTCCCTTTATTTTCAGCATTGTTATTTCCCTGACGAACTGGAACGGCATTTCCCGGGATTTTGATTTCATCGGCATTCGGAATTATTTAGAGATCTTTCAGACGAAAGAATTGCAGGATGTTTTAAAAAACAACCTGATTTATTTTATTGAAATCGTGATTATCCAAAATGTGCTGGGTATCTTTTTTGCGGTGCTCCTTCAGGATCAGTTTCGCGGGCGAAACTTCTTCCGCGCAGTGCTGTTTCTTCCGTCCGTCATTTGCACAGTGGCCATCGGCTTCATCTGGAATTTGATGCTGGACCCTGTCAGCGGGCTGTTGCCCGGCGTTTTATCCGCGTTGGGTTTGGATCGGCTCTCCAAGGTTTTGTGGCTCGCGGATTCGCACGTTGCCATCCATACCATTTCTTTGGTGAACGTTTGGCAGTGGCTTGGGCAGAGCATGGTGATCTATCTGGCCGGCATTCTATCCATCGATAAATCCCTGTATGAAGCGGGGGCCATTGATGGGGTAGGGAGAAGCCAGAAGTTTTGGAAGATTACTTTGCCGCTGATGGCGCCTTCCCTGACCATCAACATTGTTCTATCCACCATTGGCACGCTCAAGATTTATGACCTGCCCTTTATTATGACAGGCGGCGGCCCCGGACATGCCACAGAATCGCTTGCCATCAATGTGTACTCCAGCGCATTTGTGTACAGCCGGATGGGATACGGGACGGCAGTTTCGCTGACCCTGTTCGTGTTTGTGCTGATTGTATCCCTGATACAGATGAAAATCATGCGAGGTAGGGAGGATGCTGTATTATGACTAGCATGGCCAAGGAAATGCGGCCCGCTCAGCTGAACGCAAAGCGCAGAAGAAGATGGAGCGCCTACTCAGTGTTTCAATATGGCATATTGATTGTGCTATCCCTGATCGCGCTCATTCCGTTTTTAACCCTGCTGATGGTCTCTTTTAAAACGCATAGCGATTTTATGAAATACCCCCTTCGCCTGCCCCATACGCTAAGTTTACAGAATTATGTGACGGTGTTTCAGCGTTCCTCCATTGTGCGTTCCTTTATGAACAGCTTCATCATCACTGCCGGTTCGTTGGTGATTGAACTGTTTGTGGGAACCCTTGCATCCTACGCCATTACCAAAATGACTTTTAAGCGGGCCGGTTTCTACTCGGCGTTCTTTCTGATCCCGATGATTTTTCCGGTGCAAACCATCACGATCCCCGTGTACATTATTTACAAAAACCTTGGTCTGCTTAACACCTATGGCGGGATGATGATACTGTATGCCGCGATCGGTATTCCCATGGTTGTGTTTATGATGACCAGCTTTATGAAAACGATACCCTATCAGATATCCGAATCGGCGATGATCGATGGCGCGACGCATTTTGTGATATACTCCCGGCTGATCCTCCCCCTGATGCAGCCGGTGGTATCAACGCTGATTGTGATTTGTGGCCTGACGGCTTGGAACGATTTCTACCTCCCGCAGATTATGCTTACCAGAACCGAACTGAAAACCCTGCCGCTAAAAATCTATGATTTTTTTGGGCAATACACAAGCGACTGGACCCTGATTTGCACCTGCATTGTGTATGTGATTGTTCCGATTATCATCCTATATTGCTTCCTGCAGCGGAATATCATCGACGGGATCACAGCCGGCGCTGTCAAAGGGTAAGATCCATCTGGGAAGAACCGTAGTAACGTCTTGGACAAGTACATGCGCTGCGTTTATGAAGGGCGAAGGCCAGCAAGAAGCAAACCGAAGCGATACCAACGAATTGCGGGGGTGGGGGAGTGGGGACGCTTTGGAGGACGGTGCTGACATCAACGCACACATTTCCGCATTTGGGGGAATGCGTGGGTTGACGCTCCCGATCAGGGTAACCCAAAGGATGGCATCGGGTTAGCACGCTGCCGCTATGGCGCTAATGCAAACGAGTACAAGCTAACGATGCTGTGCTGATTTGAAGGGAAGGCACTGGCCGGACGGGACGGTCAATGAAGGCACAGCGACTGTTGCAGTTTTAACGATTCTTCTATCAGGATTTGAGATCGAGAAAGCAACAAGATGGCAGATGAGTACTCCCGCTGGTGTTATCGGGAGATCTTTGCGGAACACACTGATTATGCCTCGGCACAGTTTCTACGTCATGCCGTTCAGGTTGCGCCGTTCCGGATGAAAGAGGTTTAAACCGACAACGGCCATGAGTTCACCGATGCTCTGAACGGTCAGAAGTGCCGGGAAGAGAGCTGCTTTGAGCTGACGCACAAGGAACTGGGAATTCTTTATCGACACATTTGTGTGGGTACTTTAGAGCACAACTGGCGGGTCGAACGTCAACACGGACTGGACACTCAACGCTTCTACAAGCGCCGACATTTCGAAACCCTGGATGACACACAAACCCAAACGGCTTCCTACAATGTTTGGAGTAATTCGCGGATCAAGGTTTGCTTGAACTTCCATTCCCCGGATCAGACTGTCGCCGATTTCCCCGCTAATTCTTTCGCTTATCATTGATGCCCGAACACTACTTTATATAACTTATGGGAACTTTACTATTGAAAAAAAAACGGTTTAATGATATAATTTTTTTGTTTCAGCCGAAGTGATGGAATGGCAGACGTGACGGACTCAAAATACTATATGCCAGAACAAGCGTTTATTACAAATATATTAACATATATATGAGATGACGTCTCATATATTTTTATTTATTAAATATTTGTAATCAGTCTTACACGTTTCAAATATATCGTAGTCCGTTACGTAATTTATAAGAAAAATAAATTTTTCTATCCCCCGCTTTCTTAGCTCTATAATCGCCCGCAGGTGGTTGTTTTACCCTTCGACAAGTTAGTACAGCCCATCCTCGCCAAACACGCTTAAAGCGGCTTCTACGTGCCTTAAACGCTATTTCCCTGTAATCGTTGCTCTATGTCAATTTCCTAAACGCTTACTGACTTGCAAAATAGCTCTATTGGCACAATAGCCCCTAATGATTGTTTGCGGATTGTACCGTCCCTGTTATAATCGGTTGCTATGCGGGTTTCATACTCTGCATCATGCGCTTGCAAATATTCACGCATTTCACTTGTCTTAAACACGTAGAATCTTTTGCTTTGGCTATCACCATAGAAGATATAGTCACTTTGTGTATAGGTTGCCCATCCAACCTTGTTCAATCTCACATCTGTCATCAATTCAAAAAAGAACGAACATGTATTGTTCATCTTCTAATCCCATTTTATCTCTACTTCTATTATGTCCTTACCATATAAAACAGTAAAATCAATATCCATTTTCCAATAGAGCGGATTGTTACGTCTATCTATTATGTCATAACCTTTTGCCTTTAGACATTTGATAGCCAATTCTTCACCTTCTCTAAACTCGTAAGCCATTTCTATTTTCTCCTTTTGGTACGCGCGGCGTAAGCCGCGCTATATTTAATGAAGCCTGCCGTAAGGCAGGCTATTTATTATTTATTTCTCTATGAATATTACATATACCCTATATGGATTTTCCCTATAAAAACGAAACGCTATATGAAAAAATCATATAGCGTTTCGCGTTCTGTTAAAATAGTACGTTGAATTTTCTTTCGTTATATATCCTAAAGAAAGTAGCTTATCAAATGCGTTTCTTGCTGTGTCTTTACTAATGCCATAATACTCATGAAAGTAAGCCGGACTGAATTCTATTTTGTATCCATCCATGTTACCGCATAAATCTAAATACACGACCAATTCTTTTCCTGTTAAATCTTTGCTTGCCGCCTATAAATCATCTTTGTATACCCCTATAAATTGCTTTTCTAACTTGTGCGGACTTCTTATTATAACCGTCCTCTAATTTGCAACCGCCATAATAACCCGTCCCTTCCGTCTTTAACCGTAATTTAAAATTTATTTCCTTTGAGCATGTTCTATATGTCTTTGCCAATTTCTTTGATAGTAGAGCTTGCATCATTATGTATCTATAAATTCAACGCGGCTAAAGCTTCCTGTTTAGCACGTTCGATAATTTCTTTTTGGTCTTGCTCACGTATTGTCTTAGCTATCGCTTCGTCATAAACTCTGTTGTGTAATTTCGAAAGACATACGCTTAAACACTCCTCGTTTATTACGTAATCATACCTTCCCATCTATCTATTCCTCCCTATCCCTATTAACCAATAGTCGAATATAAGCCCCTGATGATACGCCCAATACATCCGCTTTGTATTGGATGTATTCCAATTCTTGCTAAGAGAATCGTATTGAAAATATCTTGTCCCGAATTTGTTTCATGTCAAAAATCCCTCACTTTTCTTTTTAGGGCTATGCCCTCTATATATTCTGTAAAACAGAATAATATTATTTACTACTTTTGTCCTACCTATATTCTATCAAAATTTTACCGTCTTTTCAAATCGCCGCGTCATTTGGTGGGAGCATAGGCCATATACAACCCGCTTTACGTTTTCAATTTTGGAATATCCCGTAATATACCCCCCCGTTAATCTATTCTATTGGTTGAGGATTAGTTAATGGTAGTTTTTATCCCTCCGCCGCATATGGTCGGAATATCGGTATTGTTCTATTACTCCTCCGCAAATAGAAAAAATAGGGGCTATCTTTAGCCCCTATCAAGTCATATACCAGATTTCCGCCTATTGCATTCCTTACAAAGCATCTGACAATTATCGCTCGTTGTCTTTCCTCCTGTATGCCACGGTGTAATATGGTCAGCTTCCATGCCTTCCAACTCAAAGTGTTTATGGCAATTAGGGCAAATACCTTTCTGCCGTTCGTATGCCGCGCTTTTCATTGTCTGTGTAAATGCTCTTATGCTTAAATGCTTTTCTCTACCATCAAGTAAATACGCATAAATGCCATTCTTTGCCGATACATCGTCATCGCTCATCAGCCTAACGATTTCCTTCTCAAATGCCTGTGTATCATAGTTCTTTGAACCAAACTCATTAAAGAGCAACCCCCAATCAATGCCCTTCATTTCTCTGCGATAATGGGGGAATACAGCCTTAACCCAATTCATCACACTTTGCGTGTATAGCCATAATTCGTTAGCGTTCTTATCATGTTGATGGATTGCCATATATTCCTCAATGGCTTTCCCATCCTTTGCCGCTATCCAGCTTATTGCTGCTTCCAAATAGTCTTGTCTTATTGCTGAGCCGTTGAAACAGTCCTTGTAAAGCATATAGGCAGGACAACCGTTTTTGCTAAAATGCCGCTTCGCGTCTGTGAGCCATTCACCTGTATAGATGGCGTTCCTTAACTCCTGATCTGTTAGTTTCTCGCCCGCTATGTTGATGATCTTAAACCAATCCAGCTTTTCCTTGTCAGAACCTTCACAAATGTAAACCATCAATTTATAGTCCAATATCTGCTGTTGTTCGTCCTTCTCCAAATTGTGAAAATACTGATAGTTGATTGAGTAATCCCCGTTTATATATTGGCAAAAGCTAATCGTTCTTTGTTGCCCGTCTAATACTTCATAACCGCCGCTTTCGTTGACTACCCAATACATCACGTTCAAAGGGAACGCTTTACGGATAGTGTTTATCACTTCGTCCCTTTGCTTATCCTTGTAAATAAACTCACGCTGATAGGCAGGTCTAACGTTTAGCTTACCTTCGTATGCCATCACACCTTCATCTGCACTATCAACGTAACCTTTTGCAACTTCGGCTATTGGTATCTCTTTAAGTTCAATCTTCATTTGCTTTATCCTTTCGCCTTATTAGTATTCTTGAATAAGGGCATTTAGGTACACCATCAAACAAGTAAGCTAAATCTGTTCTCCCTCTGTGGTTTTTCTTAATTCCTATCGTTTTAGCCATATCTCCACAACCCAAGCCTATTATTTCAAATTGTTCGGGATTATACTCTTGAATGAAGGTATCTGGAACACCCATTATACCATAATAATCAATCGGTACATCTGCTACTTTATCTACATCAATAGCATCGAAATTAGTATATGTTGGATATGCGTCCGGTGTATATGTTTTATATAGTATCATATATTCATGCCTATGCTTTGTTTCTAAATTAGTATACCATCTAACACCTTTTACACGAATATACTTTTCACCATTTTCGCCTATTCTAAATCCTACTGCTGTTATATGATAACTGTCTGGAACTCTAAATTCTCTATCTCCGTTACGAATACTGATACCAAGCCACATCTTGTTATCTTGTATAAGCGGAAATATCTCCTTATAATGTAAAGCATTCATATTGCCAATTATAATAAACTTCTTATTATATTCCATCAATGTAGCAACAAACTCACGGAAAAGCGAAAACGGAGGATTTGTTATCACTATATCGGCTTCTTTAAGAATGTCTATACATTCAGGGCTTCTAAAGTCCCCGTTTTGTTTTAACGTTGTACGGATAATGTCGCGCTTACTTACTTTACCATCACCATCTATATCAGCCATCAATTCCAGCTTATATGACGGCTTATCTGTTTCATAATGCGTTGCTATCAGCTTTTTAATACCAAGCTTCTCAAAGTTCAACTCAAAGTAGAGCCAAAAATTGCTGGTTTCTGGGTCGTCGCAATTACAAAAGATTGTTTTCCCCTTGAAATGCTCCGTGTAATATCGCATTTCTTTCTCTATGTCTGTTAGCTGCGTATAAAACTCGTCTTTCTTTGCTACGCTTGCCTTATTCAAATCTGCGTTTTTTGCCATTTTTCTATTATCCTCCTGCTTATTGAACTTCGTTATCATTTATCAAGTGCATTATAAAGGGGATGAAGAATGGACAATCTATGCACTCATCCCCGTGTGACTGCTGTATTGCTTCGCACTCATTTGCGTCTATCTCTCGCTGGCTTAACTTACAAAACATAGTATATCACGCTTTCACGTTGGCTGGAAGGGGTTTTTATGCCCCTTCCTTTGCCAACTTATAGAATGTTGTTCTGCCCATTTGTGAGCGTTTGATAGCCTCTGTCGCTGTAATCTTTCCTGCTTTCCATTCCGCTAAAGCGATTTCAAAGGCTTGCGTTTTTTCTGCGCTGGGTCGGCCTACAATACCTTTATCAAGGGCTTTCTTGTAACCGTATTCCCTGCGCTCGGCGTTTATTTCGCGTTCATACGCGCTAATAGCCCCCAATACAGCCACAACCAAACGCCCTGTTGCTCCCTCTGTGCTTATCTGCTCTTTCTCACTGATAAAGCAAACGCCTTTACGATCAAACTCACCTAAAATGTTTAACAAATCGGGAAGGCTTCTGCTTATGCGGGAAAAACTTTCAAAGACAACCGTATCACCTTCGCGTATATACTCCATCATCTTTATAAACTCTGGCCTATCTGTATTCTTTCCGCTGGCTTTATCAATAAAAATCTTATCAAAATCCTTGCTATTCTGCTCCTGCCTATCGGTGTTCTGATGAATCGTTGAAACGCGGATGTATTTTACCTTCGCCATCGTTCTAACCTCCTTCGTTCTTACAAGTGTTATTATACCAAAGGTGTTCGTAAATGTCAATATCATAATGCGAATATTCGCATATTACTATTCGATATTAACGGACGCGCTTTTGACGCTTTTTTATCATGTTCGCAAATCCAAGGAATAACGAACGTGCTATTGACGCTTTGCTATCATAGGTCTATAATCATCCTATCCAATAGCAAATCTATTAAAATCAAGGAGGGTTAATCAATGGCACTTAATCCTAACGAAGTTGAAGAATATCGCAAAACTACTCTTGATAATCTAATTACGGACGCGGTCGAGCGTAAAGACGAAGATGGCCTTATATGGCTCCAAGAGGAAAGCAAGAAGAAGATTAAACGCGTAAAGGCAGATGGAACGACAACGCTTGTCTATAAGCCTATGCCCGCTATCCGTAGCGAATATGCAAAGAAATTCCTCGGTTATAAAGTTAAAGGTAAGCAATCGGCGGAGGAACAACGTAAAAGGAAGCAAGCGAAGAAAGAGAAGGAAATGGCAGATAAGTTTGCTAAAGCCTTTGCCCAGTTGAAGAAGTAATGAATGTTAGCGCCCCTTATGACTATATGTCATAAGGGGCTTGACTTAGTTTTTATCAGATGGTATAATGCTTTTCGTTGCCGGAGTGGCGGAATGGCAGACGCACTTGACTCAAAATCAAGCGGTGAAAACCGTGCCGGTTCGAGTCCGGCTTTCGGCACCATACAAAGAGGAAGGGATTATCCCTTCCTTATTTTTATTTGTTTACGCCCTGCTTTCTCTCTCACTTTACTGATAAGGCTATGTTCTTCGGACTCCTGCTTCGTTGCCATCCCATAGATATTAGCATATCTATTGGTCATCGCAAGAGTGGAATGTCCAAGTTGTTCTTTTAGCATAAAGGGATTGCCACCATCCCTTATCCAGTTTGCGGCGTAGCTATGCCTAAACTTATGAAAGCCTTCCCAGACAACACCACGGGAACAAAAGTAATCTTCCATTGCATCCCTTGCACTATTATAAGCAAGTCTTGCGCCATAAGCATTGCAAAACAACGGTTCGTTATAATAAGGATCCCCATCTTTATCACAACGATAATAATTGATAAACTCTTTGAGCACTTTGCGCAAGTCGGGATGGAGTGGCATTAGTTTCGGTTTCTTATTCTTTTGTATATTGACGGTAATGCCACCATCTTCAAAATCTATGTCTTTGACATCTAAAGCAAGCATTGAACTAACTCTGTTACCAGTTGCCATAAGATATTTAATCATAACCCAGCAACGATAATCAATAAAACTTTCTTTCTTAGGTTTTTTAACAATCTGCTCAAGTTCATATTTAGAAAAAGTATCTTTAATAGGCGGCGCTATCTCCTTAATCTTTATATCAAATGGTTTAATCAATCCTTCTTCTTGTGCAAAATAGATAATAGCACGATAATGACGCATTGCAGATAGTATTGTTTGTTCGGCTAAGTGACTTGTATTCGATAGGTAGTCGTGATAGTAAGAAGAAAAATTCTCTGACTCTAAGATATATATTGGCATACTTGCGCCAATATCCCGTTTTGTTCCTATCTCTCTATCAATAGCATCATCTACTTGTTCCATACCTTGACGAAGATAATTGAAACCTATAAAGTCATATATACGGTTAAAATTACACTCATAAGCCTTTAATGTCTTATCTGCATCGTGCTTACCTTGCCTTGATAGTAAAAATTCTTTTTTAAGTCTAATCAAGTTATCTTCTCTTGTTACTCTATGTTTTAACACAACTGAACCGGCTTCGTGATTTTCACCAAACAGACCACGCTGGAAAGTATGGAATCTCTTTAGGTTTTTATCAAGTTGCTGTTGTGTAAGTTCGTTAGGTGCTGCCGAAACTACTTCCTGCTTAATCGTTATGCCTTCCTTTATCTCGTGACGGGACATAGTTCAAACCTCCTAAATACTTGTAAAGCAAGTATATCAGTTCTCGCTATATATATCAATCCTTCACGTAATTTTCACTATTACAATTCTGTTAAGCATTCAAAGCCTTATGATACAACATAAAATCAAAATTAAAATACAAAACGGACTCAAAATCCGTTGGTAGCGATACCGTGCGGGTTCAAGTCCCGCCTTCGG
>DAOPZY010000024.1:0-41256 GCA_035353615.1 Candidatus Limiplasma sp.
CCTTCAAGACTGCATGATGTGGCAGGGGGGCGGCAATTCAACTTGCAATTCACAGGGGCATGAAATTTTACCGCGATACTTTCCAGCCCCTGCATTTTGTGGTATCCTGTGCAAAACAGGCCGTGCGTTCTTTGGGAAAGGCGGCGCCAAAAACCGGGAGGGATCGGTATGCAATCAGATGTAATCACGGTTTCGGCGGATCACATTGCCCCCGCGTTGGATTTGGTGGAAAGAACCGTCCAATACATCGGCTATTCGGCAGAATACGGCGCTCGGATGCGTTTGCTCGCCGAGGAACTGATCGCCAGCATCCGTTTTGTGCTGGAAGAAACCGACGCGACGCTTTGGGTGGATACAACCGATACGAACATGGAAATCCACCTGCTGCTGGAAGGCACGCTGAGCGACGCCAAGCGCGACAAGCTGGTGGAAATTTCCAAGAGCCGAAGCAATGAACCGCCCAAGGGGTTGTTTGCCAAAATCGGCGCATTTTTTTCCGACGCGTTCATGTCGGACGCGGCGGAGTACATCCCGCTGTTTACCGACGGCACGGAAAGCGCAAACGGTTACTACATGCCGCTTTCGCTGCTTTCCAACTATCAGGTGCCGGCGGAAACCGAAAAGCCGGATGAACTGAAAGCGATGGAAACCAATATCCTGTTTGGCATGGCCGACGATGTAACGGTGAGCGCGCGCGCATCCCGCGCGGAGTTGACCGTCATTAAGAAATTGCCCTCCAAGGCATAAAGGTAAAACCGAAAGGAGCATACGCTATGACCATTGCTACGGAAACCAGCGGAAAGACCCTGACCGTGAAGCTGGACGGCCGTTTGGATACCATCACCTCGCCCGATTTGGAACAGGCGCTGAGCGACCTTACCGGCGTTGCGCATCTGGTGCTGGATTTTACCAAAATCACCTACATTTCAAGCGCCGGGCTGCGCGTGCTGCTCGCGCTTCAAAAGCGCATGGGCAAGCAGGGTGATATGATTGTGCGCCATGTGGATAAAATGGTTATGGAAGTGCTGGAGATGTCCGGCTTTGTTGATATCCTGACCATCGAGTGAGCCTCGGGGAGGGGTTTTCATGATTCTGACCCCCACTGCGGACAACCTGCCGCGGGCCATGGAGGCGCTGAACGCGTTTCTGGACGCTACGGATTGCGGCCCGAAAGCCCGTTTCGCGCTGGAAGCCGTGCTGGAAGAAGTGTTCATGAATATCGTTCATCACTCGGGCGCCACGGTTGCGGAGTTGGACTTTGAGGCGCGGGATGGAGAGATTCTTCTGCGGTTTGCGGACGACGGCGTCCCCTACAATCCGCTGCTCCGCGAAGCGCCGGATTTGACGCTCTCCGCGGAGGAACGCTCCATCGGCGGGCTGGGCGTGCTGATGGTCAAGCGAATGACCGACCGGCAAACCTATGCCTATTCCGAGGCGCGCAACCGCTTAACGCTTGCGAAGCGCATTTCCTGAAGTACCCCTGTTGCGTCCGTCCCTACCGCCGCGCGTTGACTTTCGGGTCGCGGAATGCTATGCTATGGATACGACAAAGGTGTTCGCGCTTTTGCCGTATTTTTTTGATAGCGCGCACGCTATCCGCGCAGGAGGCAAGCCGCGCCGCGCAACGTGTGCCGCTAAACCCGCTTGCCTTCACAACTGGGAATTCCCTTCGCGCAAAGCCGCAAAACCCATTTCTCGGAAAGGGGCGCTTGATTTGATCGGGATTCTGGACTATGGAATCGGCAATGTCGGCTCCATTCACAATATGCTCAAAAAGGCCGGCGCCGCAAGCCTGATTGTCCATACGGCGGAAGAGCTTACTTCCTGTCAAAAGCTGATTTTGCCCGGGGTTGGCGCGTTTGACGAAGGCATGGTCCGCCTGGACGCGAGCGGCATGCGCGCCGCGCTGGACACGGCCGTGGCGCAGGGAAAGCCGGTCTTAGGCATTTGCCTTGGCATGCAGATGCTGGGCCTTTCCAGTGAGGAAGGGAAAAGCGAAGGTTTGGGCTACATCCGCTTCCGCAACCTGCGTTTTCAGCTGGAGGACCATCCGGAACTGAAGGTGCCCCACATGGGGTGGGATTTTGTCACGCTTCCGGACGCGGCTGACCCCCTGATGCGCGGCGTCGCCGAAGCGCAGCGGTATTATTTTGTGCACAGCTATTACGCCCAGTGCGAAAACGACGCGGATGCGCTGATGATTTGCGATTACGGCCGCCCCTTCGTGGCCGCCGTGCGGCACGGCAACGTGCGCGGCACGCAGTTCCACCCGGAAAAAAGCCACCGTTTCGGGATGGCGCTTCTGAAAAACTTCGCGGAGGTGTGCTGACATGTTTCATCGGCCGCGCCTGATTCCCTGCCTGCTGATATCGGACGGCAATCTGGTCAAAACCCGCAAGTTCAAGGATCCTGTCTATCTGGGCGACCCGATTAACGCGGTGAAGATTTTCAGCGAAAAATGTGTGGACGAGCTTTGCATTCAGGATATCGAAGCCAGCCGAAAAGGCGCGGGGCCGGATTTTGACCTGCTTTCGGAAATTGCTACGGAAGCCTTCATGCCGCTGAGCTACGGCGGCGGCATTACCACCATCGAGCAGATCCGCCGCCTTTTTCACATTGGGTTTGAAAAGGTGATCCTAAACACCGCCTGGCAGGAGCATCCGGATTTATTGCGTGAAGCTGCGGAATGCTTCGGTTCCCAAAGCGTTGTGGCCAGTATCGACGTTAAGCAGGACGTGCTCCGCCGAAATCGCTGCATGACCTGCGATGGAACCCGTCCGGTGGAAGGCACCCCCGTTGAGATGGCCCGCCGCGCGCAGGATGCGGGCGCGGGGGAAATTTTACTGAACAGCATCGACCGTGACGGCGCGATGCAGGGGTATGATCTGAAACTGATTAAAGGCGTCACCGACGCGGTCACGGTTCCCGTGATCGCCTGCGGCGGCGCAAGCGGCGTTCAGGATATGGAAACCGTGCTCCATCAGGCAGGCGCGCACGCCGCCGCCGCCGGAAGCATGTTCGTATTTTACGGGCCGCGCAAAGCCGTGCTGATTCACGTGCCGGAAGAAAAAGAGCTATTCGAGCTGGGGGTGTATCGGGATGCCTGAAATCTGTACCCGTTGCGTTATGGACAACAGCGACCCCTCCGTTACCTTTGACGGGGCGGGCGTTTGCAGTTGCTGCAAGCGTTATGATGAGCAGAAGGCCCTGCGCGGGTACCGCGCGGGCGAAAGCGAGCGCGAGTTGGAAGCCCTGACCGCGCAAATCAAGGCGGATGGCAAGGATAAGGAATTTGATTGCATCATCGGCATTTCCGGCGGTGTGGACAGCGCCTACCTCGCGTATACGGCGCACCGGCTGGGCCTACGAATGCTCGCTGTGCATGTGGATACGGGCTGGAACAGCGAAATTGCCGTGCGGAACATCGAACGCCTGTGCAATAAACTGGGTTTACAGTTGCACACCATCGTGATGGATTGGCCCACCATGAAAGAATTGCAGCGCGCATACCAGTTTTCCGGACTGGCCAATCTGGATGTGCCGCAGGATCATCTGCTGGTGGCGGCTGTGTACCGTTTTGCCAAAGAGTACGGCATCCGCTATGTGCTCAACGGCACCAACATCGCTACCGAGGGCGCGAGCAGCCCTTTTTCAAAGCAACTCAGCTGCATGGATTACTGGCATCTGAGAAGCGTGTACCGCCGCTGGGGGCGCGGTAAAAGCCTGCGCAAGTATGCGCACCTGTCGCTGGTGCAGGCGCGGCTTAAATTTGCCGCCATCGAGCAGGTTAACCTGCTCAATTATGTTCCCTACTCTAAAAAAGAAGCCATCACAACCCTGTCCCGGGAGTTTGGCTGGGAATACTATGGCGGCAAGCATTTCGAAAGCCGCTTTACCAAATGGTTTCAATCAGTGTATCTGCCCCGGAAATTCGGCTACGACAAGCGGCGCTATCACCTGTCCTGCCTGATTAAAAACGGCGAAATGACCCGCGACGAAGCGTTGGCGGAGCTGGCCCAACCCCCTTACCCGGAGGAGCAGATGCGGGAGGATGAGGCGTACATTCTTAAAAAGCTGGAAATTACGCCCGAGCAGTGGGCTAAGGTCATGAGCAAACCCCCCACGCCTAACGAGGCCTATTTTTCGCAGGAAAAAATCATTCGCTTTGCCGAAAAGCTATTGGGCGCCAAGCGAACCGCCGCGATCAAAAATCAAAAGAGCAAGTAACAGATTGCTGCAAAACCCTCGCCGCAGCGAAGATGAGTCAATGGCAACGCCCCTGCGGGGCGCATCGGCATTGCCCCTTGCCCGCCGGAAGCCTTATGGGACAACGCATTCAGCGTAAGCGCCGCACGTGCCGAAGGCACAATGCGGTGCGGCTGATTCACTCAATATGTTTTTCATCATGCTGAGCCTTGAGGGCTATAGGTCGGGCGGCAATAGCAACACGTTTGGGTTTTGAATACACATAACGCAAGCCATCAACTGGCTTGCGTTTTTCATGGGGCAAGAGTTTGCGAGCCTTCTTCCATCTTCAATCAACCGCCTCCCAGCCGCGCTGTCGGTCAATATGCTGGCGAAGAATCAAACCTGATGGCAATCTGCCCAATGCGCTTCCTCGCGCCCCGAGGCCGAACGGGAGTTTTTCTCTGTTTCGGTCTTACCCACCAACCGGCACGGCGCGGCGTTTTCCCATTTCGGACTTCTGTTCGCGCTTCGCAGGCTCTGCCCGGATGCCTTCCGGCCCATGATCCCAAGGTTTCGCGTATTTCATTGTGGCGGATATCGGTTTTCACATATCTATGTTTGGTAAGTTCTGCCCCTGTTCATCATAAACCGTGATCCGGTTTCTGCCATTACACTTGGATTCATACATGGCTTCGTCGGCTTTCCGCAGCAAATCGTTCACCGGCGACGGCCCCTCAATCAGCCCGATGCTCAGCGTCAAAGACCCGTCCGCGCCGCACGCCTCCATATCCACTTGCCCGGTACAGCCGCGGATGCGTTCCGCTACCTGATAGGCATCCTCCGCACGCGTGTTTTCCAGCACCACAATAAACTCATCGCCGCCAAAACGGATCACATCCGTATCGTTGCGGACCAGCCCACGGATGCAGGCGGCCAGCTGCTTCAGCACCCGATCCCCCACCAAATGTCCCGTAGGTGTCGTTGATAACCTTGAAATTATCCACATCGATAAACAGCAATGCCAGCCTTTGCGCAGGCGCATCCTGCCGGTTGGAGCAAAACTTGTCCATAAAATACTGCTTTGTAAAAAGGCCTGTCAGCGGGTCGGTCGATGATTTCTCGATCAAAATGTCCTTTTCCCGCAACTGGCAAAGTTTGGTTTCTGTAATATTGGCGATGGTCAGCAGTTTGACCGTCGCGTCGGCCGCTTTGTTATTCGCTACGCTGATCGGGTATTGCGTAAGGCAAAGATACTGCGTATGGTCGCCGATGCGCAGGCTGATCTCGTGTTGCTGATAATCCGTTGCGTAGCTATATTCAGGGATATAGTCGGTCATGCGGTCGCCGGAATCCATCTCGCTGTCGCAGAAGATTTCCTGCGCGCGGCGGTTGATGCTGATAATTTTCTCGTTGGGGTTCAGGATGACCATTCCGTCGCTCGCGTTTAAAAACAGCTTTTGAAAAATATAGTCATTCTGCACGTTAAAAAGCCGGTACTTCATAATGGAGATGAAGATGAACAGCACCAGAATGAAAATTGCCAGATAAATCAGGTACAGTTGCGTATTGAAATGGAACAATGCGGGCAGAAGATATTCGGAAATCACGCTGAGCAGGCAGGATAACCCAACCCCAAAAATCAGGAAACGCAACTGGGTGCGCTGGCGCTCGTCCGTTGAAATTCGGTAGTGTTTGATAATCAGGTACAGCGCCAGCGCCACCGGCAGGCAGAAAACCGTAGCCATCAGCGGCGCGACCGTCGGCAGCGGCAATCGCCAAAAAGTTGGGTTCTGATAGTCGATCGGGAAAAAATACCGTGCGAAAATGGTCAGCGTGTTCACCAGCACCGCGCACAGAAAAAGCGTATCAATTTTTCGGCGCACCAACCGGTACACAAAGTATAAAAAGAAGAGCGATAAATTCATCATGCTGAGCCAATACACGGTTTTAATCGCAATGCCCAGCGGGGAGTTATCGCTGTCCGTGTTGCATACGGCCAGGATCATCCAAAGGATCATGGCGCTCAAAAAAAAGAGAAAAGCCTGATTAACCTGATTTCGGCTCCGGTTGAGGAACACAAAGCTCCATATAAACATCATAATGCCGTAAATCGCTGAAAAGGTAACCAGCAACAGCATCTGGACCATCCTTCCGACATGCCTTATCATTTCCAAAGTTGAACTCTTATTATAATATTTTTTCCGAAAATTTCAAGGTCATACGTTTGGATACAGATTTTATGCAACGGCACTGAAACCGTTTTCGAAAATTTGAACGAAACTTTTTTCGAAAATCAATTGTTTTCGTTGCCACCACTAACTTGCAGATGGTCGCGCCTTTCGGAGCAAGCAAAAAAGAGGAGACGGCATTTCGGTCCATCCCCCCTCTGAGTCGCTATTCCATCGTCGCGCCGCCAACGCGCCCGTGAACCGGGCCAACGGGCGGTTATTCCTCCAGCGCGTCGTAAACCAGGTCGCGGATCGTCGGGTGAATGCTCTGGTAGTTTTCTTCAAAGCTCAGCACATGCTCCGCATAGAAGATGCCCAGCCGATGTTCCGTATCGATCAGCGCATACGCGCCGGCTGCGCCGTCCCAGCCGAACTCCCCCGCCGGGCTTCTGGATACGCTGGGGTCCAGCAAAGTGCGCACCCCCAACCCGTACCCGTAGCCCGTTTTGTTAATACCACTGAAATCCGCCGTCATGCGGGAATCCAGTCGGTTTTTACGCAGCTCGTCAATCGAGGCCATGGTTAGAATCCGTTTGCCGTTCGCGCCCACGCCCCCGTTGCTCATGGCCTCCACAAAACGGCTGTACGCGTCCACCGTGCAAAGGATTCCGGCGCCGCCGCTCTCGTAACGGTCCGAAAACCGATAGTGATTTTCAAGCGGGAACGGCTTGATCTGCTGCGTGGCCGGATCGCCCGCATACTGGGCGGACAGGCGAGCCTTCCGCTCCGGCGTTACGGTAAAGCCGATATCTTCCATTTCCAGCGGGCTAAAAAGATGGTTTTGCATGTACTCGCCCAGGGTTTCGCCGCTGACCACCTCGATAACCGCGCCAAGCACATCGTGCGCGAGGCTGTATAACCACCGCGTGCCCGGCTCGTACAATAGCGGCATACGCGCGATGGCCGCCATCATTTCCCGCGTTGTGGCATGGTTGTCGCTTTTTTGCCTGAGCGTCTGAATCTCTGCCGATTCGATGTCATAGCTGAACCCGGCCGTCATGCAAAACAGGTCGAGAATCCGGATGGGGTTTTTCGCCTTCACCAGCCGATCCTTCCGCGTAGGCCAGCGAACCGGTTGCTTGCCAACGGGAAAATCCGCCGCGATCTCCATCTGCGCAAACTCAGGCAGATAGCGATCCAGACGGTCATTCAGGCTCAGCCGCCCCTGTTCGCACAGCTGCATGGCCGCCGTGACGGTCATCACCTTGGAGCAGGAGTAGACGTAGTACATATCCGTAGGGGCGACGGGCCGCGTTTGCGCCGCATCCGCATAGCCTGTGCTGTGGCGGTAAACCGTTTCATACCCAAGTGTCACTTTACAGTCTGCCGCTGGAATGCCATAGCTTTCGGACAGGCTATCCAGATAGCGCGACAGCGGATCAAAGTTCATGGTTAACGCTTCTTTCTATGCCGATTTAAGGTCAGCGGTCGCAGGCCGCGTCCAGTTCTTTTTGCAGGGTTTGCAACGCCTGCGCGATGGGCAGGTGTTGCGGGCATTTTGCCTCGCACTGGTGGCACTGCACACAGCGGTTGGCGCGGGCGCTGTCCGGCATGGCGACTTTCCAGCGATAATCCAGGTTGGGGCCTTCGCCGTACATGCCAAAGCCGTTCCACGCCTCGAAATTGGCGGGGATATTCACGCCGGCGGGGCAGGGCATGCAGTACCGGCAGCCCGTGCAACCGATTTTCACGCGGCTGTCCAGCCTGCGCGCAACCTCCGCGATCGCCTCCCGTTCCGCTTCAGTAAGCGGCCACGGTTTTGCAAACGTGTTCAGGTTATCCTCCATCTGTTCAGGGGTGGACATGCCGCTGAGGATCACCTTCACATTTTCGTGGTCCGCCACCCAGCGCAGCGCGAAGGACGCGTTGGAAGCGCCGGGAGTAACCTTGCGAAAGGGTTCGTCAACGTTTTCCATCAGGTTGGCCAGCACGCCGCCCTTCACAGGCTCCATCACAATCATGGGGATTCCCCGCTCCGCCGCGAGCCGGTAACCGCGGGTGCCCGCCTGCTCCTCCTCGTCGCGGTAGTTATACTGGATTTGGCAAAAATCCCAGTCGCGGTAATTCAGCATGCGCTCAAACTGGTCGTAGCCGTCGTGGAAGGAAAAGCCGAAGAAACGGATTTTCCCCTCGCGCTTTAGCTGCTCGCAGTATTCGATGATGCCCAGCCGAACCGCAAGGTCAAACGTGCGGCCGTTCATCGAATGCAGCATGTAGAAATCAAAATGGTCCATTTGCAGCTTTTCCAGCTGTTCCTCAAAAATCGCTTTCGCCTGTTCCAGACTTTCAATCATGTACATGGGCAGTTTTGTGGCCACAAAAAACGAATCCCTCGGGTAGCGCTTGAGCATCCGTCCGGTGACGCGCTCGCTTTCGCCGCCGTGGTAGCCATAAGCGGTGTCAAAATAGTTCACCCCCGCGCGGTAGGCCAGATCAAACATTTTCTGGGTTTCCGCCTCGTCAATGGCGCCGTTCGCGTCCAGCGGCAGGCGCATGCAGCCAAAGCCAAGCAAAGAGGTTTCAACGCCCAGCTTTTCAAATTTTCGTACAATCATCCGGTTACTCCTTTCGGCCATTCGCAAACGATCCATGCGACGTTCCACATCCTTCCGCGGCCGTATCCGGCGGAGGGATCAAATCCATTGCAGTATACCGCGATTGCGCGCCTGCGTCAAATCAACATCAACCGCTTCCTCCGCTGTGCGGTTTCTTTCGTGACCATCACCGGTTCTGTCTGAAACGCCAATGCCATTGGCTTTCGCGTTCCGTTTCAAACTCCGGCAGGAGCAGGTTGTTGACAAGCCAAACAGCCGCTCCGCGTAAGGCGTTCGTCGTTCGGGGCGTTAGCGTTGGGGGATACCGCATCAGACTTGCCAGCATGAACAGGGCTTCCCCACATTCGCCCCGCAAAAGCTGAACCCTGGAACCCAGCTTTCGACAGGCTATGGAGCTTCGATCCTGCGCTCAGTAAAGAGCTTTGCTCCTGATCCCCTTTCGAGGAGGCGAGGGGGTTACGGAAGAATGTCGTTATCAAAAACCGGCGTGCTTGCCGTCCAGCATTCCTCCGCATGAAACGGGGTCGACAAAGCCTCGATCCGGTCCAGCCAGCGGCGGTAACGGTCCCCGTTCCAAGCGGGGTAACCGATGATCGCATGGTTGCCAAACGAGCGCTCCCCGATTTGCCACCGCATCAGGATCAGCCTTTGCACGCCGGAAAACACTTTGAACCCGCCCAGCGCGACATTTTCATTGGCCGGGGAAGCGGCTTCTCCCCGCAACAGCACTTCGCCCGTTTCACCGTCCGTCACCTCATAGCAAACCTGGCAATTCTGGCGGGAGTCGTTGCACAGCCACACCTGCCTGCGCCAGTTTTCCGGTTCGGCGCACACCAGACAAACCGGTTCCTGCACACGCTTCAGGTAGAAATACGCCAGCTTTTCGTGGAAGTAGTAATCCACCACCGCGTCGGAAATCTGCGGCCAGCAATCCAGCATGTTCCACCACAGGATTCCGGTTTTGCGCCACTTGTGCAAACGAACGGTTTCCACAAAAAACTTGAGCGCCTCCGCCTGACTGATCTGGGACAGCATCGCAAACCGCTGCAGTTGCTCGGGCGTTTCCCCAAACATATCGCGCACCTGATCGGCCATCAGTTCGTTGCGGTCATACCCCCGGTCGCGCACGCAGCGGGTATACTCGGTGTTATGCGCGTCCCACTGGCTGTTGTTCATCGGCCACAGATGGTCGCTATCCAAAAACCGGCACAGCGACCCTACCGAAGGGCAGCCGTGGTAGCCAATCTCGCTGATGAAGCGCGCGCTGGAATGCCGGTAAAAATCACCCTTGAAATAGTCGCGCGGGCCCCAGTTGTGCTGTTCCGGCACGCTCAGTTCTCCGCTGAGCGGCTGGGGAATATAGGGGGAGGAAGGCAGATAAAAACGCATGGGATCATGGCTTGCGGCCACGCGCGGTAATGTTTCGCGGCTCAGCCGGTTTTCGCGCACATGGGGCTGACGGTAACCAAAGCAGGCGTACATCGCATCCACCTCATTATCGCCGCACCACAATAACAGGCTGGGGTGGTTGCGGTGTTTGCGCACAATCTGCGCCGCTTCCTCTTCTACCGCGCGCGCGAACGCGTCATCCTGCGGGTACAGGCCGCAAGCCAGCGCAAAATCCTGCCAAACCAACAGCCCCTCCTGATCGCACAAATCAAAAAAGCGCGTGTCCTCATAGACATTGCCACCCCAGCAGCGCACCATGTTACAGCCGCAATCCGTAAACAGCCGCAGCGCGCGCTCCACACGCTCCGCATCCCGGCTGTGAAACGCGTCCAGCGGCACCCAGTTTGCGCCCTTCACCAGTATGGGCGTGCCGTTGAGCAGCACACGAAACTCCCCCGCGTCGCCCGTTTCAAAGCGCGCCTCCACATCCGCCGTGCGAATGCCGATCCGCTCGGTTTTGCTGTCCACCGCAGTCCCATTGGCAACCAACGTCAGCGTCACCGTATACAGGTTGGCATCGCCGTACCCTCGCGGCCACCAGAGCCTTGGGTTGGGTACTATCAGGGTCATCTCGTCCGAAACAAACTTGACATGCAGCGTTTTTTCAAAGCGGCTGTTTCCGCATTCCCCCAGCACATGAAACGCAAAGCCGTCCAGACTTTCGGCGTCGGTGGTAAACCGGCACTTGCACAGGAGGGTCGCCTCCGCTTCGTTGGCGGCCAGCGTCGCCCAATAGGTTTCGCGGATGGCGGTGGAGGCGCGCCGCCGCAACGCGACCGTGCGCCAAATGCCTGCGGATACAAACCGCGGGGCGATATCCCACCCAAAACAGTGCCCGGGCTTGCGCACGCGCAGCATTTCGTCGGTATGCTCGTAACCGGGGCCGCGCACCCCTACTGGATATTCCAGTTTGCGCGCGCGGTTGATGGCGGAATCGATGCGGATCGCCATGCGGTTTTCCCCTTCGCGCAGGTAAGGGGTTGCATCAAGCGTGTATTCCATCATCATGTTATCGGTTCGCCCAACCTCGCAGCCGTTGATGAACACGGTCGCAAACGTGTCCACCCCGCCAAGGAACAGCTCCACCGGCTCGGATAAAAACCCTTCCGGCAGGGTAAAGCTTCGCTCATACCACCAGCCGTAAAACTCGTAAGGCCGAAACTGATAGAGGTTCTCCCTCATGAAGGGGTCCGGGCACAGGCCGGCGCGGTATAAATCCAGCTCCACATTTCCGGGCACTGTAGCCGCGATTCTGGACAGGCGAGCAGTCTGCAAAGCATCCGGCGTTTGGGGCAGGGTTTTTTCCGGCGCGCCGCACAGGGTCCAGTCTCCGTTCAAAATCAACTCGTTCATGGGGCATCCTCCCAATTTCTTTGGATTCCTGCCGTGCTCCCTGTAACGCCGCCCTCCGGCGGCATCCGCCCTGTGCAAAAACGAAGGCGCAGCATGCTGACGCCTCCGTTTGCCAATGAAGTCCCGCACGGGACAAGGACGGCGCGGTTTCCGCATTGCCCCGACTCCGCAGCTTCCTGTCTAGCGGGCAAGCCAGCCGCCGTCCACCGCCAGCGTGAAACCGTTAATGTAATCCGCCGCGGACGAGGCGAGAAAAACCGCCGGCCCGGCCACATCCGCAGGCGTACCCCAACGGCCGGCCGGAATCCGATCCAAAATGGTTTCGCTCCGCTCCGCATCGTCCCGGAGGGCTTTGGTCGCCGCCGTTGCCATGTAGCCGGGCGCGATGGCGTTCACCTGAATGTTGTACTTTGCCCATTCGTTGCACAGCGCCATGGTAACGCCCTTCACGGCCGATTTCGCGGCCGTATAGCTGGGCACGCGGATTCCGCCCTGATAGGAAAGCATCGACGCGATGGAGAGGATCTTTCCGCCGCGAAGCTCTCCGTTTGCCTCATCCTGCTTGCGGAACTGGCGGGCCGCCTGCTGGGAAAAGAAGAATACGGTTTTCAGGTTCAGGTTGAGCACATCGTCCCAGTCCTTTTCAGAAAACTGAATCGCGTCCTCCCGACGGATTACGCCCGCGTTGTTCATCAAAATATCCAAACGCCCAAAACGCCGCACCGTCGCCTCCACAATCCCGGGGATGGGGCCGATCTCCATCAGGTTAGCCACAATCTGGTCAAACGATGCGCCCATTTCGGCCGCCTTTTGCGCCGTGTCATCCATGGCGATATAATCCACGCCCATCACGCTGGCGCCCGCGCGCATCATTTCCAGCGCGATTCCTTGCCCAAGCCCCATGCTCGCGCCGGTCACGATGGCAACTTTTCCGTCCAAACGGTAGTTCTGCATTCAAAATACCTCCTTCAGCGAAGCGTCGGTGTGTCGATCGCGT
The DNA here is from genome assembly GCA_035353615.1 of Candidatus Limiplasma sp. Lineage (GTDB taxonomy): Bacteria > Bacillota > Clostridia > Christensenellales > Aristaeellaceae > CAXXOK01. The sequence goes on from DAOPZY010000024.1 coordinate 12,771, forward strand.
CCATATCGTCAAACGTCTGGTTTTCGCCCGCCATGGCCCAGATGAAGGCATACCGGCCGGTCGCGCAGGCCGAGTGTATGCTCCATGAAGGGCTGATGACCGCCTGCTGATCTGTCACCACGATATGTCGCGTTTCGGCAGGCCGGCCCATCAGGTGGAAAACCGCGCCGTTTTCCGGCACGTTCAGGTACAGGTATATTTCCATCCGCCGCTCATGGGTGTGGCAGGGCATGGTGTTCCACACGCTGCCCGGTTCAAGCATGGTCAGTCCCATGGTCAGCTGGCAGGTTTCCAGCACCTGCGGATGGATAAACTGATAGATGGTGCGCACATTCGCGCTTTCCGCGCTCCCCAGTTTGCGGGAAGCCGCGTCGCTCAGCCGAATCTGCCGGGTTGGGCAGGCGCGGTGAGCCGGCGCGCTCACCAGGTAAAAACGCGCGGGGTCCTCCGGGTTTTCACTCTCAAAGCGAACGGATTTCGTGCCCATGCCGATGTAGGCGCAGTCCAGCCGCGCCATGGCAAAGGTTTGCCCATCCGCCGTCAGCACGCCTTGCCCGCCAAGGTTGAAAACCCCCATCTCGCGGCGCTCCAAAAAATAGGGCGCTTTCAGGCAGCCGGCAACGTCCACATCCCCCTCCAAGGTGAGGGGCTTGCTTTTAGGCATCGCGCCCAAAACCATCATGCGGTCAATGTGCGAGTAGGTTACGGTAACCCCGTCGGGCATAAAAAGCGTTTCAATCAAAAACTCACTGCGGATTTCCTCGGTTGTATAATGCGCAAAATCCTTTGGGTTTGCGCCGTAACGGATATCCATGTTCTTTTCCATGCGGTTCCTTCTCCTTTCGTACGGCGCCCCGCGCGGTCTTTGGCCGTTGCGGTTTCAGGGCGCGTGCGGGGCTGCCGCGCGCCGTGTGGGTTGCCCGCGCAGGTTCGGCATGCCGCATTGCGCGCTCGCGCCTCCTCGCGGTTTCGCCCGTGTATGCGGAAGGGCCGTAAACCCTTTGCTGCCTTGCCCCCGGCCCGTTTCTGACGCGACGGGCGGGTTAACCTACATAATGCCAAGCTCCGCAAACACCTTTTCCGATGTAACCCCATCCTCCAAAGCCTTGCGAACCACCTGCTCACCCAATACCTTTTCAAACGCCAGCCGGATGATTTCCGTTTCTCGCTCCGCAGGCACGATGAGCACGCCGTCGATATCCCCAAAAATCAGATCGTTCTGGCAAGCCCGCACGCCGTTGGAAAATTCCAGTGGGCAGCCGAAATCCACCACCCGGCCGCGCACCCCCTGATCCTGCGCATAACGGCCCGTGCTGAAAATTGGGAAACCCATACGTTTCAAATCCCGCGTATCGCGGATAAAGCCTTCGATCACCGCGCCCGCAGCGCCCACCTTGAGCGCGCGGGTTGCCATCAGGCTCCCGAAGCAGGCGTACCGGGGCGAAGCGCCCGCGCAAAGGTACACCTGATTTTCCTTCAGACTGTCCAACGCCTCAAACATGCGCCCGAAGGGTTTGTCGCGCCCTTCCGACGCGATTTCCGTGCCCGCGCAATCGCATTCCAGCACGGTCATGGCGCGCCCGATCAGCACCGTATCCTCCTGTAACGCCTGCACGGCGGGGGGCAGAAACTGATGGGTCAGGCCCAGCTTGTCCATCACGTCGCCCACCACGGCGGTAAACAGGTATTGCCGCATCAGCGCAAACAGCTCGCCGTCATTGTTCCAACAAAGGGATTGCATCGGTTAAGCCTCCATCAGCGTATAAAATCTTCCCGCATGGGCGCGAAAATATCCAACAGCACCGTGCCGTTTTCCAACGCCACCGCGCCATGGGGCGTTTCCGGCGGAATATAAACGCTGTCCCCCGCCTGCATGCGGCAGGTTTCCGTGCCCAGCGTAAAATCAACCGCGCCGCTGACCACGTAATCCACCTGGTGGTGGGGATGCGTGTGCACAGCGCCCACCGCGCCCTGCTGCATGGTCATTTCCACCAGCATCAGGGGCTGCGCGTAGGCCATTACACGGCGCACCATCCCCGGGGCCAGGGGTTGGCACATGGCTTCGTCATGGGATACAAACATGCCTGAAACAACCTCACTTTCCAATCGTGAACCGGTGCGTGCGTTTTTCCGTACCCAGCGTAATCTCCGCCAGCACTACCCCGGGCGCGGGTTCCGACAGGGCGACGGCGCTGACTCGGCTTCCCGCTTTTCCAAAGGCGAACACATTCATAAAAAGCACATCCGCCTTTGTGGGGCGTGCGCGGTGGATCAGGTAACCCAGTTCGTCACAGCCCGGTTTATTAGGCCCGTAGGCGTAAATCAGCTCGCTTGGGGCATTGCACGCCGAAAACACCCGCAGCGTTCCCGCCGCCTGCGCCCAGCGGGTTTCCTGCACGCCCGCCGGAGCGAACCCTTTCGCGTCGTGTAAAAAACTTTGCGGTTTGCTTTCCCCTAGCTGCACCGTAATCGGCCGGTATGCCGCCTCAGGCGCGGTCATCCGCCCCTGCGCGTGGTTGAGCCAATCTACCGTGCGGCCCCGCGCACCCCGTACCAGAAACGCTTCCACAAAATAGTCGTCATTAAACAGGAGGCAACGCCGCAGGGTAACCCCCTCGTAGGAGGGCCGATCCCACTGCACAAGGGTCAGGCTGTCCAGCTCAGGGCCTTCCCCACACCAATCGGCGTGCCCTTCCACCAAAACGCCGTCCGCCCGTTTTTCGTACTGCACGGTATGCCCGTCCGCCGGCGGCTGGTTTAGCCCATTGATGCACACCGTGTTATGCGTAAACGTGTTTTTAAAGTAGGGGTAATGGTGAGGCGCGCCATAGCCCACGGTGCCCAGATCATCCGCTACTTCAACCCCATTGGCCAGAAAATGGATGCCCAACTTGTCGTAATGGTCGTGCTCGCCGCCAAATTTGCCGTGTTTGAACAGCAGGTACTTGCCCTCGCTGCCGCGCATTACAGTAAATCCGGAGGCTTCGTTGTCGTGATAATCCGAAAGGGTCAATTCCGGCGTGCTTTCGATGTTGTCCGAACCGAACAGGAACGCCTGAATGCCGTCGCGAGGCACGGTCTGATAGATTTTGTTCAGGATTTGCGCCATATAGGGCTTGCCAAACACCCGGTACGGGTATTCGTAATGGTCGGCCAGCTCCTCAAACATGCCTTCGTTGTAGCCGTCCCCCAGGCAGGGCATGTGGTAGTCCGGCTGCATAATCTTGAGCGGCATGGCGAACATTTTTTCATACACGCCCATGGATTGCAGGCTGTATGCCGTGCCGTGGGCGAACTTTTCAAACATCATGCAGGCGTACAGGGCAAAGTAATGGTAGTGGACCGTGCCCTCAAACCACAGCCCGTCGCTCAGCACGCCATGGCGCATCTGGTAGCGGAGGCCGTACTTGCTCTCAATGCCAAAATCCAGCAAATCGTTTCTGCCCAGAACCATGCCAACGATGCCCAGCGCGGAGTCGATCACCACCTCGTGGTTATGAATCTGGTTCATCCGCTGTTCTACCAGCACCTGCGCGCTGGGGGTCAGCAAATCCAGCTCGATATGCGCCTGCGTTTCCGTGGGCAACGCGTCGCGGATGATATCGTAGTTCATGCACAGGCTGCGTAGGGTGAGCGCTTCGCAAAGGGTCTGGCTGTTGATGCGCCCCGGGTTGTTGTAAGGGATGCCGCCGTGCAGCTCGTAACCCGCGTAGTTGTCGGCAAAGCGCGTGAGGACTTCGGTCGCAACGTCGAGGTATCGCCGTTCCCCCGTAATCATCCACACCACGGCGCACAGGTAGGCGTTATCCACCGTTTTTTCCACCGTATAGCGCCACCACGCGCCCTGATAGGGTTCGCCCGTATAAACCGTGCCGCACAACGGGCACGCATACTCGCCCTCTCGAGCGTAGTCATACACCAGCTTATGGCTGTCCTTGGGGCACTCGTAATACATAACCCAGGTGGATTGAGTGCCCACCGGCACCTTAACCCCGTCGGTAAAGAAAAACGCGCAACGCTCCCTGAGCGCCTGCAACGCCCCCGGCCATTCGGCAGCGCGTTTGCGAATCCGCTCTACATCGTTTGGCGTAAACTGATACATTCCAGATTCCTCCCACCTATCATCATGAGACACCCGGCTGACCCATTAAAAACGCCGGCTGCACACAGTCGTGTGCCCGCGCTGGTTAGCCCTTCACCGCGCCCGCCGTGAGTCCGGAAATAAACTGCTTGTTGGTAAACGCGTACACAATCAGCACCGGTAAAAGCGCGATGGATGCGCCAGCCGCCATGATGTGCCATTCCGCCGCGGCGTTGGCAGAATACCGAAGCGCGATCACCGCCACGGTCAGGGGCTGTATCGCCTTTCGGCCAATGGTGAACACCATGGACGTAATGTAATCGTTCCATGCGTTGCGGAAGGCGAACAGGCCCACAACCGCGATCATTGGCCGAATAAGCGGAATAATCAGCCGCCAGTAGATGCCAAACGGCGTGCATCCGTCCAGAAAAGCGGATTCGTCCAACTCCCGCGGCACAGTGTTGATAAACCCGCGCACAAGGAAAATATTGGCCGCCTGCCCGCCCGTTATCACCAGCGCCAGCCCAAAAAGGTTGTTGGTCATTTTCAGGTCGTTCATCAGCACATACACCGGATAGATGGAAACCGAACCCAGCGAAATGAACATGAGGGCCAAGTAGAGGGTGTTCAGCAGTTTTTTGAAGGGAAACTCATGCCGCGCCATGCAGTAGCCCGCCATGGACGAAATGAAGATCGACAGCACCGTGCAAATTCCGCACAGGATGACGCTGTTGAGCGTGTACTGGAAAAAGTTGAGCTTGTCAAAGGCGTACACATAGTTTTCAAAATGCCATTGGGAGGGCAGGAAGGTTTCGCCCAGCACCAGCTCCATATTGGTTTTGAAAGAGCCAAGGATGGCATACAGCACCGGATAGAGCGTAAACACCAGCAGCGCGGCCACAAAGATCACGCCCAGCGCCTTGCCCAAAAACGCCCGCCCGTTGAATCGCTTCTTCATCGTGATGCGCACCGTCCTTAATAAATATCGTCCATCTTACGGGTGGTGCGCAGATACAGCAGCGTAATGACGCCAACAATGGCGGAGGAGATCACGCTGAGCGCGGCGCCGTAGCCAAACTGGCTGGCGGAATCCGTAGTGGCGGAAATGGGGAAGAACATGCGGTACACGTACAGGAACATCACGTTGGTGGCATTGTTGGGGCCGCCTTCCGTGAGCACCATAATGGATTGCATATCCTGAAAGGAATTGATCAGCGCCAGCATAATCACTGTTTTAAGCACAGGCGACAGCATCGGAAGCGTTATGTACCACATCTTCTGCCAGCTGTTGATCCCGTCCAGGCTGGCGCTTTCGTATATTTCACCCGGCACGGCCTGAAGCCCCGCCAGAAAATAGACCATGTAATTGCCAATCGCGCCCCACGCGCCCACCACGATCACCGAGAACATCGCGTTTTGATAGCTAAGCCAGTTGACGGGCGCTTTCACGATTTTCAGCGTTTGCAAAATCTGGTTCAGAGAACCGCTGTACGGGTTCAGGATCAGGTAGAAAATCAGGGACATGACCGCCGCGCTCATGATGGTGGGCATAAACACCAGGCTTTGCACAAGCCGGCTGCCACGGAATTTTTTGTCCAAAATCACCGCGATCAGGAAGGAAATGGGCAGCGTAATGATGAGCTTGCCCCCAACGTAAACCAGCGTGTTGAAGACCGATTGCCAAAACGCGGGGTCCCGCGTAAAAGCTCTGACAAAATTGTCCAGCCCAATAAAAATGGGATCATGGATTTTGTCGTATTGGTAAAACATGTACTTGAGCACCCAGATGATCGGATAAATGGACAGCAAGCTGAACATGATGATGTTTGGCAACAGCATGGCATAAATCTGCCCTTTTCCCCGAAAGCCCTGTGCCCATTGCCGGATGCCGGGTGCCGGGCGTTTGCGCCGCGCTTCCATGGTGTAGCCCCCTTTGCTGGTATATAGCCCGCTCTTGCCCCGGCGGGGTTGGGTTGCCGGGCCTTGGCGGCGAAACCATCCGGCGCATTCCGGCCCAGGCGGCGCGCCATCCGGAACTAAGGCTCCGGCACGGCGTCAGGAGGTTTGCGCACCGTGCGTATCCGCGCGGGCCTCCGCCCTTTGCCCGCGTCGCCGGCGCGGTTGCGGCTTCCCCTGCGCAAATGCGCGCACGGAAAGCCCAACCCGCCGGCGACGGCGGTTCAGTCGGCTTTGCGCGGCCGGCTCAACCGGTTAGTTTGCGTCAGTTCATGGAACCGGTGGGATCCATCGGGTCAAAGTTGGGGTATACGGCGGCGGTTGCCGTGCCGTCCGCGAGGCCCTTATCCAGCGCCGCGTTGTAGCGGGTGTTCAGATCTTCGCACAGCTTAGCAAGATCTTCATAGCCGGGGATGCCCAGAATGTACCCGGCGAATACGCTGTAATAGTTCTCGCCTTCCAACGTCAGGCCTTTGGGGCCGGCAGGCCAGATCGCGTCCGTGTCCTGCTTGGCCATCAACGGATGCTCGGTGACTTGCGCGGGGGCTTCCACGCTGTTGATAACGTCGTCCAGCATGGAGATGCTTAAACCGGCGGCATAGCTTCCGGCCAGCAAATCCTTGCTGTAGAGGAACTTGGTCACTTCCCACGCGGCTTCGGGGTTCTTGGTATCCTTGTTGATGCACCACCATTTGCCGGCGTCAACGCCCTGCTTGCCAACCGGGTTGCCATTGGTGGTCAGGGGCGCGAAATCCCATTCTTCCTCAGTGGGGAACTGGCTGGCATAAACGCCCGGTTCCGCGGCGCTGTAGGAATAGTACATGCCGATACGGCCGGCGGCGAACTGCGTGCGCAGGGGGTCGATATCCAGCTGATCGCAGCCCGGGAAGGTGGAGCCGTCTACGAACATCTGATGCAGGAACGCCGCGATGTCGGACACCTTGTCAAACTCATAGCGGCCGGTCTTGAAATTGTAGCCGTAACGGATGCCGTAATTGGCTTCCATCATGTAATCCAGCGTGCGGCCCAGCGCCGACGCGGGGGATTTGAGGTTGATCGCAAAGCCGTAGATGCCTTCGCCGCTCAGCTTTTCGGTAATCTGTTTGGCCGCGGCTTCCACTTCGGCAAAGGTCGTCGGCACTTTTTCAATGCCAGCCTTTGCGAAGATGCCCTTGTTGTACACCAGGCGAACCGTGGAGATGCTCATGGGCAGGGAAAGGATTTTGCCGTCAAACATGTTGACGCTTTCCACAATGCCCTTGTTGCCGCCGAAGTAGGCATAATCCTCATCGGTCATGAAATCGTTCAGCGGCAGCGCCTGCCCGGCAAGAGCAAGGTCCCACACGCCCGCGCCGGTGTTAAACACATCCGGGCCGTTGCCGGTGTCAAAGCCAAGCTCGGCAACCTGCTTGTAGTTGTCGGTATACACCTCGTACACGATTTCGATATTGGAGGTGTTGGTGGCGTTGAACTCGTCAATTTTCTGGGTCATATAATCGTAATCATGGCGAGCGTTGGTCCAAACGACCACTTTGGTTTTTTCATCCGCGATTGCGACGGTGCCGAACAGGCTCATTACCATCGTTAGCAGACAAAGCAGGGAAACGATTTTCTTCATGGTACCCCTCCTATTTTTGTTTGGCCTAAGCCTTACGTTAGCTGTATTGTAGCAGGCGCGATCTTTGGGCCGGTAGAAAAATCCTCAGGTGCGATGTGGAAATTCCATCACACCCGAGGCTTCATCTTTTGATCCCGTGCCTGTTTAAAAGGCGTTCGCGGCAGAGGTTGCGGAGCGCGTAAAGGGCGGTTGCGCGGGTTTTCCCGCCTGAACATCGGGGGTTACGGGCACGCGGTTACCCCTGCCCCCCCATTTCGGCAGGCGTCCCGGTAGTCGCTTGGGCTTTTTCCGCACCAATCCCGAAAACAGTTGGTAAAGTAGCGGCTATCCTCATACCCCACGTGCTCGGCCACCTGCTGCACCTGCAAATCGGTGCTGAGCAAAAGCTTCTGCGCCTGCCGCAGGCGATACTCCCGGATATAGCGCACAAAGGACAGTCCGGTCTTTTTTTTGAACAGCTGGCGAAGATAGTTGGTATTCACAAACAGCTCCGCCGCAATCACATCCAGCGTCAGGGTCGGATCGTTCCACCGCTGGGCCAGCTGCGCAACCGCGCGCGCCCCCAGATCGTCGCTGTCGGCTGGCTCGCCGGTCATTTCCGGAGGGATGATCGGGTTCTGCTGCCTTATCCTCAGGATTTTAGCCCACAGCTTTTGCAAAAGCGCCATCAGATAGGCGCGGTCCACGGGTTTCAGCAGGTATTCGCACGCCCCGGCGCGGATGGCGCGTTGCGCGTAGGCAAACTCGTCATAACCGCTCAGGATAATCACCTGCGCTTCCTCATTGGCTTCGCGCAAGTTTTCCACAAAGGTTAACCCATCCATGTGCGGCATGTTGATGTCGGTAATCACCACATCCGGCTGCAGGCGGTCTACCATTTTCAGCGCCTCCAGGCCGTCCGAAGCTACGCCGGCCACGTGGTAGGGCGCGCCTACGCCCGCCAGATACTTTGCCAGCCCGTCGCGCACGCGCTGCTCGTCATCGACGATCAGGATACTGCACATAACGTTCCACCTCCTCCTGCGTAATCCGGGGCAGCGTGATTTCCGCCACCGTCCACACGCCGTCCCTGCGGTACTGCAAGCCGTATGGTTCGCCAAAATAAAGGTTGATCCGCTCGTTCACGTTAAAGATGCCATAGCCCGCCTTATCCACCACCACATGGTCGCTCAGCTTTTGGTTCATCTCCGCCATACGGGCAGGCTCAATCCCCACGCCGTCATCCATCACCCACAGGCGAACGCGGTCCAAATCCAGCGCGCCGCCAATGCGGATGTTGCCTTTCTGGTAGGTCGGCTTGATGCCATGATAAATGGAATTTTCCGCCAGCGGTTGCAAAAGCAGGCGAATGCTGTAATATTCGAGCATTTCCTGCGGTATTTCCATCTGATAGTCAAACCGCTCCTGATACCGCATTTTTTGAATTTTCAGGTAGCTGGTCACATGTGTCAGCTCATCCTCCAACGGGGATAGCTCATTGCCGCGTTTCAAACCGGAGCGGAACAGATTAGCCAGCGCAATCGCGATTTCGCTGATATCCTCCGCGCCCGCGTCCGTCGCCATCCAGTTGATGGAATCCAGCGTGTTATACAGGAAGTGCGGGTTAATCTGCGCCTGAAGCGCCTTCAACTCCGCCCGGCGTTTCAGCAGCTGTTGTATCCGCACCTGTTCGCGTTCATCCTCAAGCTTGCCCACAAGGCTTTTGATTTCCGCGACCATAATGTTGAAGCTCTCCCCCAAATCGCCGACCACATCGTTATACCCGTAGATAAACTGCGCGTCGAACTCCCGGTTGGCCACGCGTTTCATGGTATCGCGCAGGCGGTAAAGCGGCTTGGTGATGGTGCGGGAAATGCTGAAAGCAAACAGGAAAAACACAGCCAGCGACAACAGGCACGTCCAAACCATGGTTTGGCGGTAAGCCAGAATCCTGCCCAACAGTTTTTCTTTTTCGCTCAGGCCCACCAACGTCCAGTGCATGTTGCCCACCAGGCTGGTGGATACCACAAACAGGTTTTTACCGCCGTACTTCGCCTCCCACAGCTCATCCTTATGGCTGCTTTGCGCCTCAAGCCAGCCCGGGTCCGCCATCACGGTTTGCCAATCCTTATTGGATATGGCAATGACCGGCTCGCTTTTGCTGTTGAGAATCACATTCTGGCTTTCGCCCGCCAGCCGGTTAATTTCCTGGTACAGGTAGTTTTCATCCACCAGCACAATCACCCGCACAAGCTTCATCATGCTTTGCTGGCGGTAGGTGACAATCAGGGGCACTACCTTGCCCGGCGTGGAATAGGCTGGGTTATCCATGCTTTTACCCCACACGTGCATGGCGCCGCCGGAATCGGAAAGCAATTGCTGAATTTCCGGATTGTCCAAAGGATTTCCATACCGTAGCGATTCCTGCGCCAGAGAGTAGAAATTGCTGCCTGGCGTGCACAGGATCACCTGCCGCACAATTTCGTGGTTGTTGCACAGCTCGTCCAACGCCTCGGAAAAATAAGCGATGGTTTGGACATCCGGCGTTGGGTTATCGCTGCGCAGGTAGGCGGCCAGTTTCGCGTCAAAAATGCTGTTGGAGCACAAAAGCGCGATGCTGCCCTGCAATGCCGCCAGCTTATCGCTCAGGTTTTCGCTGACCACCTTGAGGCTCTCCACGGTGCGGTCGTAATAGATCTGCTTAACCTGTTCCTCGGTATAGAAAATGAAGGTGTACATCAGCCCGGCCAGCACCATCAAAATCAGGCTGAAGCTCAGGAAAATGCGGCTATGCAGGGCCATTCGCCTTTTGCTTGCGGCCGCGCCGGGCTGTGCCTGCGGGTTTGCCTGCGGCGTTCGCCGACGGCAAACCCTGAGCTTTAGCGGCGTTCGTTTCAGGCTGTTCATGGTTTTTCCGCTAGCAATCGCTGACGCTGGGTTTCCGACAGCAGGCAGGTGACGGAATTAGCGTCGCCCGTATCCGCGTTTTCAACAATCAGCAGGCTGGAACCGGCCTCTGCCATATGCGCGTGCCACACGTTTCTGCGCACGTTGTATACGCGCATCGGTTCCATGCGTACCCAGTGCGCAGTTTCCACATCGTTTTCCCCGTCCGCCACCAGCATGGCGCCCGCGCCGGCCAGCAGAATAAACGCCTCGTCGGTTTCCAAATGGCGCTGCACCGCTGTCAGGCGCTCAGCCTCCGTTGCGTTGCAAACGGCGATGCGCCATTCGCCAAAGCTTACCAGGGGCGCGAAACCGGCGCCCGTATGCTCGGACACCGTTAAAAGTTCTCTGTTGCCAACCGTGATCCTATTCATGGTTCCTGATTCCTTTCCGCATTCTGTTTCTTTGCCAAGGATAAAGCAGAATCGGTTTTCGTGCAAGTCCCCTACCAGATTTGACAAATGAACCCGCTTACGCTGTTGTTCAAACGGTTTTGCCCTTCCCTGCAAACCTAACAGCCTTGCCCGTGGATTCGGTTCCCCAAGGAAAACAAAAAAAAATAAAACGCGCAGGAACCTTTCGTCGTTCCGTACGCGTTTGGGGTATTATTGGCAAAGCCCGCATCCGTCGCGGGTTTCGGGTTCGTCCTGCCATTCGCTGAGGATTGCTTCCGCCGCCGCGATCACGCCGTTGTCGGATGCGTCCTTCACCTCGCCTCTGCCCAGCCAGTCGTCGCCCTGCGCCGCATAGAGGCTGTTTAGCAGCCCCTGCAGAAATGCGCGGGTAAAGCCCGGCTCGGTCTGTTTGCGAAGCTGGTAGCATTCATAGGCGTTATGAAACGAATCGTCAAAAATTTCCTGTAAAAACTGCTCCATGGTGATCCTGCCTCAAATCATCAAAATCTCGCGCCCCAGCGGCGCGCCTCCCAGCACGGGTTCGCCGTCGCGCGGCGGCCGTAGGGGGCTTTGTTATTATCCCCTACGGAAAGGCAGTCTGTCAACCTTTGGCGCGTAAAATCAGGCAGGGGCGCATTGAAAAGTAATGCAGCTTGTCGAAAAGCCATCGCCGTAACGGAAATGGGTCAAGGGTTTTGCCTTTGACCCGGTTTTGTTGCGGCGAGGCTTCGGCCGCGATGGTGCTCCGCCTGAACTGAAACCGTCATGGCGTATGGATCCAGCATGCGGTGCAAATCCAACTCAGGCGCAAGGCCGTCGCGCTTTGCCACGGCTTCCACCGTCATATGGCTGCTTAACGCTTCCTTGGCAAGGGTAGCCGCGCGCGCGTAGCCAATAGACGGGCACAGCGCGGTCGCAACGGCTGTGCTCTGTTCCGCCAGCTCGCGGCAGCGCGCCTCGTTCGCCACAATACCCCGCACACAGTTTTCCGTAAAGGTACGAACGCCGTTGGTCAGCCAGGAGATCGATTCAAACAGCCGGTCCAGTATCACAGGCTCAAAGGCGTTCAGCTCCAACTGCCCTGCCTGCGCGGCAAGGGTTATGGTTACATCGTTCCCCATAACGGCAAAGGCAATCTGGTTCACCACTTCCGGGATCACCGGGTTCACCTTGCCCGGCATAATCGAGGAGCCGTTCTGTCGGGCGGGCAGGCTGATTTCCCCCAACCCCGCCCGGGGGCCGGAAGCCATTAACCGCAAATCGTTGCTGATTTTGGTCAGGTTTACCGCGCAGGCTTTCAGCGCCGAGGAAACCCGCACGTAGTCATCCACATTCTGTGTGCTGTCAATCAAATTATCCGCCTGCGCAAACGGTTCGCCGCTCAGGCGGTTCACATACTTCACCACGGCGCGCGCATACGCCTCGGAGGCGTTTACCCCTGTGCCAATCGCCGTGCCGCCAAGGTTGAGGGTCATCATCTCCAACCGTGCGGCGCTCAGGCGGCTGATATCCCGTTCCACCGCCGCCGTATAGGCTTGAAATTCCTGCCCAAGGCGGATGGGCACCGCGTCCTGCAACTGCGTGCGCCCAGCCTTCACAACCCCGTCAAAGGCAATCGCGCGCTCCTGCAAGGCGTCCCGCAAGGCTTCCAGCGCAAGCAGCAGGGGCTTAAACAGCCGTACCACAGTCAGTTTGCCCGCGGAAGGGTACACATCGTTGGTGGATTGGCCGCAGTTGACATGGTCGTTGGGGTTCACCAGCCGGTAATCCCCCTTGCGCCCGCCCAGCCGCTCAATGGCGCGGTTGGCGATCACCTCATTGGCGTTCATGTTTGCGCTGGTGCCCGCGCCGCCCTGAATCGCGTCCACAGGAAACTGATCGTTCAGCGTTCCGGTCATTACATCCTCGCAGGCGGCGACAATCGCGCCCGCGATGTTCCCGCTGAGCATGCCTGCATCGCGCAGGCTGAGCGCCGCCGCTTTTTTAATCAGGGCAAGGCTCCTGATCATCTCCGGGTGCAAAGCGCGACCGGAAATCGGGAAATTCTGCATGGCGCGCGCCGTATGCACCCCGTAATAAGCCTCCGCCGGTATTTCCATTTCTCCGACCAAGTCCCGTTCCATGCGCCGAGTGCTGTGCCGCGTATTCATCCCTGCGCCTCCCCGCGTTGTTTCCAAAGGCTTTCCACCTTTTCGCTTGCCAACAGTATAGGCGCGTGGTATGATATATGCAAATACTTATCTGTTTATTGTTTGCATAGGCATTTATCTATATTGGAGGCGGCGCGGATGTTTCATGAGCTTCGTTATGTGTACGCGGTGTACAGGGAGCACAGCTTTTCCCGCGCCGCTCAAAAGCTTTTCATCTCCCAGCCGTCGCTTAGCGCGATGGTCAAACGGGCGGAGCAGCGCATTGGGGGGCAGATCTTTGACCGCGGCAGTTCTCCCGTTACCCTGACCCCCATCGGCCGGGAATATATTCGCACCGCCGAACGCATGATGGAAATGGAGGAAAACTTTCGCCGTTACATCCATGAGGAGGCGCAGTGCCTGACCGGCAGCCTGTCCGTCGGCGGCACAACGCTGTTTACATCCTACATTCTTCCGCCGCTTCTGTCCGCGTTTTCCACGCGCTATCCCGGGGTGGAAATCCGTATTCATGAAACCCACACGGTCGCGCTGTTGCGCGAGCTGAACGACGGCGAGCTGGACCTGATTGCGGATAACGGCGATTTTGACGCAGGCCAGTACGCGCGGGAGCCTTTCCAAAGTGAGCGTTTGCTGCTTATGGCCCCCGCAGATTCGCCTGTTGCGGCGCAGGCGGCCCCTTACCAACTCAGCGCCGACGCCGTTCGGCAGGGCTTGCATCTTACGGACGCGACCCCTGCGGTTCCGCTTGCGCTGTTTCAGGCGTCGCCGTTTCTGCTGCTCAAGGAGGGTAACGATACCCGCGCCCGTGCGGACGCGCTTTGCGCCGCCGCCGGGTTTCGCGCCCGCGCCCGGCTGCTGCTGGATCAGCAGATCACCTCCTACAATATGGCCTGTTACGGCATGGGCGCGGCCTTTGTAAGCGATACGCTGGTACAGCATGCGCCCCCAAGCCCAGGCGTATGGTTTTACAAGCTGGATGGAGAGCGGGCGCGCCGGGAAATCTGCTTTTTTTACCGCCGTTCCCGTTCGCTCAGCAGCGCCGCGCTGGAACTGATGCAAACCGTGCGAGAGCCGTCCGGAGCCGACGCCTGAGCGGCAACAAGTTTTGTTATATACAGAAAAAACGGTTTAGCGCACGTCTTGACTGCGTATATTGATTGTGCTACGATCTATCCAAATACCGGATGGTTCGTCAGCGTTCCCAGTTATCCATCCTATCAACCTTTACATTCACAGAAAAGATCGGAGGATTGTCCATGAAAACATCCTTGTTCAAAAAATCGCTTCTGGCGTTAACGCTGCTGACCGCGCTGGCCATGCTGGCCGGCTGCGCCTCCACAGCTACGCAACCCGCAACCGAAACCCCGCAAAGCGCTGCGACTGCCGTGGTAACCGAAGCCCCGCAAAGCGCGGCGACTGCCGTGGCAACTGAGGCCCCGCAAAGCGCGGCGACTGCCGTGGTAACCGAAGCCCCGCAAAGCGCGGCGACTGAAACAGCGGCAGCCCAGAGCACCGCAGAGGCGTTGCCAACGGTTACGCTTCCGGTATTCACCGCCGAAACGCTCGCCACCTATAACGGCCAAAACGGCAATCCCGCTTATATCGCCGTCAGCGGCAAGGTGTACGATGTCACCAATGTGCCGGAATGGAAAAACGGCTCGCACTTCGGTCGTTTTCAGGCCGGCGTGGATTTGACCGACGCGCTCAAGCTCAGCCCGCACGGCCCCAGCAAACTGGAGAGCGTACCGATCGTCGGTCTGTATCAGGCAAATTAAGAGTGGAAAGATGAGGAACCCGCCATGAAACCTTTCAGCAATGATTTTTCCCGGATGCACGCGGTGGTGGCTCTCGCAGCGCTTGTGAACATCGTATTGGGCGTGAGCATGGCGCTTGGCGCAATCCCGTATGTGCCGTTTGGCGAAGTTCACGGGTTTGCCGGCGCGATCATTCTTCCCCTGTTTTTCCTGCTTCCGCTGTTGTCTAAAAAGCGTAAAAATCTTTATTCGGCCATCCGGTCCAAGTTGCTGATTACCAAACGGGACAAGGCGCAGAAAAACCTTTTCCTGCTTTCGGCCAAGGGAGTCACCCTGCTGATGGCGGTTCTGTTTCTCATGCAGCTGGTCACAGGCGCTCTGATGGAAACCGGGCTGGCCTACAAGCTGTTCCCGGGCTTTGGAATGCTGGGTTTCCACACGGCTTTCCTCTACGTATTGCCGACGCTGATTGTGCTTCACTTCGCGTTTATGCTGCTCAGCCGCCGCAAGCCGCGCGCGGCTGGGAAACGCGCCGCGTAAGCCGGCATTCAGCGGGCCGGGATTTATGATCATTGCGGAGTAACCGCATGGATATGCAGAAAGGACTATTGAAATGGAAATATTGCAGTATGCCATTACCATGGAAGAGGACGGAGAAAAATACTACCGCGAACAGGCCGCCCGCAACGCCGACAACCCCCTTCGGGTTGTGTTTGAGGCGCTGGCGGATGATGAAGCCCGTCATGCTTCGCTGATCCGCAGCAAGGCGGACGGCGTGCCCTTCCAGCTGGAAGCCGCCAACAGCCTGAGCGGCAAGCAAAACCTGTTCAGCATTGCCAAAGATTTTCACAGTAGCGTGGAGGAGCTTCCCAACCAGCTGGAGGCGTATCACGCCGCGCTGGACAAGGAGCAGCAAAGCATCGACCTGTATCAGGGCTTGCTGGACAAGGCGGAGGACGATGTTTCCCGCGGGCTGTTCAGCTTTCTGGTGCAGGAGGAGAAGCACCATCTGGAAATTTTGGATGAACTGTTCCAGCATCTCAACCGCCCCAACAACTGGGTGGAATCCGCAGAGTTTGGCGTACGGGAAGAGTACTGACCGCTAAAGCGCATCTCACGGCCATGCGCGATAGCGCAGAAGGGTCAGGGGCATATGCCCCTGACCCTTCTGCGCTATCGCGGGCAAGCTTTGTGCCATAACGGGATTTCCACGCGACGGATTCCCGCAAAGGCCTGCCCCGGTTGCCCGATCCGGTATTCCACGATCATCATGTGACTGCTTTCGGCTTTGCCGGGCAGGTTATACCCGGATATCCCGCGCGGGAAAGCGCAGGCGCGCCCACAGGGTCAGCGCGGCGGTTATCCCAAAACATAGCGCGATATACGCGGGGTTCAGCCCTTCCCCCGCCCCGACAATCCGCTTTGCGTCAAAATAGGCAAAAGGCGTGAACCCCATCATCCAGTCGATGGAGCCATTGACTTCAATGGCAATGGACAGAAAATAGGTTGCGAGCATCACGCCGGCGGCAATCCCCACGGCTGTCTTGGGGCGGCTGCTGACCGCCGCGCAGGCAAGCCCGAGTGACAGAAACACAAGCTGCACCAGCAGCATCCCCGCCATCAGGCTGGCGATCACCGCATCCACCTGTTCCCCATAGGCTCGCACCATCCCGATGGAGCAAGCCCAGATCATCAGGTTCAGGGCAATCACAAGGCTGAGCGCGGCTGCCGCTTTTGCGTACAGCACGCCCGAGCGGGTCGCCGGTTTGGTATAAAGGAACTCCGCCGTACGGTCCCGCTCCTCCTTGGACAGGATTACCGCCCCCAGCATCGACGCGTGGATGGAGGCCATCAGCACCAGATAGGGATACAGCATGCCGTAAAAACCGCTGGCTTTGGCGTAGTCCAGCTGCCCTACGCCAAATACCGCCTGAAGCCCCATGGGCAGCTCCGTAAAGATGCCCAGCGCCGACGGGTCCTCGGAAAGGGCGGAATACTTGTTCATGGAGGCCGCCACAAACAGAAGAACCCCCAGGCACCAGAAAATCAGGGAGCGCAGATTGGCCTTCAGCTCCCGCCTGTAAATGTTCATGACACTTTCCCCCTTTTTACGACGCGCGGATATCCCGCCGCCCGTAGACTGCGTAGCCCGCGAGAACGCACAGGAGCGTAACCAGCGCGGCCATCGCCGTGTAGGACGGTCGGTAGGCTGAGGTTTCCAGAATCGCCGTTGTGTCAAAGTACTTAAACGGGCTGAGGTAATACAGCTTTGTCTGCCCCAGGGCCGACGCTACCGT
Organism: Candidatus Limiplasma sp.; assembly: GCA_035353615.1. GTDB lineage: Bacteria > Bacillota > Clostridia > Christensenellales > Aristaeellaceae > CAXXOK01. Next base: position 29,947 of record DAOPZY010000024.1, read on the forward strand.
TCCCACAATGAAAAAGCCGAACACCGTGCTCATGGCCACCGGCAGCACCGAGCGTATTTTGGGCACGATCGCCCCCATGGCAAACCCGATGGTCAAAAAAATGATCTGTACAAAATAGAACGCAAGCGACATCAGCATAAACGGCGTCCAATCCAGCGCCGCAGGGCTTACAGCCAGCGCCATGGACAGCGTCGCAGCCACAAACGCAAGCGCGGTCAGGGTAACGCAGGTCCAAACCGCCGCCAGCTTCGCAGTGAGCACGCGGGCGCGGGGCAGGGGTTTCGTGAGCAGAAAATCTGCCGTTTTACCGGTGGTTTCCTTAGCCAGCACGCCCATGCCAAGCGCCGTAGCCTGCACCGCGCCGCATACCATAAAAAAGGTAATGATGAACGAATAGAACCCCGTTACCGTTCCGATACGGTCCGCCGACAGCCCAAACGCCTTTTGCACAGCTTCGGGATAGTTGCGCAGCACTTCGCTGATGGCCACCGTGTTGCTCGCAAACGCCGGGAACATCCAAAACATGAAAACAGCGCCAAGGCAAAGCGAGCAAATCCATAGCAGCGTATTCTTTCGGTAACACCGCAATTCATGTCGGTACATATTCATCGCTTCCATCCCTCACTGGTAGTAGTGCAGGAAGATTTCTTCCAGATCCGGATCGCCGATGGTTACGTTGACGGGTTCCAGTGCGGCCAGCATTGTAAGCAGTTTGGGCATGGCGCCCTGGTAAAGGAAGCTTGCGGCGCCGCCCTGCACGCTCAGGCTGGTAACGCCTTCCGCAGCCAGCGCGCCCTCGGGCAGCGGCTGGCGCGTTTCCAGCGTCACCTTTTTATAACCGTTGTCCTGAAGGGCGTTTACCGTATCCACATTCACAATGCGGCCGTCCCGGATAATGGCGACGCGGTCGCAGATTTTCCGTACCTCGCTTAACACATGCGAAGAAAACAGCACGGTCGTCCCTTTGCGGTTATCCTCACGCAGCAGTTCAAAAAAGCGCTGTTGCATCAGGGGGTCCAACCCGGATGTCGGCTCGTCCAAAATCAGCAGTTTTGGCTCATGCAGCATGGCTTGCACAATGCCGACCTTTTTGCGGTTGCCAAACGAAAGATCGTCAATTTTCTTTTTCAGGTCCAGATCAAGGCGTTCTGCCAGCGCGCGAATCCGCGCGTCGCAATTTTTGCGGTAGAAGCTGGCGGAATAAGCGAGCAAATCCTTGACGCGCATCCCGTCGTAATAGAATACCTCGCTGGGCAGGTAGCCCACATCCTGCGCAATTTCCGGTGCGCAACGGATGCAATCCTTGCCAAAAATCGTCGCGCTGCCCGCCGTGGGGCGAATCAGCGCCAGCAGTGTGCGGATGGTGGTCGATTTTCCCGCTCCGTTTGGCCCAATGAAGCCGAAAATCTCCCCTTCCTCAAGGCTCAGGTTCACATCCTCAATGCCCCGCGCGTGACCGTAATACTTTTTCAGGTGTTGAATCTCCACAATACTCATGTTGCGATAACCGCCCTTTCCAATGGAATGGAGCCGAACGGACTCATTGTATTAAAACAATGTACACTACAGTATGTGCGTTGTCAATCGCGGGTTTACGGCTAAATAGCACAGCCGCCTGCCGCGTCTGGAAGCCCATTGGGCGCTGATGGGCCATTGTCCCCGCAACCAGCCTGCCTGAAAGGGTGAAGCACTCGCAAACCCTGATCCTGCGGGCAATATCCTTAAAGCCAATCAGGGTCTTGGGCTCAGCGCCTGAAACGCATCCGTCCCCTCTGTTCCTGCCGGCATCGCGTTTTTTCGGCCGCGCTTTGAATGCCAATATTCGGCCTGTTTCCAATGGCCGTTTGTTGGCTGGATGGGACAATGTTCAAAATCGCCGAAAAGTTCCAAAGATCGTACACCCTGGTATAAAGATCGTCAGTTGTACGCACAAATTACACCGTGCTATAATCTGGACAGTTGAAGCGAACACCCGCGCAACGGGGAGGCCCCAAAGGCCCCCTTGACAGGCATACGCTGCTGCCGCTTCAGGCATGAAAGGATGGCGGAACCCTCATGAAAACTGCTGAGCTGTATGTAAACAAACGCTACGTGATCGGCGATATCAGCCCGATGATGTATTCCTCCTTTATTGAGCATCTGGGGCGCGCCGTATATACCGGTATTTACCAACCCGGCCACCCCGCGGCGGACGCTGACGGTTTCCGCACCGATACGGCGGACGCGATCCGCGACCTGCGCGTGCCGATGATCCGTTACCCCGGCGGCAATTTTGTGTCCTGTTATGATTGGAAGGACGGCATCGGCCCCAAGGAACAGCGCCCCCGGCGACTGGAGTATGCGTGGTCCAGCATCGAAACCAATCAGTTTGGCATTGACGAGTTTTGCCGCTGGGCCCGTAAAACGGGTGTGGAACCGATGATCGCGGTCAACCTCGGCACAGGCTCCATTCTGGACGCCGGCCATCTGGTGGAATACTGCAACCATCCCTCCGGCACCTATTGGAGCGATCTGCGCGCGAAAAACGGTTCGCCGGAACCCTACCGCGTAAAATACTGGTGTCTGGGCAACGAAATGGAAGGCAGCTGGCAGGCTGGCCACCTTTCCGCTGAGGATTATACCAAAAAAGCGCTGGAAGCCGCGAAGATCATGCGCTGGGTGGATCCGGATATCAAACTGATCGCCTGCGGCAGCAGCTATGAAATGCTCCCCACCTATCTGGAATGGGATCGGATCATGCTGGATCAGTTGCTCAATCAGGTGGATTACCTCTCCACCCACAGCTATACCATGAACGCCGGTCAGGGCACAACCAACTTCCTCGCGGCCTATAAGGCGCTGGATACGCACATCAAGAATACCAGGCGCGTGATTGATTATGTGAAAGCCCGGAAAAACAGCGACAAGGAACTGGGCATTTGCCTGGATGAGTGGAACGTATGGAATTTTCAGGATATTGAGCTGAAAAGCCTGGACGATCTGCTGAGTCTGACGACCTTTAAAATAACGTCCGCAGGCCGTTGGGAGGTTGCGCCGCCCATTCTTCAGGAAAAATACAGTCTGCTGGACGCGCTTACGGTAGGCGGGCTGGCCATCAGCCTGCTGAAAAACGCGGACAGCGTCAAAATCGCCTGTCTGGCCCAGTTGGTCAATGTAATCGCGCCCATCACAACCGCGCCGGACGGCGGAATCCTGCGTCAGGCAACCTATTACCCCTTCCGAACGGTTTCGGAGTTGGGGCATGGCGCCGTGCTGGATACCCGGGTCACCGCGCCCACCTACGCCTGCCAGTTTGGCGAAACGCCCATTGTGGAGCCTGTCGCGGTACTGAACGACGAAACCGGCGAGCTGAACGTATTTGTGCTCAACTGTGACCCGGACAGCGACGTGCGCCTCACCCTGACCGGAGAAGAAACGTACCGGCTGGCGCGGCATCAGGCGCTTTACGGCAACGATTTAACCGCGATCAACACCTTTTCGCAACCGGACCGTGTAACCATGCGGGAGCTTCCGGTGGATGGCGGCCTCGCGGCAACCCTGCCGCGCATGAGCTGGAGCGCGCTCACCTACCGCAAGGCGTAAGCGGAAGCAGGATGGGAGGAATGTTCCGTGAGTGAAGCGGTTTTACTATCAACCCATAACATTTGCAAGCATTTTGTATCCACGCAGGCGCTGTGCGACGTCAGCGTCAACTTTCGCCGCGGTGTGGTCAAGGGCCTTGTGGGAGAAAACGGCTCCGGAAAATCCACGCTGGTCAACATCATCTCCGGCGTGTACCCCGCCGCGAGCGGCACGCTGGAGCTGAACGGAAGCCCCTACGCGCCCAAAAGCTCCTATGAAGCCTACAACTGCCATATTGGCACCATCACGCAGGAAATGGGAACCATCCCAAGCATTCCGGTGGCGGACAACCTGTTTCTGGGTGAAGAAGAACGCTTTATGCACCATGGGGTTATCAACCGGCGGGAAATGCTTCAGGCAGCGGCGCAAATCTTTGAGCGCTTCGGCATCCGGGGTATCCGGCCGGAAAGCATGACGGCCTCCCATACGCTGGAGGAACGCAAGCTGGTCGAAATGGCTCGGGCGCTGTGTAACGATCCCGATCTGTTTATTGTGGATGAAACGACCACCGCGCTTTCCCTGCACGGGCGCGATCTGCTGTACCAGAACATCCGCAGCGTACGGGAGCGTAACGGGTGCGTCATCTTCATTTCTCATGACATTGACGAGCTGATGGAGGTTTGCGATGAAATCACCATCCTGCGCGACGGCGTTTTGATCCGCGAACTGCGCAAAGATGAATTTGACGGCGACCTGATCCGTGAACTGTTGGTGGGCAGGCAGCTTTCCGATCATTATTACCGCACCGACCACGGCCCGACGCACCTGAACGAGGTCGCCGTACGCGTGCAGGGCCTGTACACCATGGGTGGGCTGAAGAACGTCAGCTTCAAGCTTCACAAGGGGGAAATCCTCGGCATCGGGGGGCTTACGGACTGCGGCATGCACGAGTTGGGCGCGGCGCTGTTCGGGCTGGTGAAACCGGTACAGGGTACCGTGACCTTCGCGGATCAAACCGTATTGGACGGAAACCAGTGCGCCATCCGGCACGGCATGGGGTATATCTCCAAAAACCGGGATCAGGAGTCGATCATTCTGGAAGCCTCCATTATGGATAACATGGTGATCCCCTCCTACCGCAAGCTGGCCCGGCACGGCTACATTTCCCAGCGCGCGGAAAAGGCGCTGGCCAACGAGCAGGTGCGCAGCCTGAGCATCAAATGCCGGTCGATCAAACAAAACGTGCGCGAACTGAGCGGCGGCAACAAGCAGAAGGTCGCTTTCGGCAAATGGTTTGGCAACGAGTCGGAAATATTTGTGCTCGATTGCCCAACGCGCGGCGTGGATGTGGGCGTGAAAACCGCGATGTACCAATTGCTGATGAGGATGAAGGCCGAGGGCAAGGCTGTGGTCATGATCACCGAGGAACTGCCGGAACTGATCGGTATGAGCGACCGCATCATGATTATGAAGAACGGGCAAATCCAGATGGAATACGCCCGCTCCGCAGAACTGTCGGAAAGCTATATCATCAAGGATATGATATAGGAGGCGCACCATGGAAGATAGAAGCAAGGCACTGGCCAGGCGCTACAAGGCGCAGGAGCTGATCCGCAACCTGATCCCCGTGCTCGGGCTGCTGCTGCTGCTTTTGGTGTTTCAATCCATCAGCGGAAAGCTGTTCAGGATGGGAAACATCAAAAGCATCATGAACCAGGCGTATACGATTATCATCGTCGCGCTGGGCGGCACGTTTGTATACGCGCACGGCGGCATGGATATTTCCTACGGCGGCGTTATCGGCGTCAGCATGCTGTGCAGCACGCTGGTCGCCAACCAAATCGACAGCCCCTACCTTGCGCTGGCGGTATGTGTGGCCGTCGCCTGCGGGCTGAGCCTGATGAACGCGGTATTCTCCATCTACCTGAAGGTTTCGCCGCTGATTGTTTCCCTGTGCCTGATGTATATGTGCCGCGGCATGTTAAACGTTGTGTGCTCCAGCGACAAGTTCAGCGTGCCCGATTCCATGCTGCCCTTTGACGATTGGGCGGTGAAGATTCCGGTGCTGGTGGCTGTGATCCTGATTGCGGTTTTTCTGTTTGAAAAAACCGCCATCGGCAAATCCAGCAAGGCGATCGGCGGCAACACGGTCGCGGCCCGGCAGGCGGGGATTAATGTGGAACGCACGCGGCTGATCTGCTACCTCATTTCCGGCATCTGCATCGGCATCGCGGGCTTCTTCCAGCTCAGCCGCGCGGGCAGCGTGAGCACAAGTACCGGTCAGGGGCTGGAAATGAACGTGATTACCGCGCTGGTGCTGGGAGGCATCTCCCTGTCCGGGGGTGCGCGGGTGCGAATCCTTCGCGCAGTGCTGGGCGCGGTTACGGTGATTGTGCTCCGCTTTGGGCTAAACATTATCCGCCTGGACGAAAACCTGATCGAGGGCGTTCAGGGCGTGGTGCTGCTATTCATCGTATGGCTGACATACGAGAAAAATAGAACCAATCTCTACAACTAGGAAAGGAAGGATCCCCATGAAGAGAATCATCGCCCTGGTCCTGACCCTGATGCTGCTGGTGCCCACCTTCGCTTTGCCCGCCGCTGCCGCCGAAGAGGAGCTTCCGCATTACAACATCGGCGTTGTCATCCACACCACGACCGACTTCCTCTGTTCCAAATACAAGGCCTATTCCGAGTACATCGGCAAAAATTTCAACGTGGACTTTACCTACTACATCCTTTCCAGCTTTGATGACGACGTATACCTTGCCGCCATCGAAACTCTTTGCGGCCAAGGGATGGACGCGATCATCACCACCAACTTCTCCGGATCGACCATCCTGAAAGGCATCAAAATCTGCGAGGATTACGGCGTATACATGGCGGTGGGCTGGTCCCACGTGGAGCCGGAAGATCTGGCGCAGGCGCAGGCTTCTCCCTACTTTGTAGGCTCCTCCTACGAGGATGACTACAACGCCGGTTACGCGCTGGTTAAATCCTGCTACGACGCGGGCAAGCGCAACATTCTGGCCATCGGCTACGAACCGGGCATCACCTGCCATGACCAACGCTGGAACGGCATGATGCAAGCCTTTGACGATTTGGGCATCAAACCCGCCGGCGAATACCGCGGCCTGGAATTCAGCGATGCGGTAGAAAGCTATCTGGCCATGGATAAGAGCATCGACGCCATCTGTATCACGCTCATGGGGCTGGAATACACCAAACAGCCCATTGCCAACGTAGGCAAAACCGGGCAGATTATCGTAGCCTGCGTGGACTTCTCGGATACCACGGGCGAGGCCCTTGCCAACGGCGACCTGTCGCTGACCATCGGCGGTCAGTATGTGGACGTTGCCTATTCCTTCATTCTGCTGTACAACGCGCTGCGCGGCACGCCGCTTGCGGACAAGCCGGTGGAAGTGCCCGTGAACTTCATCTCCACCTACAACGCGCAGGAATTTGACGATTACATGAAGTATGTGCACAACGACATTTTCGCCTACACCGCGGACGAAATCAAGAGCATGATTAAGGTCTTTAATCCCGACGCGAGCGCCGATCAGCTGCTTAAAATGGGTTCGACGTTCAGCATTGAGGATTGCAAAACCCGCCACGCGGATCTGCTGAAATAACCTGCATGCGTGCGGCGCGCCCGCTCCCGTGATCGGCAGCGCGGGGGGCGTTTCCCGAAGCGAGAACCCGGGAACCGCGAAGGCGCCCGACCGCGCGCCGCATCGGGACATTCGCCGCCCGGCGCGCGCATTGAAACCCCCTCGCCGCCTCCCGGCCAGAGCCAGACGGGAAGCGGCGAGGGGAAGGCGAAACAAACCTACGCCAGGCGGAGGCCGAACGCTCCCCCACGCGACGAAACTGGAAAGGATCACAGCTATGAAAGCTAAAACCTTTGCGCTGAACGCGCTGAAAGTCCTGCTGATTCCGGTGGGCGTATACCTGCTGTTCTACATCGCGTCAGGCGGTAAATTCGGCGGCTTTTCGACCTTGGTAAGCATCCTCAAGCAATCCCTGTACCCGACGCTCATCTCCTACGCGCTGTGCGCCAACATGCTGGCAAACCGCATGGATGTGAGCATCGGCAGCGTGGTGGTGGTATCGGCCATGCTGGGCGCGCGCCTGTCCATCACCATGGGGGTGGGGCTGGCGGTTTTCTCCCTGTCCATTTTGGCAACGGCAATCGTGCTCAGCCTGCTGGTCGGGTTCCTGTACATCAAGATGCGCGTGCCGACCATCGTTTCGGCGCTTGGCATCTGCATGGTGTATGAGGCGCTGAGCAACCAGGTCAGCATTTCCTGGGTAACGGCGGTCAAGGGCGATGTGTGCCTGTTTGGCACCACGCCGTACTGCTTTATCCTGTTTGGGCTGATGTTCGCGCTTTACTACATTCTGTTTAACCATACCAAGTTTGGCTACCAGACCCGCGCCATCGCGGGCGATCAGATGATTGCGGCCAACAACGGCATCAACGTGCGCCGCCACGCGTTCATGTGCTACGTGGTATCGGGCGTTTTCCTCGGCGTGGCCGCCCTGCTCAAGATTTCTACCCAAGGCTCCATCGACACGCTGATGTACATGTCCAGCACGAACCTTGTTTTTGCCAGCATGCTGGGCATCTTTGTGGCCATGGCGCTGAGGAGCTACTGCAATCTGGTGATTGGCGTATGGATCGGCAACATTATCATGTTCATCATGAACAACGGTTTGCTGAGCCTGGGGCTTTCCTCCTCGTGGCAGGATGTGCTCAACGGCGCGGTGCTGCTGCTGATTATGACCATCACCTACAACAATGAGAACTTCGCCAAATGGATCGGCATGAGGCGTTATACCCGCAAAGTCCGTCATGCCTGAACGGAGAACGGGTTTTCACAAACGATGTTAGCGCAAATGGGATACGCGAACGCCCCGCAGGCCGGTTCTCCATGCCGGCAAGCGGGGCGTTTGCGCGCTTCCGCCACGGTGGAAGCGTTTTTCGGGTTGCCAGCGCGTGGGAATTGTGGTATATCAGTTAGAGCCGCGCTCTAGCCGTCTGAACGCGCTATCAGAGGCGCTGCGGGTTCTCACTCGCCCACCCGCGCCTCGCTCAGGCATGCAGGTCGTCTTGCCCCCGTTGGGCAACCCCGCCGCGGCCATTGGCAACAGGAGGTTGAACGCCATGTTTGTGATCCGTTCCGCAACGCCGGACGACGCTTTGGGGATCACCATTGTGAATGTGTATACCTGGCAAACCGCATACCGGGGGCTGATGCCGGAGCGTGTGATTGAGGAGCGTATTGAAAACCTGCCGATCCGCGCGCAGCGTTGCCGCGAAGCTTTGCAGGAAAGCGGCAACTGTTTCGTGGCAGCCGAGGGAAACACCGTGATCGGTTTTTGTCGCTACGGAGCTTCCCGCAGCGCAAGCTACCCGGATGCCGGAGAGGTGTATGCCCTGTATGTGCTGAAGGGATACAGCGGAACCGGCGCGGGCCGGGCGCTGCTGTCCGCGGCCATGAACGCGCTTCGCGCGCAGGGTTATGCCACAATGTTCATCAACTGCCTGGAAGGCAACCCCGCCCGTGGGTTCTATGAGCATATGGGCGGCCAATGGGTTGGCAACCGCACCGATGAATTGTTGGGGGTGTCCATGACGGAGGATATACTGCTCTACTCCTTATAAACGCGCCGGGCAAATATTCAGGAGCATTCCCAGCCCGTTTAACAAGATGGGTCAGAAGATGAAATCCCTTATCGGGTTCCAAGGGTGAAACCTGCCGGGTTCGGGGCGGAACCCCAAAGCCTGATTTCACAACATCAGAATCAAAGCGAACAGCCCGCAGGGTTATGCGGCAAGCGGCGACTGCGAATCGGCAGGGTTCTGTCACAACCTGAGCATTCAGGAGAACGCCTTCCCACTCTTTGCGGTTTACGTGTCGCGCGCCGGTTTGTTCAGTTCATTTCCCTCAGGCGCTTCGCGTCCGTGTCAACCCATTCCGTAAGCCGTTCCTCGTCTGCGCCTGTCAGGCGACCGTCTTCAACAATCACGCGCCCGCCGACCACCGTATAGTCCACCGGACCGCCGAGGCCGACCGTCGCGAGCATGCTGCCCACATCCGCCGTCGCCCCCGCCAGGCTCAGCCGGTTTTCGCGCACCGCAAACAGATCCCCTGCCATGCCAACGCCAATGTGACCAATTTCCGGACGGCCGAGCACCTCTGCGCCTCCGCGGGTGGCAATTTTCAAAATCTCGTAACCGCTGGGCGCTTTGGCTGCAAAGGTGTGGCGGTGCAATAGATAGGCGATGCGCATTTCCTCCATCAGGTTGGAACCGTCGTTGCTCGCGCTGCCATCCACCGCCAAACCCACCGGCACATGCAGGGCGAGCATATCGGGGAGGAGCGCTGCTCCGGAGGCGAGCTTCATGTTGGAGGCGGGGCAGTGAGCAACGCCTGTGCCAGCTTGCGCCATCAGGCGCAGTTCATCCACGGTAAAGTGAATGCCGTGGGCGAACCAGACATCGCTCCCCAGCCAACCCAGGCTTTCCATGTACGCAAGTGGTCTCATGCCGGTTTTTGAAAGCACAAACCGTTCCTCGTCCCGCGTTTCCGCCAGATGCGTATGCAGGCGAACCCCCAGGCTGCGGGCCAGCAGCGCGGTTTGCCGCATTAGATCCTCCGTGACGCTGAAAGGCGAACAGGGCGCGAGGACCATCTGCCGCATGGCGAAGGGTTTCGGATCGTGCCAGGTTTCAACCAATCGCTGTGAATCGGTTAGAATTTCATCAACGGTCTGCACCACAGAATCGGGCGGGAGGCCGCCGTCTTTTTGGCTTAGCGACATGCTCCCGCGAGAGGCAACCATCCGCACGCCGATTTCATCCGCCGCCTGAAACTGCGCGGCGATCAGGTCGCCGCCTGCATGTGGAAAAACGTAATGGTGGTCGAACACGGTCGTGCATCCATGCAGGGCAAGCTCGCCCATCCCCGCGAGCGAGCTGTGATAAACGCCCGCCTCCGTGAGATTTTCCCACAGGCCGTACAGGGCGGTCAGCCAGTCGAACAGTTCCAAATTCTGCACCTGCGGCAGGTTGCGCGTTAAAATCTGATACAGGTGATGGTGCGTATTAATTAGCCCAGGGTACACCGCCATGCGGGACGCGTCGATCACCCGATCCGCTGTTTGCGCTTCCACTCCAATTGCGGTGATTACGCCGTTTTCAATCAACAGATTCACGTGCTCCAAAACCCGATCCTGATGATCGCAGGTGACAAGGTGGCGGATGTTCTTAAAAAGCAGGGATTTTGGCATGGGTGACACCGGCTTTCTGCCCTGTTCCGGGCCATGGTGAACGGGGAAAATGTTCTGATGTGAGCGTATTGCGGTATGGCGTGAAACCCGGAGGCAACTACGGCGATCGTTTACCGCAGTTTGCGGGATCCGCCTGAAAATCAGACATCCGACCGGAGCCGCAGGACGATTGCACGGCTTGTTAACAGCCATATCAAAGGAACGGGTTCAAACACTATGGAGTATACCTTCGAGCGTGGAAAAATGTCAAGCGCGCATGCTATGCCGCTCAAGCAGGTTGCGTAAGCCTGCAACACTTTGTTTTCAGCCCCCAAAATTCAGTTGACTTTGAAAGCATAGTCTGATATAATCATTTTCGCTGGTTCTAAACAAGGAGAGATGGCCGAGCGGTTGAAGGCGCTGGTCTTGAAAACCAGTGATGCCGAAAGGCACCGGGGGTTCGAATCCCTC
>DAOPZY010000025.1:0-40274 GCA_035353615.1 Candidatus Limiplasma sp.
GGTTTGGGTCTCTTTTTTTCCCGGGGGGGCGGCAATTCATTTTACAACTTACCCCTGTTTTTCCCGATTTTTTGCGCTCTCGCCCCTTATTAGCTGAACATGCGCGGAAATTCCCGTAAAAAACTGTTGACAATCCCCAAAAAGCCTGTATACTTATCATGATTCTTTGGAAACCTATGCCTAAGACAGCGAGCGGGGTTCGTCCCCTTGATGGCGCCAAAAGCGGCGCTCGCCGAGGTGTAAGGCGGGAGAAATCCCATGCGACATGTTCGCCCTTGCGCCCGCAAGGGTTTTCTTTTTAGAATCGTACGATTCTGAAAAAGGAGGTGCAATTGGAATGAGCAACAATCTGGAGTTAAAGAAGCAAGCTGTATCGGAAATCACCAAAAAGTTTCAGGATGCAAAGAGCGTCGTTGTGGTCAACTACAGCGGCCTGACCGTGGAGCAGGTTACCGCGCTGCGCGCGCAGTGCCGTGCCGCCAAGGTGGAGTATTGCGTTCTGAAAAACACGTTGGCCCGCCGCGCGCTGGATGATTTGAACATCACCGGCCTTGACGATGTGCTCAACGGCCCGTCCGCGTTCGTTTTCGGCATGGAGGACGTCGTCGCCCCCGCCAAGATCATCAGCGAATTTGTTGACAAGGCAAAGACCGAAGTGATCAAGGTTAAGGCCGGCCTGATGGGCACGGAAATTCTGGACGCAGCCAAGGTGACCGAATTGGCCAGCGTGCCCAGCCGCGAAGTGCTGTTGGCCCGCTTGCTCGGCAGCCTGCAGAGCAGCATTGGCGGCTTTGTGCGCGTGCTGGACGCGATTGCCAAAAAGCAGACCGAAGGCGACGCAGCCCCCGCTGCGGAAGCCGAGCCTGTTGAAGCCTGACGTTTTCCCCGTCCACGAACCCTTTGGATTGAATATGAATTGAATGGAGGCTAAATCACATGACTCATGAAGAATTTATTGCCGAGATCGAGAAGCTGACTGTGCTTGAGCTGAATGATCTGGTCAAAGCCCTGGAAGAGAAGTTCGGCGTGTCCGCCGCCGCCGCTGTTGCCGCCCCCGCCGCCGCTGCCGCCGTTGCCGCCCCCGTTGAGGAAAAGACCGAGTTCGACGTCATCCTGAAGGATGCCGGCGCTGAGAAGATCAAGGTCATCAAGGTTGTGCGCGAAGTCGTCGCCGGCTTGGGCCTCAAGGAAGCCAAGGACATGGTCGAAGGCACGCCCAAGACCATCAAGGAAGGCGCTTCCAAGGAAGAAGCTCAGAAGATCAAAGAGAAGTTCGCCGAAGTTGGCGCGACTGTCGAAATCAAGTAACCGATTCCTTGGCGCAGCCGCGCACAAGGAATACGAAAGCCCACGGACCCGCAAGGGTGCGTGGGCTTTTTTCAGGCGAAAAAAGGTTGAAACGGACAGCCGCCACACCGGCAAGCCCTGCCAGAAACCGCTGATGGTGAAAAACTGCAAATGCGGGTTTCGCACCGGCAACAGTCCCCCTGACAGACTTTGACAGAAACCCCCACCGGCCGTTCTTTGCGGCACAGCGGGGGTTTTCTTTTTTCGCTTTCAAAGCGCGACTATTGATCGTAGCTGTAAGCCATCACAACGCCGCCCATGTTATCCAGACTGGCAATATAGCTGCTGGCGGGGTTTGGCACCGGCAAATCGTAGGAATCCGAATCATCTGCCGCAATGCGGTAGATTTCATAACGTAAGGCGCCGTCCTCATAGATGCACACATGCGGGTGCGCAATTAAAAACTCGACGTATTCCTCCATGCAGTAATCCATGATCCGCATGGCAACCGCATGGGCCTTGCCCACGTAGCGGTACAGGTTGATCTGCGAGGTTACGCCCGTTTTATAGCTCTTGTCCTCCCAACCGGCCACCGGAAAATCCGTGGTTGGAAAGCGGAAGATCACGCCGTATTTCCACGCGTTGTTGGTGAACCACTGCCCCTGCGCGGAAACCTGGAATTTCTGATTGCCCACCTCCGGCTTTGCCTTGTTGTAAATATCCATACGGAAGGACATGCCGGACTGGTATTCGCTTGTGCCGGGGTAGTTCACGGTTTTTTTGGTTTGCTCAATCAGAATATCGCCGCTGTATTTGGTGCTGAGTTTTTCCATTTGTTTGTTAAAATACTCAGTTTGCGTGTCGTTGCTGCGATAGGCTTCCCGAACGATATAATCCGCCAGCCCAGCCGTGCCGGCGTCGGTAATCATGCTATCCAGCGCGTCATACGCCGCGGGAAACAGCTTCACGTTGTTGTCGGTCACGGCGATTTTCCAGCCGCTGGACTTTCCAACCCCCACCAGCGTGCTGTCGCTGAAGTCAGCCGGCAGCGCGTGCCACGGGTTTACCAGCAGCAAACCGCCCGTAATCAAACTGGCGCGGTCCACCGTTACGGTGCTGGTGTTTTCCAGCGCGGCGTTGCCCTCGTCCTCCAAGCGCCAGGTTTTCTCGTCCAGCGTAGTTTCCCAGTAGGCCAAATCCTCGCTGACGGTTTCGCCGGTCTGCGGATCGACAGTCGTGTTGCCGCTTTCACGGAGCGCGTTCAGCTTGGCGTTAAACTCCTGCTCGCCGTCGGTATTGACTTTGTCAATCTGGGCGCGCTTGGCTTTATAATCGCTTTGCACGGCGGCGTTGCAGGCGAAAAACACCGCGACGCTGACAACCACAATAGCCGCAAGCACGCCTGTCACGCGTAAAAGCAGCGAGTAGGGATCCTTTTTCATGGTATGGATTTTCTTATTGGCGTTAATTCGCATAGTCACCACCCTATCCTTGCTAGCGGTTCAGCGCAGGCCTTCGTTGGCCAACCGGCCGAAAACATCGTAGATATGTTCCAATTCCTGTGCGCTGCTGTAGGTGAGCGTTATTTTGCCCTTGCGCTCGTTCCCCGTCAGGGCGGTTTTGACCCCGAGCGTCTCGCGCATAGTATCCTGTAAGGTCAGCAACTCCGTGTTCAGCGTGCGGGCCGGCGAAGGCGCGGTATGCTCGCGCGTTGGAAGTTTTTGGGCGATTTCCTCCAGTTTGCGCACATTGTAGTCATGCAGCACGCATTGGTGGGCCAGCTCCAGCTGGCGGCTTTCCGGCGTTATCCCTGCCAGCACGCGCGCGTGCCCGGCGGACAGTTCCCCCGCGACCACCATGTGGATCACGCCTTCAGGCAACGTCAGCAACCGTAGCAGGTTAGCGACCGCCGGTCGGCTTTTCCCGAGGCGTTTGGCAACCTCCTCCTGCGTGTAGCCGCACTGCTGCATCAGGTTGCGGATCGCCTGCGCTTCCTCAATGGGGTTCAGGTCCTCCCGTTGCAGGTTTTCGATCAGGGCAGCTTCCATCTGCTGCTCCTCGGTCAGGCTGCGGGCAATGCAGGGCACGGTTTCCAACCCGACCAGCCGCGCCGCGCGGTAACGGCGTTCCCCCGCGATGATGCGGTAGCGCGTTCCGTTTTCCACCACAAGGATCGGTTGCAGGATTCCCGCCTGCCGGATGCTTTCCGCCAACTGCTCCAGCGAGTCCTTGTCAAAGTCCTTGCGGGGTTGGGATAGGTTGGGGTCGATATCCGCTATTGGGATATCGCGCACGGTCGTTTCCAAAAAATCGTCGCTTTGCGGAAGGAGGGCCTCCAAACCGCGCCCCAGACCGGTCTTTTTCATCGGTGGTACCCCCTTCTGCCTGTGAATATAACGGAACCGGACGCGTTATTCGTTCCGTTCAAGGATTTCTTTGGCCAGCATCCGGTAGGATTCCGCGCCGAGGCTCCGCGAATCGTACACATGGATCGGCAGTCCGTGGCTGGGCGCTTCCCCCAGCCGAACGTTGCGGGGGATCGCCGTGGAATAAACCTTGTTTTTAAAATGTTTCTTGACCGAATCCACAACCTGTAAGCCAAGGTTGGTGCGGCCATCCAGCATGGTGAGCAAAACGCCCTCGATATCCAGCCCCGGATTAAAGCTGTGCTTCACGCGGTTAATGGTATTCACAAGGCTGGATACGCCCTCCAGCGCATAATACTCGCACTGGATGGGAATCAGCACCCGTTGCGCCCCCGCCAGCGCGTTCACGGTCAGCAAGCCCAGCGACGGCGGGCAATCAATAAAGATGAAATCATAATCGCCTTCCACGGTTTGCAGCGATTTTTTCAGCCGAAATTCCCGCTCCTCCATGTCTACCAGTTCCAACTCCGCGCCGGCCAGTCGGATATCCGCGGGCGCGAGGCGCAGGTTGGGCACGCCGGTTTCAATGATGCAGGACGCAAGCGTCGCGCGGCCCATCAGCGCCTCATACACGGTGATGCTGCCGGCCCGTTGCCCAAGGCCGCTCGTGCTGTTGCCCTGCGGATCCAGATCGATCAACAGAATCTTCTTGCCGATCTCCGCAAGGCACGCGGTCAGGTTAATCGCCGTTGTGGTTTTTCCGACCCCGCCTTTTTGGTTGGTGATGGCAATCGTCTTTCCCATATCATCAATCCTCATCTCAGTTCTACGCTCGATAAGCCTTCAACATTCTACCGTTTTTTTGCTTGAATGTAAAGAGCGCGGGCATTGAAATAACGCACAGCCCCATGCAAGGCTGTGCGGTTTTCCTTAAAAAGCGAGGGAAATTTCCGCGTCGCCGTCGTCCCCGTATACATCCAGCACGGTCGATTCCAGCCCTTGCCCCTGCCGGGTGCTTTCCAGCAACAGTTGCGCGTCGGTATCGCCGCCGGCTGCCTTAAACGCTTCCAGCGAGGCCTGCCACGCTTCGGTAAACTCCTCTAAACTCTGGCCGGTCGTTTTGATGTAGCCCGCGATTTCCCGGCCCACGTAGCGCATGTGCCAAGGCTCGTACGGTACGCCCGTAATATCCACCTTATCCTTGGGGTAGCGCATGATAAAGCCGTATGTATAACAGTTTTCTTCCATCCATTGCGCTTCGGGCGTCTGGTAGAAGCTTTCGTTCATGTACTGATTGTTCGCGTTGTAATCAACGCTCAGCACGTCGCAGGCCAGGCCTGTCTGGTGCTCGCTGGCCCCGGGAGGGCTGCTGATGCCGTCGTCCTTGCCGCCATTGCGGGCTAAATAATTATTGTAGGTGGTTTTTTGCGTGCCGTAACTGCGAAATCCGCTTTTCAGCAGCAGGCGTAAGCCGGCGCTGCTGCTGAACTGCTTTTCCTTGGTGGTGCCGTCGCCCGCGTCCACATGGTAGGTATACTCCGTAACAGCCGCCGCGTCGGCAAACATCTGCTCCAGCGCCAGCGCCGCCACCTCGCGCAGTTCCACCTTGCTGCTGGAGGCGCTTTTCACGTTCACTTTCACCAGATCAGCTGGCTTAAAAGTGGCATCCAGCATGTGTTCGCGGTTTACCAGCAGCGCGTGGTCGCTTTGCAACTCCGTCAGCGGCACGTTAAACGTCCACGTGGCCTCTGCAAGGGCGCACGTCTGACCTGCAAACAGTGTCAAAGCGAGGAGTATGGCGGCCATTCTCTTCATGGGAGCACCTCATTCGTCTGTTTGATTAAAAAATCGTAGATGGCCAGCCGATGGGCGGATACATAGGTTTCCAACACATCGCCCGAATCGAAAACCGCCTTGGCGAACGCCTTGCCCACATAGCGCACGTGCCACGGCTCAAACGCGTAGCCGGTGATCGCGGTCTGATCCTTCGGGTAGCGCACAATAAAGCCGTACTTCCACGCGTTTACGTTCACCCATTGGCCCGCCTTGGTGCTGCCAAAGCCCGCGTTCAGCTGCGAACCGCCCTTTTGCGCAAGGTCCATCGCCATGCCCATCTGGTGCTCGCTGGAACCGGGCAGCGCCACCAGCAGGTCGGCGGTCGTCTGCCCCGCGCTTTTTTGCTTGCGGCTGTAAATGGTTTGCTGCTTGGTGTAGCTTCGGTAGCCCGAAACGGTTGACAGCCCCACCTTGTCGGCTTTGGCCGCCGCAAACATTTCCTCAAGCGCTGTGGCCGCGTCGTTCCGCATGGACTGTTTCATGCCGGTCGCGTTAACCACGCGCACGTCCGGCGCGTAGTTTTCGCTGACCATATGCTGACGGTTCACCAAGTATAGAGTCCCGTCGATGTTTTTATCGGGCATGGCTACATCCATGCCGCCTTTGAGCAGCGTTGCGGATAGCGCCAATACGGATACCAGCTTTCCCAGGATCAATGGTTTCACACTCCCAGATGATGCTGAACATTCAACTAGTCTTTTTCGGCGTCCAGCAGCTGCGCTCCTTCTTTGCAGATACTTTTTACATATTGATCGTCGGCGCGCAGTTCCACCAGCACCCCGTTATCGCGGTGCTCCTGCGAGTATACGCCGCCCGAACGGTGCAGCCTGTCCAAAAGCCCGTAATTGGAAAACGGGATCAGCACCCGCCACATTTGGGTGCCCGCGCGCAGCGCATCCTCCACGCTGGTCAGGAGGCGTTCCACCCCTGTGCCGTCCGCCGCGCTGATGGGGATGGCCCCCGGCAACGCATCCGGCGCGGGGGAAAGCAGGTCGGATTTGTTGAGCGCGTCGATACGGGGCGCATCCACAGCGCCTAAGCTTTCCAGCACTTCCAGCACCGTCGCGTGCTGTTGCGCCATTTCTGTGCTGGAACCGTCCGAAACAATTACGATCACATCCGCCAGAGCGGCTTCCTCCAAGGTGGAGCGGAAGGCCTTTATCAGCTCATGGGGCAGTTTGCGGATAAACCCGACCGTATCCACCACCAACGCAGGGGTGCCGTGCGGCAGGGTAATCGGGCGGCTAATGCTGTCCAGCGTGGCAAAAAGTTCGTCCCGCACATAAACGCCCGCGCCGGTGATCCGGTTAAACAGCGTCGATTTGCCAGCGTTGGTATAACCCACCAGCGCGATAATCGGCGTCTGGCGCTTTTCCCGCGCCTGCCTGCGAAGCGAGCGCTGGCGGTCAAGGGCTTTCAGCTGCTGCTCCAGATCGTTCAGCCGTTCCCGGATGCGGCGGCGGTTCACTTCCAGTTTGCTTTCGCCGGGGCCTCGGGTGCCAATGCCCCCGGCCAGCCGGCTCAGCGCCAACCCCTGCCCCAACAGCCGCTGAGAGCGGTATTGCAGCTGCGCCATTTCCACCTGAAGTTTTCCTTCGCCGGTTACGGCGCGCGCCGCGAAAATGTCTAAAATCAGCGCGGTGCGGTCCAGCACCTTGACGCGCAAAAGCTCCTCCAGATTTTTCTGCATTACGCCGGTCAATTCCTCGTCAAAAATGACCGTGTCCGCCTGTATGGCCTGGCAGAGCAGCGAAAGCTCCTCCGCTTTGCCCTTGCCCACACAGTAAGCCTTGTCGGGCTTTGGGCGCTTTTGCAGCACGGTGAACAGCGTTTCCGCGCCGGCTGTTTTAGCCAACGCGCGCAGCTCCGTCAGCGAATCCTCGCTTTCAATGCCAACCAGAATGGCTTTCTCCGCGCCGGCCACCAGCTGCGGCTCCTCGGCGATGAACGCGTCGTCCACCTCGGCGATTTGCGCAAGCCACGCCTCGTCGGGGATGCGGCGTGCGTTGACCAGCTCGGTGCGCGTAACCGTTCCGGGGTGCGCGGGGTCCAGAAACGCCGCCTGCGCGGTGGTCGGCTTGCCGTGTTCGTCCACCCCGACCGCGCAGATCATATCAAAACGCATGGAAAGGATGGCGCTGGTATCCACATCGCTCAGCTGTCCGGAGCCTTTGGGGTGCGTATGAATGCAGCGGACCATCGAAAGCCGGCGGCCGCTGCGGCGCAGGCGCACATCCGGCAGGTCAACATGGTCGGCCTTGCCAATCAGCAGATCGACCACTTCGCCGTACCGGGTGATGTAGAGGGCGATTTCCCGGTTCAGAAACGCGGAATAGCCGCACAGCTGGGTCAGCAGCTCCTGCGGCACAATTTGATCGGGCGGTACCGGCATGTCGTAGACGGCTTCCAACTCCGCCAACATGCTGTTGCGAACGCCCTCGATATTGCCATGAATATCAGGCATATGGATTCCTTTCGTGCGCGCAGGGCGCAACGGTTTCGGCGCGGCCTTCGGCCCGAACCGGCAGGTCAGGCGCGGGCCACGGCGGGGCGGAACAGACGACAAAGCAGGCAGGCGGTACGCTTTTTTCCCGCTTCTTAAAAACGTGCAAACGCCTGGCACGTAAAAGTTTACGCCAAGCGTTTGCAAATTTCCTGCCGGTCCGTATCATCCGTCTGGGCGGCGGGTTTACGCCGCCGGGCGGTTATTCGTCCGGGTGCTTTTTGTGATAGTCCTCAAGTGCCGCGTGAATGGCTTCCTCCGCCAGCACAGAGCAGTGCATTTTGACCGGGGGCAGCCCGTCCAACGCTTCCGCAACGGCTTTGTTGGTCAGCGCGAGCGCTTCGTCCACGGTTTTGCCTTTAATCATTTCCGTGGCCATGCTGCTGGTGGCAACCGCCGCGCAACAGCCGAAGGTTTTAAACTTCACATCGGTAATGATGCGGTTTTCCACCTTAATATCCATTTTCATGATATCGCCGCATTTAGCGTTGCCGACGGTTCCGGTGCCGGAAGCATCCGGCAGTTCTCCCACATTGCGGGGATGTTCAAAGTGATCCATGACTTTCTCGGAGTACATGGTGATAACCCTCCTTGCATAATGCAAAACATTGTTTAGGCGCCGTGGCCTGCGCCGGCTGGGGCGTTTTGCCTGAAAACCGCGCCCGCGTCAGGCCATGCAGGTCGGTTGGGTAAGCGGGCTCATTTCCCGAAGCACTTTCACGATATTGGGGAGCACCTCCAGCACATAACGGACATCCTCCTCGGTGTTGTTCACCCCGAGGGTAAGCCGCAGGCTGCCGTGCGCAATCTCATGCGGGAGGCCGATGGCCAAGAGCACGTGCGAGGGGTCAAGGCTGCCGCTGGTGCAGGCCGAGCCGCTGGAACCTTCCACGCCGGCCAAGTCCAGCCGCATCAGCAGGCTTTCCCCTTCAATATAGCGCACGCTCACATTCACGTTGTTGGGCAGGCGCTCGGTTCGGTGGCCGTTAAGGCGCACATCGGGGATTTCCTTCAGGATGCCATCAATCAGCTGGTCGCGCAGCGCAACCATACGCGCGGCGTAGGCGGGCTGTTCCGTCACCGCCAGCTCGATGGCCTTGCCCATGCCCACGATGGAAGCCAGGTTTTCGGTGCCGGCGCGGAGGTTACGCTCCTGCGCGCCGCCGTAAATCAGGTTGGACATGCGCACGCCCTTGCGGATATACAGCGCGCCAACCCCCTTAGGCCCGTGGAATTTGTGGGCGGACATGGAAAGCATATCCACATTCATGGCGTTTACGTCAATCGGGATGGCGCCGACAGCCTGCACCGCGTCCGTGTGGAACAGGATTCCGGCTTCCCGGGCGATTGTACCGATTTCCGCAATCGGCTGCAACGTGCCGATTTCGTTATTGGCAGCCATGATGGTAATGAGGACCGTATCCTCGGCAATGGCGTTTTTCACGTCCGCGGGGTTGACGCGGCCGGTTTCATCCACCGGCAGGTAGGTGACGCGGTAACCGCGCTTTTTTTCGAGGTATTCGCAGGTGTGCAACACAGCGTGGTGCTCGATGGCGCTGGTGATGATGTGTTTGCCCTTCTTTTCCAGCATTTCCGCGCCGGAGCGGATGGCCCAGTTATCGCTTTCGCTTCCGCCCGCCGTAAAGTAAATTTCCTGCGGCTGCGCGCCAATCGCTGCGGCTACCTGCTTGCGCGCGTTTTCAACAGCCCGCTTGGCGTCCCGGCCCACGCTGTGGATGGAACTGGGGTTGCCGTAATGCTCCGTAAAGTAAGGGAGCATCGTATCCAGCACTTCCTTGCGGACGGCCGTGGTCGCCGCATTATCCATATAAATAATCCGCTTGTCACTCATGATGTACTGCCTCGCATTCGCATGATGGTTGAAACATGTCGCCGAGGGTGACCCCGGCCAATTCGCGGTTGATGGAGTCGGTCAGCTTTTGCCACACGCGCCGCACCGGGCATGCGCACGAGCGGTCGCAATGACCTTCGTCCGTCATGCACTCGCTCAGCTCCAGCGGCCCTTCCATCGCGTCGATCACGTCGAGGATGGTAATCTCCCCGGGTTCCCGAGCAATCTGGTAACCGCCCTGCACGCCCCGCACCGTGTTGACCAGCCCCGCTCGCCGCAGGTTGCCCAGCAGCTGTTCCAGGTATTGCTTGGGCACGCCTGTTGAGGCGATGCTTTGCAGGCTTTGGGGCCCTTCATCCTTGTGGCCGGCAAGGTAGTACATTGCGTAGAGCCCGTACTTACCGCGAGTTGAAAGCTTCATCCCGTTTCCTTTCGAATACCCGACTATTTTAATCGGATTTCGTGACTATCTTAACACCGACCCTCTGCGTTGTCAACAGTCTACGCTACAAATCTGTCATTTTTTCTGACAAGTGAAACAGACCGCTGGACATATCTGGTTCTTGGGTTTTTTTCGCTTTCCGCGGCTACCGCGCGCAAAGTAACGCCGCTTGCGGGCGCGTCCGGATCGCGGCGTTCAGATTGGCCTCGCGGGGGCAACGCGCCATGCCGCGGCAGGATTGGCGCAAGGGATACGGGCGCGATGGGCGCGGCTGGTAAAACGATACGGAAAGCGCCCGCCGGGTTCGGCGGGCGCTTTTGATGCCCTAATAGGGTACTATGTGTTATATACCGCTCGCCTCATAGCCCCGCAAGCTGTTCGACCGCTCTGATTTGAATGCTGCGGCGCCTGACTTTGGGGTTCCGCCCCAAACTCCGGCATGGATTTCATCCCTGCGCCCTGACAAGGGTTTACGCCCTTGACCCGGTTTCGCTACGGCGGGGGACGTTATGCAAAGTATGGTTTGCGCGGTTGAACGCTTAATAGGCAGCCGCCATCGCCTGCGTCAGCTGGCTCATCGCCGCCGCGATATCCGAGCTGGACGGGTTTCCGCTGTCAATCAGCCCCTGAAGGGCGTTGATCGCGGCGGAAATATTCTGGTACAGCTCGGTGCCGCTGTCAATGCTGTTCATCAGCCCCTGCGCGCTCTGGATCAGCGTGCGCGCGTCCGGGATCAGCGTGTTTTGCACAATGGGGTCGGTCGAACCGCTGGCGACATAACCTTCGCCGTGCAGCGGGCATACCGTGGTATCGGATGCCGAGCCTAAATATTCAGTCAGCACCGAGCTATATTCGGGATCGTTCACAAACCGGTACAGCGGATGCCCTTCGGGTATCACCACAACCCCCCTGACGGTGGTGGACGGGCAGTAGGGCGTGGCGATCATGTTGCTCTCGGTGCAAACCGTCATGCTGCGGTGCATCTGGCACTGGGTGGTGGGCACAGTCGGCGTGTACCAGTAATCCGTCACGGTGCCATACCCCATGATGTCATTGGCGCAGGCGTCGGTGGCCAGCTGTCCGCTCACGGCGCAGGTCGTCACCTTGGTCAGCCCGTAATCGGCCGGGTCGCCGTCCAGTATGTCCTTATTATCCAGGTTTTTCGCCTTATGAATGGCCGCCATGTAGCTTTGCCACAGCAGCGTCGCGCTGTTGCCACCGGATGCCTTGGAAGAAAGCGGCTTGTAGTTGTCGTGCCCAATCCACAGCGAGGAGCTGTACCACCCCGTCAGGCCGCAGAAGAAAATTCCGCGCTGATCGCTGTTGGTGCCCGTTTTGCCGGCGACCGTCTGACCGCTGATTTTGGCTTTGGTCGCGGTGCCGCCGCTCACTACGTCCTTCATCATATCCACCACCAGCCATGCCGTGGACGCGCGGAAAACCTGCCGCCGTTCCTGTTGCTGGTGGCTGTCCCACACCACGTTGCCGTCGCTGTCCGATATGCCCAAAAACGAGATTGGCTTTTGGTACACGCCGCCGTTGCCCAGCACGCCGTATGCGACGGCCATCTGCACGGGCGTAATGCCGCTGGAGCCGAGCGCCAGCCCAAAAGGCGTCGCGTCGATGTTGTCGCGGTCCACGCCGAGCTTCAGCAGAAAATCCAGCGACCGATCCACGCCCACCAAAGTCAGCAGGGTTTGGGCGGCGCTGACGTTCTGGCTCCGCTTCATGGCCTCGCGGAGGGTCACCGGACCGGTATAACCGCCGCCGTTGTAGTTTTTGGGCCACGTATCCTCGCCCGCGTCGTTTTTCCAGCCGCTGATGGGCAAAGGCATATTGTAAACAATGCTCGCGGGCGACGCGCCCAGCTCGATGGCCGGCGCGTAAACTGAAATGGGTTTGATGGCCGAGCCAACCGGCATTTTCATATCGGTCGCGCGGTTGAGCGTTTTACGCTGGGTGGGTTTTGTGCGCCCGCCCACGATGGCTTTCAGCTCCCCGGTGCGGTAATCCAGCACCACGGCGGCGGCTTGCGGCTGCACAACCTCCGTATAGCTGCCGTCGCTGTTTTTCGCGCGGTACACCTTATCGCTTGGGTCGCGCAGCGCGGGGTACTTGGTCCAGTTTTCCAGCGTGTCCTCCACAATTTGCTGAATTTGCGTATCAATGGCCAACGTTACGTGATAGCCGCCGGTGCGCAGCTCGTTTTCCATTTTATAGCGGTTTTCGCTGGTATCCTCAAGGTTGTTGAGCTTCAGGAAGCAATCCACCACTTCCTTAACGGCGTACTCCACATAGTGGGCGTAGGGGTACATGCCTTCGCCTTCGGTGGTGGAGGTTTGCAGCACGCTCGCGGTTGTCTGCACCAGCGCGTCCTGATACTCCTGATAAGTGATAAACTCGTTTTCATACATGCACTTGAGCACGTAATCGGTGCGGTTGTTGGTCAGGGCCTTATAGTCCGTCTGGTCGGACTGGCGCACATAGAAATTCTTTCTGGGGTTATAGTAGTAGGGGTTGTTGGTCAGCCCGGCGAGCATGGCGCACTCGCGCAGGCTCAGGCCGGACAGGCTCTTGCCGAAGTACCCTTCGGCGGCCACCTCCACGCCGTAGTAGTTTTCGCCCAGGTAGATGGTATTCAGGTAGCACTCCAAAATCTGATCCTTGGTGTACATGGTTTCCAGCTGCATGGCCAGATAGGCTTCCTGTATTTTGCGCTTGTAGCTGAGCTCGCTGCTGAGCACGGTGTTTTTAATCAGCTGCTGGGTAATAGTGGAACCGCCCTGATTGGTGTTGGAGGTAAAGTTTTGCACAAAGGAGCCGATGATCCGCTTCAGGTCAACCCCGTTATGGGTGTAAAAACGCGCGTCCTCCACGGCCACAAAAGCGTGCTGCAGGTTGGCCGGCATTTGGGCGATGCTCACCATCACGCGGTTTTCCGTGCCCTTGTAGTCGGTGATGACGTTTCCGTCGGAATCGTAAATGAAGCTGGTTTTATCCTGCTCGCTCAGCAGCGCCAGGTCGAGGGTCGGGGCGGTTTCCATGTATGCCTTGGCAATGCCAAAAACAGCGCCGGCCATGGCCAGCCCCAGCAGCACAATGCTAAGGAGGGTAAACCGCACGGCGTTCACCAGCACCGAAACAATAAAGTTAGGCCTGCCAAGGCGCGGCTTGAAAATGGTCCACTTTCGCGGCGCGTGAAAGTCAGCGTCGTCCGGCGGCGGCGTCTGGTAGGCAGGGTCCTCCTCATAGGGGTCCACGGGAACCCCGTCCACCGTATATGTGGGCTCGCTTGGCGCATACTCCTCATTGGGATCGTAAGGCGGCTGATACAAAGCAAAACTCCTCCTGATTCGGCCATTGGGCCAGTACAGCGTGTATTATACCATAGGCGGCGGCGTTTTCCTAGCCATGCCGGCGGACCTGCGAAGCCCCCCAGAATGAATGACGCGCAGATTTCAGCTCATTTTTTCCGTGCGCGCACGCAGGATGTAAACCCTGTAAAACGTTAGATGGATAATGCTCGCAAAAGCTTACGGGGAGGGTTTTTGCTTGACACGCCAAAGCGGATGAACTACAATATACAAAGAGCCTTTGCGGTATTTGCTCTGGCGTCGGCGCGGGCGCCCGCACCCGGTTCGCCGGAGGGGCGCATTCCTGAAAAGGTTCGCGGGCCTTGTGGAACATTTGCATGGCTACCGAGGGCATGCCATGACGGAATCGAATATCGGCCTTGAAACGCCGAAGGGAGGAAGGGCGTACCCCTGAACGCCTGAGCCAATATGAAACGAAAACTGTTCGTTGCCGTACTGCTGGCGTTGCTGACCTTCGTGCTGAGCAGCGCGGCTTTGGCGGCGACCGATCCCATCACGTGCAGCATGGAGGTATCCCCCAGCAACCTTGCGGAGCCGGGGGAAGTAACGGTAACGATTACCATTTCCAACTCCGGCGATACCGACATGCAGGATCCGTTGACCCTTTACAGCCCAACCAGCGAAGTGGTCACCGATTTTGGCGACAACGGCTCCGTTACGCTGAAAGCCGGCGAGGTGAAAACCTGGACCGGCAAGTGGAATGTCAACCAGCGCACGCTGGATAACGGACAGATCGTCTATTTCGTTAAATATAACATCTATAAAGATAACGGCGAAAAAACATCGCAAAGCCAGCCCATCCGTGGTGTCCTGAACGCCACGGAAGCCAAATCCGACATTGAAATCAAACGCACCATCAGCCCCGGCACCGCCCGCGAGGGGCAGGCGGTTACCGTGAAATATGATATTGTCAACACCGGCACCGTGTCCCTGAAAAACATTACCCTGACTGAAAGCAAGGACATTGCCAAAAAAGCGGTTTCCGTAGCCGACGAGCTGAAAGCCGGCGAAACCGCGCAGGTTAAATTTCCCGTCACCATGGGTAAAAAGGATTTAACCAGCAGCGCCACCATTACCTACACCGCCGGGGATTCCAAGGACAAGCAAACTAAAACCGTGGCGGAGCAGAAGATTACCTACGGTGAGGTTTCCCTGAGCGCCAAACTGACCTCCAGCGCCAAGGGCGTGGCGATCAACGGCACGGTAACCCTGTCGCTGGAGCTTAAAAACAGCGGCAAGGTCAACTATACCGACGTTCGCGTAACCGACGCGACGCTGGGCGATCTGTTTACCAATCAGGAGGTCGCGGCCGGCGCGACCCTCAAACTGGATAAAGAAATTACCCTGACGGCAACCACCGAATATCAGTTCCAGATTACCGCGATTGACAACACCGGCACGCAGGTAACGCTGGATACGGATTCGATCACCGTGACGGCGGTGGATCCGAGCAAGATTGTGCACCTGAACGTAACCGTAGGCTCCGACCGCACGGAGGTTTACACCGAACCGGGCATCGTGCGCTTTACCGTGACGGTTGAAAACGACAGCGATGTGGACGCTACCGACGTTGCTATCTACCACGGTTCCACCCTGATTTACACCTTCCCCTCCATCCCGGCCGGGGAAACCCGCAAGCTCACGCGCGACGCGGCGCTCAGCATGGCGGGAACCTACCAGTTTACCGCGGTTACCGTGGACGCGGTAGGCACGTCCAGCAAGTTTAACAGCAATGAAATTCAAATCGCGTTTTCCGTGCCTACGCCCGCGCCTGCAACGCCTACCCCGCCGCTGGTGCCCACGCCGGAACCCACCTACGCGGTCGTAACGGTGCCGCCGATCAGCGACCCAAGCGTCGGCGCCATCCCCAAAATGGTTCGCGCGGTGTTTTATCCGCTGATGATCGTCGGGTTGATTCTGCTGGCCGCCGCCATCGTCCTTCTGATTTTTGCCACCAAGAAGCGCATGGAGCAAAAACGCGCATCCGAAGCGGCGCTGGATCATCTGGACCGCGCCAAGCGCAGGGATTACGCGAACCCAAGCGATACGCAGGACGAGCCGGAGCCTCAGCCCCGGATGGAAACCAAACCTGCGGCCAAAGCCCCGTCCGCAGCCCCCAAGGCTAAAGAAACCGCTAATTCCGCCGAACCTGCGATAGACGATCTGGAATTGCCGCACATGAAGTATGTGCGCAATGCCTATGACCGCACCAGCAAGGAGCAGGCCAACGCTTACGGTAAAAAGAATTTATACGATGAGGACCCCCTGACCGGTTCTGCCGGTTACAGCGCAGAAACGGTCAGCGAACCATACCATACATACGGCAGCGATCAGGATTTTTACGGGATGCAGCCTGCTGCCAGCAAAAAAGCGGACGGTAAAGCCCAGGCCGCCAAGGACTGGTCTGCCTACGCCCTGCGGCCTGAGCCGGAAGCGCCCGTCAGCGAACCCGCTTATGATGACGGGCAGCCGCTCACAGAGGCGTACGGCAGCGACCCCAACGGGTATAACGCAACTGCCGATTATGATTACCTCGCCGCGGATGACGACGCAGGCTCGTATCCGAAGGATGCCTCCGACGCTCAGGATACGGACGGCTATGTGCGCGACGCCTTCGGTTACGGCGATGCCGGCGAGGCCTATGACGACCCGGGCTACGGGTACGACCCGACCGGCGCCCAGCGCGGGTATGACTTGGACCCATCCCAGCCGGACCTGAACGAGGGCAACGTAAAAAGCGCCGCAAACCCACGGGCAGCCTCAACCCGCCGGAGCCGGCGCGCCGGCGACGACCGCTGAACTGAAACGGCTCAGCAACCAAATATTCAAAAGCCGACCGTAGCGTAGACTCCACGGTCGGCTTTTTCAGGCTTGTTTTTAGCGAAAAGCCCCTGTATAATAGAATAAACAGCGAAAGGGTGTGCTACGCATGTTCAGCGGATTTCCCGAGGAAACCGTCCGGTTTTTTCTGGAATTGCGATTTCATAACGAAGCTTCCTTTTTTAACGCGCACAGGGAGGATTACGAGCGTTTCGTAAAAGAACCCTTCTATGCGTTTATTGAGGCGATGACTCCTGCGGTGCGTTCCATCGCGGACGACATGGATCTTCGCCCCGGCAAGTGTCTGGCGCGCATCCGCAGGGATACCCGTTTCAGCAAAGATAAATCGCCCTACCGTGACCATATGTGGCTGCTTTTCCGCAGGGCCGGTGAGGAGCGGGAGCATTCGGCCATGTACTGGTTTGAGCTTGGGCCGGAGCGCGTGGAATGGGGCCTCGGTTTTTGGGATAACAACCGCCCGGCCATGGATGCCCTGCGCAAGCGCATCCGGGAAAAACCGGACGAGGTGCTTCGCGTGCTGCAAGACATCCGCGTGCCGGATCATGGGTTGGACCTCTACGGCGACCGTTACCGCCGCTTTGCCATGCCCGAAGGGCTTCCGCAAGCCTTACAGGAAATCTATCCCCTGAAAGAACTGTACATCAAGCGTACCGGCGTGCCCATGCAGGCGGCGTATACCAGCGAGGTTGTTGAGCGCTGCGCCGCAGATTTGGTGCGCTTAAAACCCATGTACCTGCTGCTCCGCAAGGCTGCGGACGAAGGGTTGGCCGCGCCGTAGGCAGGCGCCGCTTCACGGGGAAGGGAGTAGCCGCCTTGGGTGCTGAGCTACTTTTTCAATTGGCTACTGTCGCCCGAACCGCCCATCGGTGAACCGGCGGGAAACACCCTGAGCGCGGCAGGCAAGGCGGCGGTTTTCCTCTCAACGGTCAAAATCCGGTCTTGGCTTGGCAAACCCACGCAGTCGGCAAGCCTTGCCCGTGCATGGTCCATGAATCCCACCGGAAGCGAGCCGCCGTTCCGTCGGCCGCGGCACGGTGAAAAACACGCCCGCGCCGGCATGGCGCAACGACCGAAAGGAGCGTTTATGAATTATCAGGCACTGAAAAGCGGCTCGGATGTCCGTGGGGTGGCCGTCGGCGAGGATGCGGTTCTGACCGCCGACGTAGCCCAAACGCTGGGGATGGCATTTGTACAGTTTTTAGCGCAGCGGGAAAAACTCCCCCCGGAGAAAATCACCGTTGCGCTTGGCCGGGACAGCCGGGTATCCGGTCCCGATTTGCTGGCCGCCGCCGCCAAAGGCATTGCGGCCATGGGTGCAACCGCGAATGATTTCGGCATGTGCACAACGCCCTCCATGTATATGGCGATCCTCACGGAGGGGTTTCAGCCAACCGGCTCCATCATGATTACCGCCAGCCACCATCCGTGGAAGCTGAACGGCCTCAAGTTTTTCACAAAAGAAGGCGGCCTTGGCTTTCATGAGCTGGACGATCTGCTGAAGCTCGCGGAAACCGTTCAAAAACCGGTTTCCGGCAAAGTCGGTACGGTTGAAGCCAAACCGTTTTTACCATTTTACACCGATCACCTTCGCCAATTGATTATCGACGGCGTAAATCCCGAAGTTGCCAAGCCGTTGCTGGGCCTGCACGTAGTGGTGGACGCGGGCAACGGCGCGGGCGGCTTTTATGCCGATATGCTGGAAAGCCTTGGCGCATGGGTGGAAGGCAGCCAGTTTCTGGACCCGGACGGGCATTTCCCCAACCATGTGCCCAACCCGGAAAACGAACAGGCCATGGATTCTCTGGCCAAAGCGGTGCTGCACGTCGGCGCGGATGTGGGCGTGATTTTTGACGCGGATTGCGACCGCGCTGCCATTGTGGACCGCACCGGAAAGGAAATCAACCGGAACCGCCTGATTGCGATGATTAGCGCCATCTTGCTGGAAAACGCGCCCGGCGCCACCATCGTAACCGATTCAGTCACTTCCAGCGGTTTGGCCGAGTTTATTCAGGAATGGGGCGGCGTGCATTACCGCTACAAGCGCGGCTACCGCAACGTGATTGACGAAGCCATCCGCCTGAACGCCGCCGGTATCGACTGCCCGCTGGCCATTGAAACCAGCGGCCACGCGGCCCTGCGGGACAATCATTTCCTCGACGATGGAATGTACCTGGTCACGCTGCTGCTCATCAAGGCCATGCAATTGAAACAGCAGGATCGCGAGCTGAGCACCTTGCTGGACGGTTTGAAGGAGCCTGTGGAAAGCACCGAAATCCGCCTTTCCATCCTGACGGAAAAATTTGCCCAAACCGGCAAGCTTGTGATTGAAAAAGTGATGGATTATGCCACCAAGCGCCCGACCTGGCACATTGCGCCGGACAACCGGGAAGGCGTGCGCATCAGCTTTGACCTGGACGGCGGGCTGAACAACGGCTGGTTTTTGCTGAGGCTTTCCGTACACGATCCCGTGATGCCGCTGAACGTGGAAAGCGATGTGGCGGGCGGTGTAAAGCTGATCCTTGGCGAACTGTATCAGGCTTTGCAGGATGAAAAGGAAATTGATCTGGCTCCCCTGCGCGCCGCGCTGTAACGCGCAGTATCGCTGAGCATCCCCTTTTGGCAAGTCGTTCGCCCCGTAGCGAAGCGTCGGGGGCAAAGTCGCCGACGTTGCCGCCTCCGGGCGGTACCCGTTTAGGCACGCCGTCTGGCAACCGGGACGGGCGCGCATCGGAAATGAACCTGTGACCGCGTTTTCGCCGCTCTCCATATAATCCGGGCTGTGTGCACACGCGTCCATATCCCGAGGCGACGGCCCACGCCGTCGCCTCTGTCATTCTGGTATGGATCCGCACAGGCAATGGGTATTTCGAGCCATCGGAGGTTTTACCATGATTGGCAATCGCCCCGGTTCAGCGCTCCGTTGCGTGCCCGGGAAGCCATAACATCTAATTAAACAAGCGCCAACAGTCGCACACCGCGTAACGGCGGGGTTAAGCGGCAGATCAGGGGGGGCAGCATGGGCGAATATATCATGGATATGCGCAAACGGGTCGGGCGGATTCCGCTGATGCAATGCGGCGCGTCGGTCATCGTGGAAAACGCGGCCGGTGAAATCCTGCTGGAACTGCGCGCGGATACGAAGGATTGGGCGTATATCGGCGGCGCGGTAGAACTGTACGAGCGCGTGGAGGACGCGGCCGCCCGCGAGCTTTGGGAGGAAACCGGGCTGATCGCGGACGAGTTAACCCTGCTGGGCGTTTTTTCTGGGGAAAAGCTTCGCTACACATACCCAAATGGCGATCAGGTCAGCAATGTGGATGTGGTGTTTGTGTGCCGCGCCTTTCATGGGGAGCTTGCTCCTCAGGCCGGCGAGGTGGACTGTTTGCGCTATTTTCCCATTGACGCGCTTCCGGAGTTGCTTTTCCCGGTCAACCGACCAGGGTTGGAAGCCTATCTGGCCCAACGGAATCGGCCGTAGGGTGTGCGAACTTCTCAGTCGGGCAGGCGTAAGGCTCTATACCAGCGGAGTCTTTGGAATGCCCGCGCCCATGGCAGCGTAACAGGAAAACCATCGCTTGCCGCGCGCAAACGCGGCTATGGCGGTTCGTTTCAGGCAAGTCATCCGTATGTCAGGTTTTCCGGCCCCTCGGGATCGAGTCGCGTCTACGCATTCAACCGGTTTTAACACGCTTGCTCAGCGTTTCCAATGGATAATTTCGACAACATCAGGCCCATGGGCGCCTTCCTTTCCGGCCTTCCGCCGGTTCAGTGCAATCGGTCGCCCCGTCCGGCTTGTCAGATTTGGTATGCCGTGCTACAATCAGCAGGGCAGTATGAACGGGCGCAACGCGCCGTTAGGAGCATAGAAACATGAAAAAGGTCATCATCATCGGGGCCGGCCCTGCGGGCCTGACCGCCGCATACGAGCTGCTGAAAAAGCATGAAGGCTACGACGTAACCGTACTGGAAAAATCGGACAGCATCGGCGGCATCAGCAAAACCGTGCGCCACGACGGCAACCGCATGGATATTGGCGGGCACCGTTTTTTCAGCAAGGATCAAGCGGTGATGGACTGGTGGCAGGAGGTGATGCCCCTTCAGGGCGCGCCTTCGCTGGACGACCGCATTTTGCAGCGCGAGGTTTCCCTTGCGCCGGATGGGCCGGACCCGGAGCAGACGGATCGCGTAATGCTGGTGCGCAACCGCGTAAGCCGCATCTATTATCAGAAGCATTTTTTTGACTATCCCATCAGCCTGAAATGGTCCACCCTGAAAACCATGGGCTTTGGCACCACGCTTCAGGTGGGGTTCAGCTATCTGCATTCCGTGTTTCACAAACTGCCGGAAACATCGCTGGAAAACTTCTACATCAACAGTTTTGGCCGCAAGCTGTACAGCATGTTTTTTGAAGGGTACACGGAAAAGCTGTGGGGCCGCCATCCTCGGGAAATTTCCGCCGATTGGGGAGCACAGCGCACCAAGGGGCTGTCCATCCGTGCCATTTTGATGGATATGCTCAGCAAACTGTTTATGAGCAAGGAGGCGCGCGCCCAAAAGGTGCAAACCTCGCTGATTGAGGAGTTTCATTATCCCAAATTCGGACCCGGCCAGTTGTGGGAAACCGTCGCGGACGACGTTCGCAATGCCGGCGGCAAAGTGCTTACCCTGTGCGACGTGTGCGGCCTGGAAACCGAAAACGACGTTGTCAGGGCGGTTCGCTACCGTGAAAATGGCGAGGAAAAACGCCTTGAGGGAGATGCGTTTTTTTCCTCCATGCCTATTAAGGACTTGATCCGCCAGATTTCCGAAGCGCCCGGAGAGATTCAGGCGATTGCGGACGGGCTGCCGTACCGTGATTTTGTAACGGTGGGGCTGTTGGTGAACCGCCTGAACCTTAAAAATGAAACGCACCTGAAAACGCTGGGCAACATCGTGCCCGACTGCTGGATTTATGTGCAGGATACGAACGTGAAGCTGGGCCGCATTCAAATTTTCAACAACTGGTCCCCCTATTTGGTAAAGGACCCGGAGCACACGGTTTGGATCGGGCTGGAGTACTTCTGCGCGGAAGGCGACGATTTCTGGAACATGGACGCGCAGGCCTGCGCCAACTTCGCCATGGACGAGCTGATTACCATGGGCGTAATCAACAGCCGCGCCGAGGTGTTGGACACGCACCGCGAGCGGGTTCAAAAGGCGTATCCGGCCTACTTTGACACCTATGATGAAATCGGCAGAGTGATCGACTACCTGAACAGTTTCGAAAACCTGTTTTGCGTAGGGCGCAACGGTCAGCACCGTTATAATAACATGGACCATTCCATGGCCACCAGCTTTGAAGCGGTCAAAGCCCTTACGGAGAACCTTGCGGATCGGCGAAGCATTTGGAACGTGAACACCGAGAAGGAATACCACGAGGAAAAGGCAAACTGAGCCGCAGAAGGCAGTTTATGCCACCCCCGCCGCAGCGGAACCGGGTCAAGGGCAAAGCCCTTGTGGGGTGCAGGGGCGAAGCCCCTTGCCGGGGTTTGGGGTAGAACCCCAAGCCCCGCGCCGCAGCGTAACCCATTCAGCGAGCGAACAGCCCACAGGGCTATGAGGCGAGCGGCATAACCCTTTGCCCCATTCAGGAACATGAAAACGCGCCTGCCGGCTTCGGCGGGCGCGTTCCATTCTATTGTCATCAAATTCAATGGTGCCCATCAGCCGCGCCCCATCGCGCCTGTGCCGCATACGCTGAACCATGTTGCGGCAAGGTTCCCAGCGGGCAGCGAGCAACGCAGATGCGCACCGTAAGTGCTTTGCCCAAAGCTTCCTGCGCTACGGCGAGGGTTTATATCAAGCCGCGAATGCCGCCCTCATGCTTTTCCGTTTCCACCATGCCGCATCTCAGGCTTTGCCCGGCCGCTCGTCCACCTCGGCCAAACCGTCGCCCACAGGCATATATAGTCTTCCGCAGCAGGGACACTTTAACCCGTCCAGCCGTTTGCCGCAGGTGCACACAAACCCGTGTTGCGTCGCCGGCACGCCCAGCATCAGCGCGTGGTCGGGCACATTGGTGGTCACCACCGCGCCCGCGCCAATCATGGCGTTTTTCCCAATAATATGGCCGCAGACAATCGTCGCGTTGGCGCCAATGCTCGCCCCGTCCAGCACGCGGGTCGCCACAAAATGCTCGTGGCCTTTGGGATAAAGCGCCCTCGGGGTCAGGTCGTTGGTGAATACACAGCTCGGCCCGCAGAAAACGCCTCTGCCCAGGGTGACCCCTTCGTAGATGCTCACGTTATTTTGCAGCTTGCAATCGTCCCCAATGGTCACACGGCTGCCGATATAGACGTTTTGCCCAAGCGTGCATCGCTTGCCCACGCGGGCGCCGCTTTGCACATGCGAAAAATGCCATACGCGCGTGCCCTCGCCAATCTCCGCGCCTTCGTCCACAACGGCGGTCGGGTGAATGGTCATTTAGTAAACCTCCCGATAAAATCAGTCGTTGCGCAATTTTCAAGGGGCAGTTTCACCGGCTGATGGGTCGCGGCGCTTTGGTAGATGGCCAGCACCAACTCCAGCGCGCGCAGACCCGCTTCGCCGTTCACATACGGCTCGCGGTTGTCCAGAATGGCGCGCACCACATCGGCATACAGCGGCGTATGCCCAAAGCCGTACACATTGGGCGGGTTTTCCCCGCACTCCATCTTGATGGTCGCCGGATCGCCGCGCCCATCGCGGAAATCCCACTCCTCAATGATGTTCACGCTCTTGCCGCCGGCCTTCACGGTGCCGCTTTCCCCAAACAGGTAAAGCGTTTCTTCCAAATTATGGGGAAAAATATTGGTAGTGCCTTCAATCAGGCCGTACGCCCCGTTTTGAAAACGCACCACAGCAAGGCCCAGATCCTCGGCCTCAATATAATCGTGTTTCAGATTGTCAGTGTAGGCGATTACCTCATCCACTGCGTCGCCCATCATCCAGCGCAACAGGTCGATGTTGTGGATGCACTGGTTCATCAGCGCGCCGCCGTCCTGCGCCCACGTGCCGCGCCACGGCGCCTGCTCGTAATACTCGCG
Organism: Candidatus Limiplasma sp.; assembly: GCA_035353615.1. Classification (GTDB taxonomy): domain Bacteria; phylum Bacillota; class Clostridia; order Christensenellales; family Aristaeellaceae; genus CAXXOK01. The sequence goes on from DAOPZY010000025.1 coordinate 23,566, forward strand.
CCCACGGTTCCAGCGGATATGCGCCGCGCCGTGAAGCATCCGGCCAAAACGGTTTTCATCCACCGCGGTGCGGATTTTCTGGATGGATTTGTTGAACCGGTTCTGGTGGCACGCACAGAGCTTGACGCCCTTACGGCGCGCCGCGTCGATCAGCGCGCGACCGTCCTGCATGCTCAGGGCCAGCGGCTTTTCGATAATCACGTTCGCACCCGCTTCAATACAATCCAGCCCAATGGCGGCGTGCCGACCGCTTTCCGTGGCGATGGCAACCAGTTGCGGGCGCACCTCGGCCAGCATTTGCCGGTAATCGGCATAGCGCTTCACGTTTGCGCGCTGTTTTTCCGGCATCTGGCTCAGCACCGTTTCCATGTTTTGCGGCGCCAAATCGCAAACAGCGCAAAACTCAAGCGCCGCCGCATTTTTCATGGCGGCTGCCACATGGTTGGGCGCAATGCGGCCGCAGCCGATCAGCGCGTACCGAAGTTTCTGGGTCATCTTCACAGAACCTCTCTCTTGCCACCTGTTTAGAGTAGGCGGATATTGTCGCGGTGGGCAACGTTCTTCATCGCGTTTTTGGTGTCAAAAATCAGGGACGCGTGCTCCGCCACAAAGTCATAGTCGATGTTGGTATGCGCGGCGGTAATCATCACCAGATCGCACCCTTGGAGCGCCTCAACAGTCAGCGCCGGTAAGCTGTTGTACGTTTTTCCCTCAAAGCGGTACTGCGGAATGTAGGGGTCGTAATAGGATACTTCCGCGCCTGAATCCTTGAGGCACTCGATCACCCGAAGGGCCGGGCTTTCGCGGAAATCGTCAATATCCTGCTTGTAGGCAACGCCAAGCACCAGCACCTTGGCCCCGTTGAGCGCCTTCTTCTGCTCGTTCAGGGCGCGCATGGCGCGCTGGCAGCAATACTCGGGCATGCGGTCGTTGATAATCATGCTGGATTCGATCATCGAGGTATGAAAGCCGAACTCCCGCGCTTTCCAGCTCAGGTAATACGGGTCCAGCGGGATGCAGTGGCCGCCCAGCCCGGGGCCGGGGTAAAAAGCCTGAAAGCCGTAGGGCTTGCTGCGCGCCGCTTCGATCACTTCCCAGATGTTGATGCCCATCCGGTCGCACAGAATGGCCAGCTCGTTAATCAGGCCGATGTTTACGTTGCGGTAGGTGTTTTCCAGAATTTTTTCCATTTCGGCAATCGCCGGGGAGGATACGCGGTGCACCGGCGCGTCAAGCACGGCTTCATACAGCGTGGCCGCGATATCGGTGCACTCGGGGGTCATGCCGCCCACCACTTTGGGCGTGTTGCGGGTTTTATACACCGCGTTGCCCGGGTCCACGCGCTCCGGCGAAAATGCCAGATAGAAATCTACGCCGCATTTCAGCCCGCTTTTTTCCAAAATGGGGCGCAACAGTTCCTCTGTGGTGCCGGGGTAGGTGGTGGATTCCAGCACAATCAGCATATCCTTATGCACATAGGGCAGAATGCTTTCGGTGGAGGAACGCACGTAGCTGATATCCGGCTGCTGATGCTCGTCCAGCGGGGTCGGAACGGCAATGCACACGCAATCGCAGCTGGCCACGGCGGCAAAATCCATGGTGGCTTTCAGGTGACCGCTTTTCACGATCTCCTCCAGATCATGGTTCACCACGTCGCCAATATAATTATGGCCACGGTTGACCATATCCACTTTTTCCTTTTGCACGTCAAACCCGATCACGTAAAAACCGGCCTTGGCCTTTTCGACCGCCAACGGCAAACCGACGTAGCCAAGCCCTACGACCCCCAGTGTAACGGAGCGATCCTTGATCTTTTGTTTGAGAAGTGACATCGAAATTCTCCTTTGCCGCTTTGCCGGTGAAAGGCCGGGCAAAGCCTATCCGCCTTTATGGTGAAATGGTATGCGATTTGGCTTCCCATATATTCCGAACCTGTACATGATACTTCATCAAAAGGCGCTGTGTCAATGTTTTGGGTTACGGCCGCAGATGTTTTTGCCAAAGGGCATGGCGTTGGGCGCGGCCCTTCCGACGATTGCGAAGCCCTTGGAAAACCTCCTGCGCAAACGCTCAAAATCTTCCGTGGCAACGGGAAGGGCCGCATCCGCGACACTCGCCAAACCTGTCGCAAACATTTTACACATGCGTATTCTGTTTCTACATACCGGCTCGCTCAAGCGGCTCCGAACCCCCCGCCAATCCCGGCGCGCGGGCGGTCGAAGCGATCGGCGCCTTGCGTCAGTCACAGTCAAAACCCTGCAAATGAACGGGTTTGAACCCGCGGGTGCCTTGACATTTCTTCCTTTGGCATGGTATGCTACATGCACCTCGGCTCGGGCTCGAACACCGCGGCAAATAAGAGGAGGCGACCAGGATGGCGAGCAATGCGGAACAACTGGGATTGATTGCCCTACGAATTAGAGACCTGCGGGACATAGCCGGACTCACAACCCAACAGGTGGCGGATCAGACGGGCATCAGCCTGGAGGAGTATGAGGCGTACGAAACCGGTACGCGCGATTTCAGCTTCTCGCATCTGTTCAACATTGCTGAAGCGCTGGGCGTGGATATCAGCGATCTGCTCACAGGCGAAAGCCCCAAGCTGCACGGTTATATTCTGACCCGTGCCGGACAGGGCCTGAAGTTTAACCGTCGCGAGCAGTATGTGTACCATCATCTGGCCTACAATTTTCGGGATAAACTGGCGGAGCCGTTCATCGTGACGGTTTCACAGGACGCGCCCGGCGCCGAAAAACAGGCGCACAGCCACGAAGGTCAGGAGTTTGACTACGTGCTGGAAGGCAAGCTGAGAATCAACCTCGGCGGCAACGACCTGTACCTTCAGGCGGGCGACAGTATTTATTACAACAGCGCCCTGCCGCATGTAATGTATGCGTTGGAAGGCGACTGCCGCTTCATTGCGGTTGTCATCAAGGAGGGCGCGAAGGCATGATGAAACCGCTTTATCTGAATTATCTGGATTGCCCGGTGCAATATGCCACCTATGACGATTTTAACAAGCGTTTCCATATCCGCCGCCCGGAAAGCTTCAACTTTGCCTACGACGTGGCCGACCGCATCGCCCTAGAGGAGCCGGACCGCACCGCCGTGCTGTGGACGGACGAAACGGGCGCCTGCATCCGCTACACGTTTGGCATGCTAAAAGAGGAAAGCGACCGCGCTGCCAACCTGCTTGCAACGCTTGGCATTGCCAAGGGCGACAAGGTGATGCTGATTCTTCGGCGGCACCTGCAATTCTGGCCCATCATCATGGCGCTGCATAAGATCGGGGCCGTCGCCGTGCCCGCGACCCATCTGCTTACGGAAAAGGATATCGTGTACCGCGTTAACGCCGCGGGCATCAAGGCCGCGATCATCTCCGACAAGGACTCAGCCGTGCTGGACGCGGCGGAGGTAGCCCGCGAAAAGTGCGCGACGTTGAAAACGCTTGTGGTGCTGCGCGGCGAACGCAAAGGCTTTACCAGCTATGAGCAGGCTCTGCTTTCCGCCCCGGCCGTATGGAAAAAGCCCGAAGGCGAAGCGTACCCTAAGAACCACGACCCAATGCTTTTGTATTTCACCAGCGGCACAACCGGCATGCCAAAAATGGTTACGCACGATTATTATTATCCGCTGGGGCATATCGTCACATCGCTGTTCTGGCAGCAGTGCATCGACGGCGGTCTGCATTTCACCATCAGCGAAACCGGCTGGGCCAAGAGCGTGTGGGGCAAGCTGTATGGGCAGTGGCTGACGGGCAGCGCGGTGTTTGTGTACGATTTTGAGCGTTTTGTAGCCAAAGACGTGCTCCGGCAGATGAGCGAGCACCACGTAACCTCGTTCTGCGCGCCGCCGACCATGTACCGCTACATTTTGCAGGAGAACTTTGCGGATTATGACCTGAGCGCGCTCAAACACTGCGCGGTCGCGGGCGAGCCGCTCAACCCCGACATGGCGGCCGAGTGGCTGAAACGCACGGGCATTTCCCTGCTGGAAGCGTTTGGGCAAACCGAGCTGGTGGTTACGCTGGCAACGTTCCCCTTCATGAAGGTGTGTCCCGGCAGCATGGGCAAGCCGAGCCCGATTTTCGACGTGGATATCATCGATGACGAAGGCAACTCCTGCCCTGCCGGCATCACCGGTGAAATTGTGGTGCGAACCGACTCCGACGCGTTGCCCATCGGCATGTTTACCGGGTATTACGAGAATCCGGATCTGACTAAAACTGTATGGGACAACGGAATTTACCATACCGGCGACACCGCCTGGCGCGATGAGTGGGGCTATTACTGGTATGTAGGCCGCGCAGACGACGTGATTAAATCCAGCGGTTACCGGATTGGCCCGTTTGAGGTGGAAAGCGCGCTGCTGGAACACCCGGCTGTGCTGGAAACCGCGATTACAGCCGCGCCCGATCCGCTGCGCGGGTCCGTGGTCAAGGCAACCATCGTGTTGAAGCCCGGCTTTGCGCCAAGCGACGAGTTGAAAATTGAATTGCAGGAGCACGTCAAGCATATCACCGCGCCCTATAAATATCCGCGCATCATCGAGTTTGTCAGCGAACTGCCCAAAACTATCAGCGGAAAAATTCGCCGTGTGGAGCTGCGCGAAAAGGATCAGCAGAACGCCCGGTAACGTTGTATGGGCAGGGGACGCGTCGCCGCGTACCGGCACCCCCTGCCCCACGCTTTCCCTACTTGCCCGCAATCCGGTTCGGACATCAATTCAGGAGGTTCCCATGAAGGTCAAATCCAATCGAATCCGCTTGCTCCCGCTACTGTTGACCGCCGTGCTGCTGCTGGGTCTGCTGCCCGTATCGGCCGCTTCCGCCAAAACCGTCGCGGAATGGCTGGACGGCTACCAGACCGGCAAGGATTGGTTCGGCGACGATTGTAACTACGATATCACCGACACGCAGGCTTGCTGGAACTTGCTCATGAAACCCATCACCGTGCTGGACGTGGGGGAAACCGAGATGGTGTACCCGCTGAAAACACCGGGCGGCGAGAAGGTCAACAATGACAAACTCGGCGGGTTTATCAACGGCGCATCGGCCGGCGTGCATGTGCTGGGCGAGGATGAGGACGGCTGGACGCTGATTGAGGGAATTGATTACTATAACCGGATTATCAAAGGCTACGTAAAAACCAAGCTTTTGAAAACCGTCACGCCCAACCAGCACTACGGCGTCATTGTGGATAAGCTGACGCAGCGGCTCTACGTGTTTATCGACGGCAAGTTTTTCAGCTCCTGCGCGGTATCCACCGGGTTGCCCAACGACGAGCAGCCTTATAACGAAACCGCAGCAGGCGAATATGTGTGCATCAGCTGGAGCGGCGGGTTTGACAGCGAAGGCATGTACTGCGATATGGCCATCCGCTACAATAACGGCGACAAAATCCATGAAGTTCCCTGCACCATCCTGGCCGACGGCACCAAGCGCTACACCAAATGGGAATCCCAATTGGGTCAGAAAGCCAGCCACGGCTGCATCCGTGTGGCCCGCTTGCCCAACGACGACGGGCTGGATCAGGAGTGGCTATGGAATAACCTGAAACGGATGACCAAGGTCGTGATCTGGGATGACGAAGGGCGTAAAATGCCCTACCCGGACGACGATACCCTGCTTTACTACAACACGCAGGGCGGCAAGTACTATCATTCCACCCCGGAATGCAGCGCCGTCAAGAAGAAATACTATCCCCTTACCTCCTTTACCTACGGCGAGCTGGATACCGGCATCTTTGCCAAGCTGGAACCGTGCCCCAGTTGCACGCCGCTGAAGCGCAAATCGATTATCGATCAGGAAAACCTGAAACGGGGCGCTATTACGCAGGAAGAATATGACGCCTTGCAGACGCAGCATGCCGAGGAGGCCAAGCAGGCGGAAGCAGCGGCTTCCGATACCCCGACCGGCAGCGCCGCGCCGACCGACAGCGCTGCGCCGACCGATAGCGCCGCCCCGACCGGCAGCGCCGCCCCGGACGCAACCGCATCCCCGAGCAGCACGGCGGATCTCGAAGCTGCCAATGACGGCGATGTGGTCATCACCATTATCCCCGCAACGGACAGCCCGGCTCAGTGAAAAGGACTCAGGGCGACGAAGCATCTCTTTTGAAGGCCGCGACGATTTCGCCGCGACCTTTTCTGCTAAAGCAGCCCGGTTAACCCGCGCGCCGCGCGGCCCCCCGGCGCAGGGCGACACCTGAGCCGCCAATTCCGACAATTTGGCGACTCAGCCTTTTAAACTGGAAACCGTTTGGATATGCTATTTGCGAAACCGCACGCGATCAACCGGAGGAGGCGATCCCCCTTGACCAACCTGATGGAGCGTCTGGCGCAATGGAATGAAACGATGAACGGCTTGCCCCGCAAAGCGATGCTGATTGCGGTCACGCTTTTGCTGACGTGGCTTTTCATCCTTCTTGCGCCGCTTTGCTGGCCATTTATCCTTGCCCTGCTTTTTTCCATGGCGTTGGAACCGCTGGTTCGTTTTTGCCTTGCCCGCGTCAAGCGCCCGATTTTGCCGCGCGGGCTGATTACCCTGTTGGGCATGGTGGTGCTTTTCGGCGTGTTGGGCGTGGCGCTGTTTATGATTGTCAACCGCCTGATTCACGAGCTGATGGCGCTGGTTCATTCTACGCCGGTGTTTGTAAACTGGCTCAGCAACACGGTTGTGCCCACGGTGCGCAACCTGTACCAGCAATATTCCGATGTGCTGCCCCCCACGGTCATGAGCATGGTCAACAATGGGTTGGCTTCGATTGGCGATAGCGCCGTAAAGCTGGCCGGCACGCTGTCCGGGGCGCTCACCAGCGGCGCGGTCAACGCGGCTGCGGCCATTCCCGGCCTGCTGCTGAGCGTAGTGCTCACCGTGATGGGCACGTATTACATGACCGCGGACCGTGAGCGGATTCTTGCATTTTTCCGGCGCACCTTTCCGGCCAGCATGCAAAAGCACAGCCTGCTGTTAAAGCGGAACCTTTTCCGTTCCCTTTTTGGGCAGGTGAAAAGCCAGTTGACCGTATCCATGATTATCATCAGCTTTTTGGTGCTGTCCTTTGTGATTTATGGGGTCAAATACGGGCTGCTGTTCGGGTTCCTGATCGGGGTCGCGGATGCGCTGCCCGTCATTGGCGCGGGGCTGTTTCTGATACCGTGGAGCATTCTGGAGCTGATCCTCAGCCATTATCCGATGGGTATTTTTCTGGCGCTGGTGTACGTTGGCACCATCGTTATCCGGCAAATTTCTGAGCCGCGCATTGTCGGGGCCAACCTGGGGCTGTACCCGCTGGCAACCATGATTGCCATGTTTGCCGGATATCAGCTTATGGGTTTTCTGGGGCTATTGGCCGGACCGATCCTGCTGAATCTGATCAAAGTGGTGCTGGAAGCCGACGATGTGGCAAACGGCGTTGCGAAAGGCCGTAAGGCCGGACGTTTCAAAGGGCGGTGCCTGCCGTCCGAAGCCGAAGCCGAAGCCGACGAGGACGCGGCACCCGGAGCCTGATCCGTTAAGCGCTCCGGCGATGGTTTCAAATCCCGCGCATGCCGGGCAGCTTTCATCACAGCGATTCCGGAAAACCAATGATCCATCCTACGGAGGCGCCCGACAGGGAGCCTCCGCTATTTTGTTCACATTTGGCATTCAGGGTGATGCCGCTCGACTCATCGCGCTTCGGGCACAGACTGCCGTAAGTTCGTTTCTACGCAAAATGGGGCCGCATGCTTTGCCCCAAACCGTTGACAAACCGAATTGAGTCCATAAGCCGCGCCACATTGTGCCTTCGGCACTCATGGTGCTAACGCTGTATGTATGGCTCACAAGGCCTCCGGCGGGCATGGGCTTTGCCCCTGCGCCCCACGCTGGCTTTGCCCTTGACCCATTTTCGCTGCGGCGAGGGTTTTGTTGCAGTCTGAGGCTTTGCCCTTGAACCTGTTACGCTATGGCGATAGCGAAAAAGATACTTCTGATTACTCCAGCAGCTTAGCCTCACCGCTTTTGAGCGCGACGGTTTCCCCCGCGTCCGTTTCCACCACCAGCGCTCCATCCGGGGCGATGGCGACGGCGCGGCCCTGAAACTGGCGGTTGCCCTGCGTACACAGCACGGCCCGGCCAACTGTCCGGGAGCGTTCCCGATAGGCGGTCCAAAAGGAACGGTCCTCCGGGTCATATTGCATAAGCGCCATGGCAATCTCCGCCGCCAGGCGGTTCTTGAGCGGCGATGAGCAACCGAGGAAGCCGACGATCTCCTTCCACTCCGCGGGCACGTCGCTTTCGCGTAGGTTAAGGCCGATGCCGATAAACAGCGTTTCTACGGTGCCGCTTTCAAAATCCGTAACCGCTTCTGTCAGGATGCCGCCCACCTTTTTAGTACCGAGCAGCAAATCGTTCACCCATTTGATGCCCAGCGCCTGCCCGGTTGCCCGCTCGACGGCGTTGGCCACGCAAACCGCCGCGTATGCGGTGATGCTCAGCATGTTCTCAATCGCCTGCCGGGGGGCCAACGCGACGGTCATATACAGCCCTGCGCCTTTCGGCGAAAAAAAAGCGCGTCCATACCGGCCCCGCCCTGCGGTTTGCGCTTCCGCCGCCGCCAGAAAGGGCGCTTCGGCGCCGTCCGCATAGAGTTGCTTGGCCCAGCTGTTGGTGGAATCCACCGTGTCCGCAACGTAAACGTTCAAGGGGAAGCCGTTCAGGTTGGCGCGGATGCCCGATTCCGACGCGCGGTCGCTTTGAGGGGATATCCGGTAACCGAGGTTTTGAGTCGAGGCAATCTCGTAGCCTTCCTGTTTTAAGGCGTTGACGGCCTTCCAAACCGCGTTTCTGGACACGCCGAAGCGTTCTGCCAGCAGCTGACCGGAAAGCGCGGTTTCACGGTTGGCTTCCAGTTCGGTCAGGATTCGTTCTTTCAGCGTCATGGTGCCTCCTGCGCGCGCCAGTGCCTCGGGTGCGCGTTTAGCTCATTATAGCAGGTACGGCACCTGCAAACAAGCCGCAGGCCGCGGTATCCATCTTTTGCGTTGACGGGACAGGGAATCGTTTGTTATAATGGCAATAGAATCCTAGAAGCATCATCCTACCAGCCCAACTGAATAAGGAGGAACGATCATGAAAAGATGGCTCTCTATCCTTTTGGCCCTTGCATTGCTTGCCACGGCTCCATTCGCCGCCGTTGCGGAGCAGAAGGTGGACCTGACCGGTAAACTGGTGATCGTGCATACCAACGATATCCACGGCCGCGCGCAGACCGATCTGGCCGAACCATCCGTGGGGTACGCGCAGATCAAACAGTACCGGGAAGACGCCAAAGCGCTGGGCGCAAGCGTGCTCCTGCTGGATGCGGGCGACGCATCGCAGGGCGAGCCGATCGTCAACCTCGAAAAAGGCGCGAACGCGTTCCAATTTATGAACTGGGCCGGGTATGACGCCATGTGCCCCGGCAACCATGAATTTGACTGGGGCGTCGATCAGTTTTTGCAAAATGCCGGTACCGCTGAGTTCCCGGTACTTTGCGCCAATCTCCTGCGCACATCCGACAAAACGCTGTACTTTGAACCCTACAAAATTTTTGATGAAGGCGAGTACAAAGTTGGGGTTATCGGTCTGGACACGCCCGAAACCCTTACCAAAACCAACCCCTCGCTGATGAACAACGTCACCTTCCTGATGGGCGAGGATCTGTACGCCTCTACGCAAAAATATGTGGATGAGCTGAAAGCCGCTGGCTGCAACCTGATCGTCGTGCTCGGCCACCTTGGCGTGGAAGAGGAAAGCACGGGCAACCGCTCGCTGGATCTCATCGCCAACACCACCGGCATTGACCTGTTTATTGACGGCCACAGCCATGTGGTGCTCAACGAGGCCGTGCAGCAAAAGCATGAAGATGGCGCGGAGAACGTGCCCACAACGCTGCTGGTCAGCACTGGCTGCTACGGGCACAACATTGGCGAAGTGGTTTTCGACGGTAAAAAGCTGTCCGCCTCCCTGTACGCCGCACAGCCCACGCAGGTGAGCGCCGAATACGGCGATGCGGACGTGAGCGCCCAGATCGGCGCGATTGGCGACCAGATTGATAAAGAGCTTTCCACCGCCTTTGCCAAAACCGAAGTTTTGCTGGATGGCAACAAGGCCCCCGGCGTGCGCACACAGGAAACCAATCTGGGCGATTTCTGCACCGACGCGATGCTCTGGCAAGCCAATCAGGTTTACTTCGAGCCGGTCGTCGCCGCGTTCAACAACGGCGGCGGAATCCGCGCCAGCATCCAAATTGGGGATGTGACCATGAAGGACATGAAAACCGTGTTCCCCTTCGGCAACACGCTGCAAATCATGACCCTCAAGGGCAGCGAGCTGTTGGAACTGATTGAGGCCTCCACCTTCTGCACCCCGGAACCCATCGGCGGCTTCCTTCAGGTGTCCGGCGTGGTGTTCACGGTGGATACCACCGTGCCGTACGAAAACGGCGAGCAGTATCCAAACTCCACCTACTACGCCCCGGCGAAGCCCGGCAGCCGCGTAACCATTGCGACCGTAGGCGGCGAGGCCTTTGACCCGGAAAAAGACTATGTGGTGGTTACCAATGATTTTTCCGCGGCGGGCGGCGACCAGAGCTATGTGCTCAAGTACGCCAACCAGCAAACCGGGTTTAACACCTATGTAGCCTTGGAAGACGCGCTGATCGATTACACGCGCGATGTGCTGGGCGGCGTGATCGGCCAGCAGTACGCGCAGCCGCAGGGCCGCATCACCATCATTCAGTAACGGCGGCCGAACAGGCGCAATCAGCGGGTTAACGTTGGCTTCCCCCGTTCACGCGCGGGGGGCCAACTCCGCCAGCTTCATAGCCCGCTTAACCAAACCCAGAAAACGCCGGATTCGCGCATAATCGCTGTGAATCCGGCGTTTTCAGCCCCGAGCAAGCCAACCGGCGAGATTATGCTTGTGCGGATGCGCAAAAGTGGCTATACTGGGGTCACACCCCCAATGGAGGAGGAACCCGAATGTATAAAACCGGCGTGTACTTTGGCCGCTTTTGTCCCCCGCACAGGGGCCATTTGTACCAGATCATCGAAGCTTCCACCAAGTGTGAAAGGCTGGTGGTCGTGATTTCCGACAACGCGGATCAGACGCGGGAAATCTGCGCGGACGCGGGGTTGCCCACGATTACCTACCAGCTTCGCAAACAGTGGATTTCCCAACAGGTGCAGGATATGGAGCATATCGCGGTTCGCGTGCTGGACGAGACCGATATTCCCGCCTATCCGGACGGCTGGCAGCTGTGGAGCGAGCGGATGAAACAGGTAGTCCCGGAAAAAATCGACGCCTTCTTCGTGGGCGACAGCGAATATCAGGCGACGCTGGAAGCCTATTTCCCGGATTCCGTGATGGAAATGTTTGATCCGGCGCGCACGCGCTACCCGATTTCTGCCACGGATATCCGCCATAACATACTGGGCAACTGGCACTATATCCTCGGCTCCGCGCGTCCGTTTTTCGCCAAAAAAGTGCTGATCGCGGGCACGGAAAGCTGTGGCAAAACCACGCTCACCAAATGCCTTGCCAAGCTTTACAACACCTCCTGGTCGGAGGAGGTGGGCCGTTACTACGCGCGCGATTATCTGGGCAATGATGAAACCATCTTTACCGATACCGATTTTGGCCGCATCGCCCATCTGCAATATGAGCAGGATTATGAGGCGCTGCGCTCCGCCAACAAGGTGTGTTTCTTTGATACCGACGCCACCTACACCGACTATTTCAGCGAGCTGTATCTGGGCCGCCGCAACGCTTTGGTGGAACAGTACATCGATCATACCCGGTATGATCTGATGCTGTTTTTGCAGCCGGATGTCAAGTGGGTGGCCGACGGCCAACGCCTGAACGGCGAGCAGCAGCGCCGCATGGCGCTGAACGAGCGGCTGCTGAACATGTATAAATACCACGGATTTGGCGAAAAGCTGGTGGTGGTCGGCGGGGATTACAGCCAGCGACTGGGCAAAGCGATTGAGCTGGTCGATCAGCTGATGGCCGGCTCGCAACCGTAAAAGGGCGCGGGCATCGCCGCCCTTGGCGCGCGCCGTAAGCGAGTTGCCGTTTGCCAGCGCGTCGCTTGCCAAGCCCAAAGGGCGACCCTTCCCCCCATTTTTTCGGCAGGGAGTGGCAAGGCTTTTGCGGATGCTCCAATTCCATGCTCATGCAGCTTTTTCTTGGATTGCGTTCGTCGGGTAACGTTCCGGCGAGCGCAATCCTTTTTTTCGTTTTCAGAAATTGCAGGGGGGTATTCGGATGAAATGGCTCAGCCTTGAGCAGGCAATCCATGCGGCGACGGGTTGGGCTCGGATGGCCGGTCCAGCGTATCGCATAGCCATTCCGGACATATTGGGACCATATCTTTCCATTGACAGGGTAGAATCAGGTCCCTATAATGTTAGCACCCTAACAAATAAACGGAGGTTGCCATGGGGCCGGAAAAAGATGTTACCTTCATCATCCGCAAGCTGTTCAACCAAATTCGCCGGCTTGCGGATGCAAACATACGCAGCAGCGTAACCCCAATGCAGGGGCGAACCATCGGCTATGTGAAGCACCACGCCGGGGATGTGTTTCAGCGCGATTTGGAACGGGAGTTTCAGATTCGCCGTTCCACCGCCAGCGCTATGCTGCAAACCATGGAACGTGATGGCCTGATCCGCCGCGAGGCGGTCAAGGAGGATGCCCGGCTTAAAAAGCTGGTGCTCACCCCGCAGGGGGAGGCGTTCAGCGACAGCTTCGAGCGCGAAATGGAGCGGGTGGAAGCCGTAATTACGCGGGGGGTTGGCAAGCAGGAGTTATCCGCGTTTTACAGCGTGGCGGCCAAGTTTGAACACAATTTGAAGGCATACGCCGCCGATAACCAAAAACCGGACGGTAAATAGAAGGATGGAGAGGGAAACGCATGATTCGCAGACTGATGAAATCAATCCGGGAATATAAAAAGGCAACGATCCTTACGCCGCTGTATGTGAGCGTTGAAGTGGTGATCGACGTCATCATCCCGCTGCTGATGGCTCGCCTGATCGACAGCGGCATCACAGCCGGCAGCATGCCCATGATCCTGCAAATCGGGCTTGCGCTGGTCATCAGCTGCGTGGTGTCGCTGGCGTTCGGCGCGCTGTCCGGCAAGAACGCGGCCGTGGCGTCGGCGGGCTTTGCGCACAACCTGCGGCAGGATATGTTTGACAATGTGCAAAGCTTCTCCTTTGCCAACATCGATCGGTTTTCGTCCTCCAGCCTGATAACCCGGCTGACCACGGACGTGACCAACGTGCAAAACGCGTTTCAGATGGTGATCCGCATTGCGGTGCGCTCGCCGCTGATGGTGCTGTTTTCACTTGTGATGGCTTTCCGGGTAAACGCGGAGCTGTCGCTGGTGTTCCTGTGCACGGTTCCCCTGCTGGCCGTGGGTATGTTCCTGATTATCCACAACGCGCACCCGATTTTTGAGCGGGTATTCAAAACCTATGACAAGCTCAACAAAGTGGTGCAGGAAAACCTGCGCGGCATCCGTGTGGTGAAAAGCTTTGTGCGGGAAGACTTTGAAATCGAGAAGTTCGAAAAAGTCTCCACCAGCATTTATCAGGACTTCAGCCGCGCCGAACGGTTGGTTTCCTTTTCCATGCCGCTGATGCAGGCGGTGATGTACGTGATTATCCTGCTGCTTTCCTGGTTGGGCGCAAAGATGATCGTCGGCAGCACCATGACCACCGGCGAGCTGATGAGCCTGATTACCTATGCCGGTCAAATCCTGATGAGCCTGATGATGCTGTCCATGGTGTTTGTGATGATTACCATCTCCCGCGCTTCCATGGAGCGCATCTCCGAGGTGCTGGCGGAAAAATCCGACATCGCGGACGTTGCCAACCCCATTATGGCTGTGCGCGACGGTTCCATCCGTTTTAGGCAAGTGGGTTTCAGTTACAGCAAGGATCCGGAGCACATGTGCCTCAAGGACATCGACCTTGACATCCCGTCGGGCGCGGTGGTGGGCATTTTGGGGGAAACCGGCAGCGGTAAATCCTCCATGGTGCAGCTGATTCCCCGGCTGTACGACGCGACCATGGGCGCGGTGGAAGTGGGCGGCGTGGATGTGCGCGCCTATGACCTTACGGCGCTACGCGAATCCGTCGCCATGGTGCTGCAAAAAAACGAGCTGTTTGCCGGTACCATCAAGGATAACCTGCGCTGGGGCAACGAGCAGGCGACGGACGATCAGCTTGTGCATGCCTGCCGTTTGGCTCAGGCGGACGGCTTCATCCGGCAGTTCCCGGATGGGTACGACACCCTGATTGAGCAGGGCGGCGCCAACGTGTCCGGCGGTCAGAAACAGCGCCTCTGCATTGCGCGCGCGCTGCTCAAGCAGCCGAAAATCCTGATCCTGGATGATTCCACCAGCGCGGTGGATACCGCGACCGACGCGCTGATCCGCAAGGCCTTCCGGGAGGAAATCCCCAACACCACCAAGCTGCTGATTGCTCAGCGAATCGCCTCCATTCAGGACGCGGATATGATTGTTGTGATGGATGGCGGCCGTGTGGCCGAGTATGGCACGCATGAGGGGCTGCTGGCAAAGAGCGATATTTACCGCGAAGTGTATGAATCCCAGACGAAAGGGGGCGACCGCGAATGATGAGGGGACCCATGCGCGGCGGCGTCGGTATGCACGGCGCGCCCAAAATGGACAAAGGCGTGGTCAAGCGCCTGTTCGGTTACCTGAAGCCGTTCAAAGCCCGGCTGTCCGTGGTGGTGGTTTGCGTTGTGGTGAGCGCCGTATCCGGCGTTTTGGGCGCGCTGTTTTTACAGACGCTGATCGACGGCTATATTGCGCCCCTGCTGCTCAGCGCTAACCCGGTTTTTGACGGTTTACTGCAAGCAGTGCTGCGCATGGCCGTTATTTACGCCGTCGGCGTGCTGGCAACCTTCTTTTCCAACTTCCTGATGGTGGCGGTGGCGCAAAAAACGCTCAAGAACATCCGGGATGAAATGTTCGCCCACATGCAGCGGCTCCCCATCCGGTACTTTGACTCCCATTCTTTTGGCGATGTGATGAGCCATTACACCAACGATACCGACACGTTGCGCCAGATGATCAGCCAAAGCCTGCCGCAGGCGTTCAGCACGCTGATCTCCGTGACCACAGTGTTTGTGGCGATGCTGAGCACCAACCTCATACTGACGGCCTTCGTGCTCCTTTCGATTGTGCTGATGATGATGCTGGCCGGAAAAATCGGCGGTAACAGCGGCAAGTATTTTGTAAAGCAGCAAAAAACGCTGGGCGACCTGAACGGCTACACCGAGGAAATGATCAACGGCCAAAAGGTGGTTAAGGTGTTTAACCACGAGCAAAAGGCGCGCGAAGGTTTCAGCAAGCGCAACGACGAGCTGTATGAATGCGCCGCTAAGGCGAATACGTTCGCCAACATCCTGATGCCCATCATGGGCAACTTAGGCAACCTGCAATACGCGCTGATCGCCGTACTGGGCGGCGCGATGGCCATCGGGGGCATTGGCGGGCTGACCTTGGGCGGTATCGCGGCGTTTTTACAGCTGAGCCGAAGCTTCACCATGCCCATTACGCAGGTAAGCCAGCAGATCAACGCCGTGATTATGGCGCTGGCCGGCGCCGGACGTATCTTCAAGCTGATGGATGAACCCGCGGAAACCGACGACGGTTATGTGCGGCTGGTGAACGCCGTCGCCAACGACGCGGGCCAGCTGAGCGAAACCCCCGAACACACGGGGTTGTGGGCATGGAAGCACCCCCATGGGGACGGCACCATCACCTACCAGCAGCTTGAAGGGGATGTGGCGCTCTCCGACGTGGACTTTGGCTATGAGGATAACAAGGTTGTGCTGCACGACATCAGTCTGTATGCAAGGCCGGGTCAGAAGGTGGCGTTCGTCGGCTCCACCGGCGCGGGCAAAACCACCATTACCAACCTGCTCAACCGCTTTTATGACATCGCGGAGGGTAAAATCCGTTACGACGGCATCAATATCAATAAAATCAAGAAGGATGATCTCCGCCACAGTTTGGGCGTGGTTTTGCAGGATGTGAACCTGTTCACCGGCACCGTGATGGACAACATCCGTTACGGCAAGCTGGACGCGTCCGACGAGGAGTGCATGGACGCCGCCCGGCGAGCCAATGCCGATACGTTCATCCGCATGTTGCCCAACGGTTACCAGACGGAATTGAAGGGCGACGGTTCGGGGCTGAGCCAGGGGCAACGGCAGCTGCTCTCCATTGCGCGCGCGGCGGTTGCCGATCCGCCCGTGATGATATTGGACGAAGCGACCAGCTCCATCGACACGCGCACCGAGGCGATTGTCCAAAAGGGCATGGACGCGCTGATGCAGGGCCGCACGGTGTTTGTGATCGCGCACCGGCTATCGACCGTGCGCAACGCGGATGTGATTATGGTGCTGGAGCAGGGTCGCATTATCGAGCGGGGCACGCATGAGGAGCTGCTTGCCCAGCAAGGGAAGTATTACCAGCTGTATACGGGTGCGTTTGAACTGGAGTAAGCAGGGTCAACAGTACTATTTTGAGGAAACCCCTCACGCCGTAACATCCCAAACCCCCGCCGCAGCGGAACCGGGTCAAGGGTGAAACCCTTGTCAGGGTGTGCACTGCCCCAGGATAAACAGACAGACAGAAAAACCCCCT
>DAOPZY010000026.1:0-37926 GCA_035353615.1 Candidatus Limiplasma sp.
TCAAGACTGCATGATGTGGCAGGGGGGCGGCAATTCAACTTGCAATTCACAAAAACCTACCGTTTTTCGATTTATTTTGACAAATATCCGGTTCCATGGTAGGCTATAACGGATTACGTCAAGGGGGTAGACCATGCTAACCATTTCGGATGTCAGCCTGCAATTTGCGGGTGATCTTCTTTACAAACACGTGGATTTGCTGTTTCAGCGCGAGCATTGCTACGGCATTATCGGGGCGAACGGCGCGGGCAAAAGCACGCTGCTTCGGATTATTTCCGGCGATCTGCCGCCGAGCACCGGCACCGTGACCATCACCAAGGAAGACCGGATGAGCGTGTTGGAGCAAAACCACTTCAAGTACGACGAATACCCGGTGATCGACACGGTCATCATGGGCAACCAGAAGCTTTACGGCATCATGAAGGAAAAAGACCAGCTTTACGCCAAGCCGGATTTCAGCGATGCGGACGGCGAACGCGCGGCCGTGCTGGAAGGCGAGTTTGCCGAAATGAACGGCTGGGACGCGGAAACCGAAGCCGCTCAGTTGCTCAATGGCCTTGGCGTGCCCAGCGAGCTTCACACCTCGCTGATGGGCTCGCTGGACGGCCGCCTGAAGGTGAAGGTGCTTCTGGCGCAGGCACTTTTTGGCCAGCCTTCCATTATCCTGCTGGACGAGCCGACCAATGGTTTGGATGTGGACAGCACCGCATGGCTGGAAGAATTTTTAATCAACTGCGACGCCATCGTGATTGTGGTCAGCCATGACCGCCATTTCCTGAACGCCGTTTGCACCAATATTGTGGACGTGGACCACGCAACCTGCAAAATGTACGCGGGCAACTATGATTTCTGGTACGAATCCAGCCAGCTTTTTCAACAGCTGCTGCGCAACCAGAATAAAAAGCGCGAAGAAAAAATCCGCGATTTGCAGGAGTTTATCCGCCGGTTCTCCGCCAACAAATCCAAGAGCAAGCAGGCCACCAGCCGCAAAAAAATTCTGGACAGCATTCAGGTGGAGGATATGCCCGCCTCCAGCCGCAAATATCCCTACGTCGGGTTTGAGCCTGAGCGCGAAGCGGGCAAGGACATCCTTTTTGTGGAAGGCCTTACCAAGACCATCGACGGCGTGAAGGTGCTGGACAACGTTACCTTCACGGTCAACAAGGGCGACAAGATCGCTTTTGTGGGCGACAACGAAGCCGGCGCGACGGCGCTGTTCCGCATCCTGACCGGGGAGCTGAACCCCGACGCGGGCAGCTTCCGCTGGGGCGTAACCATTACGCAAAGCTATTTCCCCAAAGACAACACGCGCTTTTTCGAAGGTTTTGACGGCAACCTGATCGATTGGCTGCGGCAGTACAGCTTTGACCAGACCGAAACCTACCTGCGCGGTTTTCTGGGGCGAATGCTGTTTTCCGGCGATGATGTGTACAAGGCGGCCAAGGTGCTTTCCGGCGGTGAAAAGGTGCGCTGCATGCTCAGCCGCCTGATGATGAGCAAGGGCAACGCGCTTTTGCTGGATCAGCCGACCGACCACCTCGACCTGGAAAGCATCACCGCGCTGTCCAACGGTTTGGTCGCGTATCCCGGCAACCTGTTTTTCGCCTCCCACGATCACCAGTTTATTGACGAAGTCGCCAACCGGATTATCGAAATTCCAGCCAACGGCGCCGGTTGTCTGGACCGCGTGGGCACGTTTGAAGAATTTTTGGAGTGGA
Organism: Candidatus Limiplasma sp.; assembly: GCA_035353615.1. Classification (GTDB taxonomy): domain Bacteria; phylum Bacillota; class Clostridia; order Christensenellales; family Aristaeellaceae; genus CAXXOK01. Next base: position 1,719 of record DAOPZY010000026.1, read on the forward strand.
AGCATAGCCGTAACGCGTAACAACGCGTACCTCGCTGGCGGGTTCCGGTCGGGCAGCCGTTCAGGAGGCCGAGCCGGAGCCGCCGAGGGCACTACGCCGGAGGTTTTACCCCCGCGTGGCGAGCTTTTCTGGGAATACGCCGCGTAATCCGCAACATCTGCCGGAGGGTTACACACCATGCAGGAGCCAAAGCCGGGGATTTACAGGCATTTCAAGGGCAACTACTACCGCCTGCTTTCCGTGGCCCGCCACAGCGAAACGCTTGAACCGATGGCGGTTTATCAGGCGCTGTACGGCGAGCGCGGCCTGTGGGTCAGGCCCCTTGCCATGTGGTCGGAAGCCGTGCCAAACGGTTTTGGCCAAACCAAGCGCTTTGCGTATGTGTGCGAAACGGAAGATGAACTGAAGCGGTAGGCAATCGGCAACGCAGTTGAAACACGTCATGCTCACCCCTGTATGGGGTGGGCATGTTCATTTTTTCACTGCTCACTACGCATAGGGCCGGGCAAGCGAGAAGCCTTGCCGCGCAGGCCGTTTCAGGTATGCGGCAAAGCGGTAAGCCGCTCGCCTCATAGCCCTGCGAGCTGTTCGCTCGCTTGCTGGCTTTACGCTGCGGCGTTAGGCTTCGGGCGCTGCCCCAAACCCGGGCAGGGTTTTCTCCCCTGCGCCCCACAAGGGCTTGCGCCCTTGACCCGTTTCCGCTGCGGCGGGGGATTCCGCTTACCCGCCCACTCAGTGCCCGGGCGGCAGGCAACCGTCGGTGTAGCAATGGCTAAACTCCGACAGGCTTAAATACACGCATCCCGGGGCCGTCTGGGCAATGCGGGCGATATCCGCGCTGAGCGCGGCCGCAAACCGGTTACAGGCTTCCGCGGTAAAGCCGCCCATCACGCGCGCATCGCAAAATGCGCACGCTCCCGGCTCGTCCCCCTTGCTTAAACTACAGCCGTCCTCAATCCGGACCATCACATTCCGCCGATTTTTCCCAAGCAGTTCAGCCGCGTTCAGCGCGCACTCCCTGAGCGCTTGCTTTTCATCATCCGTAAGGCTTTTGCTGGTTTTCAGGTGAATATAGGGCATTGGGTACACCTCCGTGCGGCGTTGGCCGCGATGAAAATTATTTTACGGCGGGCGGCAGGCTTCCAAACGCAAGGCGGCATAAGCCCTACTAGGGAACCTTGTCTCTCCCCTACCCCATAGATACAGCGTCGCGGTGCTTTTTTCCTGCCGGGGTTTGTGCTATGATGGGACGGATTCTTTTTTAGGAAACGGGAGATGCGCCATGGAACAACGATTCCTTTTCGGATATGGAAACCGCACACTGCCCATGACCGTGCGCGCCTCGCAGATCGACGTGCTGGAGGCGACAACGCCGCCCCCGATCGCGGACCTGCGCGAGGCTTTTCGCGCGGCGGTGGAGGAAAACGTCATCGGCAGCCTGCCCCTTCGGGAGCTGATCGCGCCGGACGATCAGGTAACTGTGATTGTCAGCGATTTAACGCGCGCATGGATGCACCAGAATCGCATCTGCCCGCTGCTGGTGGATTACCTGCATGAGATTGTCGGCCTGCCCTATGATCGGCTGGTTTTTCTGGTAGCCCTTGGCACGCACCGGCCGCAAACCGAAACCGAGCTTCGGCACATCGCCAGCGACGAAGTGTTTGAACGGGTGCGCGTTATAAACCACGACGCGCGTCAACCGCTGGTGAACGTGGGCACCACAAGCCGGGGTACGGAAGTTCTGGTGAACCCTCTGGCCGTGGGGCGCAAGGTTATTTTGATGGGCGGCACGGTGCACCATCTGCTGGCCGGTTACGGCGGGGGGCGCAAAAGCATCCTGCCGGGCATCGTTGGCGACCGGACCATCCGCCAAAACCACATTCACGCGTTGCACCCAACAGAACCCCGCTCCAGCGACGCAGTCGGCTGTCGGCTGGTGGAAGGGAACCCTGTGCATGAGGATATGATGGAGGCCGCCCGGATGGTGGGGCCGGTATTCGGCATCAACCTTGTGGTGGACGGCAACGGCGATCACATCGCCCTGCCCAGCGGAGATTTTGACAAGGCATGGGCGGAAAGCTGCCGGTTGGTGGACCGGTACAACGGCGTGCCCATTGCGCGCAAGTACGATGCGGTGATTACCGCGTGCGGCGGCTTCCCCAAGGATATTAACCTGTACCAATCCTCCAAGACCATGATTAACGCCTATCAGGCCATCCGGGAGGGCGGCACGCTGGTTTTCATGAGCGAGTGCCGTGAGGGCGGCGGGCCGGCGGCCTTTTTTGACTGGGCAAAGTTTCAGCGGGAAGGCACGCTGGATGCGGAATTGCGGAAAAACTTCACCATCGCGGGCTATGTGTTCTACGTGTGCGTTGAAATCGCTTCCCATACCCAGTTTCATATCCTGAGCCAGATACCGCCGGAAACGGTGGCGCCGCTCCATATGCACGGGCATACCGACGCCGCGGAAATCCAGAAACTGCTTGATTTCAGCGGCCAAACCGTAGCCGTGATGCCCCACGGCAGCAGCACCGTGCCCATTTTTCAAAAAATGTGAACCTCGGGGGTTGACAAACCTGCCCAAGCATGCTTTAATAATCAAAACCGTTGAAGCGGAGATCACACCGAAAGCGCACTTTCAGAGAGCCGTGGCAGCTGAAAACCGGCAGAAAGCGGATCGGCAAATGGACCGCCGAGGGCACACGGAAAGGGTGGCAACGCCCAAGTATTGTGTGACGCATAACCAGCGTTAACAGGTTGCGAGTGTGTCGGCACTTGTTTGAGGCGGACGGGAAACCGTCAACCAAGGTGGTACCGCAGATGTATACGCATCTGTCCTTGTGATATAGGGCAGGTGCGTTTTTTCGTACCGCAATGGCAAACCGACGGCGCTATACCAAACAGGCCAAAAATGAAAGGAAGGGTATTCTCATGAAAAAGTTTGCTGCTATCCTCTGCGCACTGGTTCTCACGCTCTCCTTCGCCATTTCCGCCAACGCCGAAGCCGCCAAAAAGTATACGGTCGGGATCATTCAAATGGCCGATAACGGGGCCTTTACCGATATGCGCGAAGGGTACATCGCCCGCATGCGCGAGCTGGGCTACACCGAGGATATGATGACGTTTGACTATCGCAACGCTCAGGGCGATATGAGCAACCTCGCCTCGATCTGCCAGGCCATGATCGATGAAAAAGTGGACTTTGTGGCCGCGATTGCCACGCCGAGCGCTCAGGCGTTCCTCAACATGGGCAGCGACATCCCGATGTTCTTCATCTCCGTTTCCAACCCCGTGGGCGCGGGCATCATCACCGATATGGCCAAGCCGGATAAAAACGCGACCGGCACCAGCAACGCCATCCCCGTGGCGGAAATGTTCAAGCTCAGCGCCAAGCTGACGCCGAACGTCAAAACCTACGGGCTGATCTACTGCACCAGCGAGGTCAATTCCGTAACCACCATCACCAACGCAAAGGCGTACATGGATGCAAACGGGCTGAAGTACGTGGAAGCGGTTGTGACCAACTCCGGCGAGGTGCAGCAGGCGGTGCAATCGCTGATCGGCCGTGTGGACGCGATCTTTGTGCCCAACGATTCCGTTGTGCAAACCGCGCTGACCGTGGTTGCGGATGCCGCAAAGGATGCGAAAATTCCCGTGTACGGTTCCTCCGCGGTCATGGTGGCCTCCGGCGCGTTTGCGACCATCTCCATCAGCGATACGCAGATTGGGCAAATGACGGCGGATATGAGCGATCAGTACCTCAAAGGCGCCGCGATTGCGGATATCCCCGCCGTGGTGGTCAGCGACTTTACCATGGTGATTAACAAAACCACGGCGGACGCGATCGGCGTAACCATTGCCGATGATGTGCTGGCCGCCGCCAAGGTGATTGAATAAGCGCACAAGTGCGCCTTGCAAAGGCTCCGCAAACCGGCGAAATGAGGGATCGTTATGACGTTATTACTGGGTTCCCTGCAATTGGGGTTGATGTACGGCCTGCTCGCCATGGGCGTGTACATCAGCTTCCGCATCCTCAATACGCCGGATCTGACCGCCGAGGGTAGCTTTACCCTCGGCGTCGCCGTGTCCGCCATGGTCACGGTCGCTGGCGCGCCCTATCTGGGGTTGCTGGCGGCCTTCCTGTGCGGCATGGCGGCGGGGGCGGTCACGGGCCTGTTGCAAACCAAGGTGGGGGTTCACCCGATTCTGGCGGGAATCCTGACCATGAGCGGCCTTTACACCGTCAACCTTGCGGTGATGGGCGCCAGCTCCAACGTATCCCTCATTGGCAAGGATACGCTGTTTCAGCGGTTGTTTACCCAGCTTGCGCCAATGCCCAAGGATACCGTGAAGCTGCTGGTCGGGCTGGCGCTGGCGGTGCTGACGCTGATGGCGCTGATCTGGTTTTTCAAAACCCATGTCGGGCTTTGCATTCGGGCCACAGGCAACAACGAAGCCATGGTGCGTTCTTCCTCCATTAACGCTTCCGCCATGAAGGTGATCGGGCTGGCGGTATCCAACGGCTGCATCGCGCTGTCGGGGGCCATTGTGGCGCAGTATCAGGGCTATGCCGACATTTCAAGCGGCATCGGGATTTTGGTGGTCGGGTTGGCGTCGGTCATTATCGGCGAGGCGCTGTTTGGCCGCCGTGGCGTTACGTTTGGGCTGATCTCGGCCATCGCCGGTTCGGTCGCCTATCGCATCATCATTTCGCTTGCGCTGTCCACCAACATCTTCCCCACCTATTTCCTCAAGCTGATTTCCGCAGTGATTGTCGCCATCGCGCTCAGCCTGCCCACTGTGAAGGAGCAGATGGTCAAACGCCGCATCCGCAGGGAGGGAAAAAGCCGTGCTTGAGCTTCAGCATCTGTCCAAAACCTTTGCCAAGGGCACCGTGAATGAGCATACCGCGCTGGACGGTATTGATTTTACCTTGAATAACGGCGATTTTGTGACCATCCTCGGCTCCAACGGCGCGGGAAAAAGCACGCTGTTTAACGCCATCACCGGCGCCTTTTGGCCGGACCACGGCTCGGTGCTGCTGGACGGGGAAAACATCACCTACCTGCCGGAGTACAAACGCGCGCAAAAAATCGGCATCCTGTTTCAAGACCCGATGAAGGGCACCGCGCCGGATATGACCATTGCGGAAAACCTTGCGCTGGCCTACACGCGCGGCCGTCGCTTCCCGCTGGCGCGCGCACTGCAAAAGCGAGATGTGGACGATCTGCGGGATCGGCTGGCCGCCTTTGGCATGGGGCTTGAAAACCGCATGAAAATGAAGGTTGGCCTGCTGTCCGGCGGCCAACGGCAGGCCATGACCCTGCTGATGGCGACGGTTGCCCGGCCAAAGCTGCTGCTGCTCGACGAGCATACGGCCGCGCTGGACCCCGCCACCGCCGAAAAAGTGCTGGCCATCACCCTGACCATTGTGCGCGAACAGCATTTGCCCACCATGATGATTACCCACAACATGCAAAGCGCGCTGGCGATGGGCAACCGCACCCTCATGATGGAGGCGGGCAAAATTATACTGGACATTTCCGGAGAAGAACGCGCTCATTTGCAGGTGGAGGATCTGCTACACCTGTATTCCGGCAAGCAGGGAAAAATGCTGGACAACGACCGGATGCTGCTCAGTCAGCCGTAACGGTTGCCAAGGTAACCTCAGGCGACCCCGGGCAACCTCCGGCAACCTCGGATAGCCTTGGACGGCACCGGACAGGTGCGAGCAATCTCCGACGGCCTTAACTCGCCTACCGCAGCGCCGTCACGGCAAATTGTCGGACGGCCCTGGCAAGCTTTGCGGGTAAAGCCGGAAAACACGCTACATCATAGCCAAATCATCGGCGGGCATCGGGCCGCACGGAGCGGCAGCGTTTTACAAGCATACAGCTTGCACCAATGGGCAAGCCCTTGCCCGTACGCTTCTCAGCAAGGCAAACCCGCCGCAACCTTTAGCCCATACCGAACCCACAGGCCGCAGCCGGGAGCCATCCTCCCGGTTGCGGCCTGTTCCGTTGATTTGCGGTGCGGCGCGCAAAGCTACTTTGGCGCGCCCGATGGAAAGCATTCCTCGCAGGGGGTTCGCCCCAGATACTCGGCCTCCTCCAGGGTGACTTCGCTCGCAAGCTTTTTCTTTTTCACATGCTTGGCTTTATGGTAAAAAGGGTCCTGCACCACAATGTATACCAACGGTTCCTCCGCCGGAAAGTCGGGCGTCCATCCGACGTCTATCATCGGGGTGGGATGGCAACGGCCGCAAGCCGTATATCCCAGCCGGCACGCTTCCTCAATGGAAACCAGAAAAGCCGTTTCAATACCCGTGCAATTGTCCTTACAATGGTAGCGTGCCCCATCTGGCGTAATAAACACAAACTCAGAGCCATCCGTGTAATACGGCAAATCCCCGGTGTGTTCCGCCAAATAAGCCGCGCCTGCCAACTCCGCGCTGATCGCCCGCGCCGGCGCGGGCATAGCCAACAAAAGGCCGCTGAGCGCTATCACAGCCGTCAGCAACCGCACGGATATGTTCCGCATTCCGGTTTTCATCTTTTCCCTCCCCAAAAGCCATTGGCCATCGGGCGCTCGCGGCAGAAGCTTCGCGACCGCAAGAAAAATCGGTGAGTTGTTTTGGTTTTCACGGGTTCGCAATTCCGTTCAGGATGGGCGCAGCAAAGCATTCGTAGCGTTACGGCTTCCATAAGTATTATATGTCACAATCAGTATATCCGATCAGTCGGTTTCTGACAAGCTTTTTCTGCCCTGTTTTCCAAGCCCGGCGCGGGAATGCTGATTCCCACAGTTCATGGGCCGGTTGGCGTACCGCCTCGCCGCCGCGTGCGTCGCGTAATCAGCCATGGAAGAAATGAAGCGGAAATGCGCCCGCCCGCTACCCGCTCGCAACGGTTAACGCGTCGTTTCCGCTTTGTCCGGCTTTTGGCAACTGCCCCGGCAAACCAGCCGCGCCGGAAACACCAGATGCCGCGCGGGGCCGTCGTTCCCCTGTATCCGGCTCAGGAGCAGCCGCACGGCGGAAACCGTAAGCTCCCGCATCGCCCCGTCCACTGTGCAAAGCGGCGTCGGTATGCCCAGCATACCCTGTATGTTGTCAAACCCGACCAAGGCAAAGTCATTCTGAAGCTTCCACTCGGCCAACTTTTCCATCAAAACCCATGCCTCAATGTCGCAAAAGGCGAAAATCCCGGTCACCCCCAGGGTTTTCCATTGCCGGAGGGTCGGTTCGGCCGCCGAAGGGTCTGTGATCCGGGCAAAATGCACGTCCTGCCGTGGAATGCCGGCCTGTTCCGCCGCGCGCAGAAGCCCGTGAACCCGCCGCTCACTGGAATACAGGGTTTCCGCCCGGTCCCAGAAGCCAAGCTTTCGGTGCCCGGCTTCCAACAGGTGCATCCCTGCCAGATAGCCGCCCGTTTCCTCATCGCAAACGGCGCTGTCCGTATCGTCCCCCTCCGCGCGGCGGCTCAGCAGCACGCAGGGCACGTTGGCCTGCCGCGCAATCGCCACGTTAGGCTGGTATTGGTTGCTGGGGCACAGCAAAATCCCGTCCGCACGGCGGCTTACGGCAATTTCAACCGCGCGGCGCTCCTGCGCCGGCTCGTCGCGGGTGCACAGCACCAGCACCGTGTAGCCCAGCGTTTGCGCGTAATCGTGAATCGCGTCAATCATGGTGGCATAAAACGGGTTGGTAACGCCCCCGACAATCACGGCCAGCGTGTTTGAAAAGCCGGAACGCAGGGAGCTTGCCAGCGAATCCTGCACATAGCCCATATCATCCGCCACGCGGCGAATATGCCCGCGCGTGCTTTGGGCGATGTCGGGCTTGTTTCTCAGCGCGCGCGATACGGTATTGACCGTGTAGCCGGTCGCATCCGCGATATCCTGAAGCACCACTCGCTTGCCGCCGGCTTTCGGGTTCATGCGCGCACCTCGTTTTTGAAAGGTTTTTCCCATCCTAGCACAGCCGCCTGCCCTTGTCAATTTGCGGTTGACAAGCCGGTGGGGACGTGCTATCTTACTAACTGCAACAACAATAACGTTAATGTAACCATCGGGTCCCACGCTCGGTTCTTCCTGCGGGGGGAGTCGGCGCTTTACGCTATTCCCCAAAACGCATCGGCTTCACCGCCCGCCCCCGTAAATGCACGCAATTCCCCCATCAAACAGCAGTAAGGAGCGACAACCGACCATGAAAACCGCAACCATGATCTTGGACAGGGATTACGTTATCGGCGCCGTTGACCCGCGCATTTACGGTTCCTTCATTGAACATTTGGGGCGCGCCGTGTATGGCGGCATCTATGAGCCGGGCCACCCCACGGCCGACCGGAACGGCTTCAGGCGCGATGTGATCGAGCAGGTCAAGGCGCTGGGCGTGCCGGTCATCCGTTACCCCGGCGGCAACTTTGTTTCCGGCTTTCGGTGGGAAGACAGCATCGGCCCAAGGCAGGAACGGCCCAAACGGCTGGATCTGGCCTGGGCAACCACAGAAACCAACGAAGTGGGCCTGCATGAGTTTGCCGCATGGACGCGTCAGGTAAACAGCGAGATGATGTATGCCATCAACCTTGGCACACGCGGCATCGACGCGGCGCGCAATGTGGTGGAGTACGCCAACCATCCCGCCGGCAGTTATTGGAGCGACCTGCGCATCCGGAACGGGGAAAAGGATCCGCTGAATATAAAGCTCTGGTGCCTGGGCAACGAAATGGACGGCCCATGGCAGATCGGCCGGAAAACCGCGACGGAATACGGGCGCGTCGCCTCCGAAGCCGCCAAGGTGATGAAGCTGGTAGACCCTTCCATTGAGGTGGTCGCGTGCGGCTCCTCCGGGCGCGATATGCCCACCTTCGGCACATGGGAATATCAGATGCTGGACGAATGTTACGAGGAGATCGACTACGTCAGCCTTCATACCTATTATGGCAACCGGGACAACGATTTGAAAGCATTTTTGGCCCGCAGCGTCGCCATGGAGCGGTTCATCGGGGAAGTGGTGGCCGTTTGCGACGCGGTGGGCGCAAAAAAACGGAACCCCAAACGGCTTGGCCTCTCGTTTGACGAATGGAACGTGTGGTACCACTCCAACGAGCAGGATCAGGCCATCACCAAGGCGGACCGTTGGGGCCGCGCGCTGCCGCTTTTGGAGGATGCGTATAACATTGAGGATGCGCTGCTCGTCGGCTCCATGCTGATGACCCTGCTACGCAACGCCGACCGGGTCAAAATTGCCTGTATGGCCCAGTTGGTTAACGTGATTGCGCCCATCATGACGCGCAACGGCGGCGGAGTCTGGGCGCAAACCATCTACTGGCCGCTGATGCAAGCGTCCAGGTACGGCCGCGGGATTTCGCTCAGGCCCATTGTGAAGTGCCCGGTATATGACTGTAAAGACATCCAAGCCGTGCCGGTGCTGGACGCAGCCGCGACGCTTAGCGAGGACGGCGGTGTTACCGTTTTTGCCGTAAACCGTTCCGCAGAGGACGCGCTGGAGTTCTCGGCGGATCTGCGCGCATTCGGGCCTTTGCGGATGCTCGAACATAGCGTGTTGCACCATGACGATGTAAAGGCTGTGAACACAGAAGCAGCGCCGGATACGGTAAAGCCTGCCGCTGGCGAGCCGGGCGTGATCGAAAACGGCCGTATGCAAGTGCTGTTGCCGGCGCTCAGCTGGAATGTGATCCGTATGGCGCGAGCCTGACGGATTCGCCTGCCATCCGTCATCAAATCCCCTGCCCCCGCCGCTGCGGAACCGGGTCAAGAGCTTTGTCTTGACCCATTTTCGCTCCGGCGAGGATTTTTCAGCAGGCTGCGCCCACTGGCTGTGAGGCGAGCGGGCAAAGCGCATGGCTTTATTCCTTTTGCATCCCACACGCTCAGGCGCGTTCCAGTCCCGGTTACAGCAACCCACCGTTCGTCGCCGTTTCACAGTTTAACCATGCGTTTCATCCGGTCACGGGGAACTTTCCCCAAACGCGAGCCGCCGGCCCGCGTTCGTTTCCTCACCAACGTAAGCCTCCTCGCCACCCTCCATTTCATGCGTTTCGATCGGGCTTCCCGCACTCAATCTGCAAAAACACAAAAAACCTCGGCTTGTCAAATTCAGGCATTGCATGTATACTGTCTATATATGAGGGTATGTCAACGCTGCCTTACAATGTTTTACATGTAACCCTAACGAAGCCGGAGGTCGTCCAATGAGCCGCAGAGTCATGATCGTTGATGAGAATGCCTCTCTTTGCCCAGCGCAGAGAGCCATTCTTGCCGATCATTATGATCTGTGCGATGTGAAGGATGGCGACGCCGCGCTGCTGACACTGAACCAAAACGCAACCGAGATCGACTGCGTGTTGCTTTCGCTTGCGTGCGGGGACGCGTTTGAATTTCTCAATGCCAAACGCGCCAGCATTCCGCTGCGCTCCATCCCGGTCATCAGCATCGTAGGCCCGGAGCAGGTCGAATGGATTGACCGCGCCCTTCAAACGGACACCACCGATGTTTCCTCCAGTGGGGAAATGCCGGAACTGCTGCTTCAGCGGGTTCGCAACGCCATCCGCCTGCAGGAAAATTCCTCGCTTCGGCGAGCGTTGGAGCGGGATCCGCTCACCGGCATTTTCAACCGGCACACCTTTTCCCGGCGCACCGCAAAAATGCTCCGCAAAAAAACCAGCGAGCCGTACCAGCTTCAAGTATGGGATGTGGAACATTTCAAGGTGGTCAACGATCTGCGCGGCACGGCGATGGGCGACCGGGTTTTGCGCGCCATCGCCAAGGAGCTGGACAGCCAGTTGCGCGGCGTGGGCACCTATGCCCGGTTGGAAAGCGATCGTTTCGCACTGTGCTACCCGGCCCACCTGTACAACCCCGATGAACTGCTGGAGGCCGCCAATCAACAGCTGGACGCGATGGGCACGGGGCTGCCAATCGTGATCTACGCGGGTGTTTACAACGTTGAGGATATTCAGCTGAGCGTGGATCAAATGTGCGACCGCGCCAATATGGCCTTGCGCACCATCAAGGGCCGGTACCACGAGCGCTTTGCTTTTTACGACAGCGCCATGCGCGACCGCCTGATGCAGGAACAGGCCGTAAGCAGCGAGATGAACGAAGCCCTCCAATCCGGGCAGTTCTGTTTTTATCTGCAACCGATTTACAGCATCACATCCGGCGAACCCATCAGCGCGGAAGCGCTGGTGCGCTGGAAGCATCCCGTCCGGGGCCTGATTCCCCCGTCGGAATTTATCCCCCTGTTTGAGCGCAACGGGTTCATTACCCGGCTGGACAGCTACCTGTGGGAAAGCGTGTGCAAGTATCTGCACGATTTGAAGGCGGAAGGCATTGAACCGTTGCCGGTTTCGGTTAACGTATCCCGGCTTAACCTGTTTAACGCTCACCTCACCGAGGATATCATCGCCATGGTGCGCCGGTATCAGCTGGATCCGGCCCTGCTCAAGCTTGAGATTACCGAGAGCGCCTACACCGACAACCCCGAGCAACTGCTCACCGCCACCAAAGCCCTCCGTGATTATGGCTTTGAAATTATGATGGACGATTTTGGCAGCGGGTATTCGTCGCTTAGCATGCTCAAGGATTTGCCTGTCGATGTGCTCAAGGTGGATATGCGCTTTTTGGCGGATATGGATCAAAACGGACGCGCCGCCAATGTCATGACCAGCATCGTGCGCATGGCCAAGTGGCTGGATATCGTCGTGATTGCCGAAGGCGTGGAAACGCAGGCGCAAATCTCGTTTCTGCGTTCCATCGGCTGCGACGGCGCGCAAGGCTATTTCTACTCCCACCCCTTGCCCGAGGCGGATTTCAGCGCGCTGCTGCACAACCCGGCCGCCATGCTGCGCCACCATACCAGCGACCGGGAACAGCTCCTGAATGATTTTGACGTTCGCTCCCTATGGGCAAGCAACCGGCAAATTTCCGTGCTGTTCAACGGCATGATCGGCGCCATCGGCCTGTATGAAAGAACCGGCGACGCGCTGGAAGTGCTGCGGGTCAACGAAGGTTACTTTGAACTGCTGGGAAGCACCCCGCAAATAATGTTGCACGAAGGCAAGGACGCGCTTCACCGTTTGGAGCCCGCCGATCAGCAGGCGGTGCTGAACGCATGCGACCGCGCGACGGTTTCCCACGAGGTGGAACAAACGCAAATTCGCTGCCCGCACGACGATGGGCGTATGTTGTGGTTGGATGTAAAAATTCGCCATCTGGGCACGGTCAGCAAGCAAAGCCTGTTCTATTTTGCGCTTGCGGATATCACCAACCAGAAGGAGCTGGAACGCAACTTTTTGCTGTACCAATATGGCGCGGCCATGCTGGACGCTTACAGCGAAGTGGTGGAGATGAACTTTACCGACAACATCGCCACCAGCTTCAGCTTCAGCGGCACCGGCAACGGCTACCACACGCGCACGGTTCCGCTGGATTATCTGTTGCAAACCATGCCCGAAACCCGCGTGTACCCGGAGGATCGGGCGCTGTTCAGCCGCACCTGCGAACGGGATTTCCTTGAAAACGCGTTTCACCGCCAGGGCCGGCATTCGGTATCGGTCGAACTGCGGCTGCATTCCGTGGGGGAGGCGTATCAGTGGGCGCGGCTGACCCTGCACCCGATGGATGATCCCAAGGGCAGATTCCGCGCGCTTTGCTGCACCCGCAACATTGACGAGCAAAAGCAGAGCGAGCATCTGCGCGGCGAATATGCGGTGCTTCAGGCCAAGCAGCAGGAGCAGGAGCGGTACCGCATTATTTTAGAGCAAACGCAGACGGCCCTCCTCGCCTGGACGCCGGACGCCGAGCACGCGGATGGCAACGCCCTGGCGCAGAGTTACCGCTTGAACGCGGTTTCCTGTATGGCGTTGCTCTCCGGCGCTTTGCCGGATGACGTTGCCGATCCGGAGGATATGCCCGGGCTTCGGGATTATCTGAACAGCCTCAACGGCAACGCCGGCGCCACCCACCTGCTGCGGCTGGCCAAAACCGACGGGGAAACCCGCTGGTGCAAGCTGTGCGTAACCGTGCAGCGGGATGAAACCCGTATGGTTACCGCTATTTTGGCCACCGTGAACGATGTGGATTATGAGCACCGAATCCAATTGCAGCTGGACACCCAACGGGAGCAGAACGAACGTCGGCTATCCATGCTGAGCCACCTGTACTGGACTTTGCCGTGCGGCATTCTGCAACTGGATTTAGAAGATCCGCCCAAACCGATCTTCTTTAACCGCGCCTGCTGGGAGCTTTTCGGTTTTAAAACCAAAGATGCGTTTGACGCCGTAGCGGATCAGGATCTGTTTACCCTGATTGCCCCGGAGGAACGGGAGGCGTTTTTGGCGCTGTTGCGCCGTTGCCGTGATGAAAACACCGTGGAACCGTTGGATGTGACCGTGATCCGCCCAAACGGCGCCACCGGCGCGTTGCGGGGCAATGTAGCCATGAGCCACATGAGCGACGGCCGCCCGATGCTGCAGCTGGTGCTCATGGACATTTCGGAGCAACGCGAACAGGAACTGCGGCTGGAACGCACCCGCGCCACACTGGAACGCACCATGGACATGCTCCAGCACCTGTTGGAAAACCTTCCCGTGGGCGTCACGCTGTTCGAGTTCGGTTCTCTTCCTCAGGCCATGTACATCAACAGCCGCGCTTACCGCATGTTTGGGCTGGATGCCAACCGTCCCGGCCGGTTTATGGAGTTGTTGCAGCTAAACGCGTCCGTGCTGAACTGGGATCCGGACCATCCGGACGAAGCGCCTCAGGGGCAGCCGGGCGTTCACATCGGCGACGTGACGCGCGTGGCGCGCGAGGACGGATCCACCTTCTGGCTCAGAATTTACTACACCATTGTGCCGCAAATCAATACGCCCCCGCTGTGTTACGCCGTGTTTGTGGACGTGAGCAATCAGGTGGAAATGGAGCGCGCCTACAACCGCCAGAGCGAGCTATACCGCATCATGATGGAGGACTCCCAGCAGAGCTTCTTTGATTATGATCTGGAAACCGATACCATGAACTACACCCTGCGCGCCCCCTCCGGCGAGCGGGAGGAACGCACGGTCAACAATTACCTCAAGGGCCTGCGCCAAAGCAAAATCATCTATCCGGAGCATATTCCCAGCTTTGTGACCAACCTTCGGCGTTTCAGCCGGTCATTGGAGCCGGGCAGCCACGAGTTTATGGCGGATTATTTCGGCAGTTCCAGCTATCGCTGGTATCGGGCCTATTTCCGCAGCCTTGCGGATGAAAGCGGCCAGATTTACCGCATGATCGGCCGTGTGGTGGACATTCAGGAGGATAAGTTGCGCGAACAGCAGTTGGGGCAGGCCAAGGTGTTCCGCAGCGCGGTCAACAGCGTCAGCCTGTTTGTATTCGCTTTTGATCTGCCGGAAATGGTCCCCTATCTGCTGAGCTGTGAGGATCTCAAGCGCTCCGGTTTCCACCCGTTTTTGGATTATCTGGCTCCCGAGCGCCGATCCGCGCTGGTACATCCGGACGAACAGGCGGCGCTGGCGGACGCGCTGGACGCGCGGCAACTGGTTGCGCGTTACCGCAATAACATGCGGGATCTCACCCTGCCTTTCCGCGCCCTGAATCGGGACAACCACTGGATTTGGCTGGAACTGAGCGTTCAGCTTTCCGCCGGGGAAAACAAGGGTCAGCTTTGCGGCATCGGCTACGTCAAGGTGATCGAGGACCGAAAGAAGCTGGAACGCAAGGCCACGGTGGACGGGCTTACGCAGCTGCTGAACCGCGCCACCATGGAGGAACGCATCTCCCGCCACCTGGAGGAGGAGGATACGCCCTCCTGCCTGATGATTTTTGATGTGGACAATTTTAAATCCGTGAACGACGAATATGGGCACAGCGCGGGCGACGCGCTGCTAAGGGACGTGGCGGGGGTTCTGCATACTCACCTGCGGCAGACCGACATCGTCGGCCGGCTGGGCGGCGACGAGTTTGTTGCGTTACTGAAAAACGCGACGGAATCCGTCGCGCTTGATAAAGGCCGCGAGCTGCTCGCCGCCATATCCCAGCTGAACGAGCAAACCGAGCAACACTCGCGGATCACCATATCCGTGGGCATTGCCTGCGCGCCCGGCGATGGCGACACATTCGAATCGCTGTACCAGGCGGCGGATCGCGCGCTCTATACGGCGAAACGGCTTGGTAAAAACCGTTGCTATTCCGTTTCCCAAATTGGGCAGGAATAGCCGGTACGGCAATGGATGCTCTTGAACGGGCGATTCTTTGGATGGACAAACAAATACAATCCACTGGCCGCGCTGCCCTGCGGCGTTTGTGGCGCGCGTGGAAATGGAAATGCTATGGGACAGGGACATCGCGCGGGCAAGAGCGATTTCTCTTGATTCCGGTTTCGCTGCGGCGAGGTTTGAGACTGGGACGGGTTGTTTCAGGAAATCTGCTATGCGCTTATGCCGCTCGCCTCATAGCCCTGCGGGCTGTTCGCTCGCTGGTTGGCTGCACGCTGCGGCGTTGGGCTTGGGGTTCCGCCCCAAACCCCGGCAGGGGCCTCGCCCCTGCACCCTGACAAGGGCTTCGCCCTTGACCCATCTTCGCTGCGACGAGGGGAGGACGGGTTGTGTGTGAACATCGGCATTTCGTTATACCCGCTCGCCTCATAGCTCTGCGGGCTGTTCGCTCGCTTGATGGCTGCACGCTGCGGCGTTAGGCTTGGGGTTCTCCCGCAAGCCCCGGCAGGGGCCTCGCCCCTGCGCCCTGACAAGGGCTTCGCCCTTGACCCATCTTCGCTGCGGCGAGGGGAGGACGGGTTGTGTGTGAACATCGGCATTTCGTTATACCCGCTCGCCTCATAGCCCTGCGGGCTGTTCGCTCGCTGGTTGGCTGCACGCTGCAACGTTAGGCTTGGGGTTCCGCCCCAAACCCCGGCAGGGGCCTCGCCCCTGCCCCCTGACAAGGGCTTCGCCCTTGACCCCTCTCCGCTGCGGCGGGGGGAGGGGTCCGGCTTAGCCTTTACAGATTCCCCTCATTCTTCCACTGTAATCGTTATCGGTTGCGCGCCCAGCAGCGCGGCGCTACGTTCATCGGGTTGGCTTCCGCCGATATACAGCCTATGACGCTTGCCCTGCTTCACCCGATTTCCCTCGCCGTCTACAACCAAAAACGCATCCTCGGCCAGCGGCAGCGTTACGGTCGCGCGCTCGCCCCGGCCCAGAGGCACGCGCCGGAACGAGCAAAGCCGATGGTTGGGCACCGCGTCCGCAGAATCCAGATTTTTCACATAAACTTCGATCACTTCGTCGGCATCGCAATCGCCCGTATTGGTTACGGTCACGGTTACCGCGCCGTTTTCGTACTTCGCGTCGCTGTAGGCAAAGCGGCTGTAGCTTAGCCCAAACCCAAAGGGATAGAGCGCCTCGCCGGTATAATAGCGGTAGGTGCGGTTCGCCATGGCATAATCCTCAAACGGAGGTAAATCCTCCACCCCATGGTAGAAGGTGACCGGCAGGCGGCCGCTGGGTGAAACCTCGCCAAACAAAATCCTCGCAAGGGCCGTGCCGCCCGCCTGACCGGGATACCATGCCTGAAGAATCGCGTTACCCTGCGACACCGCAAGCGCGCTGCCCGCCGACAGCACCACCACAACCGGCTTTCCAACCGCCGCAACCGCATCCAGCAGCTTTTGTTGGCAGGGGGGCAAATGCAGGTCGCGCTTATCGCCGGACGAGTATTCGTTGCCCGTGTCGCCTTCTTCCCCTTCCAGCGTCGCATCCAACCCCAGACATAGGATGCTCACGTCGCAACGCTCCGCGACCGCCACGGCCTCCGCGAGCCGATCGTCCGCCATGGCGAGGTTACTGGTTCGGTCCTTATACAGGTGACTGCCCTGCGCGTAAAACACGCGCGCCTTGCCTTCGCATGCCGCGCGGATTCCCTCCAGATACGTAACATACCGCGAGGAGGTGCCGCAGTAATTGCCTTCCAGGCATGCAATGCTATTGGCGTTGGGCCCGATCACGCCCACCGTGTTCAGGGCGTTACGGTCAAGCGGCAGCACGCCGTCGTTTTTCAACAGCACCATACACTTTTCGGCAACCGTTTGCGAAAGCGTCGCGTTATCCTCCGTGTCGTTTTCATCGTAGGCAACGGCGTCATATTCGGAGCCTTCATCGCCAAGCGTCCCCAGCAGGTAACGCGTCGTCATCAGGCGTTCGCAGGCCCGCGTAATCTGTGCTTCCGTGACTCGCCCTTCCTGATAGGCCGCGAGTATTTGCAAATACACCGATCCGCAGTTCAGGTCGCACCCCGCTTCCATGGCCAGCGCGGCGCTTTCGGGGGCGGTCGCGGTTACGTGATGGTTTTCATGAATGTCCTTCAGCGCCCAGCAATCGCTGACCACATGCCCCTGAAAACCCCACTCCCCGCGCAAAATATCCGCAAGCAGGGTCTTGCTGGCGCAGGCCGGTTCCCCATTCACGCGGTTATAGGCCCCCATCACGCTTTCGACGTTTGCTTCCGTCACCAACGCTTCAAAGGCGGGCAAGTAGGTTTCCCGCAGGTCCTTTTTCGAAACCACCGCGTCAAAGCTATGCCGAATCGCCTCCGGCCCGGAGTGCACCGCGAAATGCTTGGCGCAGGCGGCGGTTTTCAGGGTTTTTCCCTTGCCCTGCAACCCGCGCACAAACGCCACGCCCAACCGGGAAGTCAGGTACGGGTCCTCGCCGTAGGTTTCCTGTCCGCGACCCCAGCGGGGGTCGCGGAACAGGTTCACATTGGGGGACCACAGGGTCAGTCCCTTATAGATATCCCGGTCGCCGTGGGCGGCTTGCATGTTGTATTTGGCCCGCGCTTCCGTAGAAATCGTGTCGGCTACTGCTTCCAGCAGCGTATCGTCAAACGCGGCGGCCATGCCAATCGCCTGCGGAAACATGGTCGCCGTGCCCGCGCGCGCCACGCCGTGCAGGCCCTCGTTCCACCAATTGTACGCAGGCACGCCAAGGCGCGGGATCGCGGGCGCTTCGTAGCGCAGCTGGGTGGCTTTCTCATCCAACGTCATCTGGGCAACCAACGCTTGGGCCATTTTCTGGGCGGTATTCCTATCCATGCTATCATCCTTCCGCATCTGTGACGGCTGGGCGCGTTCAACCGCGTCAACCGACGATTCTCTATGGAAAGGATATACGCGCTCGGGCAGGGAATTTCCTTGTTTTTGCCAAGAAAACGTAGTGATCCGCCCGGCCGGTTGCCCTTAGCCGTTCTTTTTTACGACGTCCGGTAAAAACTCCAGCAGATCGCCCGGCTGGCAGTCCAGCGCGGCGCACAGGCCTTCCAGCGTGGAAAAGCGCACGCCATGGGCTTTACCCGTTTTCAGAATGCTCAGGTTGGAGGGCGTAACCCCGACCTTTTCGCTCAGTTCATTCAGGGACATTTTCCTTTTGGCCAGCATCATATCCAAGGTTACATTGATCGGCATTTCGCTCACCTCAAATCGTCAATTCGCTATCCTGCTTCAAATCCGCAGCATAGCCGACCAACCCGCCCAACACGTAAAACACAATCACCGCCACAACGCCTGCCGCCAGTGTCAGGCTCATGCTCATGGCAATAAAGGGCGGCGTAACCCCGCTGGCGATCAGAAATACCCACAGCGCCGCGACAATCGCGGTATCCGCGCCGGCCAGTCGCGTAATCCAGCGGAACCGCTGCTGGTTGCGCCTGGTGAAGGCTTCGTTCCGGGGCAACGTGTCAAACACAAACCAAAGGATAACAATCACCGCCCATACCGGGAGCGCGATCAGCACGCCGTATGCTTCCATCCAGAATTTCCACACCGCCAGATCGGGCCGCACATGGATCACATGGCCCATGTAGGCCGGCACGCCCGCGAAAGCGACAAATGCTACCGCGACCGCGCCAAGCGCCAGTACCAGTTTTAACATCAGGGTTGCTTTGGAAAGTTTCATGCCCTATCCACTCCTTTTCGGAAGATGGGCATAGTATAACGCGCACGATTTCATTTGTCAATATATTTTTATTGTTTTATTTAATTATTGTTTGTCCAATTGAAATTTCAGTTTCGCGCAATCCGTATCTCTTATGAATGCCTCCCGCGCGTAACCCCTCGGTTGCACGGGCGCTGTCGGCAGGCCAATCCACGCCGCGCCACAAAATATCCAAAAATGGCGTGCTTTCCGCATATGGAAAAGCACGCCATGGGTTGCTCAAACAGCAACGTCCTGTTACCCGCTTGCCTCATCGCCCCTCAGGCTATTCGCTCACTTCGTTGGTTAGGCTTTGGCATGTGGCCTTCGCCCTTGATCCGGTTTCGCCGCGGCGAGGGTTTAGACGTTCTCAGCATCGACTGTTAACGCTCTCCGTGTTCCCGAATCAGGCGTTCCAACGCGTCCGCCAGTTGGTACTGATGCTTTTCCGGGCTGTTGTTCATTTGCTCAACCAGCTTGTTCATCCGCACGGCCGCCAGCAACAGCTCGCTGTACGCGCCACCCTCGCGATGCCCGCGCGGGGTCGGCAGCTCGCCGTTTTGCGTCGCATGGGCAGGCGCGCGCTCGCCCTCGTTCTCCTGCGCCGGACGACGGTTCGCCTCCTGAGGCTGTTCATGCGGTTGCAGGTGCACAAGCATCTGCTTGTTGCCTTCCTGCAAAAGCGTGTCGGTGGTCAAATCCCAGCTTTCGCCGTTGTAGGGCGCGGTCGCGCTGCGGTGCAAATCATCCTGCAAGCGCTTGGCAAATCCCTCGGCCACGCTGTTTTCGCCATGGGTTACAAACACATGCCGGATATCGCCCTGAAAACTGCCTATCCATTTGAGCAGGCCGTTCTGATCCGCGTGCCCGCTGATGCCGGAAAGTTTCCGAATGGTGGCTTCCACCGTGATGGTTTCGCCAAAAAGTTTTACTGTTTTTTCGCCGTCCTGAAGCATGCGCCCCAGCGTGCCCTCGCTTTGGTAGCCCACGAACAGCACCGTGGATTCCTTGCGCCACAGGTTATGCTTCAGGTGGTGGCGAATCCGCCCCGCATCGCACATGCCGCTGGCGGAGAGGATGACCTTCGGAGTCGGCTCCTCGTTGATCGCCTTGCTGTCATCCGCGGTGATGGATAGGTGCAAATCCTCAAACTGAATGGGGTTGATTCCCCGATCCAGCAACGCGAGGGTTTCCGCGTCCATGCTGTCGCGCATATGCTCGCTGAAAATTGTGGTGGCCTCCACCGCGAGGGGGCTGTCCACATAAACGGGAAAGTCCGGCATGCTTTTAACAAGCCCGTCCTGCTTGATCTTCCGTAAAAAATACAGAAGCTCCTGCGTGCGGCCAACCGCGAAGCTGGGCACAACCACATTGCCGCCCTTGGCGAACGTGTCGTTCAAAATTCCGACCAATTCCGAAACATAATCGGGTATTTCCCCGTGGCTGCGGTCGCCGTAGGTGGATTCCATCACCACATAGTCGGCGGCGGTAATGTAATCCGGATCGCGCAGCAAAGGCTGGTTGGAATTGCCGATATCGCCGGAAAAAGCGATGGACTGGGTTTTCCCCTCCTCGGTTACCGTAACCAGAATGGAGGCGGACCCCAGCAGATGCCCCACATCCACCAGCTTGAGGGTGATACCCTCGCAAACGTTGACCGTCTGCTCATACTTGCAGGGGGTAAAAAGTTTAATCGTTTCGGTCGCCTGCTCCACAGTGTAGAGCGGTTCGATGTTTTCTTCCCCGCTGCGCATGGCTTTGCGGTTTTTCCATTCGGTTTCCATTTCCTGAATGTGGGCCGAGTCTTTCAGCATGATATTGCACAGTTCCGCCGTTGCCTTGGTGGTAAAAATCTGGCCCCGGAAACCCTGCTTGTACAGGAGGGGCAACCATCCGCTGTGGTCGATGTGCGCATGGGTTAAAAACACATAATCCACCGCCGAAGCGGCCACCGGCAAGGGCGTATTTTCAAACACATTCGAGCCTTGCTCCATCCCGTAATCCACCAGGATCCGCTTGCCGCACGCCTCCAGAAAATAACGGCTTCCGGTCACTTCACGCGCCGCGCCCAAAAAGGTAAGTTTCATCGGTGTTCCTCCTGTTGGCCATTTGGAAGTCCGCATGGAAACCGGTATGGAATTTCAGCCGCAGGCTTCTTTCCGCCATTATAACAAAAAGCCGGCTGATCCGCAATCCTGAGTCGCTAGCCGCCCCGCGCCGGGCAGTATCGCCATGATGCGGGCCGGTTGACCCAACCCGGCCGTTGAACGCAGAAAACCATACCCCGCACGGCGACAGCTTTGGCGTGCATGCGGGGCGAATGCGGTTATGGTTAGCAAACCCTCGCCCGTCGCCTGCCGGCGCGCAGGCCCTCCAACCTTGGAGCCGTCTGCGGGGGCCGCTCGCGTTCAGGCGCTTGGATTGCGCTTTGCGCAGGTTTGGCTGCCCTCGGGTGGGTCGCCCTTTATTGGCTTGGCTGCTGTCGCGGGGGCACGCTTTTGCGGGTTTGGTTGCCTTCGCGGGGTTTTGACTTTGCGGGCTGAGCCGGAATCGGGTGGGTTTCAATTTTACCGGTTTAGCGGCCTTCGCGGAGTTATGACTTTGCCGGATGTACTTTAATCGGGCAAGTTTTGTTTTCCCTGTTTGACTGCCGTCGCTGATTACGCCTTTGCGGGCTTGGCGGCCTTCGCGAAGTTGCCCTTTGCGGCACGCTGACCGGCGCGCGCGCGGTCGCGCTCCAGCACCGGTTTTAGGAACTGCCCGGTGTAGCTTTCCGCGCACTCTGCAACCGCTTCCGGCGTGCCGACGCACACGATTTTGCCGCCCCCGTCGCCGCCCTCCGGGCCAAGGTCGATCAGATAATCCGCATACTTGATCACATCCAGATTATGCTCGATCACCAGCACGGAGTTACCGCCCTCCACAAGGCGTTGCAGCACTTCCAGCAGCCTGCCTACATCGTCCATGTGCAGGCCGGTGGTGGGTTCGTCCAGCAGGTAGATGGTGCGCCCCGTTGCCCGTCGGCTCAGTTCCGTCGCCAGCTTGATCCGCTGCGCCTCGCCGCCGGAAAGCTGGGTGCTCGGCTGACCGATTTTCAGGTAGCCAAGCCCGACGTCATACAGGGTTTGCAGCTTGTTGACAATCGGCTGGTGCGCGTCAAAGAAAGAGAGGGCTTCCTCCACCGTCATTTCCAGCACCTCGTAAATGTTTTTCCCCTTATAGCGCACTTCCAGCGTTTCATGGTTGTAGCGCATCCCCTTGCAAACGTCGCAGGGCACGTATACGTCCGGTAAAAAGTGCATTTCAATTTTCAGCAGCCCGTCGCCGGAGCAGGCTTCGCAACGCCCGCCCTTCACGTTAAAGCTGAACCGGTTTTCCTTATACCCGCGCGCTTTGGCGTCGGGCGTCATGGCAAACAGCTTACGGATCAGGTCAAACAGCCCCGTGTAGGTGGCCGGGTTGCTGCGCGGGGTTCGCCCAATGGGGCTTTGGTCGATGGCGATGATCTTGTCCAGCTGATCCACGCCTTTCATTTCGCCAAATTTGCCGGCGCGGGTTTTGGCGCGGTTGAGCACACGCGCAAGGTAGTTATACAGGATACCGTTGACCAGGCTGGATTTGCCGGAGCCGCTGACGCCTGTGACCGCGCAAAAGACGCCAAGGGGAAACTTCACGTCAATGTTTTGCAGGTTATGCTCCGCCGCCTTGGTAACGGTGAGCCAGTTGGTGGGTTTGCGGCGTTTGGAGGGGATCGGGATGTACTTTTGCCCCGAAAGGTACTGCCCCGTCAGGGAATTGGGGTTGTGAACAATCTCGTCATAGGTGCCCTGCGCGGTGATGTAGCCGCCGTGCACGCCCGCGCCCGGCCCAACGTCCACGATGTAATCCGCCTCGCGCATCGTATCCTCGTCGTGTTCCACCACAATCAGAGTGTTGCCCAAATCCCGCAGGCGCTTGAGCGTGCCGATCAGCTTATGGTTATCGCGCTGGTGCAGGCCAATGGAAGGCTCGTCCAGAATATAGAGCACCCCCATCAGGCTGGAACCGATCTGCGTCGCCAGCCGGATTCGCTGCGCCTCGCCGCCGGAAAGCGTGCCGGCCGCGCGGGAAAGCGTGAGGTAGCTAAGCCCTACGCTGTCCAAAAACGTCAGTCGGCTGTCGATTTCCTTGAGCACCTGCGCCGCGATGATCTTCTGCTTTTCGCCCAGCGTAAGCCCTTGGAAGAATCCCCGCGCCTTGGTAATGGACAGATCGCACACATCGCTGATGTTTCGCTCCCCCACCGTAACCGCCAGCACCTCCGGCCGCAAGCGGCGGCCCCCGCAGGCGCTGCACGGCTCGGCGCTCATATACTCCTCATAGGCGGCTTTCATGCCCTCGCTGCTGGTTTCGCGGTAGCGGCGCATCAGGGAGTTAATCACGCCCTCGAAGGTAGTGTTAAAGTGCCCTTCGCCATTGGCGCCTTCATAATGCACGGTGATTTTTTCGTCCCCCGTGCCGTACATCAATAGCTGCACAATCTTCTCTGGCAGTTTTTCAAAGGGGGTGTCCAAACTGAATCCATACTTTTTGGAAAGCGCGCGAAAGTATGTGTTCGCTATGCTGCCGGGATCGCTCACGTTCCAACCCATGGCCTGCAACGCGCCTTCGCTGAGGCTGCGGGACGGATCCGGCACCAGATTATCCACGCCGATTCGCAAAATAGTGCCCAAACCGCCGCACTCCGGACACGCGCCAAAGGGGCTGTTAAAGCTGAACATGCGGGGCGCCAGCTCCTCAATGGATATGCCGCAATCCGGGCAGGCGTAGTTTTGGGAAAACAGCAGGGTCCCCCGCTCAAACAGGTCAATCAGCACCAGCCCTTCGGCTGCGCCCGCGGCTGTTTCCAGGCTGTCGGCCAGCCGATGGCGAAAATCGTCGCTGTTGTGCACCACAAGGCGGTCGATCACAATGCTGATATCATGCTTTAACTTCTTGTCCAGCTTGGGCAGATCGTCCAGCTCATAGGTTTCCCCATCGATTTTCACGCGCACATAGCCCTGATGCTGCGCATCCTCCAAAAGTTTCTGGTGCTCGCCCTTGCGCTGGCGCACTACGGGCGCAAGCACCTGCATCTTCGCGCCTTCGGGCTGTAACAGAATCTGATCCACCATCTGGTCCACGGTTTGCTGTTGGATTTCCCGGCCGCATTTGGGGCAGTGGGGCACGCCGATACGGGCGTACAGCAAGCGCAGGTAGTCGTAAATTTCCGTTACCGTGCCCACTGTGGAGCGGGGGTTGCGGCTGGTGGTTTTCTGGTCAATCGATATGGCGGGCGAGAGGCCCTCGATACTGTCCACATCCGGCTTGTCCATCTGGCCCAGAAACATGCGCGCGTAGGAGGAAAGGCTTTCCACATAGCGGCGCTGCCCTTCGGCATAGATGGTATCAAACGCGAGGCTGGTTTTGCCCGAGCCGCTCAGGCCCGTAAACACCACCAACCGGTCGCGGGGAATTTCCAGCGTTACGTTTTTCAGGTTGTTTTCGCGCGCGCCGCGCACAATCAGTTTATCCTGCAAATTTTTCACACCTCAATCTTTCTTTTCACCGCCGCGCACAACGCGCGGACCGGTGTAACGTTCCGTTTGCGTATGATTGTTCTCGGAACGTCAGTTCTACACAAAGCCGATAATAACGCCTTTTTGGGGGCCGCGCCGCCTGCTTACAGGCTTATCCGGTTTGCCCTGCGCTTATATTGCGGGTGAACCGGGCGGGCGAGAGATAGCAGCGGTCATGGGCGATTCCCGTTTCGTCCGGCTATCGCGCTGTTTTGACGGGCAGGCGGGAGGAAGTCCTCCGCCTGCCCAAGGGGTTCGCCTCATGGGGGGATAATCCTGAACCGTTTCTCGCGGCTGGCGTTATCGCGCCTCCGCCGGGGTTGCCGTTTGGGGAGTCGGCGCGACACATGCCTGAGGGAACGGCATGCTTCCCAGAGCCTCACACGCGGATCAGCTCGTAATCCGTGGTACCCATGCCCAGCTTTTGCGCGTGTTCCACCCCAACGCGCCAGTTGGTAACCGGGTGCACATCGTGAAAATGATCGCCCGTGCGGTGCTTGCATTCCGCCAGCTTGCTCCCGGGCAGCGGTTCCATTTTCAGAGCCGCTTCGGCGCAGGCGGTATCCAGCGCCACGGGATCAAAGCTTGCGAACATGCCGACGTCCGCGATGATGGGGGCGTCGTTTTCGTTGTGGCAATCGCAGTAGGGGGACACGTCCATCACAAGCGAAATGTGGAAGTTGGGCTTGTTTTGAAGCACCGCCATCGCGTATTCGCTGATTTTGCAGTTCAGCTTATCGTTGCTGTCCCCCGCGCCGCCAATCGCGCCCTGCTTGTAGCACGCGCCTACGCAGCGCCCGCAACCGGAGCATTTGTCGTGATCGATGCTGGCTTTGCGGCCCTCGGGGGTTTGCCGCAGGGTGATCGCGTCGCTGCCGCACTGTTTGACGCACATGCCGCAACCGATGCAATCCGCCTCGCTGACGGTAGGTTTGCCGTCACAGTGCATTTCGCGCTTGCCCGCCGTGGAGCCAAGGCCCATGCCCAGGTTTTTGAGCGTGCCGCCGATGCCGGTCGCTTCATGGCATTTGAAGTGCGTCAGGCTGATAATCGCCTCCGCATCCACCGCCGCGCGGCCAAGCAGCGCGTGATCGCAGTATTCGCCCGCCACGGGCACGCTGACAAAATCAGTGCCGAGCAGCCCGTCCGCGATGATAACATGGCAGCCCGTTTGCAGCGGAGAGAAGCCGTTCATATACGCCGCGTCGATATGGTCCAGCGCGTTGCGGCGCATGCCCGGGTACAGCGTGTTGCAGTCGGTCAGGAACGGGCGGGCGCCCATGGCTTTCAGCGCGTCCACCACCACCTTGGCATAGTTGGAGCGCACAAAGGACAGATTGCCCGGCTCGCCAAAATGAATTTTGATCGCGGTAAATTTGCCGTCCAGCGGCATGGCGGTCATCCCCGCCTTTTCGAGCAGTCGGCGGAGTTTATCCAGCAGATTATGGTTCGCGTCAGTTCGCAAATCAGTAAAGTACACCTTTGCCTTTTCCATGGCAACAACCTCCCTCGGTGATTCTGAATCGAGTATACCACAGTTATTTTTATACTTCTACCCCTTTGAAGCGAAAATTTGTTCCCGTTTAAAAATGAAGCCGTTTGCAACGCCGATCGCTCATTTTGTTACAATTCCGCATGGGCGCGGCAGTCTGTCCGGCTCGGACGGCTCGCGCTGCGTCGCCTCCGCAGGCCCAATCAATAGCCAAAGAAACCGGCAGGGCGACACGCGCGACGGTTTCCCGCAACACGAGCGACACTCCGGTTCATCTTTACGCCCAGTTGACGTTCAGCATCAATAAAGATACGCCGGGACACCCCGCTCAGCCAAGGAAGCCGCCTGGGCCACATTCATAACTGTTTCCCGCAACACGAGCGACACTCCGGTTCATCTTTACGCCCAGTTGACGTTCAGCGCCACCCGCCACGCTTTCTAAGGTTCTGTGCTCGAACCGCCAGCCGTTCCGCAGCTGTCGGTTCCCCCTTAAAAACGAACAAAAAAAGAGAGCCGTGGCAACCGCCCGGACCCTCCCTTGGATTGCTGTTGTCATCAATGAAGCCCGGATGCTCCGGGCCATCGCGCCTTTGGTGTTGATGCCCCTCATGCTGAGAGGTTGCGGCGCAGGCTCCGGCCGGGTTGGCATGACGCTTTGCCTTCGCGCCACGTGGGCGCTTTGCCCCTAAATCGATTCCGCTTCGGCAAGGGTCATTCCCCCGCGCCGTCCATTCTGCCTGCCGAACGCCCGGCCGTCGCCAGTTCGTCGCGCACATAGCCCGCGAGGATATCCACAATGCGGGCGTTGCGCCCGCCGTGGGCCACAATCACATCCGCCAGGTTGATGTAATTACGGATGTGTTTGTCATACATGGGCTTCACGGTGGAAAGGTACTGCACGCTGATGTTGTCAATGGAGCGTCCGCGCTCGTTGATGTCGCGGGTAATGCGCCTCAGCAGGCAAATATCCGGCTCAACGCTCATGTAAAGCTTCAAAAACATCAGCTCGCATAGCCGTTCGTCGTGAAACACATGGATGCCTTCGATAATCAGCACATCAGCGGGATAAATCAGCTCGTTTTCCCGGTCTGCGCGGCGGTGTTCATTGTAATCGTAGGCCTTGCGGGTAATCGGCTCTCCCGCGAGCAGGGTTTTCATGTCCTGTAAAAACAGGTCGTGGTCAAAAATATCCGGCTCGTCATAATTCAGCAGCGCCCGTTCCTGAAACGTCAGGTGCGGATGGTCGCGGTAATAGTTATCGTGGTTGATGACCATGCAACCGTCGCCAATCGCCTTGCATAGCTCCATGGCCAGGGTGCTTTTCCCGCTTCCGCTCGCGCCGCAAATTCCAATGACCAGCATTGTTTTCGACCTCTTTTTTCGTTTTCATTAAGATACCCGAACCCGGGGCGGCTGTCAATATCCGGCCCTCGATTTTCACCGGAGGCTTATCCGGCCGGGGGCGCATAACCCCGCGCCGCCTGTTTGGCATGCCTCCGTCATCATCGCTGCGGTTTGCCGCATTTGGGCTACGGTTTACTGGGGTTTTTCCTGCGTGAGGAATTTTTCCATTACATAGCCTTCAATCGCGTCGGTTTTCACGCGCACCCAGTCCTCCTGAGGGCACTCCTCCAGCACAATCAGTTGCTGCCCCTTGTAAAGCTTCATCAAAATATCCCCGGAGCTGTCCGGCGTGGCCCGCAGGTTCAGGGAGGAATCATCGTCGATCTCGGTCACCTCGGCATACCACGCGCCATCCGGCAAGGTCTGCGTAACGGGCATCAGCGTCGGGCGCGGCGTGGGGGTCGGAATCGGGCCGGCGGTTTCGGTCAGCGGTTTAGCGACGGTCGGCAGGGCAAGCGCGGCTTCGGTGTAGCGCATCAGCGTCATGCCCGGGTAATAGAACGCCAGAATTTCCACATAAGTTTTTTCATACTTGCCCGCCATCCATTCCGCACCGCGCTGGCTCAACCCAACGCCGTGCCCGAACCGGCGGGATTCAACGGTAAAACTGTCCGCTTGCTCGGTCACGGTGACCATTTCGTTATCATAGCTGTTGATCCCCAACGATAACGCCTTTTCAGCGTCCGGGAAAATGGGAATATTCAGCGTGACCGGTTCGGCAACCGGCACAAAGGGGCCATAGCTCGGCTTGGGGGTCGGCGCGGGCGTTGGGGACGGGGTCTCAGTGGGCGCGACGGTCTGCGCGGGTGCAACCGCCGCCGGGGTTTCGCTGGGGGGCGCTAACGGTTCGGGGGTAAACAGGCTGACCTCCACATCGTCATCCACCCATACGCGGGTCGGGGTAGCCTGCGGCTCGGCGTCGGTACGCGTGCGCGCCGAATAGGTAAACGTGATGTGAAGCGCAGTGTACAGGCGCGACGGCGCGTCAAAGCGCGGCGTATCCACCGATACGGCGGTTACGCTGTCCACCCGCAGGCTTTCCGGAGTGGGGTCATACCCGGCGGCGACAAGCGTATCCCGCAGTTGCCGGCTCAGTAGCAGTCGCAGGGCATAGGGCGCGTCCGTCACTTTTTCGGTTTTTTTGGGCAGGGTCACGCTTTGCACCTTGCTCTGCGGGTTTTCCAGATCGTACGGGTCATCCCGCATATCCAGATAACCGTCGTAATCATGCGTGTCCCACACATGGCTGGCCAGTTCCGTTTGGCCGCCGTTGCTGGCGCTGTAATAGCACATGGCCAGCTTGCCTTTGTAAAAGCCGCATACGCCGGCCGTAGCCTCCACCGCCTTGGCGGATTGGGTATACTCCTCGCGCCGGCCTTTGTAGACCTGATCGTTGGTGTTGTCCACAACGTCGTAATCCTTTTTGGCGTTGAGGCCCGCTTTGTAAACCACATAGGTGCGGGCGGCCACCGCCTGCGCCTTGAGCGCCTCCAGCGGAAAGCTGTCGCTCATCTCATACGGCACGACGCCCTTGACATAATCCTCCAACCCAAGGGTCAGCACCGCCTGCAGCTGATTTTCCACCACGCGCAGGGTCAAATCGCCCTCATAGAGCGCGGTATTGTTGGCAAAGCGGATTCCGTTATCCAAGCCCTCGGTTTCAGGATGCCGGCGGAACGTCAGCTCGGTTCCGCGATCCGCGCTCATGCCCAGATAGTATAGATACATCCGACCCTGTTTGAGCAACACGGTTACGTCGCTGCCCCGCCCGAACATGAGCGTGCCGCCTTCCATCTCGGCGCTGTACGCCCCATTCAGGTTCACATCCAGCCGATCGGTCAGCGCAAGGCGGGTCAGCAGCACGCGCACGGTTTGCGGCGCGTCGGTCTTGGCCTCGGGCACGCCGTCGTCTACGGCGCTTCCAAGCGCGACCAACGGCAACGTCAGCATCAGTGCCAGCAAGCAGCCCATCCAACGCCGGTATCCGGTTTTTTTCATGTCAGCCTCCATCCCAAAGGCATATCCGCCTTCGGAAACGTCGTGTCCGGCGCTTCGCGCCCAGCGCGGTTCACGCCCTTGCCCACAGGGCCGCTTTCACCTGCCGGCTTGCCCTCGCGGCGGGTTGCAGCAAATGCAACAGGGCGCAGGTGGGTTCGGCCTGCCGATATGGTATCACGGGCGGGGCAAACTTGCAACCGCCCGCGGACGTATCGGTTGAAACAACAGGCTTTGTTCCTGCACCTTTTCGCTGCGGCGCAGGTCTTGGCAATCTGGCCCTGCATGGGTCAGTCATAGCGGATTTGCCCTGCCAGACGGGCAAGCTCTGCCTCGTTTAGGATGTGAAGCCCGCCGCCTTCATGCGCTATCCAGCCGTTTTCGCAAAATTCCCGGATGGTGCGCAGCAGATGCCGGTAGCTGGTACCCATCAGCTCGCTCAGTCGCGTCAGGTTCACTTCCGCACGGCGGTTTTGTTGGATATACAGGAGGTAGGCCGCCAGCCGGTTTGCCACAGGGTATAGCCGATCCTGCGTGGCAAGGCGGCTGGTGCGTTCCAGTTTCTTGGCCACCACGCGCCCCAGCAAACCCAACAGCGCCGCATCGGTAAAAATCTGCTCCCGTACCGCCGCGCTCAGCGGTATCGCCAGCATCGCTCCCTTGGCGGTGGCGCGCACGTCGCTGGTGTAAACCGGGAGGTTCATCAGCAGTTCCAGCTCGCCAATCAGGGGCATGCGCTCATCTTCCCTGAGCAACACGGCTCGCCCGTTTTCCGTGCGGTTGTGAACGGTTGCAAAGCCTTCCAGCACAAAGCTCAGGCGCGTCAGCGGCTCGCCCGCAACCGCCAGACTGTCCCCGGCGGTAAAGCGCTCGCTTTCCAACGGATAGTTAGCCAAGGAAGGCAACTGATCCGCGTATTTTCGCCAAAGAGCGGCGGTGCGGGGGTCCATGCCCATCACTCCTTTTTCATGCGAATGTGACATTTGTCATCACCCAAGCGACCAAAACCTGCTATGCTCACATTCGACAGGGGGGAGCCTATGCTTGCGTTTCTGGCAATGCTGAGCGGCGCGCTGATTGCGATCACTGTGGTGCAAAACGGCGATCTGGCGCTTTATTTGGGCAATTATCCCGCGACGGCACTGGTGCACGCCGTCGGGTTGGTTACGGTGCTTTTGGCGCTGGCGTTCAGCCGCACGCGCTTCCGGTGGGACCGGCACACCCCGTGGTACGGCTACTTTGGCGGGGTGCTTGGCGTGGTTACGGTGCTTGGCTGTAACCTGAGCTTTGCGACGCTCGGGGTTTCGGTATCGGTCGCCATGCTGCTGTTGGGGCAGGCGCTCATGGGGGTGGCTGTCGATCAGTTTGGCCTGTTCGGCGCGCCCAAACGGCCCTTCAAGCGCGCGCACCTGCTCAGCTTTACCCTGATTATCGGCGGCGTGGCCGTCATGCTGCTACTGTAGGAGGCATGCCTTCATGATTATGCTGATGACTGTGCTGGTGGGCGCAAACACGGTGGTGTGCCGGTACCTGAACGCCGTATACGCGCGTTATAACGGTTTGCCGATGGGCACGCTGGCAAACTATGTTACGGGGCTGGCGACATCCCTGCTGGTGCTGCTGATGATGGGGCAGCCTGCAAGCGTACAGCCGATTGCGCAGATTACTTTTCGTACGGTGGCGATGTTTCTGGGCGGCGCGGTAGGCGTGGGGCTGATTCAGCTTTCCATTTATATAACGCCACGAATGCCGGCTTTTCTGGCAACGCTGCTGATTTTTCTGAGTCAGCTGGGCGTAGGCCTCGCGCTGGATTTTGTGCTTACCGGGGATTTCAGTCTGGGCAAGCTGTTAGGCGGATTGTTGGTATTGCTGGGGCTGGCGCATTATGCCTGGGCAAACCGGCGTGACGCATCCGCCAAAGCCACTCCCGTGTCGGAAGCTTAACCCGTTCAAAACCCCTCGCCGCAGCGAAGATGGGTCAAGGGCGAAGCCCTTGGCAGGGCGCAGGGGCGAGGCCCCTGCCGGGGATTGGGCAGCGCCCCAAGCCCAACGCCGCAGCGTAGCCCCAACAAGCGAGCGAACAGCCCGCAGGGCTATGAGGCGAGCGGTTATAACACATTGCCAATGTTCGCAAACAACCCGGCCCCCACCCTCGCCGCAGCGAAGATGGGTCAAGGGCGAAGCCCTTGGCAGGGCGCAGGGGCGAGGCCCCTGCCGGGGATTGGGCAGCGCCCCAAGCCCAACGCCGCAGCGTAGCCCCAACAAGCGAGCGAACAGCCCGCAGGGCTATGAGGCGAGCGGTTATAACACATTGCCAATGTTCGCACGCAACCCGTTCCCCACCCTCGCCGCAGCGAAGATGGGTCAAGGGCGAAGCCCTTGGCAGGGTGCAGGGGCGAGGCCCCTGCCGGGGTTTGGGGCAGCGCCCCATGCCCAACCAACGCCGTAGCGTAAAACCAACAAGCGAGCGAACAACCCGCAGGGCTATGAGGCGAGCGGTTATAACACATTGCCAATGTTCGCAAACAACCCGGCCCCCACCCTCGCCGCAGCGAAGATGGGTCAAGGGCGAAGCCCTTGGCAGGGCGCAGGGGCGAGGCCCCTGCCGGGGATTGGGCAGCGCCCCAAGCCCAACGCCGCAGCGTAGCCCCAACAAGCGAGCGAACAGCCCGCAGGGCTATGAGGCGAGCGGCAATAGCGCTCCTCCACTTTTCGCAGTCTACCGGCCCGCCGGACTATCCGGCAGGCCGGTTTGCAGTTCAAACTAAACCTGAGTGTTTCAAAACATTGAATCGCCGTCATTCGGGCGGCGGAAACGCGGCCAATCACAGATCCGCTGCCAGTGTACCACAACGGCGGAGGGTTGCCTATCCCCCCATCGCGGCGGCGCGGCAACGGCAGCCGGTTCGGCGCGGCATCGCCGTGTCCCTTACGTTTCCCGGGGGAAGATTCCTAAGGATTACGTTGACAAAGCATCGGTCAAGTAGTATTATGATATGGTTGTCCGTCATGTGCGCTTACCCAAGCCAAAATGTGGCAAACGTTGCCGTATCTGGCGTAAGTTCGGGCAAAGCGGACATCCTCAAAGGAGGCGGAAACATGGAAGAACAGCTTCGGCAACCAGACCGGCGGGTGGTTGGCACCAAGGAGGTGCTGCGCGCCATCAAGGACGGTCGGGCGGCGCATGTTTTTCTGTGTAAGGACGCGGATGATTTTATCTACCGGCAAGTCCAGGCCGCCTGCGAGGTTCAGCACGTTCCCGTAACCACCGTGGAAACCATGGAGAAGCTGGGCAAGCTTTGCCTGGTCGGGGTTAAAACCGCCTCGGCCGCGCTTCTCAAATAACCCGCCGTATAGCTCCTGGGGTTGAGGAGCTTGAGGATATCATGACTCGGAGGTGTTTATCTTTGCCCACGATCAATCAATTGGTTCGCAAAGGGCGGCAGAAGATGGAAAACCGCTCGACGGCCCCGATCCTGCAGGGATGCCCGCAAAAGCGCGGCGTATGCCTCAGCGTAAAGACCGCCACGCCTAAAAAACCGAACTCCGCCCTTCGCAAGATTGCGCGTATCCGCCTGACTAACCAAATCGAAGGTACGTGCTATATCCCCGGCATTGGCCATAACCTGCAGGAGCACAGCGTTGTGCTGATCCGCGGCGGCCGTGTGCGCGATCTCCCTGGCGTCCGTTACCACATCATCCGCGGCGCCTTGGATACCGCCGGCGTTGCCAAGCGGATGCAGGCTCGTTCCCTGTACGGCGCGAAGCGGCCTAAAAAGTAACCGCCTTTGCGCTGCCCATGCAGGAGCTCTTTCGGAGCGGGCGCAGGCGTATCGCCGGCGCGGGTGCCACCCACACCCCGCCCCCGTACACACCGCGTGGCTCTCCGCACCCGCGGAGCGGCTGATGCTGACGGCCGCCAGAAAGCCCGTGTACAGCGCGCAATCGCCACAGGAACGTAACCCAACCGCTGGCGGCGGCTTTTCAATGCCGCCGCAGACCAATGTTAAGGAGGGAATCTCATGCCCCGTCGTGGTTTTATTCCCAAGCGCGAAGTGCTGCCGGATCCCGTACACGGGACCACGGTAGTTACCAAGCTCATCAACCAGATCATGCTCGATGGTAAGCGCGGCACTGCGCAGCACATCTGCTACACCGCGTTTGAAACCATTGCCGAAAAAACCGGCAAGGATGCCAACGAAGTTTTTACCGCCGCGCTAGCCAACGTTGCCCCTCAGCTGGAGGTTAAGGCCCGCCGCGTGGGCGGCGCCACCTATCAGGTGCCTATCGAAATCCGGCCCGAACGCCGGCAGACCCTTGCGCTGCGCTGGCTGATCGAGTTCAGCCGCAAACGCGGTGAAAAGACCATGGCCGAACGTTTAGCCGCCGAGCTGATCGACGCGTCCAACAACACCGGCAACGCCGTCAAGCGCAAGGAAGAAATGCACCGCATGGCCGAGGCGAACAAGGCTTTTGCCCACTATCGCTGGTAAGCCGATCCCCAACAATTAAGAAGCGCATTCGAAAGGAGACCCATCGTATATGCCTAGAAGTCACCCCCTTGAAAAGGTGCGAAACATCGGCATCATGGCCCATATTGACGCCGGTAAGACGACGACCACCGAGCGCATCCTGTTTTACACAGGGCGTACGCATCGCCTGGGCGAGGTGCATGAGGGCGCGGCCACCATGGACTGGATGGAACAGGAGCAGGAGCGTGGCATCACCATTACCTCCGCTGCTACCACCTGCCTGTGGGACGGTCACCGCATCAACATCATCGACACTCCGGGCCATGTGGATTTCACCGTTGAGGTGGAACGAAGCCTTCGCGTACTGGATGGCGCTGTCGCCGTATTTTGCGCCAAGGGTGGCGTAGAGCCCCAGAGCGAGACCGTTTGGCGCCAAGCGAACAAGTATAAAGTTCCTCGCATCGCCTACGTCAATAAAATGGATATCACCGGCGCGGACTTCTTCCGCGTGGTGAACATGTTGAAGGAACGCTTGAGTGCCAACGCCGTACCGATTCAGCTCCCCATTGGCTCCGAAGCCACCTTTAAGGGCATCATTGATCTTGTGCGCATGAAAGCCGAGATCTACTATGATGACGAGGGTAAGGACGTACGCGATGAGGAAATTCCCGAAGCGTATCGTGAACAGTCCGAAGAGTATCACCAGCTGCTGATCGAGTCCGTCGCCGAGTCGGATGAAACCCTGATGGAGAAGTTCTTCAACGGCGAAGATCTGTCGGTGGATGAGATCAAGAACGCCATTCGCAAGGCGACCATCGCCAACGACATGACCCCCGTGCTGTGCGGCACTTCCTACCGCAACAAGGGCGTGCAGCCCCTGCTGGACGCGGTTGTGGCCTATATGCCCAGCCCGCTGGATATTCCGGCGATCAAGGGCAGCAAGCCCGGCGCCCCCGAGGTGGAAATTGACCGTCACGCGTCGGACAGCGAACCGCTCTCCGCGTTGGCCTTCAAGATCATGACCGACCCGTTCGTAGGCAAGCTTGCCTTTGTGCGCGTGTACAGCGGCACCCTTTCCTCCGGTAGCTACGTGTATAACTCCACCAAGCAGAAACGCGAGCGCGTGGGCCGTCTGCTCATGATGCACGCCAACCACCGCGAAGAGGTTGAAACCGTTTACAGCGGGGAAATCTGCGGTATTGTCGGCCTCAAGGACACCACCACCGCCGATACCCTGTGCGACGAAAACAATCAGGTCATCCTCGAATCCATGGAGTTCCCGGATCCCGTGATCCAGGTCGCCATTGAGCCGAAAACCAAAGCCGGTCAGGATAAAATGACCATGGCGTTGGTCAAGCTCGCCGAGGAAGACCCGACCTTCAAAACCTATACCGACCAGCAGACCGGCCAGACCATCATCGCGGGCATGGGCGAGCTCCATCTGGAGATCATCGTGGACCGCATGATGCGTGAGTTCAAGGTGGAAGCCACCGTTGGCAAACCCCAGGTGGCCTACCGCGAAACCATCCGGCGCGCCGCCGAAGGCGAAGGCCGCTACGTGCGCCAGACCGGCGGTCACGGCCAGTACGGTCACTGCAAAATCCGCATTGAACCTGTCGCGCCCGGCGTGGGCTATTCCTTTGAGAACAAAACCGTTGGCGGTTCCATTCCCAAGGAATTTATCGCGCCGATCGACGCGGGTATCCGCGAAGCTTCCCTGAACGGCCTGATTGGCGGTTACGAAGTGGTGGACTTCAAGGCGAGCGTGTTTGACGGCAGCTACCACGAAGTTGACTCCTCCGAAGTCGCGTTTAAGATCGCCGGTTCCATGGCGTTCAAAGAAGCGCTCGCCAAAGCCGACCCCTGCCTGATGGAGCCGATGATGAAAGTCGAAGTCATCATCCCCGAGCAGTATATGGGCGACGTGATTGGCGACGTATCCAGCCGCCGCGGCCGGATCGAAGGCATGGAAGCCCGTCTGGGCGAACAGAGCGTGCACGCGTTTGTGCCGCTTTCCGAAATGTTCGGCTATGCCACCGATCTTCGCAGCCGCACGCAGGGTCGCGGTCTGTTTACCATGCAGTTTGATCACTATGAGGAAGTGCCCAAGAGCATTGCCGAAAAAGTGACCGGTCGCAACAAGAAGGAAGACTGATTCCTGTTTCCCTGAACTTAAAGCGTTGAATCGCTTTCATATTCGTTTTTAAGGAGGAACAATCCATGGCCAAGGCACATTTTGAACGAAACAAGCCGCACGTG
>DAOPZY010000027.1:0-37761 GCA_035353615.1 Candidatus Limiplasma sp.
AAGGGCGAAGCCCTTGTCAGGGTGCAGGGGTGAAACCCCTGCCGGGGTTTGGGGCAGAACCCCAAAAGTCTGAACGCCGCAGCGTGAACGGAACAAGCGAGCGAACAGCCCGAAGGGCTATGAGGCGAGCGGCAACAGCGCAATGTAGAACAGGGCGGATAACTCACCCCTCGCCGCAGCGAAACCGGGTCAAGGGCGAAGCCCTTGTCAGGGTGCAGGGGTGAAACCCCTGCCGGGGCGTGGGGCGGAACCCCAAAAGCCTGAACGCCGCAGCGTTAATGAAACAAGCGAGCGAACAGCCCGAAGGGCTATGAGGCGAGCGGCAATAGCGCACTGTGGAACAAGGAATATAACCCCTCGCCGCAGCGAAACCGGGTCAAGGGCGAAGCCCTTGTCAGGGTGCAGGGGTGAAACCCCTGCCGGGGTTTGGGGCAGAACCCCAAAAGTCTGAACGCCGCAGCGTGAACGGAACAAGCGAGCGAACAGCCCGAAGGGCTATGAGGCGAGCGACAACAGCGCACTGCTATATTTGATAACAAGCCCACAATCCACCCCGGACGCTATTCCTTGCAATGCCCGCAATCCAGACAGGTGTGCCCGATCTGCGCCTGCATGCGCAGGGGGTTGCCGCCTTCCAGCGCCGTAAACCCGTATTTGGTAAAGAACGCTTCCATGGCCTTATCGCACACAAGGTTGACCCTTTTAGCGCCGTGATCCTCAGCCTTGTACAGGAGCAATCGCACCAGCAAATCCCCGTAGCCCTTGCCGCGCTCCTCAAACAGCACGCCGATATCGCCCGCGCAAAAATCGCCGTCCTGCCACCAAAGCCGGGCGCTGCCAACGGGAAGCGTTTCCCGGTATACAACCACCTGCTGCGCCAGATTGTCCAGCGCGTCCCGGCCGCGGCCGAACACCGCTTCCCGCATGGCGAGCGCTTCCCGGATGTCGGCCCCCTGCGTAAACCACTGCCCTTTGACCATGGAACCCCTCCTGACTGAAAGGAAACGATATGGAACAGGATAAAGTCCAGAGAATTACCGAACTGACCAAGCTAAGCCGACTGCGCACCCTGACAACGGAGGAACAGGCGGAACGCGAAGCGCTGCGTCGCGAGTATATCGACGGCTTCCGCGCCAACATGGAATGCGTGCTCGGCAACGTGATGATCCGCGAACAGGATGGCACCCTGCGCCCTTTGGAAAAGAAGTGCGACCCGAAACCGGAAGCGTAAACCGCGCGCGGGCATACGAAAGCCCCTTCCGGCCGGCTGCGCGGGAGAGGCGTACATACAATTGCCGCATGGGATAGGGGCGAATCCGACTGCCGGACGCCCCGGAAACCGACGGCGCGGCAGGGCGTTTCCCGTAGGCCAAGGCTTACGCAAACCGTTGTTTTTTCAACCCCAACACAAGTATCATAACACCGGAAACCGTGAAAATCAACTGCAAAATCTTTCCGGAAAGGCTTGTGGAAACACAGGCCTTCGGTTATAATGAAGGCGAGCCAGGAGGGATGGCAAGGATATTGATCCTTCGTCGCGGCCAACGTACCGGATGATCGCAGGCTGTATTGACACGGCGATCGTCGCAGGGGCGCAATCCGGTCACAGGGTGCGATGCGCTCGGTGCAAATCCTCAACGCCAAGGAATCTCTCCAGAGGCGTACCGGGCGGCGCGACAAGCGCGATACAGAGATCAGAAAGTGGGGCGATTCCATTGTACAATGACGAAGATCAGGAATTGGGTGGCATGACCGCAGAAGACATGGAGGACCAGGACTTCATCGAAGGCGTCGATGAGGACGGGAACAAAGTTCTTTTACAAGTCGTCCGCTACTTCTTTTACAACGGCGAGGAATACGTTGTCTTGGGCGATGCCCAGCAGGACGATTGCGGCTGCCACTGCGACGAGTGCGAACATTCCTGCGAGGATGAAGAGGATGATGAAGAGGCCGTGAACCTCTACATCATGAAGGTTGTACCGTCCGCCGAGGACGAAGACACGGAAGAGTTCGAACCCGTGGAAGACGAAGACCTGCTCGAAAAGCTCATCGCGGTCGTACAAACCGATTTTGAAAAGGAAGAGGAACTGGGCGACGAGGAGTAACCCCGTACGTTCAATCATCCAAAGGCAGACCATTCCCGGTTCGGTTATGTTAACCCAGGGATAACGCTCAACGGTGTTTACGGAACCAATCACCTTAACCCGGTATTTGGAAAGGGAACCAACTTGAGCAGGTCGCCAAATTGAATAAGTCCGGTTGGCCGGGCGGCGAAAGGCTGCCCGGCTTTTGTGATGCTTTTTAGCACGCGGCGCAGGCAGCAGAAGGCGAAATCTGCGCAAACGTGCCGAACTGGATAGGTGAACAATACCGTCGGCGCGCTTTCATGAGTTCGCCCTTGACCCGGCTCCGCTGCGGCGGGGGCTGTTTGTGCGCTAGCCTTGACAATGCGCTGTTGCCGCTCGCCTCATAGCCCTGCGGGCTGTTCGCTCGCTTTCTGGCTTCACGCTGTGGCGTTGGGCTTGGGGTTCCACCCCAAACCCTGCCAAGGGTTTCACCCTTGGAACCTGACAAGGGCTTCGCCCTTGACCCGGCTCCGCTGCGGCGGGGGTGGTCGTGTGCTAGCCTTGACAATGCGCTGTTGCCGCTCGCCTCATAGCCCTGCGGGCTGTTCGCTCGCTTTCTGGCTTCACGCTGTGGCGTTGGGCTTGGGGTTCCACCCCAAACCCTGCCAAGGGTTTCACCCTTGGAACCTGACAAGGGCTTCGCCCTTGACCCGGTTCCGCTGCGGCGGGGTGAGTTATTCGCCCTGTTCCACAATGCGCTGTTGCCGCTCGCCTCATAGCCCTTTGGGCTGTTCGCTCGCTTGTTGGTTTCGCGCTGCGGCGGTGGGCTTGGGGTTCCACCCCAAACCCTGCCAAGGGTTTCACCCTTGGAACCTGACAAGGGCTTCGCCCTTGACCCGGCTCCGCTGCGGCGGGGGCTGGTATAACAAACGCGGCGCCCCGGTTTCCCGGGACGCCGCGTTTGAACGCCGCTCAACATAAACCTACTTGCAGTATACCTTGGGGTCTAAAATGCCTACCACGGGCAAATTGCGATACTTTTCATCATAATCCAACCCATAGCCTACCACAAAAGCGTCGGGGATTTTAAAACAGGAATAGTCCACTGTGAGGGGCACGGTGCGGCGGCTGGGCTTGTCCAGCAGCGATACCAGTTTTAAGCTGCTTGCGCCACGGCTGTTCAATAGCCGGCTCAGGTAACTCAGCGTCATGCCGCTATCCACGATGTCCTCCACAATCAGCACGTCGCGGCCCAGGATGGGACGGTCCAGATCCTTAATCATGCGCACTTCGCCGCTGGACACCGTGCTTGCGCCGTAGCTGGAAATAGCCATGAACTCAATTTCCAGCGGCAGGTCAATCTGCCGGATCAAATCGGTGAAAAACAGGCTCGCGCCTTTGAGAATGCAGATCATCAGCGGCGCTTTGCCCTGATAATCCTGCGTGATGCGCTGGCCAAGTTCTGCGACCGCCTGCGCAAGCTCCTCCTGGGTGTACAGGACGCTGGTGAGATCCTGAAACAGCGGTGAATCCTGATTCATAGGGATCACTCCTTTATGTTGGATGTTGGGTTATCCGTGGGGGAAGATCGCGCGGCTCAGCGCGCGGTTTTCACTGTCCAGATCGGCTCATTTTGCACCTCGACCCGTGTGGAGGGCGTTTGCGTAACGCGCGTCCATTCCGAGCAGCCTATGCCCACCGCCCATAGCACCTCCGCGCCATCGCACAGCACTGGGATGCCGGGCCGAAAAGGCGGATCCAGCTTGCGATCGGTCAGGTAACGCCGGAATGCCTTGCCGCCCGCCGCGCCAAAGGGGCGGATTCGGTCCCCC
The DNA here is from genome assembly GCA_035353615.1 of Candidatus Limiplasma sp. Classification (GTDB taxonomy): domain Bacteria; phylum Bacillota; class Clostridia; order Christensenellales; family Aristaeellaceae; genus CAXXOK01. The sequence continues at coordinate 3,899 of DAOPZY010000027.1, forward strand.
GCGGAGGGCACCCGCAACACGGCCCGTGCCAGAACATCGTTTGGCACCACAACCGCGAGGATGCCATCGGGCGTGGGGTCGGTATCCGGGTTGTAGGCGGAGAGTCGAAAGGGTTGATTGCCAAATGAAATACTGCCCCTTTGGCCCGTAAGCGAAACTGGCGGAGGCGGCGCTGTTGGCACAACGGGCGAACCGTCCGCCATGCGTACCAGGTGTACAAAGCGTTTGCTTGCCTGCGCAAGCAGGCCGTGCGGCAAATTGAGCGTCGCGCCCTCCGGCGCGCGCAGCAGTTCAAGCAGCGCCAACGAATCTGCGGCGGAAAGCGAGCGCTCCTCCCAAGGCGCGGCCCAAAAGCCGTCCTCGGAACCGGGGCTTTGGCTTTCCTCAGCTTGCGGGGCAGGGGCCTCCGGAAGGTTTAAGGCCAATTGCGCCGCCGCGTACTCCGCGAAGCGTCGCAATGTGCGCACGGCGATGGCCGGCGGCGCTTGGGCCAGCGGCTCGCGGCGAACGCAGAGGATCGGCGGGCGATCGGTCAGCGCGGCGTGAAAAAGCGCGTCGGTCTGCGCCTGCAAGCATGCGTCGTCCATCGCCAGCAGCGCCGCGCTTTGGGCAATGTGGCTGGCAGCCTGCGGGTTTTCCTCGGCGAGCAGGGGCAAAACCCCAGCCCGGAGGCGGTTGCGCTGGCAACAGGGCATGCGGTTGGTTTCGTCGGTACGGTACGGTTGCCCTTCCAGCGACGCGAGCAGGGATTCCCGACTAAGCGAAAGTAGCGGCCGCAACAGCGTTACGCCCTGCCACACGGTACATTCGCGCATACCGGACAAACCGCGCGCCCCGCTGCCTCGGATCAGCCGCGCAAGCACGGTTTCCGCCTGATCGTCCAAATGGTGGGCCAACAGCAACCCGTCGGCGCGGCAGGCTTTGGCGCGGGCAATCAGCAGCGCATAACGGGCTTCCCGCGCGCGGTTTTCAGCGCCGGGCGCGCACATGCCGCCTTGCAGGCGGGCATGGTCCAACGTAAAAGGAACGCTCAGCCCGGCGCACAGCCGTTCGCAAAAAAGCGCGTCCTCCCGCGAGGCGGCGCCCCGCAGGCCGTGCTCCACATGGGCCGCGCGCGTAACAAACCCGTGCTTTGCCCCAAGCGCACAGACCGCGCGCAGCAGCGCGACCGAATCCGCCCCGCCGCTTAACGCCACAAGCAATGTGGCGCCGGGCCGAAGCACGCGGGCGCGCTGGAGCGCGGCTTCAACCGTGGTTAAAATCTGCTCGTTCATACGGTTATTGTATCATTTTACCCGGGTTTGGGCAAGGGGCATGAAAGCGCCCCGCGGCGCAAGCCCTGAGGGCTGCGGCGGGGCGCTGCGGTGGGTGACGCCGGCATGCGAACCGGCGGATATCGCTGTTATTGAAGCGCGACCACAACGCGCACGTTCGCGGATACGGTGAGCGTGCCGGTTTCAATCGGGGTGGCCGAATCGTACGCGATGGATTTGCTGCTGGAGTAGGACAGGTAGGTGTCGTTCGCCTCCTCCACGGAAATCACGTTGCCGGCCGCGCGGCCCAGCGCCGTGGCGATCAGCCCGGCTTTGCGGAGCGCGTCCTGCGCGGCCCCCGCCAGCGCCTGATCGTACGCGGAGGCGTTTTGGCTGCTCTGGAAGCTGACGCCGTAGGTTTCATTCGCACCTGCGGCAACCGCCGCGTCCAGCAGGGTCGGCAGCTGATCGATGGCGCGCACGGTCACGGTCACGTTATTGCTCACGCTGTAACCCTTCAGCACCTGCTGGCTGTCAAGCTTGCCATTCTGATAATCGTACACGGGGTTGATGGAATAGTTATCGGTTTGCAGGTCGTTCGCGTCCACGCCGGCAGCCTTCAGCGCGTCCAGCACCTTTTGCATGGTTTCGGCGTTGGCCTGCTGCGCGGTTTGCACCAGCAAATCCTGCGTGCTGACCCCCACGGTAAAGGTAGCCATATCCGGCGTGAGCGTAACCGAGGCGGTGCCGACGGCCGTAACCGTTGCGACGCTTTCGCCAAGCGCAGGCACGGCGAAGGCAAGCAGCATCAGGGCCAGGGAAACCGCAAAAGCTTTTTTCAGCATCATCATGATCTCTCCTTTTTTAGGTTCGTATGAGGAAAAGTAGAAGTGGGCATTCAGTAAACGGCGACCGTGCGCCGCCCGATGGATACCGGGCGCGGTGGATCGGCGATGGGTTAAGCCTTGGGCGGTTCCGGCGGGGTTGGCGGCGCTTCGGGCGTTGCGACCGGCGTTTCGGCGGGCTTACCTTCCTCTCCGGTTTCAGGGAGCTGAACCGGGGTAGCTGCCCTACGCCTGCGGCGAGCGCGCAGCAGGGGAGTCGCGATGGCCGCAACCAGCGCGATCACGGCGAGCGCGGGCAGGATCATCACAAGAAACACGAGCAGGTTTTGCAGAAACGTCCCGGTGGCGCGGATGGAAGCCGTGAAGCCGCCGGCGATCCGCTGCCAAAGCGAAAGCTCCACTGTTTTGGCGGTATCGCCCGCGCTTTGCTCCTGCAGCGTGAGGGTGACTGAGCTTTTGTCCACATCGCGATCAATGGTGAGCAGCGAGCTTTGCAGGGTATCAATTTCATACTGGGTATCGGCGATTTCGCTTTCGATTTCCAGCAAATCGCTCACGTCGATTGCCTGCTTCATCAGCTCCTGAAGGCGCGTCATTTTATCCTGCTGGGTTTTGAGCCTTGTGGAGGTATCTGAGTACTGCGTGGTCATATCGGTGGAGGTTTCGTTGCGGTAGGTAACGCGGCCGACGTCGGCCAGCCCGGCGAGGAACGAATCCAGCTGCGCGCTGGGGATGCGCAGGCTATAATATGCGGTGCGGTCCATCCGGTCGGACGCTTCGCCGTTGACGCTGACGTTGGCAATATAGCCGCCCGTGCTTAAAGCCAGTTTGGTAATGGCGTCGGAATCCGCGTCAAACGTGGTGGTGGCGATGGTCAGATCCACCGTGCGCACAACCTTTGCAGCCGTAACCGTGCCGGAGGGCGCGGCCTGCGTATCGGTCCCGCTGGACGCACTGCCGCCGCCAAAGGCTTCCCCGGTCTGGGAATCCGTCAGCTGAATGCTGTTGTCCGAGGGCACCATGCCAAGGCTGCTGAGCGCGGCGTAATCCGTTGGGTTAGCGCCCGAAGCTTCGGATTCGGTAGCGGCATAAGGGGTGCCGACGGCGGCCTTTCTGGCGGCGTTGGGCTGTGGGGCGGGAGCGCTGTAAAGCGTATCGGTAACAACCGTGGGGATGAGGTTGCCTGCGGTGATGGCGCCAAACACGAGCACCAGCGCGGCGGCGATGGGCAGGGCCACGCGCCATACGGGATGTTTGCGGGTTGGCTGTTTCATGGGGGTTTGCTCCTCTCGCTGTACGGCGGCGCGCCATGCGGCGCGGTAGCCGTCGGGGATGTCCGTTTGGTATAGGTTGGTCAGCGCTTGGTCCAGCGCGTCCCGGTTGTTCTGGTTATCCATGGGCTGACCTCCTTTCACCGGGTTAGACGATGCGAGTTGCAAAAGGTTCCCGCGCGGTTTGGTTACTGTTTTGGCAACAGCCCCCGAAGCTTTTCCTTGGCGCGGCTGAGCTTGCTCTTTACTGTGCCCGGGTTCATCCCCAGCGCGTTGGCAAGCGCCTCATAACTCAGCCCGTCGCCGTAGCGCAGGGACAGCAGCGCCTGCTGCTCCTGCGGCAGACGTGTGATCGCCTCGTTCAGTCGCGCCTGTTCGCTTTGCCGCACATACCGGCTTTCGGGGGTGGGCTGCGGGTCGGCAGGCTCAAAACCCCCTTCGCGCAGGGTTTCCAGCGAGAAGCGCTCCCGGCGGTAATAAGAGCTTTTCAGCACATCCAGGCACACGTTGTGCGCAATGCGGAACAGCCACGTCGGGATGCTGCTGGCGGCCCGATACCCGCCGATGGAGCGGTAGGCGCGCAGCAGGGTTTCCTGCGCCGCGTCCTGCGCGTCGGCTGGGTTTTTGAGCATTTGCAGGCAATGGCGGTACACCAGCCCCTCGTAAGGCGCGCAAAGCTCGGTAAACGCATCCGCGTCGCCGTTCTGGGCTTTTTGGAGCAACAGCTCGCTCACAGGCGCGCCTCCTTTCCGAGTAGCGTGTTTCATGCACTAGACGATCAGCAGCCGCGTTTTGTTCCCAAGGATTTAATACCGATGGAAAACCGCGGTTTGCTTGACAATTGAATTGCAGGGGTGGTATATATGGGTAGCCGTTGATGCCCGCGCATCAGGGCATTTGATTGGAATAAGGGGCGTTTGGCTTGATCCTGATCGATTCGCACGCGCACATCTACCCGGACCCCATCGCGCTGAAGGCGGCGCAATCCATCGCCGATTTTTATGAGATCGACATGAAGGAGGACGGCCGCCTTTCGACGCTATTGGAGCGCGGGGCCGAGGCCGGCATCGTGAAGCATCTGGTGCACAGCGTGGGCGTTACGCCGGACCGCGTGCGCAACATCAACGATTACCTGATGAAAACCGTGGCGGAGGTTCCGGATCGGCTGATCGGCTTTGGCACCCTGCACCCCGATATGCCGGATGTGCGAGCGGAGTTGAAGCGCATCAAGGCCGGAGGGCTTCGGGGCGTGAAAATCCACCCGGATTTTCAGCATTTTTGTCTGGACGCGCCCAACGCGATCGACATGTTCCGCGCGTTGGCGGAAATGAACCTGCCGGTGCTGGTGCATACCGGCGATTCGCGCTTTCCGTACAGCGAACCTTCACGCATGGCCTATGCCCTGAAAACCGTGCCGGAGCTGAAAGCGATCTGCGCCCACCTCGGGGGCTGGTCGGTGTGGAGCGAAGCGTGGAAGCAGCTGGCGGACCTGCCCAACGCCTGGGTGGATACCTCCTCCAGCCTGTACGCGCTTACGCCGGAGCAGGCGGCCGGTATTATCCGCCGGTACGATGGCGCTCACGTGCTGTTTGGCACCGATTACCCCATGTGGGACCCCGTGGAGGAGCGCGGGCGTTTCGAAGCCTTGCCGCTGAGCGAGGCTGAACGCGAAAACATCGCGCACCTGAACTTTGAAGCCTTCCTGAAAGGGTTTGAAAACTGATGCCTGAACTGGAAACCGTTGAAAATACACCTAGCCCCGTAACGGAAGCGCGGTTGCTGAACGATCTGCGGGCGTTGGGCATTGCGCGCGGGGATACGCTGATTGTGCATACCGCCATGTACAAAATTGGCTGGGTTTGCGGGCGCGAGGTAGCGGTTGTGCGCGCGCTGATCCGCGCGGTCGGCCCCACTGGCATGCTTGTGATGCCCGCCCACAGCGGCGATAACAGCGAGCCGTCCGACTGGGGGAACCCGCCGGTGCCGGAAAGCTGGTTTACGACCATCCGAGAAAGCATGCCCGCTTATTGCCGCCAGGAAACCCCATCGCGCTGCATGGGCCGGGTTGCGGAGTGTTTTCGCACCTATCCGGGCACCCGGCGTTCCGCGCACCCGCACGTGAGCTGGTGCGCCCGCGGGCCGGGCGCGGCATGGCTGTTGCGCGGCCACCGGTTCGGCCGCCCGTGCTTTGGGCCGCAATCGCCGCTTGGCCGCCTGTACCGGCGCAACGCCAAGGTGCTGCTGCTGGGGGTTGGCTACGACAACTGCACGGCCCTGCACATGGCGGAGGCGCTGAACCCGGCAACGCCCCGACAATCCGCAGGCGCGGCTGTGCGCGTGCGCGGCAGGCGCGTGTGGCAAAGCTGGCGGGAGATCGAGATGGACAGCGACCGCTTTCCGCAGATTGGCGAAGCGTATGAGCTGGCGGGGGGCGAAGCGATCCGGGGCAAGGTGGGCAACGCGGATTGCAGGGTGGTACGTGTGAAGCCGCTGGTTGACTATGGCCTTGCCTGGTTGCAAACCCACCCGGCGGAACCTTCGGTTCCGGCGGATGCGCAACCCTGACTGAAACAGGCTGGGAAGAACGCGACAGGCCCCGTTTTTACCGCGCACCTCATGACCGTGCGGGCTGTTTGCTCGCTTTGATTCGAATGCTGTGGCATCGGGCTTTGGGATTCCACCCTTAAAACCCGGCGGGTTACACCCGTGGAACCGGACAGGGGATTTCATCCCTTAGCCCATGTTTTTGGACAAACTGGGGTTCGGGCCATTCGCTCGGCCCCTTCAGTTTTTTTCGGGCCGAAGCCGCTCCCGAAGCGTCGCCTGCCGCGCCCGGGCTTTTTCCACCATCCCGGCGATGGGGGACGGATTGTCCGAGGCCCGGCGAAAAACGGCGGGCAAGAGCTTACGCACGGTTTCATTGGCGCTGGAGGTAAACAGGTCGCTGAGCATCCGCCGCATTTCGACCCGCACTTCCGGCTCCAGCTTGCGAAAGGCGGAGACCATTTTTACGGAGTTGCCCGGGATATCCTGCACCAGCGTGTCGATCATTTCCGGATCGACGGCGGAAATGAGCCGAAACACCGTTTCGGTCAGCAGACGGCGATCCTCCATCGACAGGCGGTCGATCCACTGGCGAAGCGCCTCGTCGGTTACGCGCGTGCCTAAATCCAGCCCATCCAGCGTATTAAAAACGCCGTTCTCCATTTGCCAGGTGAGCGCGTCGTGCTGCAAAAGCCCGAGGCCCGTGCTCCGCACCACCCGGTAAAGGGGATGGTAACACAGCAGCATGCCCACCACGGAGCTTTGCGGAATGAAGCTTTCTACCCGCAGGCTGACGCGCGCGTACCCGTCGCTTTGCAGGGTGGCTTCATCCACGCCGGGGCCGTCGAAGCTGTACACGCGGATGATGCGGTCCTGCACCGCCAACGGGGCGCGGGCTGCCGCGTACAGGGCCAGATGGCCGCCCTTGCTGTGCCCGCCCAGATACAGCCCGCCCTCCGAAAGGGCCGCGGCGCGCGTTACATAGGCGACCGCGTCGGCCTGCGCCGGCACCGGGCGGTAGGACATGTTCAAATCTTCCTTCCAACCGGCCACGGTCAGGTCGGTGCCGCGAAACGCAATATACCGCGCGCCGCTGGGCAGGGTAAAGGTGCAGGCGCAGAACTGGGTTTCCTGAGCGGAGTCGATATGGTTCACATAATCTGAAACCGTCAGGTTAAAAAACCGCAGGGATTCGGCGCAGGCTTCGGTCAGGTTGTAGCGCTTGTTTTGAAAAACGTCCGCCAGACCATTGGGATAATGCTCCTGCAAAAAACTCCACAGCTCGGCGACCGTCGCGCTTTCGCCGGGGTTTAACAGGCCTTCCATGGGCATATAGACAAGCTGGCTCAGCGCCAGGCTGTCGGCGGCGTTAAAGGGCTGCTCCGATAGGGCGATATTGCCCTGATCGCGCACATAGTTTTGCAGATTGGGCATAGCCAGACTCCTTTGGGCCGGGCGCGGGGCGCGGCGGGTCACGGTCCAGCGGGCAGGCGAACCGGAACCGCCCTCCGGAAACGCGGTAAACTGAATTACGGGAATGAAAGAAACAAGTTTGCGGGGTTGCGCAGGGCGACCTCGGCGGTAAGCGCACAGTTGCGCCACGGACTTCCGGCAAGACTGGCACGCGGCCAATCGGCTGGGTTTTCAAACGGCAGACCGTTGGAAACGAAACCCGCGCGACAGCGCGCGTACTTAGGGTTATCCCTATGCTGAGTATAAAGCAAACCGGTCGTTTTCGCAATGCCGACGCAACGGGCGACGCCTGCGTTTTTCAGAGGTTCGGGGCCGCGCTGCGGGCTGGCCGGAACGCGCGGGAACGCCGCAGCGGCTGGGGGCATGAACTCCATGCGCTGGTAAAAAGCTTGGGCGCTCCGGTCAAAGCCGCCCTCCCTGCGTTGCGCATGAACGTCTACGCGCCTTTTAACCAACGGTTTTCACGAAGCTTTGGCGCTTGGCAGGCGGCTTGGTTGCCGCCCAAAGCCGCGTTTTCGCCAAGCAAACGCCACGCCGAAACCGGATTACAGCCGCAGTTCCACACGGCTGCCGCCCGCGCGAGCTTTGGTGACCACAATTTGGCGGTCGATCCGGTCCTTGAGCTGCTGAACGTGGGAGATCACCCCCACCAGCCGGTTGCCCTCGCTGAGGCTGGCGAGCACGTCGATGGCGGCCGAAAGCGATTCCTCGTCCAAAGTGCCGAAGCCCTCGTCGATAAAGAGCGTTTCCAGACGGATGCCGCCCGCCGACATCTGCACCTCGTCGCTCATGCCCAGCGCCAGCGCCAGCGAAGCCTTGAACTGCTCGCCGCCGCTGAGGGAACGCACATCGCGTTCTGAGCCGTTGTAGTGGTCGGTCACATCCAGCTCCAACCCGCTGCGGGCGCGCAGGTCATCGGCGGCCGTGCGGCGTTTCAGCTCATACTGCCCGGCGGTCATGCGCATCAGGCGGGTGTTGGCCCGCGCCAGAATCCGGTCCAGATAGGTCATTTGCACATAGGTTTCCAATAAAATCCGCTCTTTGCCCCGCAGATCGCCGTTCACGGTTTGCGACAGGGCGGAAAGCCACGCGCGCCTGTGCTCCAGCGCGTCGGAGGAGGTCGCGTACGCTTCCAGCGCGGTAAGCGTCGCGCTGTTTGCGTTGCGCCTTTCCAGCACGGCCTGCCGTTTCGCCAGCAAATGCTGACGCTCCGTCTCGCATTCGGCCTTGCGCGCGCCCAACAGCTCAAGGTTGGGCGGCGCGACGCCAATCAGCTGCGCCTGAAGGGTTTCCAGCTTGGCGCGGTTTTGGCGCACGCCGTCGCGCGCGGCTTCGTAGGCGGTTTGGGCCGCCTGAAGCGCCTGATCCATCGCGGCAATCTGCGCCTCAAGCTTTGCAAGCGCGGCCTGTGCTGCTTGCCGATCCGTATATTTCAGCTTTTCACCCGCGCGGGCAATCTGCTCCTGAAGGGAGGCGGCCTCGGTGCGCTTTTGTACGGCGGTTGCTTCCGCCTCCTTCTGGGCGGCTTCCTGCGTGGCAAGCAGGCTTTCCGCCTTGGGCAGGCCAAGGCGCACCTTGCCTGCGCGGTCCGCTTTGGCGCGCATACCGGCGGCCTGAGCCTGCAAGGCCTCGCGCTGGGCACGGGCTTGCGATAGGGCCTGCTGCGCCTGCGCAGCGAGCGGGCCAGAGAAATTTCCGTTGATCGGCTGCGCTTGCGGACTGAGCGGAGACTCGACGCCGGCAGGCTGCGCGGGCAAGCCGGCGGATGAACCCGTTGGGGATGCGCTCGCGTCCGGCGCTGCGATCGGCTCGGCCCCCAGCAGATGGGCGGCGGCTTCCTGCGCGGCCAACCGAGCCTGTTCCACGGTTCCGCTCAACCGCGCTGCGGCAGCGCTGCGAGCGGCTGCCTCGGCGTCGAGCCGCTCGGTTTGCTGATGTAGCGCATCCAGCTGCGCCCGGGTGGGCGCGCCGGGCGCGGGCCGGGCCGGCGCGGGGTGCTCGCGCGAGCCGCAAACCGGGCATGGTTCACCCTCCGTAAGCGCCTGAGAAAGCACGCCCGCCTGCTCATCCAAAAACTGCCGGTGCTGTTGCCGGTAGGTTTGCCTTGCCGTATCGGCAGCGTTTGCGGAGGCGGCGTAGGCGGCCCGCGCGTCCATCAGCCGCCGTTCCTCTGCCGCAAGCGCCGCGAGGGCGGTTTGAAGCCCTTCCAACCCGCGCACACGCTCGGTGAGCCGCCCCTCCGCAGCCAGCAGGCGTTCCGACTCAGCTTCCGCGCCGCTCAGCGCGTCCAGCTCGGCGCGTGCCGCGGTCAGGCGTTGCCGCAGGGAGGCGCTCGCTTCGCACAGTGACGCGGCCGATGCTGTTGCCTGATCCGCAGCCTGCACGGTTTGCGAAAGGCGCAAACGCATCGCGTCCAGCTCGTCATAGGCCGGCAAATCGGCGCGGTCGCGCGCGGCGGCTTCCGCCAGTTGCTCGCGCTCGCCCGCCGCTTCGCGCCGGGCGGTGAGCGCCGTCAGCAGCCCCGCCAGCGCGGGCTCGTTCGCGGTTAACCATGCCTCGGTTTGCGCGGCCTCGGCAAACAGGCGGGCGGTTTGCTCCGCCTGCCCCAGCGCGCCGTCCGCGTTGCTGATGAGGCGATTCTGTTGGTCGATATCCGCGTCGAGCGCGGCAATGCGCGTTTGATCCGCCGCCAACAGCTGCGTTACCAGCGCCCGCGCGTCCCCGGCGGAGGGCACGGCGCGGCGCATGGGTTCCAAAAGCGTTTCCAGCGGATCGCCGTCCTCGGCGCGCACGCCCTCCATCCGCGTTTGCAGGTCGTGCTCCAGCAACCGGGCCTCCGCTTCCAGCTTGGTCGCGTCCGCTTTTACGGCGTTTTGAAAATCCAGATAGGGTTGGGTGCCAAAAATTTCCCGGAATATATCGCCACGGGCGCGGGTATCCGCCAGCAACAACTCCTGAAACGCGCCCTGCGCAATCATGGCGATTTGGCAAAATTGATCCTTGTTTACCCCCAACAGCTCCGTAACGGCGCGGGTGACCTCCGTGGGCTTCACCAGCGGCGCGCGGCCGTCCGGGTACAGAAGGGTCGCGCCGCCCCGGTCGGTGGTGGTGCCGCCGCCGCGCTGCTTCACCCGCTCGTTTTGCAGCGTGCGCTCCACGGTGTACGTTTGCCCCCGGTGCGTAAACGTCATGCGCACCAACCCCGGCTCGCCCGGCTCGGCATACTTGCTTCGCAGCATCCCCGCGTCGCGGTTTTTGCCGCTCGGTTCGCCGTACAGCGCAAAGGTGATGGCGTCAAACAGGGTGGTCTTACCGGCCCCGGTTACGCCGGTAATCAGATACAGCCCCCGTTCGCCCAGCGCGGAAAGCTCCAGCTCCGCGCGCCCCGCGAAGGGGCCGAAGGCGTTCATGGTCAGGTGAAGCGGCCTCATACGCGGCCCTCCCAAATGCGCTCCAGAAGCGCGGACGAGTAGGCGCGCTGCTCCGGCCCCAAAGGCTGGTTGTTTTGCAGCGTGTACAGCTGTTCAAGCAGGTTCAGCGGCGTGCGCCGCTCCGGCGCGTCATCCGCGTTAACCTGCCGGTTTTCGCGCGTGCGGGCGTTATCATAATCCAGCCGGAGAAGGTTGGGGTAGATGGTTTGCAGCTTGGCCAGCGCGTCCGGCACATCCTGCTCGTCCAAAAGGGTCACGCGCAGGTAATCCTCCCTTTGGGTGTTCATATAATGGGCGCGGAGGGTCAGATCCGCGTACAGGCCGCGCGCCTCGCGCAGGGCGTGAAGGGGGTGAAGCGGCAGGGCGCGCACGCTCACCGTGCCCTTCGGCCCCAGATCCACCGCCGTCAGGCTTTTTTCATCCCCCGCCTCGGAAAAGGAATAGGCAAGCGGCGAGCCGCTGTAACACACCTCCGGCCGGCCCACGCGCTGGGCGCGGTGCAGGTGCCCCAGCGCCACGTAATCAAAATTGTAAAACACCGCCGCGTCCACATTGTCCAGCCCGCCGACGGAAACATCCTCCGAATCGCTGCGCACGCCGCCGGTAATAAATTGGTGGGACACCAGCACGTTGCGCTCCGAAGGCTCCATGGGCAGGGTGGCCAGAACGGCGACCAGCGCCTCGGTGTAGGTGGCCGCTTCCGTGCCGGGCAGCGCGGCGCGCACATGCGCGGGCTTGATAAAGGGGAGCGGCCAAATGGAAACCGGGCCGTATTCGTCCGTTAAGCGGATGGGGCGGAGGGTCGCGTTGCCCTGCGCAAACACCGGCGACAGGTAAACGTTGCGCGCGGACAGCAGCCGCGACCCAAAGGCGAGGCGCTCGGCGGAATCGTGGTTGCCGCTGATGGCGACAACCGGTAGATTTCGCTCGGCCAGCCCGGTCAAGAACTCGTCCAACAGGCCCACCGCTTCGGCGGAAGGCACGGGTTTATCATACACATCGCCGGCAATCAGCAATGCGTCGGGCTTTTCGCGGTCCGCCAGAGCCAACGCCTGACGCAGCATATGGCGTTGATCCTCAAGCAGCGAGGCTTCGTTGAGCTTTTTACCCAGGTGCAGGTCGGATATATGAAACAGACGCATGCGCGCACCTCCGCTTTTCTCTTTCCAGCCTATGGGCATTGTACGGTTTGCGGCGGTAAACGTCAATAGCGCGCGCTGGCCCGGTTTGGGGCGGCTGACAGCCTGCGCGCGGGCCGCCGGCAAAACCCGGGTTTCCAATCCGCGCAGGCTGTGCTATACTGGTTGCGGATCGGCCGCCCTCGCGGCCTGCTGCGGAGAGGATCAACAACCGCCCAAAACGGAGGCTGAGGAAACGTGCTGATCGGTCAGTTTTGTGAAACCTATCCCCCAACGCTGGACGGCGTGGGCCGCGTGATGCTCAGCTACTGCCAAAGCCTGAACGCGCTGGGGCATCAGGCGCTGTACATCGCGCCCAACAACCCCCTGTACCCCGAGCGGGTGGATTGCGAAACCTTGCTGTACGACGGCATTCGCGTGCCGGGCGAGCCTTACCGCGTGGGCATTCCCCGGCTTTCCAAAAGCTACCGCAACGCCACCAGCCATATGCGCTTTGACGTGGTGCACGCGCACAGCCCTTTTTTCGGCGGCCGGGAAGCGCGTCGGCTGGCCCGCAGGGACGGCGCGCCGTTGGTGGCGACGTTCCACAGCAAGTACTATGATGATTTTTACAAGGCGACCGGCTCCAAGATGCTGGCGGAGATGGGCGTGCGCTTTGTGGTGGATTTTTTTGACACCTGCGACGAGGTATGGGCGGTAAACGATAAAACAGCCGAAGTGCTTAAAAGCTACGGCTACCGCGGCGAGATTGTCACCATGCCCAACGGCACCAACCGGTTAAACCTTTCCGAACAGGACCGGCGACACGCGGAACAGCGTTTCCCGCTGCGGCAGGGCGTGCCGACGCTGATTTTTGCCGGGCAGCAGAACAAGAAAAAAAACACCGAGAGCGTGCTCCGGGCCTGCGCGTTGCTCAAAAACCGGAATTTTGATTTTCAGCTGATTATGATTGGCGACGGGCCGGACGCGCATTTTCTGCACACGCTGGCTCATGATCTGGACATTGACGGCCGCGTGCTGTTTACCGGGTTCCTGAGCCACCGCCCGACGGTGATGGCGCTGTATGAGCGCGCGGACCTGATGGTGTTCCCTTCGATTTATGACAACGCGCCGATGGTGGTGCGCGAGGCGGCCGCGATGGGCACGCCGGCATTGCTTGTGGAGGGCAGCTGCGCCGCCGAGGGGGTTACGCACGGCGAAAACGGATACCTGTGCCGCAATACCGTGGAGTCGATCGCCGACGGCATTCAGGCGGCGTTGCCCACCGCGCGGAGCGTGGGGCAGCGCGCGCGGGACACGATCCCGATCCCGTGGGACACGCTGATGTTGCAGGTGGTTGCCCGGTATGAGGCGCTGATAGCCCGCAAAGCGCGCGACTGATAGGCAAAGGCATGTGGAACACGGTGGCGTGCGCGCCGACCTGAACCCCGTGCGGCGCTTTGCCGGAAGTCCGCTGGCCTTTGGGGCCAAAGGAGATACGCATGAAGCGGAACCTATTTAGCTTTTTGGTGATACTGCTGACCCTTGGGATCATTGTCGCGGTCGCGTTTGGCAACGCTGACCTTGCCAATGCCTGGGGGGCGCTGTTCACAATGGACTGGCGGTGGGTGCTCGCGGCGCTCCTGGGCTGGTTTGTCTACATGTTTTTTGACATGCTGGGCACGCGATACTATTTAAGCCGCAACGACCACCCCATATCGCTGCGCTATGCGCTTTACATTACGCTGATCGGTTTTTACTACACCAACATCACCCCCGCGGCGCTGGGCGGCCAGCCGATGCAGGTGTATTACCTGAGCAAGCGGAAGGTGCCGGTCGCGATTGGCACATCGATGATCTCCATCAAATTTTTTGCCCAACAGATGATGGTCGTGCTGCTGGCAACCAGCGTGTGGCTGGGAAACGCGGCCTTTGTGCAGCGGCAGCTGGGCGGCGTTACATGGGCCATCTGGATTGGCTACATTCTGAACTTTGCTTCCATCCCGCTGATTTTGCTGGCGGCGCTTCACAGGCCGCTGATTCAGGCGGTGGTGAATTTCCTGATCCGGCTTGGCGCGCGCCTGAAAATTGTGAAACGGCCGGAGGATACCATCCTGCGGGTCAGCTCCGGGCTGGATGTTTACCATGCCAGCATGTTGCGGCTGGGAAAGCACCCGGGGCAGCTGGTGGGGCAGCTGCTTTTGGCCGGGACCAGCCTGTTGGGGCTGATGTCGGTATCCTACAGCGTATACCGCGCGTTTGGCCTGAGCGGCACCCCGTGGTACGATTTGCTGACCGTGGCGATTCTCCTGTGCCTGAGCGCAAGCCATACGCCCCTCCCCGGGGCCAGCGGCGCGCAGGAAGGCGGCTTTCTGGTTTTTTACCACGGAATTTTTACGCAGGGCACCATCGGGCTGGGCCTACTGGTGTGGCGGTTTTGCACGTATTACCTCTTTTTGCTCATCGGCATGGGCATGATGATTGTGAGCAACGTACGCGCGGGCAGGCTGGAGCGCGCCGCAAGGGCGGCCGCGCGGGCAGGCGGGCCTTCGCCGAACGTGCCGGCGGCCGGGCCGGCTGCTTCGCCGCCGGACAGCGCGCCCATCGCCCCGGAGGAAGCGAACGCTTCCCCGGAATCGCTGACCGCCTTTACGCAAACGTCGGCTTCGGCCCGGGACTGAACGGCCCCCGCTGAAGGGCCGCGCCCAAACCCGCGGCCTACGGGCATCGCTAGGGCGGAACCGCAAACCTTGGCATAAAAACCTGCCCCACGGCAGAGAATGTTCACACAACCTTCACAGACATTGTTGATGATAGTGGTTACAATGGAATCACCCATTGCATTGGAAGGAGCGATACCCATGAAGAAGATTGCTGCACTGAGCCTCGCGTTGCTGCTGGCCCTCAGCCTGACCGTTGCTTCCGCCCAAACCTACACGGCGGGAAGCTACTACACCATTGACTACCCGGACACCCTGACGCTGGACGATACCTCCTATACGGATGAAAACACCGCGGACAACACCTGGCTTTACATGCTGGAAGGGGAGGATTACCTGATTGACGCCTCCATCAGCACGGCAAGCGGGTACGAAGGCTTCAGCCTGTACAGCGCGAGCGACGCGGACCGGCAGGCTTACGTGGATGACACGCTGGACGCGTATGCCGATGACAACGCCGCCTTGGTGGACACCCTGACGGTTGGCAACATCCCGTTCTACATCTTCTCCATGGAGGACAGCGACGGCCCCTATTACTATGCCGAAACGCTTGCCAATGGCGCGAGCATCAACTTTTGCTGCTATTACAGCGACGCGGGCGCAACGCCGGACGAAGCCCTGCTGAAGGATCTGGAAACCGTGCTTGGCACCTTTAAGCCGGTCAGTTCCGGCGCGGTGACCAGCTCGGCCAGCGTGAGCGGAGGAGCCTCTGCCGGAAAGGCGGACGCGACCTCGGGCGCTACCTCCAAAAAGAACTGATTTCAGGGAAACTTGAACCAAAGCCGCACGTACCGGTAAAGGCACGCGCGGCTTTGACCGTTGACAAGTCGAACGGAGCCATAAGCCGCACCGCATTTCGCCCTCGGCACGCGCGGCGCTTATGTTGTATGCGTTGCCCCATAAGGCCTCCGGTGGGCAAGGGGCAACGCCGATGCGCCCCGTAAGGGCAAAGGTACAAAGTCAAATCAAAGCTTGCGCTTAATTCGACTTTATACCTTTGCCCTTCGCCCGGTTCCGCTGCGGCGGAGGAGCAACAAACAGGGGATCAGGATTTTCACTCCCGATCCCTGCCTTGATCACCCTTGTGCCGAAGCTTCGTCATAAATTGTGCGGAATGTTTCCTGATGCTCCTTAAACAGATCGATCAGCACCGGGTCAAAATGCGTGCCGCGCCCTTCCTGCATGATGCGCAGGCTTTCCTCGTGGGTGAACGGCTCCTTGTACACGCGGCGGGAACGCAGCGCGTCGTACACGTCGCCAATGGCCATGATCCTTGCCGAAAGCGGGATTTCCGTGCCGGACAGCCCTTGCTGATACCCTTTGCCGTTCCACTTTTCGTGATGGTAGCGCGCAATATCCATGCCAACCTTGAGAAACGCGTTTCCCGGATAGCTTTTTTCAACGCTTGAAAGGGTTTCAAACCCGATGGTCACATGCGTTTTCATGATTTCAAATTCTTCCGGGGTCAGCTTACCGGCTTTGAGCAGGATTCGGTCGGGGATGCCTACCTTGCCGATATCGTGCAGCGGGCTTGCGAGCGCGATGTTTTGAATATACTGCGCATCCACCTGCTCGGCATAGGGCCCGCCCTGCCCGACAAGGGTTGCCAGCGCGCGGCAATATTGGGAGGTGCGCTCAATATGCCCGCCCGTTTCATCGTCGCGCGATTCCGCCAGCTTCACAAGCGCGTAGATGGTGGATATTTGGGATTCGAACAGCTCCCGTACCTTGAGCTGAACCTGCTCCTCCAGATGATCGTTATACTTTTGCAAAATTGCTTCCGCCTGCTTGACGGTGCTGATGTCCTGTAAGGTGCCGTGCACGGATACGGTCTTGCCCCGCGAATCCTGCACGCTCACGTGGCGCGCCAGCACCCACTTGACGCGGCCGTCCGGCATCAGCAGGCGGTAGGGCAGCTCGGGGTACACTTTGCCCTGCAACAGTTCCTGCCCGTGCAGGCGGGTCGCATCCAGATCGTCCGGGTGCACGCGGGTCATAAACAGGTTCATTTCCGGCGTAACGCCCGGGTCAATTTCAAGAATGGAATACATGGTTTCCGACCAGGTGATGGCCTGTGAGGCCAGATCGACGTCCCAGTTGCCCAACAGCGCAATTTTTTGGGCTTCCAGCCGGGTCGCGTCGCTGGCGGCCAGCTGACGGTTTTTTTCTTCCATCTGCGCGGAAATGGAGGCGTAACCCGCCATCAGCTCGGATACCAGCTTGCTTTGCAGGCGGTTTTCCACCTGATCGGCAAAACGTTCCAGCTCAAGTTGCAGGTGCTCGTCCGAATGGCGCGGGTCAAAGGGCGCATTCGGCGCGTCGTAAAGGTTTGCGGCTGTACGGCTCATTTGGTTTGCTCCTCCAAAAAGTTGTCGATGCCAACCTTTTCAAGCCGCCTCAGTTGCCGGATCACCGCGCGTTGGGCTTCCGGAGTGTGCAGAATGCCCCCGTGCTGGGGCGCGATTTGGGCAATATCCAGCTCCTCCACACGGTCCAGCGCATATTGAAGCGCCTGACGGGAGGTCATGATCCGCCGGTGAAAATTGAGGATCCCCCTCATTTGGCAGGGCTGTCCGCTGGCGGGGCACACATCCGCCGTGGGGCAGTTTTCGCACTCTTGAGTGATTTGGGTGTACAGGCTCCAATGGCTGTCATAACTGCCAAACAGGTCGCTGCTGAACAGCACCTTTGTTTTCGGGTCATAGGTGACAAACGTGCCGGGCGAATGCGCATACGGCGTGCGGATGAAGCGGAGCGCGCGGCCGCTCTGGAAGGTATACTGAAAGCCCAGCTGCTCAATGCACTGCTTGGGCGAAGTGGTGGAATAGTAGTTGATGAATATGTTGTTTTCATAATGGGAGATGATTTTCAGCTCCGGGCTGTCGATCAGCGCTTCCATATGCGGGATGTTGCCGCACAGGTCCGGATCATAATGGTGATAAATCAGCCGGCGAATGTTTTGCGGGTTGGTGCCCGTTCGCATAATCTTGAGCATGACGGTGCTGAAATCGTTGCGGCTGCCGCTGTCCAGCAGCACCGCCTCATCGCCGTCCACAACCAAATAGGGGTTGCAATGCAGGCCCGCGTTTTTATCCGCAAAGCCGACCCAGAAAACGCCTTCCGCAACGGTGATATATTCGCTGTAGTCCCATGGTTGTTCACCCATCCTACGACACCCCTTTCGCACCATGCGCAAAGCCAGTTACACCATAACGGATATGAAACATCATAACATGTAAGCATAAAAAACGCAATATATGACAGTTTAACAAACATATGTAGTGATTAAACATATCTATATTCCGGGTAAAAATCTTCTTAAACGAAAATGTTTTCGTAACCGAAATTCCGTCGGTTTGCAAATGAGAATCATTTTCAGCGCAGGTTACAAATGAAAGATACGGCCATCTGTTGATGGCTGCTAGGATGCCGCCGAACCCCGCCCGCGAAACCGGGCGTGGCCTTGCGCGTTTTCCCGCAGGGGAATCCATGACTGCCCCGTACCCCAATCTGGTTGCCGCGAAGGGCTCAGGCGATCAGGAGCAGCCGGCGCAGGCGGGTTGGAGACATGCCGGGAAAGCTGGGAAACCGTGCTCCCTGAGTGGGAAACGGATTTGCACGGGGTTTCATGCGCGCGCCGTCGGGGGCGGTTCCGGAAAACAGGCGCAAAAACGGACGCGCCCGGCGGCAGCCTCCTTGCGGAGCCGTCGCCGGGCGCGGTGAAACCGTACCATGCGTTTGGGAAATCAGATGAACAGGTTGACGTTGCTTTCCTCCGCGTCGCCAAGGTATGCGCCAACGCCGCCCAGTTCCACGCCGTCGATCAGCTCTTCCGGATGGATGCCCATCACGTCCATGCTCATGGTGCAGGCCACCAGCTTGACGCCGGCTTTCATCGCCTTGTCAATCAGGGTGTTCAGCGAATCGACGTTTTTCTGTTTCATAATCATCTTCATCATGCCGGTGCCCATGCCGGCCATGTTCATGCGGGAGAGCTTGATTTTGCCGGTGCCGCGCGGGAGCATGGCCCCGAACATTTTTTCCACAAGGCTCTTTTTCACCTTGACCTTATTGGGGCGGCGCAGAATGGTCAGCCCCCAGAAGGTGAAGAACATGGTCACCGGCCGGCCCATGGCCGCTGCGCCGTTTGCGATGATGAAGCTGGCGAGCGCCTTGTCCATATCGCCGGAGAACACAACGATGGTTTTACCCTGCGGCAGGTCCTTGGTGACCGGCGCGGGCGCGCCGCCCTTGCGCACGAGGGCGACGTAATCGTCCCCCTGTTTTTCATTGGACAGCAGGGTGTTGCCCGTGCGGCGGCACCACGCGCCGATGTCGCGCGCAAAGCCGGGATCGGAGGCGGAAACTTCCATCACCTCGCCGGGCTTCATGGTCTGCATGGTTTGAAAAACCTTCATGATCGGGCCTGGGCACTGCATGCCGCTGCAATCGATGCGCATGGAGGCGATTGGCTCGTCCAGATCGGCGGTATGGCCGCTGTCCGCTACGGGCGCGGTTTTCATGGTGTCCGATTCAACGTCCTCATAATGGGTGGCCTGGTAGAAACGCGCGCCGCCGGGGTACACCAGCACACGCTCAAACCCATGCTGCCGGAGGATACGGGCCGCGTTGTACGCGCGCACCCCAATGGCGCAGAACACGATCACCTCGCGGCTGGGGTCCAGCTCCGCGATGCGGTCCCGCAACTGGCCCAGCGGGATATGCTTGGCGTTGGGGACGCTGAAAGCCATCAGCTCCACATCCTCCCGCACGTCCAAAAGCGTCGCGTCGGGGTGGGATACCGGCGCGTCCCACGGGGCGACGCCCACCAGATGATCCAATACGTTCCCAGCCACAAAGCCCGCCATGTTGACCGGGTCTTTGGCGGAGGAGTAGGGCGGCGCATAGGCCAGCTCCAGCTTGGCCAACTCCGCGACGCCGCCGCCAAGCCGCTGGGTTACGGCGATGGTATCAATGCGCTTATCCACGCCCTCGCGCCCCACAATCTGCGCGCCGAAGATTTTTTTGCCGTCGGCGGAGAACAGCAGCTTGAGGGTCATCGGGGTTGCGCCGGGGTAATAGCCGGCGTGGCTGTTTTGGGTGATAGTGATGGTCTCATAATCCTTGCCGCGCTCCATGCCGCGCTTCATCAGGGTGCGCTCGTTGGCGCCGGTGCTGGCGGCGGTGAGGTCAAACACCCGGACAACCGAGGTGCCCTGCGAGCCATCGTAGGTTTCATTCCCACCCGCGATGTTGTTGGCGGCGATCCGCCCCTGCTTGTTGGCCGGGCCTGCGAGGGGGATCATGGTACGGTCCTTGAACACAAAATCGGTAACCTCGATCACGTCGCCCACGGCGTAAATATCGGGGTCGGAGGTGCGCAGGGTTTCATCCACCACGATACCGCCGCGCGCGTTCATGGTCAAGCCCGCGTTTTTAGCAATTTCGCCGTTGGGCTTTACCCCGATGGCCAGGATCACCAGCCCCATGCTCAGGGATTTGCCGCTCTTGAGCTGCACGCTCACGCCGGTATCCTCAGGCGTAAAGGAGGCTACGCCGTCGCCCAGGTACAGCTCCACGCCGTTTTGGCGAATGTTTTCATGCAGCAGCTGCGCCATTTCAAAGTCGATGGGGGTCATTACCTGATTGAGCATTTCAACCAGCGACACCTTGAGGCCCGCATGCTTGAGGTTTTCAGCCATTTCCAGCCCAATGAAGCCGCCGCCGACCACCACCGCGGATTCGATATGGTTTTCCGCAATCAGGGTGCGGATCGCGTCCGCGTCCGGTACGGTCCACAGGGACTGAATGCGCGGGTGATCGATGCCGGGGATCGGCGGGCGCAGCGGGGAACTGCCGGTGGAAATCACGAGCGTATCGTACGGCTGCTCGTAGGTTTCGCCGGTTTCCACGCGCCGGACGGTCACGGTCTTTTTTTCGCGGTCAATGGAAACCGCTTCGTTTTTCACGCGCACATCCACCCGGAATTTCTGCTGCATGGCTTCCGGAGTTTGCAGCAGCAGGGCGCTGCGGCTTTTGATTACGTCGCCTACGTGGTAGGGCAGGCCGCAGTTGGCGTAGGAAATATAGGCTCCGCGCTCCAACAGCACAATCTCCGCGCTTTCATCCAGCCTGCGCAACCGTGCCGCGCAACTTGCGCCCCCGGCCACGCCGCCGATGATGACTACTTTTTTACTCATGGTTTGACTCCTTTACAAGGTTATCGGGTTGAAAACAGGGGAATACGCTGAGGTTCATCGCCAAAAACGCCCGCCCCGTATGGAGCGGGAGCGGGCGCGCTGTGGATTACAGATCGGTTTTCCAAAGCCCATGCAGGTTGCAGTAGGCAAAAACCGTTACCGGTTTGTCGCCGTCCACCAGCTCGAATACCGCCTTCGGCTCTTCGCCGGGGACCAGGCAACGGCGTTGGCCGCCGTTTTCGCTGTGGAGATATACCCACTGGATATAGTGTTCTTCCGTCATCGGATGGGCAACCGCGCCAATTTTAACGGTTACGGTGTTGCCGTTGACTTCCACAACGGGCACGTGTTTTTCGTGGCTTGCATCCACGCTGCCGGGTACCAGTTCGGTCATGTGCTCGCCACAGCAGGTGAGCGGAGCGCCGGAGCTGTGAATCATCCCAACCAGATTACCGCAATGTTTGCAAACGAAGAAGCTGATCCCACACATAACGTATCCCTCCTGATGGTTTGGTTTGGGTTCCTTGTGGCCCTGCGCACAGGGTACCGGTCGCCGGCGGGCACTGTTACAGGCGGAAGCGGATGGCGCTTCGCGCTCTGCCTCAGCCGCTTGGCGCAGGGGCGGTTTTTCCGCCCGCCGCAACCCGGCGGCAACCTTTATCAAATTCAGTATACCGCGTTTCATTTCGCATTGAAACAGGTTTTTTTCACGGAAACCGCGCAACTGGCAAAAAACTCTTTACGCGGAGGATTCGGATGGCTGAAAAACCCGCGCCGCCATAAAAAGGGTTCAGGCACAAAGCGCCTTTAGGGCGTAGAACCGCGCGGAAGCCTGATGTGAAAACCCCTACGCGCTTGCATCACGCATGCTCAAGGCGCAAGCGGGCGCGGTTTGTCAATCCAATTCGGCAGGCTGTCGGCCTGGCGGTATGCCGATTCAGGCAAATGGTCCGGGGCGGGGGCAATCCATGGTTGAAGCAGCGTTTGCATCCACGCGTACACATCCAAACCGTACACGCGCTGCAACAGTTCCGGGCGCAGCGCGTCGCCGATGGGGCCTGCCGCAGCCGCCTTGCCGCCGTTCATCAGCAGGGCATGCGTGCCGTACAGCCGCGCAAGCGACAGGTCATGCACCACGGAAACCGCCGCCCGCCCGGGCTGCGCCAACCATTCCCAAATCAGCTCAAACACCTGTTTCTGGTAGGCAAGGTCCAAGTGATTGGTGGGTTCATCCAAAATCAGCAGGCGCGGATCCTGCGCAAACACCTGCGCCAGAAAGGCGCGTTGCAGCTCGCCGCCCGAAAGCGTGAGCGCCGAGTGATCCCGATACGGGAGCATCCCGGTTTTGGCAAGCGCGTCCTCAACGGCTCGCTCATCCGCCTCTGAGCCGCCCCCCAACATGCCGGCGTAGGCATAGCGGCCCAGACGGACAATTTCCTCCACAGTGAACGCGTAACCTACGGTATGGCTTTGCGAAAGCATGCCCAGCCACCGGGCGCGCTCGCGGGGGCGTATGCGGCGAGCATCCTGTCCGCCAAGGCGAATGTCGCCGCGATAGGGCGCGCCCTGAGCGATCGCGCTTAGCAGGGTGGACTTGCCTGCGCCGTTCGGGCCTACAATCATCAGCCATTCGCCCTCGCGCACCGTAAAGCTGACCTCATCCACCGCCGGGAGCGCGCCGTAGCGCACGCTCAGGTTTTGTATCTCAAGCATGGGCATCCTTCTTTCGGGAACGGGTGAAGATCACCATAAACGCGACGGCGCCAATTAGCGAGGTGACCACGCCGATGGGCAGTTCCACCGGGTTGAGCAGCACCCTTGCCGCCAGATCGGCCAGCATGAGGAAAATGGCGCCACCAAACAGCGAAGCGGGCAACAGCCGCCGGTGGTTGGGGCCGACCAGCAGCCGAACCGCGTGCGGGGTAACCAACCCCACAAAGCCGATGGAGCCGCCGATGGCAACGCAAACGCCTATGAGCGCCGAAACGCACACGAGTACCGTCAGCTTGACCCGCTTCACATCCACGCCTACGCTACGCGCGTTATCCTCCCCAATGGCAAAGGCGTTCAGCTCCCGCGCGCGGCCCAACAGAACGCCGCCAAAAACCGTGAGCGCGAGCAGCAGCGTCAGCGTGTTGGCGTAATTGCTGCCCTGAAGGCTCCCCATGGTCCAAAAGGTAATGCTGCGCACTTTTTCGCTGTTGAAGGTCACAATCAGGCTGATGAGGCTGGAAACAAACATGGACCAGATGACCCCCACCAGAATGATGGTATTGGTGGACAGTGTTCCGTCCAGCCGATAAGCCAGCGACAGGATCACCACCAGCGACAGGAAGCCAAAGAGCATCGCCATCAGCATGGTGCCCCCCAGCGGCATCACCGGAAACGTGATCCCGAACGCGATGGCGATCACCGCGCCCAGTGAAGCCCCGCTGGCTACGCCAAGGGTGGAACCGTCCGCGAGCGAGTTGCGAAGCAGGCCCTGCATCGCCCCCCCGCATAGCGCCAGCGACGCGCCGGTAAGCGCCACGCACAGCACGCGCGGCAAGCGCACCGCCAGGATGATGGTCGCGGAAACGCCTTCCGGCATCGGAAGCCCCCACAGCGCGTTCCAGATCACCGCCGCCGTGGTAATGGGCGACAGGCTCACGCTGCCCACCCCAACGCATATCAAAAGCGTAATCAGCGTCGCAACGGAAAAAAGGAAAATCTCCCAAGGCCGAAAACCCTCTCGGGTAGAAACCAACACACTCACCTGCTTCCCGCGTACCCAAAGACGGCATTGCCGCCACAGGCCGCCGAAAAATCCTCACGATTGCAAAGCCGGGTTTACGGCGCAACCCTTGCGGGGTTTGAGGCGGCCGACGGCGACGCGGTTCCCAAACCCGCCGGGTACCCGTCCGCGCACGCTCGGGAACCGTCCGCGCCCTGCCTGAAGCCGTCCGGCCCCGCCGATCGGGCGGGCGGACGGTTCCAGACCGGGAAGAGGGGTTATTCCGCGTGATCCTTCGCGGCGGAATTCACGATAAAATCGCTCAGTTTTTGCGCGCCGTCCACCAAACGCGGGCCGGGGCGCGTCAGCTCGTTATCGGGGAGGCACAGCACCCGCCCCTTTTGAACGGCGGTCACATTGGCCCAGCCGGCGCGAGAAAGGATTTCCTCCTCCGGGGTATGCCCTTCGCCCGTGTACATGGCGATGGTGACAATATAATCCGGATTGCGTTCAATCACCTGCTCCTCGGACACTTCCGCCCAGCCGTTAACATCGGCAAAGCAGTTGGTAAGCCCAAGCAGGGTGGCGATTTCATCCATAAAGGTGCCCTGACCGGCTGTCCAAAGGCCGTACTGCAAAGGGGAAACCTCGAAGTAGACCGAGCTTCCCTTGCCGGCGCCCGCGTTTTTCAGGGCGTCAAAGCTTGCCTGCATGCCGTCGACCAGCGTTTCCGCCTCGCTGTTTTTACCCATCAGCGCGCCGATCATCCGGATGGCGGTATAGGTGCCCTCAATATCCTGCGCCTCGCTGACCACCACGCGGATGCCCGCGGCTTCCAGCTGCCCAACCTGCTCCTCGCTTTGCGCCATGGTGCTCATCAAAAGCACCTGCGGCTGAAGCGCGATGATCTGTTCCAGATTGGTTTCCGAGCCGGACTGCACCGCGGGTACGGCCAGCACGCTTTCGGGATAATCGCAGTATTCTCCGCGCCCGACCAGAGTGTCCCCCGCGCCTAAAGCGTAAAGGATTTCACAATCGGCGGCGGTCAATGCCACAACGCGGGTGGCGGGTTGGTCCAGCGTGATGGTGCGCCCCTTCATGTCGGTCACGGTAAGCCCGTCCGCTACCGCCAGTCCGCAGCCGGCCGCAAGCGTAACAAGCAATGCGAGCGCCACCGTAAGGGTTAGGATTTTCCTGATTTTCATGGCTGATTGCCCCTTTCCTGTTCAACCGCGCAGGCAAGGCAAAAGGCCGCCCCGCTCCGGGGACGGCCCTTCATAGCCCGCGCAGCCCATGACCGCCCGCAACCGCGCGCAACCCCGCTTTTGTTTTGTACCCAACGCCGTATGGGCGTTGGCTTCAAAAGCGCGGCGCGCGTGAAACGCGGGGGCAACAAGCCGGCGAACATCGCGGCGCTGGCCTGTACGGCTGGCTCCGCTTTGCCCAATCCCAGAGGATTGCGCGCGAACAGGTCTCCCGGCTTAGCATCATCCTACTGGGGCGCCTTCCCATCTTTCGACAGTGGCTTCCTTGCCCGTTCGTCCGCATCACGGTTACTGGGATAGCCCGGAATTTGCATCCGCTATTCCCTCGGCGTTGCCGCCGGCGCTTTGGGCGCATTCGCGTGCCTGATTCGGTTGTAGGGATAGTATAACGGCAGGGCGCGTCCGTGTCAAATCGGGATAGCGACAGGCTCCCCGCGCCGGGGGATTTTTCAGCAACGGAGGCGGGCGTGTACACGGAGGAAGCCTGAAACGGGCGAAAGAAATTTTGCTGGAAGGACTTGACAACGCGGCGGAAATCATGTATCCTTTGCCCATAAACCTGTGACGCGGATGAGTAAACGATTCGCCTGATTCAAAGAGAGCCGCCGTTGGTGGGAGTGCGGTATGAGGGTGCGCGTTGAATGGACCGCTGAGGGCGGAGCGAACGGCATGGCCGCTAGCGACCGACGGGAGCTTCACCCGTTATCCGCGAAGCGCATATGCTGGTATGCGAAAGCGAGCGGCCGAATTTCGGCAATACGGGTGGCACCGCAGACATTCAAGTCTGTCCCATATCATTTGGGACAGGCTTTTTTTGTTGCCCGCAACCGGCGCATTATAAAAAGGAGGGTACCCCAATGAAAACCATTCCCTACCGGTATTACCTGCCAGAGGAGAAAATTCCCAAAACGTGGTACAACCTTCGCGCCGCCATGCCTGAAAAGCCCGATCCGCTGGTAAACCCGGGCACCGGCCAACCGGTCACCTTTGCGGACCTGCAACCGGTTTTCTGCGACGAGCTGATCCGTCAGGAGCTGGACAACGACACCCCGGATATCGAAATCCCCCAGCCGATACTGGACATGTACCGCATCTACCGGCCCGCGCCCATCATCCGCGCCTATCGGCTGGAGGCGGCGCTGAAAACCCCCGCGCATATTTACTGCAAGTTTGAGGGCAACAACACCTCCGGCAGCCACAAGCTCAACTCCGCCCTTGCGCAGGCTTACTACGCCAAGGCGCAGGGCATGAAGGCCCTGACCACCGAAACGGGCGCGGGCCAGTGGGGCACGGCGCTGGCGGAGGCCTGCGCGGCCTTTGGGTTGGATTTGACCGTGTATATGGTCAAGGGCAGCTACAACCAGAAGCCGTACCGTAAGGACGTGATGCGCACCTTCGGGGCGCAGGTAATCGCCAGCCCCAGCAACACCACAAACGCAGGCCGCGCGATTTTGGAAAAGGACCCCGATACCACCGGCAGCTTGGGCTGCGCTATTTCTGAAGCGGTGGAAAAAGCCGTGACCACGCCCGAGTGCCGCTATGTTCTCGGCTCGGTGCTCAATCAGGTGTTGCTGCACCAGTCCATCATCGGGCTGGAAAGCTACGAGGCGCTCGCCGAGTTTGACGATTATCCGGATATCGTGATCGGCTGCGCGGGCGGCGGCAGCAACCTGGGCGGGCTGATCGCGCCCTTCATGCGGGATACCCTGACCGGCAAACGCGACGGCACGCGTTTCATCGCGGTGGAACCGGCCAGTTGCCCCTCGCTGACGCGTGGCCGCTACGAATACGATTTTTGCGATACCGGCAAAATCACGCCCATGGCCAAGATGTACACGCTGGGTTCCGGGTTTATCCCGTCGCCCAACCATGCCGGCGGTTTGCGCTACCACGGCATGTCGCCCATCCTTTCCAAGCTGTACCACGATGGGCATATGGAAGCCGTGGCGTATGAGCAAACGCAGGTTTTTGACGCGGCGGTGCAGTTTGCCCGCACGGAAACCATCCTGCCCGCGCCGGAAAGCGCGCACGCCATCCGTTGCGCCATCGACGAGGCTGTCAAATGTCGGGAAAGCGGCGAGGCTAAGACCATTCTGTTTGGTTTAACGGGCACGGGTTACTTTGACATGGCCGCTTACGCCAGCTATCTGGACCACACCATGAGCGATTATATCCCCAAGGATGGCGAAATCCTCGCCCGGTAAGCGCGGGCAATGTACCGTGCGCATGCTCCCCTGTGGAGACTGCGCGAATAATCAGCCCCCGGAATGCGGCAACCTGCGACGTTTTCCGGGGGCTCATGTATGAGGTTATGCCGCGAAAGCGGCTGGCGCTCCAGCCTGCCAAAGCAGAATAAGGTCAGTGGCGAACCTTCTGCGGGTTTCCCGGAAGCGAGTAGCGGAACGCTGAAAAGCCTTGTATTAACGGGCCTTTTCTTCCCCCGGCTTTGGGAACAGATAGGTGCGCTTGATATACTGGCCCAGCTTCAGGCACGGTTTTTCCACAAGGTAATAAGTGGCAATCCCTATGGCGGTTATAATCAGGATGGAAAGCGCGATCACCCGGTAGGCGTGGTGTACGAGGTAGTCAGTATCCAGCCACATGGTTTTTTTGAGCAGCCGAAGCCCCACGTCCTGCATGATGTAAATTGAATAGGAGTAGGAACCGAGGATGCTGAAAATCCGGTGATTGAACAACAGCGAGACAATCCCTTTATTGACTAAGAAGCACATCAGCAGGATGCAGAACAGGATGATGATGACAATCTGGTTGTTATAAATGTCCCCCGCCAGCGCGTTTTTGAGCAGCAGGTAAAGGCACAGAACTTCCAGCACGGAAAGGATGGCGAACACCACCCATTTGCGCACCGTGGCGTTGGGGATCAGATCTCGCTTCAGCTTCATGGCGCTCAGGCGGTCATAGGCCAAACCCAACAGATAGCCAAGCCCGATGCCCCCGATTCCCCGCACCATGCCAAGGTTGATGACATATCCAACCTCGATCCGTGAAAATTTGCCCGCGGTGAAGTTGATGTTGAGCGTATAGGCTAGATAAACCAGCACAATGATGACAAGATTCAGCTTGCGGTTGTCAAACTTTTTCAGGAGCGCGAAATAGAAAACCGAAATCAGGAAAAACGGGGAAATATACCACGCGCTGCCCGATTGGTTCAGCGAAAGGCCGCTGTTTTGCAGAAAGAGCAGGTTGATGAGGGTCTGGAATATGTTGTGAGCCCGGAACGTAAAGTAATCCAGAATAAACATGAAAAAAAGCACTGGCCAGAGGCGAATCAGCTTATCATAGGTAAACTCGGCGATGGTCAGGCTCGGTTTAGCGCGGTATGTCCGGTACAGAAACAGCCCGCCCAGAATAAAGAAAAACTCCACCGCCCACGCCGAAGCGACACTCACGTGTGAAAGATCGGTATAAACCGGCGTTTTAGCCACAAAGGGCATAATGTTATAATGAAGAATATGGTAGTAAACAATGGCGATGCTAAAGATAAAACGCATAGCGTCAATGTTGCCAAACCTTTTAGCCGGCTTGGCGCTTGCGTTGGGGGTCGGTTTTTGCACAGATGGGCAAAGGGGCTGTTGAGCGGCTGATGTCTGCATGGCGTGCAATCCCTCACAATCCGTTAGCGATCCAGTTTTGTTACAAATAGCATATACAGGCTTGCGCTTCCTGTCAAGCCTTGAACGGGAGGATACGGCGGAAAAACGGCGCAGGCGCGGCGCGCCACTGTCGGAGGAGCCAATCGGGTTGCTCGGCGAGGCGCATCGGAATACGCGCGCGCCCATTGCGGGGACAGGCTGTCGCCCCCCCGCGGCAGGGACGATCGCGGCCGCTTGACTTTCCGTTAAAGCCCCCCTATACTTGGGCTGATAGGCTGTTTTCGGCCACGGGAAATGGAATAGGAGCGATTTTTCATGCAAGATTTGCCACGCCTTGTCGCGGTTGTGGGAACAAACGCCTCCGGGAAGAGCGGTTTGGGTGTGGAACTGGCCTTGCGTTTTCAGGGAGAAGTGATCTCTGCGGATTCGCGGCAGGTTTACCGTGGGCTGGACTTGGGCAGCGGAAAAATTACCCCTGAGGAAATGCGGGGCGTGCCCCATCATCTGCTGGATGTATGCGCGCCGGGCGCGTTTTTTTCCGTGGCGGATTTTCAGGCGCTGGCTTATCAGGCTGTGGACGATATTTTGGCGCGGGGCCGGCAGCCGTTTCTGGTTGGGGGTACGGGGCTTTATGTGGCGGCGGTTTGCGAAGGTTACGCCCTGTCGGACGTTGCGCCGGATTTGGCATACCGCAGCGAGCTGGAACAGCAGAACACGGCGGACCTGTACGCCATGCTCTGCGAGCGCCTGCCTTCCAACGGGCTGGACGGCGCAAACCGGAACCGTGTGATGCGCGCGCTGGAAAAACTCCACGACGGCGATCCCGGTCCAGGGCAAAAAAAGCCGTGGTATCAGGTGCTGACGCTCGGGGTATCCTGGCCCCGGGACATTCTGTGCAAACGGATTGATGAACGGCTGGAACGCCGCATGGCGCAAGGGCTGTTAAGCGAGGTGCAGGCGTTGCTGGATGCGGGCGTCAGCCCGGATTTTCTGCGCCGGCTTGGGCTGGAGTACCGCTATGTTTGCGCCTATCTGCTGGGGGAAATTCCTTCGTTGGAAGGGATGACGGAGGAACTGTCCCGCGCGATCAAGCGGTTTGCCAAGCGGCAGATGACCTGGTTTCGCCGGGATCCGAGCATCCTGTGGCTGGATATGGCGGGCGACCCGCTTGCGCAGGCGTGCGAGGCTGTGGAGCGCTTTTTGATGAGCGACGTGACAAACTGAGGTGATCGGAATGTTCAGCCGCAACGGCGAAGGTTCAACCGCAAAGCCTTTGTGGGTCGTATGGGCGTTAACCCTGCCCGCAGAAAGCTTTATGCGGCAAAGTATAAGCACGCCACGAGGGCACAAGGCGCAACGCGGCGCTTGTTATGGGCATTCATCCGCATGCAAAAAAAGTTTAGCCTGCCGGAATGGGGCGCAGATCGGCTACGGGTGCGGTTGTGCGTAAACCCATGCGATGCGTTGGGCCGGTTCACTTCATAGCCCAGCGGGTTGTTCGCTCGCCGGTTGGCTGCGCGCTGCGGCGTCAGGCTTTGGTAGAAAGTTTAATTGCGCAATGCCTGGAAGCAAAGCCGCAAGCAAAGGTATCTGCAAAACTACGGCTGCAACCGCGTCGGAAAGGTTGTACCGCAAACCATCGTTCGAACTCCAAACTGGGTTCGCGTGCCGATGCTCAAACCCTGTTGAACGTACTCAGGCAGATAGCCAAGGCCGGGGGTTTTGATCCGATACTGATTTACCCGCCGCATGAGCGCATGAAGGAATATGGCGCGAAGGGGCTGCTATGGGGAGCCAATATCGCCAAATTCAACGAGGCCCACCCCCCAGGAGCGGAACTGGTAGGTGTAAATCCAGGGGCAAAACACATTTTTCAAGCATAAGAAAAGCCCTGTAACCGTTACGTTACAAGGCTTTTCTTTTGGTGCGGGAAACAGGACTTGAACCTTTAGAAAAAGAGGCTATAAAGCCTTGTGGGGCTTCATTTCACAACACGCGTGTCACATTTCGTGGCACATATTCACGAAGTAGAGCTAACGTATGGAACAGCGGCTAATGAACACTGCTGCAATGCCATACCGAATTCTTCATTGGTAGTCTTTAGGAAGAGCGTCTATTTGCAAACTGATTTATGGTTTCGGAGAATGTAAAGGATAAGCTGATAAGATGGCGAAATGATTACATGAGTACCGTCCGCACAGCACATATATCTCCCTCCGACAGAATTTGCTAGGAATCATGTGACTTATGGGCTATAATCGAACATGGGTTTCCTCCATGCAAATAAACCGCTCTTCGTGAGACTCCCAGAATTCAGTATACCTTCATATCGTATTTCTCTATAGGAGTGTTCGAGATGCAACAAGAATTTCAACAAAAACCGATGTTGTCTGCCGAAGAAATGATTGATCACTTAATAAAAAAGGGCGTTCGGTTTGATAAATGCTCCAAAGAAAAGGCTTTGGAGATACTTAAAAATAGTAATAACTACTTTAAGTTAACCGCCTATCGAAAAAACTATTCAAAGCATCCGGGCGGGGCACAACAAGGACAATATATCGATCTCGATTTTGCATATCTGCTTGAGCTCTCGCGAATGGATATGCTACTTCGTTACGCTTTAATTCTCATGTGTTTAGATGTCGAGCATTACCTCAAAGTCGGACTTCTTTCCTTTATTGAGGCAAACTACAAAAGCGAAGCCTACTCCATAGTTCAAGAATACATTGCTTCATTGAATGAAGCAGATCGAATACAACTTAATGCCAGTATAGATCCGAAAATAAATAGCGATGTCTATCGCAGATCGCTAATTGAAAAACATCGCTGCGGATACCCAGTATGGGCATTCGTTGAGATAATTCCTTTTAGTGATTTGATTCGCTTCTATACCTATATCCAAAAGAAGCATGCTTGTTTATGCTGTGGAAACAAGGGAACACCAAAATGTGAGAAAGACACATGCAAGATTCTTCGCATGCACAGTCGGATGAATAGAATGTTAAACTCAGTGCGAAGTATTCGTAATGCTGCAGCACATAACAGTTGCATCTTAAATGATCTATCATGTTCGAAAATAAACGGCGCACAGATTGCACAACTCGAATTCAGACAACATATATACAAAATCGCACCCAATAATGGTGCCGAGATTCGATTGTCGTGTGTTCGTGTGCAACAACTTCTCACCTTGGTATACGTTCATGATCGTTTTGTTACGAGCGATAGTGTTCGGACAAAGCAGTTAGATCGCTTGAAGGATATTGTATGCCATCGTTTTACTACGCACCGCGATTTTTTTAATTCCAATACAATGGTATCAGCTACTTTAGATTTTATGAAATTTGTACTTGACAATTGGCAGCGTGTCTGAGATAATGCGTCTAGTTTGATAAAAGCTCATTTTGAGCTTTTACGAGACGCGATTGCAGGAGAATATCTTGCGAAAGTTGTCTCGTTTTTTTTGCTCTATTATGTCGGAGTTTACATTATATTCTTTGCTAGATTAGTTCGCTTGAAATAGCATCTAGTGAAGCATTCTTTCTTAAGTAGAAAAAATAGTCTGCTACTTCGATTTATAGATACAAAGTAGACACTAAGCCGATTCACACCGACAGCATCCCCTCCACCGCCCCATTCACCGCCTCATTGACTTCCTCCCTCTTGTCACTCATGATGTGCTGGTACACCGCCTTGATCATGCCCGGCGTAGCCTGCCCAAGCCGCTCCATGGCGTACTTGTCTGG
This sequence comes from Candidatus Limiplasma sp., assembly GCA_035353615.1. Taxonomy (GTDB): domain Bacteria; phylum Bacillota; class Clostridia; order Christensenellales; family Aristaeellaceae; genus CAXXOK01. The sequence goes on from DAOPZY010000027.1 coordinate 36,092, forward strand.
CACGGAAAGCGCGAGCATTAGGCTGGCGTTGTAATGGCGGAGGTCATGGAACCTGCAGGTAATCCCCAGCGAGGCGCACAGGCGCATGAAGCGTCGCGTCAGCATGTCCGGGTGAACCGGGCAGACCCGCTGGAAATCATGCCGGTTCTTCATCAGCCGCTCGATCATGTTCGGTGAAACGCCAATCGTCCGCGTTCCGGCGTATGATTTCGGCGCCTTAACCACCCATTCGTTCCCTTCGTTCTTGGCCAGCGATTTCGTGATGCTGATCCGGCTGTTCTTCCGGTCGATATCCGAGTAGAGTAGCGCGCATATCTCGCCGCGCCGCATCCCGTACCCGGCAGCCAGCAGGATGGCGTTTTCCAGTTCCGTGCCCTGGGCGGCGTCCAGCAGCTTTGCGATGGCATCCTTGTCGGGTATGGCCACTTCATGGCGTACCTTCTTGGGTAGGTCGACGCGCGGCTGAAAATCGGGATGGTATGCCTTAAGCGTGGCCGTGAGCAGCGCATACACGTTGCGCGCGGTTTTAGGCGAATTCTTCTTGGCCACCTCGTTCATCGCACGCTGGATATCTTCCGATCGCAGGTCTTTCAGCCTGACGTTCTCAATCGGTGCATAGTAGCAGTGGCGCGTCTGCCGGTAAACCCGAACGGTAGCGGGCGACAGGATGGCGGTGCGCGCGTCGATGTATTTGTCGATCGCCGCGCCCACGGTCAGGTAATCCGGCTTGCGCGCCTCCCGTTCGGTCAGCGCAAACTGCGCGGCCAAAAATTCCGCCTGTTTCTTGGTCGAAGCGGTGAACGACCGATACCCGCGAATTCCATCCTCAATCACCTGTACGCGCACGCGCCAGCTGCCGCTTTTCAGTTTTTGCGCTCTGGTTGCCATGGAAGAATCCTCCTTGTTTTCGCGGAGGCGGTGCTATATAATGGTATGGCAAAGCCCCGCTTGTTGAAAGCCAGTGGTCGTTTTGCATCCGCCCCGTTTCCTGTTACAGCAGGAAGCGGGGTTTTCATTCAGGCAGATTGGAGTTCGGTTTCGATGTATGCCTCTCCCTTTTCGGTAAAGCCAGGCAACCCGTCGAAAACCTTTCCGGCTGCGTTAATCAGGGACTTACGCGCAAACCGACTGATTTTTTCCGTATCTTCAAAAACCGCGATACTCTTGTGGGGAACTTTTTCGAGCGTAAGGTTCAGGCAGTGAATAGTGGACTGCTGCGCCTTGTTGTTATCCTTGATGCCAAAGAGGAAGATAGGACGGGCAGTATGTTCAAGGAAAAAAGCGTAATCCACTCGAACGTCCGGATAACCGTGTGGAGTATAATCCTGCCTGATCTCGGCTTTCAGGTGAAATTGATAGACTGCTTCCCGCAGGTTGTCATAGAAAAGCTGCTCGATGTTCTCGTGAGCCAGCATATCCATACTGCTCACTTCCGTAAGTAATTGGGAATAGGCCATGATCTTCTCGAAAAGCCGCTCCGGAGTAGCCTGCATTTCTATGCTTCCGTCGAGCATTTCTGCATTGCGGCTGGTAATGGTATCCACAAGGATAGAGCGTTTCTTGTCGGTGTCGATATCGAACAGGTAGGATAAGCGCATCAGCGTTTCGCCATAATCGCACAACTTGATTTGACCGCTCTCCGTGTTTTGAAGGTAGATGTTCATCATATC
>DAOPZY010000028.1:0-37294 GCA_035353615.1 Candidatus Limiplasma sp.
CGCAATCCTGCCCGGTGATGACGGGGATGTTGTCCTTGGTGAAGCCAGCGGCCACAAGGCTGTTGGTTACGCCCAAGGCGGTGGAGTCGTTGGAGCACAGGCAGATGTCAAGCTTGGTGCCGCCGGTGAGCGCGTCCGGATAGTAGGCGCTCAGGATGTTGTCCATGCGGGCCTGAGAGGTTTCGCTCTTCCAAGCGGGAGTCGCAACGGCTTCGAAAGTGGTTTGGCCGCTCTTGCAGACCAGTTTGCCGCTGTCGAGGTAGGGCTTGAGCAGATCGAAGGCGCCGTTGAAGAACAGGCCGGCGTTGTTGTCATCGGGGGAACCGGCGGTGAACTCGATGGTGAAGGGGCCGGTGACCGCGTCGTTGCTCAGGTCAAACTTGTCGATGATGTACTGGCCCTGGATTTTGCCAACGCCGTAGTTATCAAACGTGGTGTAGTAGTCAACCGCGTCGGTGTCGGTCAGCAGACGGTCATAGGCGATAACCGGGATCTTGGCTTCCTTAGCGGTCGCAAGAACCGTGCCCAGCGCGCTGCCGTCGATGGAGGCAACCACCAGAACCTGAGCGCCGTTGGTGATCATGTTCTCAATCTGAGAAACCTGAGTGGCAACGTCGTTGTTCGCATACTGGAGGTCAACGGTGAAGCCAGCAGCCTCAAGCTGAGTCTTCATGTTTTCGCCGTCCTGATTCCAACGCTGCAGGCTCTGCGTGGGCATTGCAACGCCAACCTTACCTTCGGCCATCGCCATTCCGACCAGTGACAGCGTCAGAGCGAGAGCCAGAACAACCGCGAGTACCTTTTTCATAATGGGATACACTCCTTTTTTATTTTCTAGACCGGTCCTTTGCGAATCGGCCTGAAAAACAATCTCATTTGGAACGGGGCAGGCTGTGGACCCTAAAAAATGTGTCCGAGCACACATGTGCAAAGCCTTACATTTGTTCTCCGTTCCATCTGTGCGTATTGTATCCCAGTTTCATAAGCATGTCAATAGTAGACAAAAAACTTTTCCGAACATTGCACGAATTGTACAGGGACTTCTTTCCTAATAAATAATATCTGGAACAAAATACAAAAACAAGACGCAATAAGCCTTTGCAAACACAGCAGATTTTACGCCGCGCCCTAAAAACAGGCTGCGAAGCTGCAAAATACTTATCCGGTACCGATTGACAACCCCCGGTTGGCACGCTATGATAAGCGCAAAACAGTGTGCGCGTGCACGCTAAGCGATACGTTAACAGGCTTAGGGGCGTAAGCCGCGGCCGACGCGCGCTCGCAGGGCGTTGCACCGTAAACAGCATACAGAATGCAAAGCGTGCGAAGCGTTTTATCGATAAGGGTTAGGAGTGTTCTCCATGACAATCAAGGAAATCGCGCAGTTGTGCGGCGTTAGCCGCGGCACGGTCGATCGGGTGCTCAACCACCGCGGCAAGGTGAAGCCGGACACGGAGGCGCTGATTCTGCGCACCATCCACCGGATGGGCTACACCAAAAACATCGCGGGCAAGGCGCTTACGGTTAAAAAGAACGCTCCTGTTTTTGGCGCGCTGGTTTCCAGCGAGGGCAACCTGTTTTTTGACGATGTGATCGCGGGGTTTCGAAAAGCGGAGGAGGAACTGGTGGACTACGGCGTTACCGTGATGCTGAAAACCATGCGCGGCTACGATGTTAACCGTCAGCTTGCTTTGATTGACGAGCTGACCGACGCCGGCATGACGGTGCTGGTGGTGCAGCCGATTAACGATGAGCGCATTGAGGAGCGTATACGTCAGCTTGCCGAAAAAGGAATCGCCACGATCACCGTGAACACCGATATTGAAAACAGTTGCCGGATTTGCTATGTGGGCAGCGATTACACAACCGGCGGGGAAACGGCCGCGGGCGTGATGCGCATGGTGACGCACGGTCAGGCGAACCTTGGCATCATCACCGGCGTAAGCACGCTATTGGGCCATGTGCAGCGGCTGGAAGGGTTTGAGCGGCATCTGAAGGAAATTTGCCCGGATATCCGCATTGTGGATCACGCAAGCGCCATGGACGATATGGAGCACAGTTACCGGATGACGTTGGACATGCTGCGAAAGCACCCGGAGATCGACACGCTGTTTGTGACCGCGTCGGGCACCTACGGCGCGTGCCGGGCGGTGATCGAGCTGGGGTATGAAAGGAGCATGCGCGTCGTTTCGTTTGACAACGTGCCTTCTACCGTGGAAATGATGCGCCGGGGGCTGGTGCGTGCCGTGGTTTGTCAGCAGCCGTTTTTTCAGGGGTATCAGGCCATCCGGGCCGCTTTTGATATTCTGCTGACAGGTTCGCCGAAACAGGGCGAGCAAATCATCATGGAAAACCAGATTAAAATTTTAGAAAACCTGTAAACCGCCGCGACCCAATGTCGGAAAACCCCGCCGCGGCGGATGGGGGGCAATGCTGAAGCGCTTGCGGGTGTGCGCCGGCGCAGTTCAATGCCCGCCGGAGGTTTATGTGGAAACGCGTTTAACGTATGCGCCGCCGGGGCGAAGTCGCAATGCGACGCGGCGAACGGAATCCATTCGGTTTGATAATGGTCCGCCGCTTGGTTAACCGCTTGGCCGTTCGCAAACCGGGCGCAAATCCTGCCCGGGCGCACAGGGATTGACAAGCAACCAAGATCGATGTACAATAACTTTATTGAATAATGTGCTCGGGCACACGACCAATATAGCGCCATATAAGACATCCCGAATGGGAAAGGAGCGGTATTACCATGGCAGAAATCTTTGCAAACCTTCCGGAGGTTCACTTTGAAGGTTCCGAATCCAAAAACCCGCTGTCCTTTAAGTATTACGATCCCAACCGCATCATCCTTGGCAAGCCGATGCGGGAGCATCTGCCTTTCGCCATGGCTTGGTGGCACAATCTGGGCGCGACCGGCGCGGATATGTTCGGTTCCGGCACGGCGGACAAAAGCTTTGGCACAGCGCCCGGCACCATGGAGCACGCCCGCGCCAAGGTAGACGCCGGGTTTGAGTTTATGAAAAAGCTGGGCATTCAGTATTTCTGCTTCCACGATGTGGATCTGGTGCCCGAGGCGGCCACTATTGGCGAAACCAACGCCCGCCTGGACGAGCTGACCGACTACATTCTGGAAAAAATGAAGGGCACGGATATCCGCTGCCTGTGGGGAACGGCCAACATGTTCTCCAACCCGCGCTACATGAACGGCGCGGGCTCCAGCAACAGCGTCGATGTATTTTGCCATGCGGCCGCGCAGATTAAGAAGGCGCTGGACTGCACCGTGAAGCTCGGCGGGCGCGGCTATGTTTTCTGGGGCGGACGCGAAGGCTACGAAACCCTGCTGAACACGGACATGAAATTTGAGCAGGAAAACATTGCCGCGCTGATGAAGATGGCGGTTGAGTACGGCCGCTCCATCGGGTTCACGGGCGATTTCTACATTGAGCCCAAGCCCAAGGAGCCGATGAAGCACCAGTACGATTTCGACGCGGCCACCGCGATTGGCTTCCTGCGCCAGTATGGGCTGGACCGGGATTTCAAGCTGAATATTGAAGCGAACCACGCGACGCTTGCGGGGCATACGTTCCAGCATGACCTGCGCGTGTCCGCCGTGAACGGGATGCTCGGCTCCGTGGATGCCAATCAGGGCGATCTGCTTTTGGGGTGGGATACCGACGAGTTCCCCTTCAACGTGTACGATACCACGATGTGCATGTACGAAATCCTCAAGGCGGGCGGGTTGACCGGCGGGTTGAACTTTGACGCGAAAAACCGTCGCCCCAGCTACACGTTTGAAGATATGTTCCAGGCTTTTGTGCTGGGCATGGACAGCTTCGCGCTCGGCCTGATCAAAGCGGCAGAGATCGTCACCGACGGGCGGATCGACGGCTTTGTGAAGGACCGTTACCAAAGCTACGCCAATACCGAGATTGGCCGCAAAATCCGCGCGGGTCAGGCGACGCTTGCGGAATGCGCCGCCATCGCGGGCCAGCACGGCGCGCCGGCGTTGCCCGGCAGCGGCAAGCAGGAATATCTGGAAGCGGTCGTGAACCAGATTCTATTCAAACAGGCGTAAGGAGTTTGAACATGAGCAATAAATACCTGCTGGGGATCGATCTTGGCACCAGCGGCACCAAAACCGTGCTGTTTGCGCAGGACGGAACCGTTGTTGCCAGCGCCACGGTTGAATATCCCATGAGCCAGCCCCAAAACGGCTGGGCGGAACAGGCCCCGGAGGATTGGTGGAACGCGGCGGTGACCACGCTGAGCCGCGTGATCCGGGAAAGCGGCGTAGCTCCGGAGGATATCGCCGGGTTGGGCATCAGCGGCCAAATGCACGGGCTTGTGATGCTGGATGAAAACGGCGCGGTGCTTAGGCCCTCCATCATCTGGTGCGATCAGCGTACCGGCGTGGAGTGCGAGGAGATTACGGCGCTGGTGGGCGCGCAGCGGCTGATAGAAATAACCGCCAATCCCGCGCTGACGGGCTTTACCGCCGGGAAAATCCGCTGGGTTCAAAAACACGAGCCTGAAATTTACAAGCGGTGCCGCCATATTCTGTTGCCCAAGGATTATCTGCGTTATCAGCTGACCGGCGATTTCGCTACCGAGGTGAGCGACGCCAGCGGCATGCAGTTGCTGGACGTGCCCAACCGTTGCTGGAGCGACGAGGTGCTGGGCAAGCTGGGCATTGATAAAGCATACCTCGGCAAGGTGTACGAAAGCGCGGAAGTGACCGGCCATATCAGCCGCGAAGCCGCCGCGCTCACCGGCCTTTCGGAAAAGACGCTGGTGGTAGGCGGCGCGGGCGATAACGCTGCCGCCGCGGTGGGTACGGGCGTGGTGGCCGACGGCCGCGCGTTTACCACCATTGGCACCAGCGGCGTGGTGTTCGCCCATACCGACAAGCTCGCCATCGACCCCAAGGGCCGCGTGCACACCTTCTGCTGCGCTGTGCCCGGCGCATGGCACGTGATGGGCGTTACGCAGGCGGCGGGTTTGTCGCTCAAGTGGTTCCGCGACAATTTCTGCCATGCGGAGATGGAAGCGGCCGCCGGCATGGGGGTCGATTCCTACGACCTGATGAATCAGGAAGTTGCGAAAAGCCCGATCGGGGCCAATCGGCTGTTCTACTTGCCGTACCTGATGGGCGAGCGCACGCCGCACCTGGACCCGGACTGCCGGGGCGTGTTCTTCGGCCTGTCCGCCATGCACCAGAAGCGCGATCTGACGCGCGCGGTCATGGAGGGCGTCAGCTATTCCCTGAAAGATTGCCTGAACGTGCTGGGTGAAATGGGGGTAACCCCCGCCCAGATGCTGGCGACCGGCGGCGGCGGCAGAAGCGAGCTGTGGCGGCAGATGCTGGCGGATGTATTCGGCTGCCCGGTTTGCACAACCCAGAGCAAGGAAGGCCCCGCACTGGGAGTGGCGATCCTCGCGGGCGTAGGCGCAGGGCTGTACCCCAGCGTGCGCGAAGCTTGCGACAGCATGATCCATGTCGGCGTTACCCAACAACCGATCGCGGAAAACCAACCCCGTTACGCGGCGTGCTACGATCAGTACCGCCAGCTTTATCCCGCCATGAAGGACGCCTTCAAGCGGCTGGCTCAGTAACCGGAAGGCATGTACAGGATTGCTTCATAACCTTCGCCACTGCGAAACCGAATCAGGGGCAAAGCTCCTGTGAGGTTGAGCGCAAAGCTCCTTGCCCGCCGGATGCCTTATGTGGCATAACGTCCAACACAAGCGCCACGAGCGCTGAAACGCAATGGGGCGATGCCTATGGATGCAATCTGGTTTGCGAGCGGTCTGATACCCATGGCGATCAGCCGATGCCTGCCCGGGATGGCGTATACAATTTCATTTGCGGAGGCAGGCCGGCGAGGCTTGCCTCCTTCCTATATTGTGTGAAAAGCGGGGTTTTCCGTTTGTGAAAATGACCCTGCATGAGCCTGCCTGTACTCCCGCCGCAGCAAGGATGGGCCAAGGATGTGGAGGCAAAGGCTAAATCAGTCCGAAGCCATACGGATCGACGCCCCGGCGCGCGGGGTGGCAGGATGCTGATGAAAAACCTGCGCTATGTGAGATGGATTGTGCGTTTTCGCCCTTCGAATGCGGGCCGTGCCGAAATCCCGCCCCCGCGTTGCCGAATGGTTTTCGGATGCCGCGTTTACTTTACTTTGCGAGGCCCGATCTGCTATAATTGTAAAAATGGGGAAGGGCTGGTTCGCCGCGATGACTGCGGCAACCGCCGTCTCTGCGCGGATACGTGCCGCGTGCGCGCCGTGGGGTAATCGGAACTGCGGCAAACCGATTGCGCAAACTTCCTTTTTGAAGGCAAAAATGGCGGCGAGCGTACCATCCGGGGATTCCATAGCCGTGAAGCGCGCCCTCATTGCCTGCGCGAGCGGAACCGCGCCTGTAAAGCGCGTTGGAGCGTTGCCCCGCCCACGGATACGCCAAGTCAGGCGTTTTCCAGATGCAAGCGGGCGGAGGGCTTCCCTCCGCCAGTTGGGGGAAAGCTTGCGAACCTTTGGGTATTTCCTGTCTGCGTTTTCCGCGCCGGATCGGGCGCTTTAAACCCCATCGGCCGGATACGCCGCGTAACGCCCGGCCTGCCACAACTCAACTGCGAGGGATGGATTATTTATGAAGAAACTGCGGATACTTTTCAAGGTTCTCCTGATACTGCTCGGGGTGGTCATTCTTGCGGTTGCGATTGTGCTGGGATGGCTAACGGCGACGGAATACAAGCCCGCCGATGTGGAAACGGTGGCTGTGACCGCCGGCGCGCGCCATGATTCGGTGCAGACCGGCAAACTGTATCGGTTGGCCACGCTGAACGTGGGATATGCCGGTTTAGGCCGCGATGAGGATTTCTTTATGGATGGCGGCAAAGGCGTACAGCCCAAAAGCGAAGCGGAGGTTTCCGATAACCTGTCGGAGCTTTTGAGCGCGCTTTCCCTTCAAGCGCCGGATATCTGCTTTTTACAGGAAACGGACGTAAACTCCAAACGCAGCTACTATCAGGATGAGTCGGATTACTTTGCGCGCGGGCTGAGCATGGGTTCCGCCTTTGCTTATAACTATCGCTGCGCGTTTGTGCCGTTCCCCTGGCCGCCCATCGGGCAGGTGGAAAGCGGGATCACTACGCTGAACAATCTGGAGGTTTCCGAGGCGACGCGGGAAAGCCTGCCCGTGCCGTTCAGCTGGCCGCTGCGCATCGCCAACCTCAAGCGCTGCTTGTTGGTGGAACGGTTGCCGCTTAAGCAGGGGAATCAGTCGCTGGTGCTGGTGAACCTGCATCTGGAAGCGTACAGCAGCGAAGATGGCCGCAAGGCGCAGATGCAGCAGCTGTTCAAGCTGATGAAAACCGAGGTTCAGAACGGTAACTACGTGATCGCGGGCGGCGATTTCAATCAGGCGTTCCCCGGCACGCTCGAAAAATACCCGCTGCCGGAAAACCCCTACTGGGTGCCCGGCTTGCTCAGCGAGGAGGAATTGCCCGACGGTTTCCGGTTTGCGTTTGATATGAGCACCCCGACCTGCCGCGCGCTGGACAAGCCTTACGACGGCAACCGCACCGGGTTGGTGGCTTATGTGATCGACGGCTTTATCGTTTCCTCCAACGTCAAGGTGAACTCCGTCAAAACCATCGACCTGAACTTCCGCAACACAGACCATCAGCCTGTGGTGATGGAGTTTACGCTGCAATAGCCCCGTAAATTGATCCCCGCCCGACAGGCGCGTTGCCACAGCGGAGGGGACAGCCCCTTTTGGCGAAGCTAAAAGGCTGGAAAATCAACCCTTTCCGGTTCCGGCGGCTCGGTTTGAGCCGCCGGAATTTTGCATGATTCGGAGGCCCGCAAATCATCCTTGAGCGGAGAAAACGCGGAAAGCCTTACGGATAAAGCGCTTTCGCGTGGTAGATTGTTTTGCTTTTGCATTCCTGCGATTTACGTCTTGCAAAACGGGACAGGTTCCTCTATAATGCCATTAAATACTAATTGGGAGGCGAAAGGTTCATATGAAAAAACTGATTTCTGTTCTGCTTGCCCTGACGCTGGTACTCTCCCTGATGTCGTTTGCCATGGCTGAAAACGTCGTGAAAATTGGCGTTTACGAGCCGGCATCCGGCGATAGCGGCGCCGGCGGCAAACAGGAGATTCTTGGCGTTCAGTATGCCAACAGCGTACAGCCCACCGTCGATATCGGCGGCACGACCTATAACGTGCAGCTGGTGTACGCGGATAACGGCTCCTCCGCGGACAAAGCTCCTTCCGCCGCGCAGCAGCTTGTGAGCGAAGGCGTCAGCGTTGTGCTTGGCTCCTACGGCTCCGGCGTTTCCATTGCTGGCTCCCCGTACTTTGCGGACGCCGGCATTCCCGCGATCGGCATCAGCTGCACCAACCCGCAGGTGACGGCCGGCAACAAGCACTATTTCCGAATCTGCTTCCTGGATCCCTTCCAAGGCACCGTGCTTGCCAACTATGCGTATAAAACGCTGGGCGTGACCAACGCCTACTGCCTGGGCGAGCTGGGCAACGAGTACGACGTGGGCCTTTGCCACTACTTTGAAGAAGCCTTCAAGGCGCTGGGCGGCACCGTGGTATCCGAAACCTTCCCCACCGGCACCTCCGATTTCACTTCCTATCTGAACACCGCCACCACGCTTGGCGCTCAGGTGTTCTTCGCGCCCTGCTCCATCGCGTACAGCACCCAGATCATCAGCCAGGCGGCCGCTCAGAAGGCGACCTTCCCGCTGCTGGGCGGCGACACCTGGGACAGCAACAAGGTTGTGGAAGTTGCCAAGGGCACCGGCCTGAAAATCTACGTCAGCACCTTCTATCAGGAAGGCGGCGCGCCCGACTTTGATAAGGGCATCAAAGCCTGGATGAACGCCAACCCCGAAATGCTCACCAACAACGGCGGCAACGACATGGTCGCGGCTGTGAGCGCGATGGGTTACGACGCGTACTTTGTGGCGCTTGAGGCGCTCAAAGCTGCCGGCACCACCGATTCCAAGGCTGTGAACGCCGCGCTGTGGAACGTCAAGTACACCGGCGTATCCGGCGACATCGCCTTTGAGCAGGAAAACGGCGACGCGATCCGCAATGTTGCCTACATCAAGACCGCCAACACGGAAACCGGCGCTTGGGACTTTGTGACCGTGCAGAGCGTTGAGTAATCGCTTCTGAATCCTGAGGGTGCAAACCCAATCGTGATTGAATCGGCGAGGGCAGTCTTGCCCTCGCCGAATCGTGTTTTGCCCCGGGAATGGAGTAGGCTTTTGCGCCCGCCCGAAACCAAAAGCAGGGCAGTCGCCCGGAGAAGCGGTCGCGCGGTCGCTTTCCCCAGCGCAGCGCCACCGCATCACACATTCAGTTGTTTTTCCTGTTTCAATAGTAACAATGCGCCAGTTTGAGCGTTAAGGAGGTTTCCCCGTGTTCAGCACTGTCCTGCCTTACCTGCTGTCCGGCATTTCCGTCGGTGGGCAATATGCGCTGATCGCCATCGGCTATACCATGGTGTACGGCATTCTGCGCCTGATCAACTTCGCCCACGGCGATGTGTTCATGGTAGCCGGTATCCTGATGGTGTATATCACCGCGAACGGCGCGCCGCTATACGTTGCCATTCCGCTGGTGCTGGTGGTTACGGCGGTCATTGGTTTCACCATCGAGCGCGTAGCCTATAAGCCCTTGCGTTCCGCGCCGCGCATGTCCATCATGATTTCCGCAATCGGCGTCAGCTATACGCTGCAAAATCTTGTGCTTTACATTACCGGCGGATTGAATCAGTTTTACCCGAGCATCCCCTTCATTTCCGAAACCATCACCATCGGCGGAGCCTCGACCCGCATGGTCACGATCGTGACCCCGATCCTTACGCTCGTGCTGGTTGTGCTGCTGGTGCTTTTAATTAACCATACCAAAATCGGCATGGCGATGCGCGCCGTATCCAAGGATTTTGAAACCAGCCGCCTGATGGGCATCAAGATCAACTCCGTGATCTCCGTCACGTTTGTGATCGGCTCCTTTCTGGCGGCGGTCGGGTCGGTGCTTTACTTTACCAATTACACAACCGTGATTCAAACGTCCGGCAACATGCCTGGTTTGAAGGCGTTTGTCGCGGCGGTGTTCGGCGGCATCGGCTCGGTGCCCGGCGCGGTGGTGGGCGCGTTTATCATCGGCATTTGTGAAAACCTGCTCAAAGGCTTGGATACCATCCTGATTAAGGCTGGCATCAGCACGAGCATGTTTGGTTTCACCACCTTTTCGGATGCCTTTACGTTCGCCCTGCTGATCATCATCCTCATCGTCAAACCCACCGGTTTGTTTGGCGAGAAACAGACCGAGAAGGTGTGAGGTGACGGATATGACGAAAGTTTCAAGCTTGACCAAACCCAAAAAGATCGACCGCGGCACGCTGATTTCCATTGTGCTGATCTGCGCGGTTTACGTGCTGGCTTTTGTGCTGGAGCAGGTGATGCCTTCCACCTCCATGCTGTTCACAGTGCTTAAAAAAGGCGCCACCTACGCGCTGGTCGCCGTGTCCATGAACCTGCTCAACGGCTTCACGGGTCTGTTTTCCCTGGGGCAGGCCGGGTTTATGCTGATTGGCGCGTACACCTACGCGATTTTCACCATTCCGGTGGCGCAGCGCCTGTCGGTTTACCAATACTATAACGGCGGGCTTGTGCAGTTCAGCCTGCCGGTGATTGTCGCTGTGGCGCTCGCGGGGCTGTTCGCGGCCTTCTTCGCCTTCCTGATCGGCCTGCCGGTTTTGCGGCTCAAGAGCGACTATCTTGCCATCGCCACGCTGGGTTTCGCGGAAATTATCCGCGCCATTTTCCAGTGGGACAAAATCGGCATCCTGACCAACGGCTCCAACCTGCTGCGCCTTTTCCCCACGTTTACCGATTTTAACATACGCGACGCGGACGGCAACGTGGTGCTATACCTGTCAACCTTGGTGCCATTCCTCATCACGGGAGTGTGCGTCGCGTTTATCGTGCTGCTGATTAACTCCTCCTACGGGCGGGCTTTCAAGGCGATGCGCGACGATGAAACCGCGGCGGAAGCCATGGGCATCAACCTGGCGCGGCACAAGATGCTCGCGTTTTGCACCAGCTCGTTTTTTGCGGGCGTTGGCGGCGCGATGCTGGCAATGTACGCCAACTCCGTGCAGGCCAAGAGCTTTACTACCGCCATGACGTATGAAATTCTGCTAATGGTGGTTATCGGCGGCATCGGATCGGTCACGGGTAGCGTGTTCAGCTCCTTCCTGTTTGTGGCGTGTTCGGAATGGTGGCTGCGCTTTCTGGATCAGGAGCAGGTGTGGGGCGGATGGAAGGTGCCGCTGCTGCGCAACGGTTTCCGCCTGGTTGTTTTCTCTTTGATTATCATGATGGTGGTGCTGTTCTTCCGCAAGGGCATCATGGGCACGCGGGAACTTCCGGATCTTTTCCGAAAACGGGTTAAGAAAACCGGAAAGGAGAGTGCGAAGCGATGAGCGCCAATGTGCTCCATTTGGATAACATTACCATGCAGTTTGGCGGCGTGGTTGCCGTCAACAACGTATCGCTGGATGTGAACGAAGGCGAAATCGTCGCGCTGATCGGCCCGAACGGCGCGGGCAAAACCACCGTGTTTAACGTAATCACGGGGGTATACGCGCCCACTAACGGCCGGGTGACCCTGCGCGGCAAGGTGATCGCGGAGGACCATCCCCGGGGCAAAATGCGCAAGCTCTATACCGGCGGCCACATGTACGAGTATCACCATACGGTGAACAATACGCCCGACAAAATCACCAAGATGGGCATGGCGCGCACCTTTCAAAACATTCGCCTGTTCAAAAGCATGACGGTGTTTGAAAACGTGCTGGTTGCCAAGCATATGAACCTGAAAGCCAACTACCTGAGCAGCGCCTTGCACATCAACGTGCGGGAGGAAGCGCAGATGCGCGAGGATACCATGGAACTCCTGCGCATTGTAGGCCTGGCCGAGCAGCGGGACGAGATTGCCACCTCCCTGCCCTACGGCCAGCAACGCAGGCTGGAAATTGCCCGCGCGCTTTCCACAAACCCTTCCATGCTTTTACTGGACGAGCCGGCGGCGGGCATGAACCCGCAGGAAACGGAGGATCTGTCCGCGTTTATCCGTGACATCAAAGACCGATTCTCGCTTACGGTGCTGCTGATTGAGCACGATATGAACCTGGTGATGGATATCTCCGACCGCATCTATGTGCTCAACTTCGGCGCGCTGATCGCCAACGGCACCCCGGCGGAAATCCAGTCTAACCCGGATGTGATCACGGCGTATTTGGGGGTGTCTGAAGAATGAGCCTGTTGGAAGTGAAAGACCTGTGTGTGAATTACGGCGGCATTGAGGCGCTGCGCGGCATCACCTTTTCCGTGGAGGAAGGGCAGATTGTCACCCTGATTGGCGCAAACGGCGCCGGCAAATCGACCACTCTGCGCACCATCAGCGGTATTGTGCGGGCCAAATCCGGCTCGATCACCTACGATGGGCAGAACATTCTGGGGCTGGATACGCAAAAAGTGGTTCAGCGGGGCATCGCGTTGGTGCCGGAAGGCCGCCGCGTGTTTCCGAACCTTACGGTGCTGGAAAACCTGCGCATCGGCGCGTACCTGCGCAAGGATGAAGCCGGCATCAAAAGCGATATGGAGCGGGTGAACGAGCTGTTCCCACGGCTCAAGGAGCGTTCGTGGCAACTGGCGGGCACGCTCTCCGGCGGCGAACAGCAGATGCTGGCCGTCGGCCGCGCTATGATGACGCGACCGCGCCTGATGATGATGGACGAGCCTTCGCTGGGCCTTGCGCCGTTGGTCGTGAAGGACATTTTCGGCATCATCCGGCAACTGAGCGAGCAGGGCATCACCATCCTGCTGATTGAGCAAAACGCAAACGCCGCGCTGCATGCCGCGCATTTCGGCTATGTGATGCAGACGGGCGTCATCACCCTTCAGGACACGGGGGAGGCGCTGCTGAACAACCACAGCGTGCAGGAAGCGTATTTAGGCCACAAGAAAAAACACTGAACCGAGCCGTGCTCCTGCGGGCAGGATAACGGGTCGCCGCTTCTGCGTTACTGTTACGGTTTTGGCTTTATGGCTGTTCGCGCGCAAGGGTGCGTGCCGTGAAAGCGGCGCGCGCCCTTGCTTTTTGGGATTTGACATCGGCATGCCCGGGCCTTATAATAACCGTAGGCGACCCTGTGCCTTGGGCGGAAACGCGAGGATAACGGATGAATTTCGTATTAAAAGGCAATTTTTGTTATAGTGAGAGCCCCGAGCGCATCACAACGCTCCCGGGCGGATATGGAATTTGCGTAAACGGCGTGTGTGAAGGCGTGTTTGAAACACTGCCGGAACGCTACGCCGCGCTTCCGCTTACGGATATGGGGGATCGGCTGATCCTGCCGGGAATGTGCGATTTGCACCTTCACGCGCCGCAGTTTGCCTACCGTGGGCTGGGGATGGATCTGGAGCTGATCGAGTGGCTGAACACGCAGGCGTTTCCCGAAGAAAGCAAGTATGCGGATCTGGCTTACGCGAAACGAGCGTACAGGTTGTTTGCGCAGGCCCTGCGCAACAGCGCCACCACCCGGTTTGCGTGCTTTGCCACTCTTCACGCGCCCGCGACCCTGCTGCTGATGCAAACGCTGGAAAATCTGGGCCTGCGGGGCTATGTCGGCAAGGTCAACATGGACCGCAACTCGCCCGATACCCTGCGGGAAGGCGATACCGCCGCAGCCGACACCGAGGCATGGCTTCAGGAGGCACGCTCGCGTTTTCAGCACATTCTGCCAATCATTACGCCGCGGTTTATCCCCTCGTGCACCGACGCGCTGATGCGGCGGCTGTCCGAGCTGGCCAAGGCATACGACGTGCCGCTGCAATCCCACCTTTCGGAAAACCAAGCGGAAATTCGCTGGGTGCGGGAGCTTTGCCCCGGGGCCAAGAGCTATGCCGACGCGTACGACCGGTTTGGCATGCTTGGGCCGCGCACGGTCATGGCGCATGTGGTGTACCCGGAGGCGGAAGAAATGGAACTGCTCAGGGAGCGCGGCGTAATGGTCGCGCACTGCCCGGCTTCCAACATGAACATCCGCTCCGGCATCGCCCCGGTGCGCAAAATGCTGTCCGCTGGCGTACGGATGGGCCTCGGCACCGATGTGGCCGGCGGCCAGACCCTCGACATGTTCCGCGCTGTAACGGACGCGGTTCAGGTGAGCAAGCTGCACTGGCGGCTCACGGATCAGCGCGAACCGGCGCTGACGCTGCCGGAGGCATTTTACCTGGCAACGCTGGGCGGCGGCGCGTTTTTTGGCAAGGTGGGCACTTTTGCCAGCCAGTACGAGTTTGATGCGGTGGTGCTGGATGATACAGGCCTGCCGCATCCGCAGCCGCTAACCGTGGAGCAACGGTTGCAGCGCGCCGTTTACCTGCCCGAAGCCTGCCGGATTGTCTGCAAATACGTGGCGGGCAACCGGATCGATACCCTGTAACACACGGCCGCCGGTCGCGGCCCAAAGGAGGAACCCGCTATGGGCGTCAGGGACAGTATTACGCGTGTGGACGCATACGATAAGGTGACAGGCGCGGCCAAGTATACGGCCGACCTGCTGCCGGCGGGCGCGCTGATCGCCAAAGTCGTGCGCAGCACCATCGCAAACGGCAGGGTGAAATCCTTTAGCCTGGATCAGGCCCTCGCGGTCAAGGGCGTTGTGCGGATTTTTACCTGTTTTGACGTTCCGGATATTGAATTTGCGACCCCCGGGCATCCCTATGTTTTGGATAAAACCAAGGGTGATGTGTACGACCGGAAGCTGCTCAACGAGCGCGTGCGCGTGTACGGCGACGATATCGCCGTGGTAGTGGCGACGGACAACGTGGCCGCGAGCCGGGCTGCGCGCCTTGTGCAGGTTGAATATGAGGAATATCCGCCCCTGCTGAGCGTGGAAGCCGCGCTGAGCAGCGACGCTACGCCTCTGCACCCAAACCTGCGGGACACGAACCAGCTGGCCCACAGCGGGTACCGGGTCGGCGAAGGCACGTACGAGGAAGCGAAAACCTCCGAACCGGGGTTAATCGAGGTTTCGGGGAATTACAGCACCCAATCGGTGCAGCATTGCCATCTGGAGCCGCCCCAAAGCTACGCGTACATGGAAGGAAACCGGATCGTGGTGGTCACCTCCACACAGATCCCGCACATTGTGCGGCGCGTGGTGGGGCAGGCGTTGGGAATCCCGTGGGCGCAGGTGCGCATTATTAAGCCGTATATCGGCGGCGGTTTCGGCAACAAGCAGGATGTGCTTTACGAGCCGCTGAACGCGTTTTTAACCCAGCAACTGGGCGGAAAGCTGGTGTGGCTGGAACTGAGCCGCGAGGAAACCATGGCCTGCACCCGCGTGCGGCACGCCATCCATGCCAAAGCCAGCGCGCTTGCCCGGCCGGACGGCACGCTGGTCGCCCGCAAAATTGAGCTTTACAGCGATCAGGGTGGGTACGCGTCGCACGGGCATTCCATTTGCGCAAACACCGTGACCATGTTTAAGCAGCTCTACCACGACCAGCGCGTAACGGAGGGCGACGCCTATACCGTTTACACCAACCACGCCACCGCGGGCGCCATGCGCGGTTATGGCATCCCGCAGTCGGACTTTTTTACCGAGTCCCTCATGGAGGATCTGGCACGCAGGCTGGGCGCGGACGCGCTGGAACTGCGGCTGAAAAACTGCATGCCGGCCGGGTATGTGGACCCCAACACCGGCATCCACGCGTACAGCAACGCCATTCGGGAGTGCGTAGCCAAGGGTCGGGAGCTTTTCCACTGGGATGAAAAGCGCGCGCGGTATGCCGCCGAAACCGGCGATGTGCGCCGCGGCGTAGGCATGGCGCTGTTCGATTACAAAACCGGCGTTTACCCCATTTCGTTGGAAGTTAGTAATTGCAGGATGTTCATGAATGAGGACGGCTCCGTGAACCTGCAGATGGGCGCGACGGAAATCGGGCAGGGTGCGGATACGGTATTTACGCAAATGGCCGCGGAAGCGACTGGCGTTACGGAAGCGAACGTCCATATCGTCTCCACGCAGGATACGGATGTGGCGCCTTTTGACCTTGGCGCGTATGCTTCCCGGCAGACCTATGTGAGCGGTCAGGCGGTGAAACGCGCCGGTGAAATTTTAAAGCAGAAGGTGCTGGATTACGCCGCCTTCAAACTCAAAAAACCGGCCGAGGAAATGGATGTGCGGGCCGATTGCGTGGTGCGCAGGGCCGGAGGCGAAAAGCTGCTTACGCTGGCGGAACTGGCGCTGGAGGCGCAGTACAGCCGCGAGCGCGCCGAACGCCTGTTTGCGGAGGCGAGCGTGGACTGCCATGAAAACACCATCGCCACGGGTTGCACCTTTGCCGAGGTGGAGGTGGACATTCCGCTGGGCAAGGTGAAAATTCTCAACCTGCTCAACGTGCACGACAGCGGCATCCTCATTAACCCCAAGCTGGCCGAGGGGCAGGTGCAGGGCGGCATGAGCATGGGCATCGGTTACGCGCTGTATGAGGAACTGCTGTATGACGAGAAGGGCAGGCCGCTCAACGATAACCTGCTGGATTACAAGCTCCCCACAGCGCTGGATCAGCCCGATTTGCAGGCGGCCTTCGTGGAAGTGTGCGACCCCAGCGGACCCTACGGAAATAAGGCGCTGGGCGAGCCGCCCGCCATTTCGCCGGCGCCGGCCATCCGCAACGCGATCCTTCAGGCGACGGGCGTTGCGTTTAACACCCTGCCCATGAGCCCGCAAAAGCTGGTCGAGGGCTTTGTTCAGGCCGGGCTGATCAAGGAGGTCCACCCGAATGTATGATATTGAAAAGTATTATCAGGCCACAGGCGTGGAGGACGCCATCCGGGCGCTTTGCGAGGATGAACGCGCGATGGTTATTTCCGGCGGCAGCGATGTGCTGATCCAGTGCCGGGAGGGCCGGCTGGCGGGATGCTCGCTGGTGAGCATCCACGGCATTGAGGAACTGATGGGCATTGAGGAAACCGGGGATGGCGAGATTATCATCCGCGCGGCAACCGTATTCAGCCACATCGCCAACAGCCCGGTGATTCAGCGCACCATGCCGATGCTGGCCTATGCCGTGGATCAGGTGGGCGGGCCGCAAATCCGCAACATTGGCACCATTGGCGGCAATGTGTGTAACGGCGTGACCAGCGCGGACAGCGCCAGCTCCCTGTGGGCGCTGAACGCGACGCTGGAGCTTCGCGGGCCGCAGGGCACGCGCACGGTGCCGATCCGGGATTTTTACACAGGCGCGGGCAAAACCGTACGCAAGCAGAATGAAATTTTAGTGGCAATCCACATTGAAAAAAAGGATTACGACGGTTTCGGCGGTTGCTACCTGAAGTATGGCAAGCGCGAAGCGATGGAAATCGCCACGCTGGGCTGCGCCGCCATGACGCGCCTCACCCCCGACAAAACGGCTTTGCAGGAGCTGCGGCTGGCGTATGGCGTAGCCGCCCCAACCCCGATGCGCTGCTGGAATACCGAGGCGGCGGTTCAGGGCGCGCGGATTGACGCGGAGCTGATCGAGCGCATCGCCACGGGCGCGTTAAGCGAGGTTAAACCGCGCACAAGCTGGCGCGCGAGCCGGGAGTTCCGCCTTCAGCTGGTCAGCGAACTTTGCAGGCGGGCCGTTCGGCAGGCGATCATCAACGCGGGAGGGATGGCGGATGTATAATACTCTGACGATGACGGTAAACGGCAGCGAGGTCACCCTGCCGGTAGACGATCGGGAAAGCCTTGCGGATACGCTTCGCAACCGGCTGGGATTGACCAGCGTGAAAAAGGGCTGCGAGGTAGGCGAGTGCGGCGCATGCACCGTGCTGGTGGATGGCGAGGCGATTGACAGCTGCATCTATCTGTCGGTATGGGCGCAGGGGCGGCGTGTGATGACCGTCGAGGGGCTGAAAAGCCCGACGGGCGAGCTAAGCCCCATTCAGCAGGCCTTTATCGATGAGGCGGCCACGCAGTGCGGTTTTTGCACGCCCGGCATTATCATGAGCGCCGTGGAAATCGTGGGCACCGGCAAGCGGTACAGCCGGGAGGAGCTTCGCCGCCTGATTTCCGGCCACCTGTGCCGCTGCACGGGGTACGAGAGCATCCTCAACGCGCTGGAACGCATTGTGGAGGAAACCTACCGCTTTACCGACAGGCAACCTTAAATACGGGGCGGTAACCTGCGCGGAATGCCGCGTTTGATGCGGGTCCGCGTGATGGCATTGCACGGCCTGCCCGCGGGATCGGCTGCTCGACTGGGGCGGCGCGGAAGGTTATCACGCATACAAACATGGCGCGCGTTGCGTCAAAGGGGAGGAACCCAGATGGAACCCATCCTATGGACGGACAATCACATGCCCAAATCGGAGGACCGGCATTTACAGGTGATGAGCCTTGAAAATGTGGAACGCGCCTGCCATTTTCACCAAAGCTTCCCGCAATACAGCGTAACCCCGCTGGCCAACCTGACGGGTATGGCCGCGCATTTGGGCCTTGGCGCGCTGTGCGTAAAGGATGAAAGCTACCGCTTCGGGCTGAACGCTTTCAAGGTGCTGGGCGGTTCGTTTGCGATGGCGCATACCATTGCGGACCAGCTGGGCCGGGACGTATCGGCCATGGATTACGGTTACCTCACCTCCGATCAGCTCCGTAAGGAGTTTGGGCAGGCGACGTTTTTTACGGCTACCGATGGCAACCACGGCCGCGGCGTGGCCTGGTCCGCGCGGCAGCTGCACCAGAAAGCCGTGGTGCATATGCCCAAGGGCAGCGTGAAGGCCCGCTTTGACAATATTGCCAACGAGGGTGCGCAGGTGACCATTGAGGATGTGAACTATGACGACTGCGTGCGCCTTGCCGCGCGCGAAGCCGCCGAAACGCCCCGAGGCGTGGTGGTGCAGGACACGGCCTGGGAGGGTTATGAGGATATCCCCGGCTACATTATGCAGGGGTACGGCACCATGGCGCGCGAAGCGGCGGATCAGTTTGTGAAAACGGTCGGCGCCGCGCCTACGCATGTGCTGATTCAGGCCGGCGTTGGCTCGCTGGCGGGCGCCGTGCAGGGGTATATGCAAAACCGCTTTGCGGAAAACCCGCCGATGGTAACGGTGGTGGAAGCGACCGCCGCGGCTTGCCTGTATAAAGGCGCGATGGCTGGGGACGGCGAACTCCGCAAGGTGGAGGGCGATCTCAACACCATCATGGCCGGTTTGGCGTGCGGGGAACCCAACACCATCTCGTGGGATATTCTGCGCAACCATACCGGAATGTTCCTGAGCTGCCCGGACTGGGTGAGCGCGCGCGGGATGCGGATGCTGGGCGCGCCCGTGAAGGGCGACCCGAGGGTGATTTCCGGCGAGAGCGGCGCGGTGGGCATGGGGGTTGTGAGCGCCGTGATGACCGATCCCGCCTACGCGGCGCTGAAGGCCAAAATGGGGTTAAACGCTCAGTCCCGCGTTCTTCTGTTTTCCACCGAAGGGGATACCGACCCGGAAAACTACCGCCGGATTGTTTGGGACGGCGCGGTGGCTTCGGTTTGATGGTACGGCTTGAGTTTGATAAGGGAGTGTTGCACAATGGAATTTGATAAGGTAAAGGCTGCCGCGCAGGGATATGAAAAGAACATGACCGCGTTTCTCCGCGACTTGATCGCCATCCCCGGCGAAAGCTGCGGCGAGGAAGGCGTGATCCGCCGCATTGAAAAGGAAATGAAGGACGTAGGGTTCGATCAGGTTCAGATCGACCCGATGGGAAATATCCTTGGCACCATGGGTTCCGGCGAAAAGCTGATTGCTTTTGACGCGCATATCGACACAGTCGGCATCGGCAACCGCGACAACTGGAAATTCGATCCCTATCAGGGCTATGAAAACGATACCGAAATCGGCGGGCGCGGCGCGAGCGACCAGCTGGGCGGCATTGTGAGCGCGGTGTACGGCGCGAAGGTTATGAAGGACCTGGGGCTGCTGAGCGACAAGTACCGCGTGCTGGTCACCGGCACCGTGCAGGAGGAGGACTGCGACGGCCTGTGCTGGCAGTACATCCTCAAGGAAGATGGCGTGAAGCCGGAATTTGTGGTCATCACCGAGCCTACGGACGGCAATATCTACCGTGGGCAGCGCGGCCGTATGGAAATCCGGATTGACGTTCAGGGCGTCAGCTGCCACGGCTCCGCGCCGGAACGCGGCAAGAACGCGATTTACATGATGGCGGACATCCTTCAGGAGGTTCGGGAGCTGAACGAAAGGCTGCATTATGATCCCTTCCTGGGAAAGGGCACCGTTACCGTGAGCGAAATTTTCTTCACATCTCCCAGCCGCTGCGCTGTGGCGGACAGTTGCGCCGTGTCGCTTGACCGCCGCCTGACCGACGGGGAAACCTACCAGAGCGCGCTGGATGAAGTGAGCGCCTTGCCCAGCTGCAAAAAGTACGATGCGCAGGTCAGCATGTACCGCTACAGCCGCCCCAGCTGGACGGGGCTTGAATACCCAACGGATTGCTACTTCCCCACATGGGTGATCCCGGCGGAACACCCGGCGACGCTTGCGATGGTGGAAAGCTTCCGCGGCATGTACGGCGAACCCAAGGTGGACAAGTGGACCTTCTCCACCAACGGCGTCAGCATCATGGGCCGCTTTGGCGTGCCGTGCATCGGGTTTGGCCCCGGCAAGGAAGCGCAGGCGCACGCGCCTAACGAGATCAACTGGAAGGCGGATCTGGTCAAGTGCTGCGCGGTATACGCCGCGATGCCCTCCCTGTATTGCAAGTAATTCTGATGGGTGCGGTTTCTCAAAACGCCCTCCCGCACCGGCGCTCAACATTATAAAACCATGTTCTGAAAGGACGATTGACCGATGGCTGATTTGCAAAAAGCGCTTCAAACCCTCCAAAATCTTCAGTTTTCCAAGATGTATGAGGGGGATTTCTTCCTTACGTGGGAAAAAACCGACGATGAAATTCGCGCTACCTTCGAGGTAGCCGAGGCGCTCCGAGCGCTGCGGGAACACAACGTATCCCCCAAGATTTTTGACAGCGGGCTGGCCATTTCCATGTTCCGCGACAATTCGACCCGCACGCGTTTCAGCTTTGCCTCCGCCTGCAACCTGCTGGGCTTGGCCGTGCAGGACTTTGACGAGGGCAAAAGCCAGGTGGCGCACGGCGAAACCGTACGCGAAACCGCGAACATGATCTCTTTCATGGCGGACGTGATCGGCATTCGGGACGATATGTACATTGGCAAGGGCAACGCCTACATGCACAGCGTGGTGGACGCGGTTTCCGCCGGGCACCGCGACGGCGTGCTGGCGCAAAAGCCCACGCTGGTAAACCTCCAGTGCGATATCGACCACCCCACGCAGGTGATGGCTGATACGCTGCACCTGATTAACCATTTTGGCGGCGTGGAAAACCTGAAAGGCAAGAAGGTCGCCATGACGTGGGCCTATTCCCCCAGCTACGGAAAGCCCCTTTCCGTGCCGCAGGGAGTGATCGGCCTGATGACGCGTTTTGGCATGGACGTGGTGTTGGCCCATCCGGAAGGGTATGACGTGATGCCCGAGGTGGAGGAAGTCGCCAAGCGGAACGCCCAGCAAAGCGGCGGCAGCTACCGGCGCGTACACTCCATGGACGAAGCCTTCGCGGATGCGGATATCGTGTACCCCAAGAGCTGGGCCAGCTTTGGCGCCATGGAACGCCGCACCGCGCTGTATGGCCGCGGCGATACCGATGGCATTAAAGCGTTGGAAAAGGAACTGCTCCAGCAAAACGCGCAGCATAAGGATTGGGAATGCACCGAGGAGCGCATGGCGCTCACCAAGGGCGGCAAAGGGCTGTACCTGCACTGCCTGCCCGCCGATATCAGCGGCGTCAGCTGCAAGGAGGGCGAAGTGGCGGCGACCGTGTTTGACCGCTACCGCGATCCGCTGTATCTGGAAGCTTCTTACAAGCCCTACATCATCGCCGCGATGATTTTCCTGGCCAAGGTTAAAAACCCCGTCGAGGTGCTCCGTTCCATGGGCGCGCAAAGCCGCCGCCTCTACGAGTAAACGGCAGGGGTGAAAATATGGCACGCACAGGCAAACGCCTTGTGATCGCTCTGGGCGGAAACGCTCTGGGCAAAACTCTGCCCGAACAGATGGCGGCCGTGAAGCTGACCGCGAAGGCTATCGCCGATCTGGTGGAGGATGGGCACGAAATCATCCTGTCCCACGGCAACGGCCCGCAGGTGGGGATGTTGCAGACCGCCATGTCGGAGTACGCCGCAAAGTATCAGGAGCCGCCCGCCCCGCTCTCCGTATGCGTCGCCATGAGTCAGGGCTACATTGGGTACGATTTGCAAAACGCCCTGCGGGAGGAACTGATCGACCGCGGCATTCACAAAGCCGTATCCACCGTGCTCACGCAGGTGCGCGTGGACCCGGAGGACCCCGCTTTTCAGAAACCCACCAAGCCGATCGGCGCGTTTATGTCCAAAGAGGAAGCCGACGCCAAGGTGCTGGAAAAAGGTTGGACGGTTGTTGAGGATTCCGGCCGGGGGTACCGGCGGGTGGTCGCCTCCCCCAAACCGGTTGAAATTGTGGAAATTGAAACGGTGCATGCGCTGCTGGACGCGGGGCAGATTGTGGTTGCGGCTGGCGGCGGCGGCATCCCGGTTGTGGCGCACGGGCACCACCTGAGCGGCATCGGCGCCGTCATCGACAAGGATTCGGCCAGCGCGCTCATGGCGAACACGCTCAACGCCGATACGCTGATTATCCTTACGGCGGTCGAAAGGGTGGCGATCCGCTTTGGCACGCCGCAGCAGGAATGGCTGAACGACCTGCCCTGGGCGCAGGCCCAGCGCTATGTGGAAGAAAAACAGTTTGCCGAAGGCTCCATGAAGCCCAAAGTGGAAGCTGCCATCGCGTTTGTGCGTGGCGGCGAAGGCCGCACGGCGCTGATTACCGAGTTGCAGAAGGCGCGCGAAGGGGTACGCGGGCTTACGGGAACCCTGATCCATTAACCGAGCCGCCGGGCAGTCGGCAAAAGGGCCGGCCGTCCGGCGGATTGTGTAGAACATGGATAACGATTGGGAAAGCGGGTGTGCGTATGACCATTGGCTGTGTGGTGCTGGCTTCCGGTGAAAGCGTGCGCTTTGGCAGCAACAAGCTGTTAACGGACTTTTGCGGTCAACCGCTGCTGACCCGCCTATTGGATACCCTGCCCGCCGGGCTGGAAGCCGTGGTGGTTACCCGAAGCGAAGCGGTGCGCGATCTCGCGGCCTCGAAGGGGTACCGCTGTGTGCTGCATCGGCTGCCGGAAGTGCGCGATACCATCCGCCTTGGGCTGGAAGCGTTGCCGGCAACGGAGGGTTGCCTGTTTTGCGTGGGGGATCAGCCTCTGCTGACCCGGTCCACGGTTCAAAGGGTGATGGCGGAATTTCAGGCGCATCCCGACAGCATTGTGCGCGCGGCTTTTCACGGGCGCGAAGGCAACCCCGCGCTGTTCCCAGCCGCCCTGTATGCCGAATTGAAATCGCTTGGGGAAGGCGAAGCCGGCGTGACGGTGATCCGCAGATACCCGGCGTGGGTGCGCACCGTGGAGGCGACCTTCGCCGAAGAACTGACGGACGCCGACACCCCCGATACCCTGCAAATGCTCGAAACGCTGAACCTTGCGAGAACGAAGGAGTGAGAAACCATGCTGCTGATGGGAAACGGACGCATGATAACCCGCGACCCCATGAACCCCTTTTGGGAGGATGGTTGCGTTGCCATGGAGGGCGGCCGGATCGTCGCGCTTGGCGGCACCGAGGCGATGAAAGCCCAATACCCGCAGGCAGAGTTTGTGGATGCTCGTCGCGGCGTAATCATGCCGGGGCTGATTAACGCGCATGAGCACATCTATTCCGCGTTCGCGCGCGGCATGGCGATCCGGGGCTATAACCCCAAGGGTTTTCTGGACATTTTGGACGGCCTGTGGTGGACGCTGGACCGCCACTTGCTGCTTGCGGACACGCGCCTCAGCGCGGACGCGACCATGATTGATTGCATTGAAAACGGCGTTACCACCCTGTTTGACCATCACGCAAGCTACGGCCAGATTGAGGGCAGCCTGTTCGCCATTGGGGAAAGCGCGAAACAGTACGGAGTGCGCGCCAACCTTTGCTATGAGGTGAGCGACCGCGACGGCCCGGAAAAAATGCGCGCGGGGGTTCAGGAAAACGTCGATTGGCTCCGTTTTGCGCACGGCGACACAACCGGCATGGTTGCCGGTCTGTTTGGCATGCACGCGCAGTTTACCCTGTCGGACGCTACGCTTCGCTACTGCCGCGAGCAGGCTACGGAAGGCGCGGGTTTCCACATCCATGTGGCGGAAGGGATTGAGGATGTGTACGCCTGCCTGAAGGAGCATGGCAAACGGCCGGTGGACCGGCTGTTTGACTTTGGCATTTTGGGGCCGAACACCCTCTGCGGGCATTGCACCCATGTGAGCGACGCGGAAATGGATTTGCTGCTGGAGACCGGCAGCAATGTAGCCCACAACCCGGAAAGCAACATGGGCAACGCGATTGGATGCCCCCCAACCCTTGCCATGCTGCACAAGGGCATTTGCGTGGGGTTGGGAACGGACGGCTACACCAACGATATGCTGGAAAGCCTCAAAGTGGCCAAGCTTTTACACCAGCATCACCTTCACGACGCCACGGTCGCCTGGAGCGAAGCGCCGCAGATGCTGTTTGACAATAACGCCAAGCTGGCGTCGCGGGCCTTTAACCGGGAACTGGGCGTGCTGAAACCCGGCGCGGCGGCGGATGTGATCGCTCTGGATTATACCCCGCTGACCCCGCTGACAGCCGAGAACCTTGGCGGGCATGTGCTGTTTGGGATGAGCGGCAAATGCGTCACCCATACCGTGATCGACGGGAAACTGAAGATGCGCGACCGCGCCCTGCTAGGGGTTGATAAACAGGCGGTGCTCGCCCACTGCCGTGAAACCGCCGACGCGCTTTGGAAACGGATCAACGCCTAATAGTACACTGCAAAGGAGCGATTGCCATGAGCGACCGCATGCGCCCGATCCCTTTTTCGGAACTGATGGAACAGCTGATCCTTGAATACCGCCGGGATGGCTCTGTGTTTGGGGTGCGTTCGCCGTATCGGCATCAGGGCGACGGACGGCTGTCCATTTTCGGCGAAAAGCCGGAAACGCCTTTCGGCCCGGCCGCAGGCCCGCACACGCAGCTGGCGCAAAACCTGATTGCCGCCTATGCGGGCGGCGCGCGCTTTTTTGAGCTGAAAACCGTGCAAAAGCTCGATGGGGAAGATTTGCCGGTCAGCAAGCCGTGCATCAGCGCCGTAGCCGAGGGCTACAACGTGGAGTGGAGCACGGAACTGACGGTGCCCGACGCGTTTGACGAGTATGTGAAAGCATGGTTCGCCTTAAAGCTCATCAGCGCCGGCTTTGGGCTGGGCGCGCGCGACGGCTTTGTGTTTAACATGAGCGTGGGGTATGATCTGGCGGGCATTCGCACCGAAAAGCTCGACCGGTTTATCGAAGGGCTGAAAAATGCGCAGGCCACGCCGGTGTGGCAGGCATGCGCCGACTGGGCGAAAATGCACCTATCGGAGCTTGGCAATTTGACTGCCGCCGATGTGGACGCGTTTGACCCGCGTGTGTGCAAAAGCATCACGCTTTCCACCCTGCACGGCTGCCCCCCGGAGGAGATTGAGCGCATCGCGACCTACCTGATCCGAGACAAACATCTGCATACCTTTGTCAAATGCAACCCAACCCTGCTTGGGTACAGCTTCGCGCGCCGCACCATGGACGCGCTGGGCTATGAGGAGCTTACTTTTGACGACCATCATTTTAAAAGCGATTTGCAATTTTCCGACGCGGTGCCCATGTTTGTGCGGTTGGGCACGCTGGCGGAATCGCAGGGGCTTGAATTTGGCCTGAAGCTCAGCAACACATTCCCCGTCGCCATCACCCGCAACGAACTGCCGGGGGAGGAAATGTACATGAGCGGCAAGGCTCTCTGGCCGCTGACCATCCATCTGGCGGAAACGCTGGAAAAAGCGTTTGATGGAAAGCTGCGCGTCAGCTATTCCGGCGGCGCGGACGCGCGCAATATCGAGGAACTTTTTGACGCCGGCATATGGCCGATCACCCTTGCGACTACGCTGCTCAAACCCGGCGGTTACAACCGCTTGCCCGCCATGGCCGCGGCGCTGGCCTCGCACCCTTATCGGTCCTTTGAGGGCGTGGATATGGAAAAGCTGAGCCAGCTCGCGCAAAAGAGCCTCACGGATCCGCGCTACAAACGGCCGCTGAAGCCCGCGTATCCGCAAAAGAACGGGCAGGAGGTTCCGCTGCTGGACTGCTTCCTTGCGCCCTGCTCGGACGGTTGCCCCATCCATCAGGATATTTCCGCTTACATGGAGCTGGCCGCGCAAGGGCGATATACCGACGCGCTCAATGTCATCTGCGATAAAAACGCCCTGCCCTCCATTACGGGCAGCATTTGCAACCATCGCTGCATGAGCGCGTGCATCCGCAACCAGTATGAGGAGCCGTTGCGCATCCGGGATGTGAAACTGCTCGCGGCGGAGAAGGGCTTCCGGCCCTATCTGGACGCGCTTGCGCCTGCCGGCGAACGCCCGGAGCGCGTCGCCGTGGTAGGCGGAGGGCCGGCGGGTATGTCCGCGGCGTTCTTCCTGGCCAGAGCGGGCGCGAAGGTAACCATTTTTGAAGAAAAAGACCGCCTTGGCGGCGTGGTGCGCCATGTGATTCCGGAATTCCGGATCGCGTGCGAGGCGATCGACCGGGACGAGGCGATGCTGCACAAGCTGGGCGTGCAGGTGGTGCGCAACACGCGCGCCGAAACCGCGCAAACGCTTTTGGAGAACGGCTTTACGCATGTGGTGCTCTGCTGCGGCGCGCAGTCGGCCGGCAAACTGGGCGTGGAAGGCGAAATCAACGCCCTGACATTCCTGGAGCAGGCCAAGAAGTGGCCGGATAACCTGAACCTTGGCAAGCATGTGATTGTGGCGGGCGCGGGCAACACCGCCATGGACGCGGCCCGCGCGGCCAAGCGCATCCACGGCGTTGCGGATGTGACCATCGTGTACCGCCGCACCAAGCGGGAAATGCCCGCCGACGAAGAAGAATACGTGATGGCCCGCGAAGAGGGCGTCGATTTTGTGGAACTGCTGTCGCCCAAGGCATTGGAAAACGGACAGCTGAACTGCGAGGTTATGCGTCTGGGCCAACAGGACGGAAGCGGCCGCCGCAGCCCCGAACCGACCGGCGAAATTCGGCGGTTGCCGTGCGATACGCTGATTGCCGCCATCGGGGAAAAGCCGGACCCGGCCGCATTGCTGGAAAACGGCGTGAAACTGCAACCCAACGGTCGGCCGACCGCGCGCAAGCAGGGCGAGCGCATTTACGTGGCGGGGGACGCTCTGCGCGGCCCCGCGACGGTTGTGGAAGCCATTGCCGACGCGAAGGCGATCGCGGAGGAAATCCTCGGCATTCAGCCGGAAGCCTGCCATTGCGCCGCGAGCGACGCGGAGTTGCTCAACCGCAGAGGGGCGCTGCGGGATGCCGCAAGCCCTCAGGAGGAGTTTGCCCGCTGCATGGGCTGCGACTCGGTGTGCCTGAACTGTGTGGATGTTTGCCCGAACCGCGCCAACGAGGCCGTGTGGCAGGAAGGCAGGCTGCAAATTGTGCATATCGACGGGCGGTGTAATGAGTGCGGCAACTGCTCCTCCTTCTGCCCCTACCGCAGCGCGCCCTATTTGGATAAGCTTACGTGGTTTGCCGATGAAAGCGCCCTGCGCGACAGCCACAACCCGGGTTGGACCCTGATGCCGGACGGGGATTGGCTGGTGCGGCTGGATGACAAGGTATTCAGCGCGAAGCCGGACGATCCCGCCATCCCGGCGGACATCGCCGGGCTGATGCGGGCGACGCTTGCGCAAATGCCCTGGCTCACACAGCGTTAAACCAAACGGCGAGCCGGCGGCGGCAGTTCTTCAACCAGTTCATAAACCGCCAACCAAGCCGATGCCGAGCGCGGTTAAACCGTTCCAAACCCCCCGCTTTAGCCCGGTCGCAGGGCGACGCGCCGGAACCCTGACGCCGCTTTGGCGGAACCCAAGCGTACGAACAGCTTCAAGGGCTGGGAGGCAATTGGCGTTACGCGCGCGGCGCCTTGCTCAGGGCAAGCGACGCTCGGACGGTTTCGGTCACGACCTTTGATTCGAGGTGAATGCCATGGCAACCCTTACGGTGAACGGTCAGCTTTTTCAAACAGACCGACACATTCCCCTGATTGATTTTTTGCGGGAGGATCTATGCCTGACCTCCGTCAAGGAAGGCTGCGGCGAGGGCGCGTGCGGCACCTGCACGGTGCTTGTGGATGGGAAAAAACAGCGCGCCTGCGTTTACACCACCGATAAGGCGGACGGCAAAACCGTGACCACCGTGGAAGGGCTGAGCCAACGCGAACGCGATGTGTACGTACACTGCTTTGGCGAAGCGGGCGCGGTACAGTGCGGCTTTTGCATACCCGGGATGGTGATCTCCGCCAAGGCGCTTTTGGACGCGAACCTTTCGCCCACGCGCGCGGATGTAAAGCAGGCCATTCGCGGCAACATCTGCCGGTGCACAGGGTACCGGAAAATTGAGGACGCGATTCTGGCGGCCGCCGCTTTCTTCCGCGAAAACAAACCGGTGCCGGCCGCGCCGGACGATGGGCTGCTGGGCCATGCCATGCACCGCGTGGACGCCGCGGATAAGGTGCTGGGTACGGGTAAGTTTACGGATGATATTGTACTGCCGGGCATGGTATACGCCAAAGCCCTGCGAAGCCAGTATCCGCGCGCCCGGGTGCTCGCCATCGATACCGCCCGCGCCGAGGCGCACCCGGATACCGTGCGCGTGCTCACCGCCAAAGATGTGCCGTTTAACAAGACCGGCCATCTGGTGCCCGATTGGGATGTGATGATTGCGCCCGGGGATTGCACCCGCTACATCGGCGATGCCATCGCGCTGGTGGCGACCCGCCACCGTGAAACGCTGGACGAGGTTTTGGGCCTGATAGAGGTGCAATACGAGGCGCTTACCCCCGTTACCACGCCGGAGCAGGGCATGGCGGAGGGCGCGCCGCGATTGCATGAAAACGGCAACCTGCTCAGCAAACAGCAGCTCAGGCGCGGCGATGTGGAAAAAGCCATTGCCGAGGCCGCGTACGTGGTTACCCAACACTATTCCACCCCGCAGACCGACCATGCCTTTATGGAACCGGAGTGCGCCATTGCCAAACCGGACGGCGAAGGCGGCGTGGTGCTGTACACAGGCTCGCAATCGGTGTATGACGAGCAACGGGAAATTGCCCGGATGCTCAATATCCCCAAGGAAAAGGTGCGCTCGGTATCCTCGCTGGTGGGCGGCGGTTTTGGCGGCAAGGAGGATATGAGCGTGCAGCACCATGCCGCGCTGATGGCATGGATAACCGGTTTGCCGGTTAAGGTGCGGTTTTCCAGACAGGAAAGCCTGAACAACCATACCAAACGCCACGCCATGGAAATTGACATGACAACCGCCTGCGACCGGGACGGTAACCTGACGGCGATGAAGGCGCTGCTTATCAGCGATTGCGGAGCATACGCATCGCTGGGCGGGCCGGTGTTGCAGCGGGCCTGTACGCACGCGGGCGGGCCGTATCATTTTCAGAATGTCGATATCACCGGACTGTGCGTATACACCAACAACGTGCCCGGCGGCGCGTTCCGAGGCTTTGGCGTAACGCAAAGCTGCTTTGCCGCCGAACAGAACCTGAACCTTCTGGCGGAAAAGGTCGGGATTTCCCCTTGGGAAATTCGCTACCGAAACGCCATCCGCCCCGGCGAAACTCTGCCCAACGGGCAAATCGCGGGGCCGGACACGGCCTATGCCGAATGTCTGCTGGCCGTAAAGGCCGCTTTTGAAAGCAGCCCATATGCCGGGATTGCCGGCTGCATGAAAAACAGCGGGCTGGGCGTGGGCGTGCCGGATGTGGGGCGCGTGGCGATTGAAGTGCGAGGCGGCAAGGCGCATGTGCTCACGTCGGCAGCGTGCATGGGGCAGGGCGTGGCGACGGTTTGCACCCAGATGGTGTGCCAGACAACCGGCCTGCACCCCAGCGTTGTGGTGCATGGCGCGCCGGATACCGCGATCACCCCCAACTCCGGCACATCCACAGCCAGCCGGCAAACCCTGTTTACGGGCGAGGCCGCGCGACGGGCGGCGCTACAACTGCTGGGTGCCATGCGGGAGGCAGGCACGCTGGCGGCGCTGGAAGGCAGGCGGTTTTACGCGGAGTTTACCGAGCCTACCGACCCGATGGGGAGCGATAAACCCAACCCCGTGAGCCACCTTGCGTACGGCTATGCCGCGCAGGTGGTGGTTGTGGACGGCCAGAAAAAGGTGCAACGGGTGGTTGCGGCCCACGACGTGGGCCGTGTGGTGAACCCGAAAAGCTGCGAAGGGCAGATTGAAGGCGGCATTGTGATGGGGCTTGGCTTTGCCTTTACCGAGGACTTCCCCACGGAACAGGGGTACCCTCGCGCGACCTACGGCAAGCTCGGCCTTTGGCGCGCGACCGATGTGCCCCCGATGGAGATTCAACTGATCGAGAAAGGCTCGTTGGAACAGAACGCGTTTGGCGCTAAAGGGGTTGGGGAGATTACCACCATCCCCACCGCGCCCGCAGCCGCGCTGGCCTGTATGCGTGTGGATGGAAAATTCCGCAGCCGCCTGCCGCTGGAGGATACCGCGTACCGCAAGGCATAACGCGGCGTCGCAATTTTACATGCTCTGCACAGATCAGGGTCGTGCCGATCCAGCTTGGACGGGAGGGAAAACCGATGGCGAAAACACCCTTGCACTGCGGCATCACGCTTCGCCTGTATCGGGAAAACAAGGTATTTGGCCCGGGCGTTGCGGAGCTGTTGGAAACCGTTCGCACAACCCATAGCCTGCGCTCCGCGGCCATGAAAATGGATATGGCCTACTCCAAGGCCTGGAAACTGATTCAGGAAGCCGAGAAGGGGCTTGGTTTTGGCCTGTTGGACACCGCGACCGGCGGCAGGCAGGGCGGCGGCGCAACGCTGACAGAAGCCGCCGAGACGCTGCTCACCCAATACCGCGCGTTTGAAACGGAAAGCAAACAGGCGGTTGAAGCCGCCTATCAAAAGCATTTAATGGACTTTTTAGAAGCCGCGACGGCCGGCAAACCCAAAGGGTAACGCGCAAAACGCCTTAGAAATAAAAATTCGAGCCTGAAGCGGAAGAATTGTAGATGCAGTAAACAGGCGCGGGCATCGGCTAACGCATTTGAAACCCGCGTTCTCCCATAGTCCGGCGACATTGCGGCGGGTGGTATGCGGGGCCGATTGCGGCGGGTCAGGCGGTAAAGCGCGCAAAACTGTCGCCCTGCGTCCATTGGTGGCGAATCTGCTCGTGGCGCGGTTCATTCTGCGCGCCTTCCATGAAGCGGATCAACCGATTGGACAGCGAGGTAATCATCTCCCGGGGATCAAAACGGAACGAAGCCAGCGAGGGCCACAGCGGCAGGTTGGACGGGATCAGCCCCATGCCGAGAATGGAAATATCCTTGCCAACGGTCAGCCCGTGGTCATTCACCGCCCGGTAGGCCGCGTATACGGAATCCAGATCGGTGCAAATCAGCAGCTTGGGCGGGTCCGGCTGCGCCACCACCGCCCCCGCCTGTTGCGTGAAGCTGCCGTGATCGCTCATCGGCGGACGGTAGGCATACAGGCCTGTTTCCGCCGCAGTTTTGAGAAACAGCTCCAGTAGCTGGCTGCCGTCGGGGTAGCTGGTCATATCCCCAAGCACAACGGCCCGGCGGTGCCCCATTGATAACACGTACGATACCGTATCGTTTGCGATGCCGCGATCCAACCCGACGGTGAAAAGCCGCTCGTGCTCCTGATCCGGGGTTGTGCCCACCGCGCCGATGGTTTGCCCTTCCCACAGCAGTTTGCGGATGAGCAGCTCGCCGCCGGTTGCGTTGAGGAATACGCCCGCGTCCACACAGCCGGAACACAACACTTCCCGGACAACGCGGTCGCACGCGGGGGTATCAAAATTGCCCATCTGCCCCGACAGGGTCATATACCCCAGCGATTGAGCGGTTTGGATAAAGTTGTAGAGCAGCCTTGCCTGCGTTTCATCCTGCCAGCCGCGCTCGCCAAGAAACACGCCTACGCAGTGCGCGTGCTTGCCCCGGAGGGTCTGGCCCGATATGGAGGGATAGTAGCCGTGCCGCTCGATCACATCCGTCACGCGCTTCCGGGTCGCTTCGGGCACGTTGGCATATCCGTTGATCACACGGCTGACGGTACTGCGACTGACGCCTGCCAGCCGAGCAATGTCCGAACTGTTTGGTTTATGCGGCTGATTGCGCACAATGCAGCCCCCTTTTGGAATGATGAACACGTGTTTTTCAAAGCCAGTATACCATGATTAGGGGAGGATGCCAAGCAAAGATCAGTTAAAATCTGGTTTTTCCCGTGTTTTTCCCACGTAAAAAACAAAAAAGATACGCTCAGTCAACGGGCCGTTCATGTTCAATGAGGATAACGGGACCCGTTTTCACAGACCGACACGGCGTTTTCCGGTTTTTAACGCGCTTCAGTGGGTCGGTTTACGGGCAATGTCGGATCGGCGGGTTGCAAACCGCGCAGGAACCGGTTGGCAATCCCGGCCATCCATGCGGGCGATTCCGCCAAGCCGCGCTCCGCCCACAGCGACAGGAGGCTGCTCACGGTTGATGCGATAAACCCGGTTACGTAGCGTTCCTCCCCCGGATCAGCCAGATGGATCACCTCCGAAACGCTGAGGAACTGAGGAATGTTTTGGACAATGCTCTGGCTGAACCAGTGGAACAGCCCGTTTTGGGCGGAAAGCAGCAACAGGCGACGCTGTTTGAGCATAAAATCAAAAAAGCCAAGCAGCTCCGCTTCCATATCGCCGCCCCGGTAGCAGCTTTCAAAAAATTGCTGGAAAAGCGTATCCAGATGAAAAGCAAAAATATCGGATTTCAATTCAAAATTGCGGTAGTAGGTTTGTCGCGCCACGTTGGCCTGCCGACAGATTTGAGTGATGGTGATCTCCTCAAAGGGCACGGTTTCCATCAGCGCAAGCAACGCGTCCCGGATTTGCCTGCGGGATTCGGCGGCTTGCTGACGGGTGTTCAGCGTATACAAATGGATCCCTCCCGGCGGGTACCCGCAAACGGCGGTTCCCTATTTGGCCCTATTGTAGCATACCCGTAGGCGGTCAACAAGCGCTCGGCAGGCGATTGCGCAACGTCAAACGGGAGCGCCGGCTTTGACAGACCCGCCCGCGCCGTGCTATCATAACGTATCCGTTGACGGAGCGCGAAAATGAAAGAAGGCCCTTCCCCATGAAAAAATTAACTCCCCGGCTATGGACAACGCTGATCCTGATCGGCCTGATCGGCCAGTTTGCATGGACGATTGAGAACATGTATTTTAATGTGTATCTGTATAACACCATCACGACCGACCCGAACTTTATCGCGTGGATGGTCGCGGCCAGCGCCGTGGCGGCGACGTTGACCACGCTGCTGATGGGCGCGGCCAGCGACCGGGCTGGCAACCGCAAACGTTTCATTTGCTTTGGTTACTTGCTGTGGGGCGCGTCCACGGCGGCTTTCGGCCTGCTGACGGTGGAGAATGCCGCAAAGTGGTTCCCTATGGCCAATGCGGCGGTAGCGGCCGCCACCATGGTGGTGGCGCTGGATTGCGTGATGACCTTCTTTGGCTCCACCGCAAACGACGCGGCTTTTAACGCTTACATTACGGACAGCGTGCAAAATGAACACCGTGGGCGTGTGGAAAGCGTGCTGGCCATTCTGCCGCTGATTGCGATGCTGATTATCTTCGGCGCGTTTGACAGCATGACGCGGCGCGGCGAATGGCAGCGCTTCTTTGCCATTTTTGGCGGCCTGGTTTCGCTGGCGGGGCTGGTCGGGTTTTTCCTGATCCCGGAAACGCCTGTGCAGCGGGTCCGCACGCCGTTTTTCCAAAGCCTGCTGTACGGCTTCCGGCCTTCGGTGATGCGCGCGCAGCCGCTGCTGTACCTGTCGCTGTGCGCCATGTGCGTGTTTTCCATCGCGGTGCAGGTGTTTTTTCCCTATCTGATTATTTACATGCAGCATTATCTGCTGATGGACAACTACGCTATGGTGCTGGGTCTTGTGCTGATTGTGGCCTCGCTGGCCAGCGTGCTGATGGGCAGGAGAATAGACCGCATCGGCAAGTTGCGCGTAACGCTGGTTGCGGCGGCCGCGATGCTGGCGGGGTTGATGGGCATGTATTTTGTGCGGGACGCTTTGCCGGTGATCATCGCCGGCAGCGTAATGATGAGCGGCTACATGGTGGTTACCGCCGCGCTTTCCGCTGAAATCCGTGACCGCACGCCGGAGGACAAGGCGGGACATTTTCAGGGAATCCGGATGATTTTCGCGGTGATGCTGCCGATGTTGATTGGGCCGTTCATCGGCGCGGCGGTGATCCGGGGCAATGCGCAAACCTATGTGGAGCTTGGCGTTACCAAAACAGTACCCACGCCCGCTATTTTCCTTGCGGCGGGCGCGGCGCTCCTGTTTGTGACGATCCCCGTGCTGCTGCTGCGCAGGAGGGAACGCGTATGATGACGCGCTGGGGACAGACGCTTGCGGAAAACGACGTGTTGCAGGAATACCCAAGGCCGCAGTTTCGTCGCGCGTCCTACCTGAACCTGAACGGTCACTGGCGCTATGCCATGACTCCGACGGACGAGCCGCCCACAGCATGGGATGGAGAAATTCTGGTGCCGTTTTCACCGGAATGCGCGCTCAGCGGGGTCAACCGTTGCCTGCAACCGGGACAGACGCTCTGGTATCAGCGGGCGCTTGCCCTGCCGGATGATTTTGCGGACGGGCGGGTGCTTTTGCACTTTGGCGCGGTCGATCAGGACGCGGTTGTATTCCTGAATGGGCGGGAGGTTGCCCGGCATGAAGGCGGCTACAACGCTTTTACCGCGGAACTGCCGGACGCTCTTATGCCCGGAGAAAACATGCTTACGGTACGCGTGCGGGATGATACCGACGCGAGCTGGCGCACCCGCGGCAAGCAGAAACAGAAACGCGGCGGCATCTGGTACACGCCCCAGAGCGGCATTTGGCAAACGGTATGGGCAGAACGCGTGCCCAAACAGTATATGCGGGGCCTGCGCTTAACCCCTCGCCTGAATGAAAACGCGATTGAAATTTGCGTGATCGCTGAGGATCATTCCCCTTGTGAGGCGGTTGTGGAAGGCAAAACCTATCCGCTGACGGCCAACCAGCCAACGCTGGTACCGATTGCGGCCCCGCGCCTGTGGAGCCCGGAGGATCCGTTCCTCTATTCGCTTACGGTGCGCATGGGGGAGGATGAGGCGGAGAGCTACTTTGCCATGCGCTCCACCGCCATCGTGGCGGATGCCAAAGGGGTCAGGCGGCTGTACCTGAACGGCAAGCCCTATTTTCACAATGGATTGCTCGATCAGGGCTACTGGC
This sequence comes from Candidatus Limiplasma sp., assembly GCA_035353615.1. Classification (GTDB taxonomy): domain Bacteria; phylum Bacillota; class Clostridia; order Christensenellales; family Aristaeellaceae; genus CAXXOK01. Next base: position 35,702 of record DAOPZY010000028.1, read on the forward strand.
CGGACGGGCTGTACACGGCCCCCAGCGACGAGGCGCTGCTCTATGACATTCAAACGGCCAAAGCGCTCGGTTTCAACATGCTCCGCAAGCATATCAAGGTGGAGCCGATGCGCTGGTACTACCATTGCGACCGCCTCGGAATGCTGGTGTGGCAGGATATGCCCAACGGCGGCGGAGCGTACCGGTTTTCAACCATCACCTTGCCGCTGATTACCGGCAGGCACCACAGCGACCGGGACTATGCGCGGTTTGCCCGTGAAGCCGCCGAGGGGCGGGATGCGTACCGGCGGGAGCTGGACGAGATGGTTGCGCAGCTCTATAACTGTCCCTGCATTGTGCTTTGGGTGCCTTTCAATGAGGGCTGGGGCCAGTTTGACGCGGCTGATGCCGTGCGCAGACTGAATCTGGCGGATGGAACCCGCCCGGCAGACCCCGCCAGCGGCTGGCACGACCAACGGTGCGGCGACCTGCGCACTTGGCATGTTTACTTTAAGAAATACCGTTTTCATCGGGATCGGTTAGGCCGCGCGGTTGCCTTGAGCGAGTTTGGCGGTTACAATCTGCGCATTGCGGGCCACAGCTGGAATGACGTGGATTTTGGGTACAAGAAACTGAAAAGCGGGCAGGAATTGCAGGCCGCCTACGAAACCCTGTACGATACGCAGGTGCTGCCCGCAATCCACAAGGGGTTGTGCGCAACGGTTTATACCCAGCTGACCGATGTGGAAGATGAGCTGAACGGCCTGATAACCTATGACCGGGAAGTGCTGAAACTGCCGCCGGACGCCCTGCGCGCGCTCAACCGCGCCATCGCGCAGGCGGGGGAGGCGAATCCGCGGGGGTGACTTGCCGCTGTCTGGGGGCGTGCCGGATATCCCGCTCGGCGCGTCATTCGCAGAAAGGCACAAATGTGAAATTATCTCTTGCTTTTTCCTGCGCCGCATGATACAATCAACCTTGCGATTCATGATAACCAAGGAGGTGAAGAACGTTGCCCAATATTCAATCCGCTATCAAACGCGTAAAGGTCAGCGAGAAAAAGAACCTTCGCAACCGTATGGTGAAGTCGAAGGTCAAGACCGCGATCAAGAAGTTTGACGCGGAGCTCGCGGCTAACCCCGCGAATGCCGGTGCGCAGTACAGCGTGACCGCCTCCGCTATTGATAAGGCCGCCGCAAAGGGGATTATCCACAAGAACACCGCGAACCGTAAAAAGGCCCGCTTGGCCAAGCAGTTGGCTAAAGCCGCCCAGTAAAGGTTTCGGGAGCCGTCAAAAGCAAAGAAGAACGGAAGGCATGCGCCTTCCTTTTTCTTATGCTTTTTGACCATACCTGTACAGGGGGAAAGGTAAATTGCCTGTGGGATTGGCCGGTACAGGCGCGGCCAAGCAATAAGCGGTTTTGCCGTGCGGATTTTTGGTTCAACTTGGGATGCCTATGATGTTTATACAGTGGCATGATGGTCATACCGCTCGCCTCATAGCCCTGCGGGCTGTTCGCTCGCTTGTTGTGGATACGCTGCGGCATGGGGCTTGGGGCTCCACCCCAAACCCCGGCAGGGGTTTCACCCCTGCACTGCACTGCCCCAGGAAAA